>NZ_JAXCHE010000009.1:0-174065 GCF_037027505.1 Bacillus sp. 204(2023) | reverse complement strand
GAAGAGTTTCTTGTGTGGAACATGAGAAAGACACCGTCCTTTTCAGTCTTTCTTTTATTTTATTACAGGGGAATTGATATTTTAAGGGAAAAATAAAGGCTGTCGAGATTTTCTCGACAGCCTGAGAGGACTTAATGTCCTCTTTTTACTTTTCAAATAAAAATAAAACAAATGAATGAATTGAGGTAAATACATGTACATATTTATATATATAGAAGATACATTGAGTGAAAAAGATCAGTGGTTCCAATTATTAGAAAGTAAAATCACAAGTTACTTGGGTATTCTAGAGATCTCTGACCAATTTCAGAATAGGTTGATTCATAACGTATTGTTGGATGGTACGGCATCTCTGCAGAAGATATTAGCAAGTTAACAACAGACTTAGCTGAGAAATGACAGGGTCTATTAAGTGAGGGAACGAAAATTCTTATGCGTGAAAATGAAACAAGTATTACATTTGTTGATTCTATGGGAGTATTAGCCGAAATAGAAAGTGAGACATTCCCCCCAAGAGGAAATAAAAGGACTAAATGGGTAGCTTACTACAGAAGGTCTTTCCTTGTTTATATGGAGAAAACAGTGTTTTAGCAAGGGAGATACAGATGATAGAAGTGGGCAGAGCTATCAGAAAACATATCTGTAAAAAAATAATTCTAAAATTCCCTCGAAATATTTTGAGAGCATCAAAAGCTAAAGAGCAAATTTTGAGATGAACCGAAGATGCATATAAACTAAAGGGAAATCCTAAAATTAATAGGGGCGATATGATGAAAAAGATTATTAAACGAAGTTTGCTGCGCGACAATCCCGAGAAGGCAATGCACTTATATTATGGAATATGTTTAGGAATCTGGCTGATTTATAATTTGGTGACATCCGGCTCCCCTGGATTGCCCCTTATGATTTTAGTCGGAGGAAATCTGATTTACGTTACAATCTTGAAAAAGAAAGAAGAACCGTGAAAAACACGCACCGCAGTGCGTGTTTTTTATTTAAAAACGTTGTGAAGACCCTCTTCCATTTCTTCTGATGACGGATACCACTTTGTCACCAGATCCCGAAACAGCCGTTCCGCAAAAAGAATCTCTTCCTCCGTATAGCGGTCAAAAAATGACAGAAAACGCTGTTCAGCCTTCTGATGATAATATTTGTGCAAACTGTGCAGCTTTTTTCCAGCAGGCGTCAATCGGAAGTAGACCTCCTTTTTATTATCGCTGAGCTGTGTTCTGTGAAGGAAGCCTGCGCCGAGCAATTTTGTGCTGATGCGTGATACAGTCGCTTTTGTCGTATTCATTTTTTCTGCTATCGACGTGACATTAATTGGTTCATTGTCCCCGACACAGGATAGAACATGAATTTCTGTCATCGTCAATTGAGATTTACTCCCGTGCTCTACATCCAGCTTCCTCAATTCGTCAGATAAAAAGACTTTAATAAGCCCCTCCCATTTCTCCTGCTGATGAATGAGCTCCGCATACAATTCAAAAAGATTGCGTTTCGTATGATCTGTGTTCATCGGGTTTTCCATCCTTTTTCATTCGATTGTTTCTTCTATCATACCGTTTTGTTACAGATGAAACAATCGAATTGAATTATACTCGGCTGGTGACGGAAAACCAGCGGCTGATTCCTTTTTGAATCACCTCGGTACAATCGGGCGCTGATGCATCCACCGCCCAGGCTACATGTCCATCAGGACGAATCAATATGGTATGCACATCCCGCAACTTTTCATTCGGTTCTGCAAGCGAGGCGGTTACCGTACGTAAGCCTTTCACTTCGATATGATCATCAGCTTCCTGCCTCAATGACAGCAAAACGAATGTCCCGTTTTGGAGAAAGCTGTACAGCCGTTCCGAATTGCCGTCGGAAAGAATCAGCTTCATGTCAGGGAGCCTTGCCCCGTTCAAACGATTCGGCGGCATGGTACGATCAGCTTCATATCTGACATCGAGTGCAGAAATTTGCCCTGCTACATATCGATTCACATCAGGGAAGGCCAGCAGCTCCGACATCATGCTTCGCAAATGGAGGCCTGCTTGAGTGAAATCGATCAGCTTTGTCTGTGCCTCCGTGTTTCTGAGGAGCCCTTCAGCTGCCGGGTGCCGCTCGTCATGGTAGCTGTCTAAAAGCCATGAAGGAGCAGAACCTTTGATGGCCGCCGCCAGTTTCCACCCGAGGTTCATTGCATCCTGAAGGCCGACATTCAGCCCTTGCCCGCCCGCCGGAAAATGAATATGCGCGGCATCACCCGCAAGAAAGATTCTGCCGTCCCGATACCGTTTCGCTTGGCGCGCGGCGTTCCCGAACCGCGACATCCACGAAGGGTCGCTTAAACCAAAGTCAGTTCCGCAAATTCGCAGAAGGTCAGCTTTCAGCTCTTCCTCAGTCACAGGCACATCTTTCGGCGTCTGCGTGCGATAAGGACTGATCACAACGACACGGTATCGGTCTGGAGATAACGGAACAATCATAACACCGCCCTCTTTTGTGCAAAGGGACAACACGCCTGACGGCGGCGGAGAAAGGAGCGCCACATCCCCAAGCGCAGCGGTGACAGTGCTGTCTGTTCCCGGAAACTCAATTTTCGCCTGTTTCCGGACGGTACTTCCGGCGCCATCTGCCCCAACGGCAAACTTGCTTGTGATCGTCCGTACACTGCCGTCCCGATCCTTAAAAATCGTTTGGACCGTTTCCCCGTTTTGCGTAACCGACAGCGCCTCTGCACCCCGAAACACCTCTGTTCCCAGCCTTCGTGCATGATCTTCAAGCAGCTTTTCTGTTTTGGACTGCGGGAGCAAAAGCGTGTAAGGACAGCTCGTATCCAAGCCTGAAAAATCCAGACGGGTATCCAGCATTGAAAAATGTCCGGAAGGTATCTTGCTTCCCTTGGATACGAACCGCTCTAAAATCCCTCTCATCTCAAGGAGCTCCAGCGTTCGGGGATGCAGCGTCAACGCTTTGGAATGCGGAACAGGTTTTTCAAGCCGTTCAATCACACATGTTCCCACTCCGGCCATCGCAAGCTCAGAAGCCAGCATAAATCCAACCGGCCCTCCTCCTATAATCACTGCTTCATATTTCATCATCATTCACCACTCCTTTTGTTTCATACAAAACGAACAAAATCTAATAAAAACAACTCATAATCAAAAAACAACCGTTTTTTTGTTACGCGCGTAACAATATTGATTATAGCTCCTTACAAATTTTTCTTCAACACATTTTTCCAAACGGCATACAAAAAGACGCCTCTTCCATTAGCGTCTTTTTATTCGGCATCAGAAATCACACCGACAATATTTTTTTCTCTTATCGGACCAAAATGCCGGCTGTCGAAGCTGTATATGCGATTATCTCCAACGACAAAATATTTTCCTTTCGGCACCTTGCTTGTTCCCGTCACATCTTTCAAAGAAAAATCACCCGTTACATGGCTGCCGGCAGAAACAGATTTCAAATGCTTCAAAAATGGCTCAGCAACCTGCTTTCCGTTCACATACAGCTGATCATCTTTATATTTGATCGTTTCACCGGGCAAGCCGATTACCCGTTTAATCAGCACTTTATGATCAGGGCCTTTAAAAAGGACGATGTCAAAACGATGGATGGTTTTAAATCGATGCGAAAATTTATTGACCAACAATTCGTTTCCTTCCTGGAAGGTCGGGTTCATACTGACGCCTTCTACCTTGTAATCAATAAAGACAGCATTTTTAACCTGAATGGCGAGAACAACGGACACTACACCGGCAAGAAACCAAAACCGTTTTTTCATGTTACTGTCTCCCTCCATCATGCTCACGCTGACTGGCTCTTACATGCAGATACCGCTCCACCTTTTTGCCGACATACCATAAGACAATGATCACCGATACGGCGATGACCGTTCGAATCGGCTGTGTAATCAGCGCGTGCAGATCATATCCGATGAAGCTGATCATAAAAATCATGACAAGCTTCCCCGAGGCTGCCGCCAAAATAAACGGCCGCGTTCCGATCCTTGACAAACCGGCAACAACATTCACCGCGGCTGACGGTGTAAATGGAAAACAAAGCAGAAGAAACATGGGACCGAAGCCGTGTCTTTCCACCCATAACATCAGCTTTCTGACAGACGGATGACTGCGGATAAATCCAAGCAATTTTCTCTGTCCGTATTGACGGACAATTAAAAATACGAGAATGGAACCAGCAGTTGATCCCGCCCAGGACAGGATAAATCCTTCCCACAAGCCAAACGAGTTCGTATTCGCCACCACAAACACGATCAGCGGCAAAAACGGGAGAAACGCTTCAATTAAAGGCAGCAGCACAGCAATGAGCGGACCGAAAGCCCTATAGCTTTGAAATAATTCAGTTAAGTGTTCTTGTGTCAAATAGGATAAAAAATGCTCCAACATTTATACTCCTTACCGGGTTTGTCTATCCTTATTCTACACATTATCAGCAGAAAACTAAAAAGTTTTGGTGATTTTTTCTGTCTTGAAACATTTCACCAGCCGATATAGAATACAAATAGAACAAACGTTCCCTTTAGAAGGAAGGAGTCAACATGCCAAATCTGCAGGAGGAAATATACGATTTAATTGAACGGGCTCTCTTTTTGCCCATGGCCATTACGATTTTTAACCGTGATCTCGCCGGAATTGAAGAAAGCACATTAAAATTGAAGCATCCTTATAAACAGCTTATCGGCGAATCATTAAAAATAGCACAAAAGGATTTGATGGAGGTCAGAAAAGAACTGAGGAAAAGAAAAATTGCAATCCGCGAGACGGAACGCGATGAGGCCTTTACGCTCTATACATTTGTCATCGACGGTTATGAAGAAAACCATCGCTATTTTAATCCGCGAATCCGTGAGCAGGTCAGCGAATTATTAACATACTATCTATTTGCCCCGGACAGACTCCGAGCCTTTTGAATCATACTGCCCGTTCCCTCTTCGGGCGATTCAGAGCATTAATTTCAGACAATTCACACTATACAAACAAAATAAATTTATTTATAATTCGAACCACAGCCTTTCACCCTAAAAAGTGACATGTGCTGCCATATCTGCGACATCATTTTCAGTACGCTTAGGCTTGTACACCCCAATCCTAAATAGAAGGAGGATTCTATGAAACTGATTCACGTTCTTGCCGCTTTGCCCTTTATCGGAATCTTACTCGGCATCCCTTTTGCAAATAAGGTGACCCCCTATGTGTTCGGCATGCCGTTTATTCTTGCCTATATTGTGATGTGGGCTCTTTTGACCTCTGCGCTGATGGCGATTGTATATGTCCTCGACAAGGAAAATAAAAAGGAGGAAACAGAATGAATGCAGCACTCATCATCATTTTCGGTGTCCTGCTCTTGAGTATTTTTCTCGGTATACGCGCCCAAAAAGGAAAAGACATGAACCTGGAGCAGTGGACGGTCGGAGGGCGCGGCTTCGGAACTGTTTTCGTCTTCCTTTTGATGGCAGGCGAAATTTATACTACTTTTACGTTTCTCGGCGGCAGCGGCTGGGCCTACGAAAAAGGCGGTCCAGCCTTTTATATCATCGCCTACGGATGTCTGGCCTACATCCTTTCTTACTGGCTTCTTCCGGCAGTTTGGACGTACGCGAAACAGCATAAACTGATGTCGCAGTCTGATTTTTTCACAAAAAAATACAACAGTCCGCTGCTCGGCATTCTCGTTTCACTGGTCGGCATCGCCGCACTCATTCCCTATCTTGTACTGCAGCTGAAAGGCCTCGGGCTGATTGTATCGGAAACCTCGTACGGCAAAATCACCCCGACCGCCGCCATCTGGATCGGCGCTGTTTCCATCACGGTTTATGTTATGGTTTCAGGCATTCACGGGTCTGCCTGGATATCGGTTGTGAAGGACATCATGATTCTGGTTGTCGTTCTGTTTTTAGGTGTGTATTTGCCAATTCATTACTACGGCGGATTTCAAGACATGTTTCAGCAGATTGAAACGGCAAAGCCTGGCTTTCTTACGCTCCCCGAATCGGGACAAAGTGTGGCCTGGTTCAGTTCAACCGTACTCTTGACAGCGCTCGGGTTTTACATGTGGCCTCACACGTTTTCCGCTTCTTATTCAGCCGAAAACCCAAAAGTGTTTCGTAAAAACGCCATCATCATGCCTTTGTACCAGCTGGTCCTGCTCTTTGTCCTTTTTGTCGGCTTCGCGGCTATCCTGCAAGTTCCAGATCTGAAAGGCGCAGACGGGGATCTATCGCTTTTGAGACTGTCTCTGCAAGCATTTGACCCTTGGTTTGTCGGAATTATCGGTGCTGCCGGACTGCTGACAGCACTTGTGCCAGGGTCTATGATCTTAATGTCCGCCTCCACGCTGTTTGCAAAAAATGTGTACAAGGTAATTGTGCCCCGCACGACAGAACAACAGGTATCGGCTTTTGCTAAGTTTTTAGTGCCGGTGATTGCGTTGATTTCGGTGTATTTTACCTTCAAAGGCGGGAATACCATCGTTACGCTGCTTTTGATGGGCTACAGCCTTGTCACACAGCTATTCCCCGCCCTTTTGTTCAGCCTGTTCAAGCATAATATGGTGACAAAGCAAGGAGCCTTCACCGGCATTATTGCAGGTGTCGGAGCAGTTACTTATATTACAATGACGGAAACGACGATCGGCACTTTATTTCCGGCTCTGCCGCAAGCCGCAAAAGACTTGAATGTAGGAATCGTCGCCCTGCTTTTGAATATCACGGTCATGATGGCAGTCAGCCTTATGACAAGGAAGGCGAAAAGCGCTGCGGCCGATCAGGCGGCTTAAGCAATAGAAAAAGCAACCTGGACACCAGATTGCTTTTTCTTATTTACCGTTCACAGGCGATAAGATCTTTATCGCGGTCTTTCTTTTTATTGGCATCGTAAAGCGCCTTAGAAACGTAAGGCTTGTACTTTGTTTTTCCGCCTTTGTTTTTCGCCTTCGAAGTGCGAGCCACTCCGCCTTTGTATACTTTGTTTAACTCCTTGCAGTTCTTATAGACCTTCACCTTTGTTTTGGCTTCCGCCACATGGTCAGCTCCGTATGAAAAACCGAAAACGAGACCGAGTGACAGCAAAACCGCGGCCGCTTTTTTCATGACGATTCACTCCCCCAACACCCAATATTTAGTTGATTTATAGCTCGAATTTATCATAATTCATATAGTCTTATTTGACAAGATAAATATGGAAGAAGTCTTTGTTTTTTCTTGTTTTCTTTTTCCTTCACTATTCAAACTGCCAAAACATGTTTTTCTGCTTATGCTCAGGGGTACACATACGAATGTACACCAAACAGAAAAGGGGCGTTGATGATGTCTGATTCAAATCTTACGAATCCTATAAAAGCATTTTTTCATGATGAATTTCCCGAACAATATCAAGAGCCGCCAGGCCTGCAAAAGAACATGAAGCCTGTCCCTGATTGCGGAGAAAAAAGCTACAAAGGATCCGGTAAACTAACGGGTCGAAAAGCGCTTGTCACGGGCGGCGATTCCGGTATCGGCCGCGCTGCCGCGATTGCTTACGCCAGAGAAGGTGCCGATGTGGCCATTAACTACTTGCCCGAGGAACAGCCAGATGCTGAAGAGGTAAAAGAGCTGATTGAAGCAGAAGGCCGAAAAGCAGTGCTGATCCCCGGAGACTTGAGCGACGAATCCTTTTGCCAAGATCTAGTCAAACAGTCGCATCACGAACTCGGCGGACTTGATGTGCTAGCGCTCGTTGCAGGCAAACAGCAAGCGGTCGAAAACATCGAAGATCTGCCTACTGAACAAATCTATAAAACCTTTGAAGTGAACGTCTTTTCCCTTTACTGGGTTGTAAAAGCGGCGCTTCCGTATTTGCCGGAGGGAGCTTCAATTATCACAACTACCTCAGTTGAAGGCTATAATCCAAGCCCGATGCTGTTAGATTACGCAGCAACGAAAAACGCCATTATCGGCTTTACCGTTGGACTGGGAAAACAGCTTGCTTCCAAAGGCATCAGAGTAAATTCAGTTGCGCCCGGACCAATTTGGACACCGCTGCAAATTTCCGGCGGACAGCCGACGGAAAACATCCCGAAATTCGGACAAGGCACGCCGCCAGCTCCATTACATCGCGCTGGGCAGCCAGTGGAATTGGCCGATGTTTATGTATTTCTAGCTTCAGAGAATTCAAGCTATGTGACATCTCAGGTATATGGCATCACCGGAGGAATTCCGACGGCATAGCTTTATGAAAGGAGCTGCCCTGTTCGGTCAGCTCCTTCCTATTATTCTAATACCGTTCCCCGAGCTCACGCAAAATAAAATCATAAATCATCTTCGTCCGCTCTTCTTTCGGGTACAGCATAAATTCCTGTCTTTTCGGAACGCGGTGGTCGATTCTGTCTTGGAATTTGGTTCTGAGCCACGCTGTTCGATATACCTGGTTCTCGAACGAATTATAAGAGATCGGCAGCTCCATCGTTTTCCCATTTGAAAACGTCACTTCCGTATCGTCGAATTCAGTCGCTTTGAATTCTTTTACATGCACATGGGAAATCCAGCCGCATTGGGGTCTTGTCGAAGAAAGTGTAGGGAATAAAAAGATTTGGTTCGAAGGGTCCACCATGATCGGCGGCTTGTGTGAAATTTTTGTCACTTCATAAGTTCCTGCTTTTCTTCCCGCATAGCTTGATCCAAAAAATCGGCAGCTTCTGTCGACAATTTGCAGCGGCTTCATGCTGACATAAAACACGCAATCTTTTTCAATAATTTTGGAACAGATTTTGCCGTCTATTTCTTCTGGCAGCACGGCAATTGTTGCGCCGTTCACTTCATACGATTCTAAAGGTGCGTCTGTTTTCTGACTCATATTATGGCCTCCATCCTTTTTCTGCAAAATTTATACTAATAATCTATCATCTGTTTTTGTAAAACGACAGGTTTTTTTAACATTTAAGATAAAATCATCTTTTAATGATATTTACTGGTACTAAATGACTAGTAATAAACCGATTTTACTTTCATAAGACTTGCCGGTTTACGGCATTTTGCAGGATATGTCGATAGATTGCCAAGTATTAGTTGTCTAAAAATTATAAAAATTTATTGATTTTTTCGACCGTTATCCATATACTATAAAAAAGGCATTGGGGGGATTCTTTATGAAAGAGAAAAAATCGTACACTGAGCTCATGAAGTCCCGCAACACGCAAAAAACAAAAGAATTCGATGTCACAATGACGGATATTTACATTCAAATGGTGCTCGATGAATCCTTGTATAACCGTCGGCTTGCCATGCTGACGGACCAAATTAACAAAGCCTTGGACGAAAAAGATAAAGATGCGTTTCTTACGCTCTCTAAAGAATATGCAGCGCTCAAGCAGAGCGAATAAGCCAATCCTTCAAGGATTGGCTTTTTATTATCCGTTCACAATTGTTCCGCCATTGACGTGAATCGTCTGCCCTGTGACGTATGTGGAATCGTCGCTGGCAAGGTATAGATAGCTTGGCGCCACTTCGACCGGCTGTCCCGGTCGTTCCATCGGCACGTCTGAACCAAACACTTCCACGTCTTTTGCGGCAAAGCTGGCCGGGATAAGCGGTGTCCAAATGGGACCCGGTGCCACTGCATTGACCCGTATGCCCTGCTGAACAAGCGACTGGGAAAGAGACCTTGTAAACGTAACGATCGCGCCTTTTGTCGCTGAATAATCAATCAGCGTTTTATTGCCTTTATAGGCGGTAATTGAAGCGGTATTAATAATAGAGCTCCCTTTTTTTAAATGAGGCAGCACTGCCTTTGTTAAGTAAAACATGGAAAAAATGTTTGTTTGGAAGGTTCTGATCAGCTGGTGGCTGGTGATTTTTTCAATGCTGGGCTGGACATGCTGCTCAGCTGCATTGTTAACCAATATATCAATGGATGGAAACACTTGGCTTGCCTGCGCGACCACATCATTGCAAAACGCTTCATCCCCGACATCTCCTGCAATCAGCAGGCATTTTACCCCTTCCTTTTCTACATACTGCTTTGTTTCCTCGGCGTCCTGATGTTCATTCAAATACACAATGACCACATTAGCCCCTTCTTTTGCGAATAACACCGAGACAGCGCGTCCAATCCCGCTGTCTCCTCCAGTAATAATAGCGGTTTTGCCCTCTAATTTTTTCGCTTTCTTCGGCTTATCAAAAACCGGACGCGGGTCCATCAGATATTCAAAACCAGGCTGCTGGTTCTGGTGCTGAGGCGGTAATGTTTTCTTTTTTTGATTCGCCAATGAAATCACTCCTTTTCAACCTTATTATGTTATGAACAATGCCTGCTTCCTATGTATGAAAAGATAGAATATGGAAAAATTAAGAATAAATCTGATTGGAGGTATAACGGCTTGGCTAATCAACATTTTGCAAAGGAAGCACCTGAAACATACTGGAAAACATCAACTGACCTGCCTTCTTTTCCTGCGCTTCAAGAGGACACTGAATGTGACGTCACCATTATCGGAGGCGGGATTACGGGAATCACAACGGCATATGAACTTACGAAGAGAGGCTTCCGTGTCGTTTTGATTGAAGCAAATCAGGTTCTTAACGGAACCACTGCGCATACAACTGCTAAAGTTACCGCACAGCATGACATGATATACGACGAATTTATCCGCAATTTCGGATTAAACCATGCGAGGCTTTATTATGAAGCAAACCAAAACGCAATTGATTACATAAAAGGCATTGTGGATGAACATCAAATTGATTGCGAATGGATCGAGCAAGACGCATATCTTTATACGGCAAATGAAAACGCTGTTCAAAAAATCCGCACCGAACATGAGGCATACACAAAGCTCGGAATTGAAAGAGACCTTATCAAGGATCTTCCAATTCCCTTAGGTTCTAAGCTGGCGCTTGTCATGAAGAATCAAGCTCAATTTCATCCGCTTCAATACTTAAAAGCGCTTCTGGAGCAAATTGTTCAAAAAGGCGGCCGAATTTATGAAGAGACCGTTGCGCTTGATATCAAAAAAGGCGAAAGGCCCGAAGTGGTAACAAAAAGCCGGCACGCCATTAAGAGCAGCTTTATCATATGCTGTTCCCACTTCCCTTTTTATGACGGAGGCGGATTATATGCTGCGAGAATGTACTCCGACAGATCTTATGTCCTTGCCATCAAGCCGAAGATCGAGTATCCCGAGGGCATGTATTTGAGTATCGATCAGCCGTCAGTGGCGCTCCGCTATACGGTTGTAAACGGTGAAAAGCTGATTCTCTTCAGCGGAGTAAGCCATAAAACAGGCCAGGGAAAAGCCATGTCTACACATTATGAAACACTGAGACAACTGGCCGAAAGCACCATCGGCATCGAAAGCATTCCATATTATTGGTCCACACAAGATCTAGTGACGATCGACAAAATCCCGTTTATCGGGCCGATGTCGGAAAATGAGGACAATATTCTAGTAGCGACCGGGTTCAAAAAATGGGGCATGACGTCCTCAGCAGTCGCAGCCACTCTATTGTCAGACCTTGTGGAAAAAAAAGACAATCCATACGAAAGTATTTTCACTCCGTCCCGTTTCCATCTGAATCCCGGGTTGCAGAAAGTGATTTCCTACAATGCCGATGTCGCCAAGCATTTGATTAAAGGAAAGCTTGAAAAGCCTGATGTCCAATTTGAAGACATTTCGCCAGGAGAAGGGAAAGCCGTCACCATAAACGGCAGGCGAGCGGGAGCATTTCGGGATAAGACAGGCTGCCTCCATCTCGTTGATACGACTTGTACCCATTTAGGCTGCGAGGTCGAGTGGAACGACAGTGAGCATACGTGGGATTGTCCGTGCCACGGGTCACGCTTTAAGCCATCTGGCGAAGTTGTAGAGGGTCCGGCCATTAAACCATTAAAACAAATAGATCTCGATTAAACCGTTCATTTTAATGAACGGTTTTTCAAATATTTTTCATCTGCAGCTTCATTCATGTTTCCCTTGGCCGATAAAAAAGAAAAAGGCTTAAAAAGCCAAAAAGTAAAAATTATATTTTTCCCAAGGGGGATCATTGTATTGTTATTTAAAAAAGACAGAAAACAAGAAACAGCTTACTTTTCAGATTCAAACAGACAGCAAAAAAACCGCATTCAGCTCACAAACAAACATGCAGATGTCAAAAAACAGCTCAAAATGGTCAGGTTGGGAGATGCTGAGCTTTACGTGTTAGAGCAGCTTCAGCCACTCATTCAAGAAAATATCGTAAATATCGTTGATGCGTTTTATAAAAACCTTGACCATGAAAGCTCATTGATGGATATCATTAATGATCACAGCTCAGTTGACCGCTTAAAACAAACGTTAAAACGGCATATTCAGGAAATGTTTGCAGGCGTTATCGATGATGAATTTATTGAAAAGCGTAACCGAATCGCCTCCATCCATTTAAGAATCGGCCTTTTGCCAAAATGGTATATGGGTGCGTTTCAAGAGCTTCTTTTGTCAATGATTGACATTTATGAAGCGTCCATTACAAATCAGCAAGAACTGCTGAAAGCCATTAAAGCAACAACAAAAATCTTGAACTTAGAACAGCAACTTGTCCTTGAAGCATTTCAAAGCGAATATAACCAGACCCGTGATGAACAAGAGGAAAAGAAAAACCTTCTTCATCAGAAAATTCAAGAAACCTCTGGATCGATTGCCAATCTGTTTTCAGAAACAAGCAGATCAGTTCAAGAGCTTGTGGACAAATCTGAAGGCATTTCTCAAGCATCCAAAGCCGGCACTGTAACATCCAGCACTGTTGAAGAAAAGTCGATCGGCGGAAAAAAAGAGCTAGAAGTCCAGCAAAAACAGATGAACAAAATTGACACAAGCCTTGTCCAAATCGAAAAAGAAATGGTCAAGCTGGATGAAATCGCGCAGCAAATTGAAAAAATCTTCGGCATCGTCACAGGCATAGCTGAACAAACAAACCTTCTCTCGCTCAATGCATCTATTGAATCCGCCCGCGCCGGAGAACACGGCAAAGGCTTTGCTGTCGTGGCAAATGAAGTACGGAAGCTTTCTGAGGACACGAAAAAAACCGTCTCTACTGTTTCTGAGCTTGTGAACAATACGAATACACAAATCAACATTGTATCCAAGCATATCAAAGACGTGAATGAGCTAGTCAGCGACAGTAAAGAAAAAATGACGCAAATTAACCGCTTATTCGATGAAATCGTCCACAGCATGAAAATCAGCAAAGAGCAATCAGGCAAAATCGACGTCGATCTGCAAGCCTTTCTTGGAGGGCTTCAGGAAGTCAGCCGCGCCGTTTCCCATGTGGCCGCTTCCGTTGATTCGCTTGTCATCCTGACAGAAGAATAACCATCAAAAACCGGTCTGCCATACGGCCGGTTTTTTTGCGTTCATTATGTAAACTTAAATTAAAAATCAGTTGACATAATAATTACCTGCATTTATTGTATAACCATATTTGATTACTGTTTGGAGGATTTCACATGCTGAAATTAATCGACATGATGCATATTGCGATTTTCACCGCACTGATGGCAGTGCTCGGCTTTATGCCCCCTCTCTTCTTATCCTTTACACCCGTTCCGATTACATTGCAAACGCTTGGTGTCATGTTGGCAGGCAGCATTCTCAGGCCAAAGTCTGCTTTCTTAAGCCAGCTTGTCTTTTTGCTGCTCGTCGCCTTCGGAGCGCCGCTGTTGCCCGGCGGACGAGGCGGTTTTGGTGTGTTTTTCGGACCGAGCGCAGGCTTTTTGATTGCTTATCCCCTCGCTTCATGGCTGATCAGTTTAGCCGCTAACAGGCTGCGGAAGGTGACAGTATTGCGTCTCTTTTTCACTCATATCGTATTCGGCATCATCTTTATTTATCTGCTTGGTATACCGGTACAAGCTTTTATCATGCATATTGATTTGTCACAGGCCGCCTTCATGAGCCTTGCATATGTGCCCGGTGATTTGATAAAAGCGGCTGTATCTGCATTTCTGGCGATAAAAATCACTCAAGCCTTGTCTCTTTCTGATACGATGTTTACAAAAGGAGGATGACACTACATGACAATTACTCATACCTATTCATCTACTGCCGAAACATCGCCCGGCCGTGTAGCGATCCAGACTGAATCGGAGCAAATCACGTACCATGATTGGGATCGGCTTGTCTCTCAAACCGCAAATTGGCTGCGGTCACAGCCGAGCATGCCGCATCGTGTGGCGATTCTGCTCCCAAATAGTCTGGCGTTTTTACAGCTGTTTGCCGGAGCCGCAGCGGCTGGATGCACGGCCATTCCCATCGACACACGCTGGAGCGCGGCTGAATGCAAGGAGCGGCTGTCCATAAGCAATGCGGATCTTGTGGTTACTTTAGCCTTTTTTAAAAACAAACTGACAGATAGCCAGACACCTGTTGTTTTGCTGGATAACTGTATGGCAGATATTTCTGAAGCAGCCGCTGATCCCTTGCCTACCATTGATCCGGAGCACCCTTTTTATATGGGATTTACGTCGGGCTCGACAGGAAAACCGAAGGCCTTTACGCGATCTCACCGCTCATGGATAGAGAGCTTTACCTGTACAGAAACAGATTTTTCGATTTCATCAAATGACACGGTATTGATTCCCGGGACGTTAATGTCCTCTCACTTCTTATACGGGGCAGTCAGCACTTTGTTTCTCGGAGGAACCGTTTGTTTGCTGAAAAAGTTTTCTCCTGCCAAAGCGAAGGAATGGCTGTGCCGTAGATCCATCAGTGTTCTCTATACCGTACCGACGATGACAGACGCCCTCGCAAGGATTGAGGGTTTTCCCGACAGTCCCGTCAAAATCATTTCATCCGGCGCAGACTGGCCGGCAGAATCCAAGGAGAAGCTTGCCGCTGCATGGCCTCATCTCAAGCTGTACGATTTTTACGGCACATCAGAACTTAGTTTTGTGACGTTTTCTTCACCGGAAGACAGCAAACGGAAGCCGCATTCAGCGGGCCGCCCTTTTCATAATGTCCGGATCGAAATCCGCAACGCTGGAGGAGAACGCTGCCAGCCAGGAGAAATCGGAAAAATATTTGTGAACAGCCCGATGCGGTTTTCCGGCTATGTGAACGGCAGCACACCAGATGAATGGATGACAGTGGATGATATGGGCTATGTTGATGAGGATGGCTTTCTATACATATCAGGAAGAGAAAACGGGATGATCGTGTACGGAGGATTAAATATTTTCCCAGAAGAAATTGAACGTGTGCTTCTCGCCTGCCCAGAGGTTGAAAGCGCGGCTGTCGTTGGCATTCCCGACGAGTATTGGGGAGAAATCGCTGTAGCTGTCATTCTTGGAAACGCTAATGCCAGAACACTGAAAGCCTGGTGTAAACAGAAATTAGCCTCCTATAAAACCCCGAAAAAATGGGTGTTTGCAGACAGCTTGCCGGAAACGAGCAGCGGAAAAATTGCCCGTTCCAGCGTGAAGAAATGGCTGGAAGAGGGTATACAGTATAAATGAATGCGGTTATTGTTGATGCAAAACGAACGATCTTTGGAAATCAAAACGGACTGCTGAAGCCCTTCCTGCCGGAGGATTTGGCGGCTCCCATCATCCGCTGTCTCAGCCGAAAGCTAGAGGATCAAGTTGACGAGGTCATTCTCGGAAACGCTACCGGCAGAGGCGGCAACCTCGCCAGACTGTCAGCCCTTCAAGCCGGACTGCCTTTATCGGTTCCCGGAATGACAATTGACAGACAGTGCGGCTCAGGCCTTGAAGCTGTGCGCTATGCCTGCAGCCTTATTCAAGCGGGAGCCGGCACGATGTATATCGCGGGCGGCTCAGAAAGCAGCAGCCAATCCCCTTTTTCAGAACGGGCCCGCTTTTCTCCAGATGCGATCGGCGATCCAGACATGGGCATTGCGGCAGAATATACGGCTGCACGCTATTCCATCAGCAGAAGCATGCAGGATGAGTACGCGCTTCTCAGCCATCAACGCAGCAGGAACGCGCATGATGAAGGATTTTACCGTGAAGAAATTGTTGCTCTCGGGGAATTGGAGACGGACGAAGCATTTTTGAAAACGCGGCCGATAGAAGCGATTATTCCCCGTGCAAAGCCGGTTTTCGACACCAGCTCCGGAACAGTCACAGCAGCCAACAGCAGCGGCATAGCAGACGGAGCAGCCGCTCTTTTGGTAATGGAAGAAGAAAAAGCGGCAGCCCTGGGACTTAAGCCTGTGCTTCGGTTTATCGGCAGCGCTGTCAGCGGCATTCACCCCAACTTTCCGCCCGCGGCACCGGTTGTCGCGATTCGTCAGCTCTTACATACACACGATGTAACACCTGATGATATCGATTTATTTGAAATCAATGAAGCCTTTGCCGTCAAAATTTGTGTCTGCTCGCAAGAACTCGGCATTCCCTTTTCAAAAATCAATGTGCGCGGCGGCGCCTTAGCTCTTGGCCATCCGTACGGTGCATCAGGTGCAGCTCTGGTAACCAGATTGTTTTATGAAGCGAAAAGACGGCCAGACTGTCAATATGCTGTTGCAGCCATCGGAAGCGGCGGCGGAATCGGACTGGCTTTATTATTTGAAGTACTTGCATAGGCTTTTTCATAGGACACACGCTTTCGATTTAGTATAATAGCGATATGAATAAAGTCAGGAAGGGGATTTTATGACAGCCGTTTGTTTAGTAAGACATGGAGAAACCGATTGGAACCTGCAGCAAAAATGCCAAGGCAAAACCGATATCCCGCTAAACGCAACAGGTGAACGCCAAGCAAGAGAAACCGGAGAATATGTAAAGGACTTTTCTTGGGATATTATTGTGACAAGCCCGCTGAAAAGAGCGAAAAGAACCGCGGAAATTATTAATGAATATCTGCATCTTCCGATAGTCGAGATGGATGATTTTAAGGAACGCGATTACGGCGACGCGGAGGGCATGCCGCTGGAGGAACGGACAAAGCGCTATCCAGATAACATCTATCCGAATATGGAAACCTTAGAAGAACTCACTGACAGGCTGATGGGCGGTTTGGCAAAAGTGAACCAGGCGTATCCAAACAAGAAGGTGCTGATCGTGGCGCACGGTGCGGCAATTCACGCCCTGCTGACAGAAATATCCGGCGGTGACCCGGAGCTTCAAAGCACCCGTCTCGTCAACGCCTGCCTCAGCAACATTGAATTTGCAGAAGAAAAATGGCGGATAAAAGACTATAATATCAACAGCCACTTATCCGGTTTTATCAAATAAGAAAAAGACAGGCGTCTGCCTGTCTTTTCTTTTATTTCTTAGCAGCCGGCATCTCTTTTTGAAGCTCGTCCAAAATGGCATTCGCCCCGTCTACACTGCGGCGCAGAGACCACACCGCACGGTCCACGTGGTATACATGCCCGTTTTTCACTGCCTTCAGTTTTTTCCAAAGGACATTCTTTTCGATCGGGCGTTTACCGTCGGCGTCGAGGTCATCTGTTTTTCCTGTCATCAGGATGATCACATCCGGATCTGTTTTCAGCAACTGCTCCAGTGTCATTTTCATATTCACAGAGTCGCCGCCATTGCTTGAATCGCTATTGCCTGACGTACTGATTGCATATCGATAGCCGACCTGTGTTAAAAGTCTCGATGTAAAGAAGTTTTCATCCCTGGCCATAATCGTATCATTTGTATTTCCGATCAAAAGCACGGACTGGCTGTTCGCGCTGATTTTCTGCTTTGTCTCGCTAAGCTTTTCTTCATGCGCCGTCAGCTTTTTCTCCATTTCCTTCTCCTTGCCGACTGCTTTTGCAATCGTAAGCGAAGCGTCAATTGTATCCTGATAATCAGCATTTAAGTTATTAAGCGCAATCGTCGGCGCTATTTTTTTCAGCTGATCGTACACCTTCTTATGCCGGGTCGTGTCAGCAATAATTAAATCGGGTTTTAATGAAGCGATTTTTTCCATGCTTGGCTGTGAGCGAGTGCCGACAGATGTGTAGCCGTCAATTTTCTTCAGCACATCCTTGTTGATCAGCTGCTTCTCTTTGTTGTCATTGGCAACCCCGACAGGCGTAATGCCGAGATCAAGCAGTGTATCAATAAAACCTAGCTCAAGAACAACAACCCGCTTCGGATGCTCAGGCACATTTGTCTTCCCTAAATCATGTGTTACCGCCACTTTATGTTCTTTGCTGTTTTGATTGCCGCTTGAAGACGAGCAAGCGGCCGTTAAGACAGAAAGAAGTAAAACTGTAAGAATAATCAGTGTTTTTTTCATATGTTCCAGTCTCTCCTGTTGGTAGTTTCTATGGTTAAGATGTCCAAGAGTAGTATAACACGGAATGAGAATCATTATCACCAATTATTTTTAAAATGAGAAGAGAAAGTTCGGCTTACAGGAAAATCTTGTTTCGCGACACAGCAGTTCAGCAGCTGATCATCCTGTCCACAAAAAAGCTTGCAGAAAAATAACATTCTCTGCAAGCTGATCCTGTTAAAGCTTCACAATCACTCTTCCTTGAATGCGATTTTGCAAAATATCTTTTAACGCACCCGGCGTTTCTTCCAATGATACTTCCCTGTCCACGATGGTCAGCAGCTGATCAGGCTTGAGATCAGAAGACATGCGCTCCCAAACAGCGGATCTAACGTCCATCGGACAGTATACTGAATCGATTCCGAGCAGGCTTACTCCGCGAAGAATAAAAGGATACACCGTTGCCGGAACTTCTCCTCCGCCGGTTAAGCCGCTCACTGCGACAGATCCGCCGTATTGAATTTTGCTTAAAAGCGAGGCAAGCTGTTTTCCGCCGACTGGATCAACCGCTCCCTGCCATTGCTGCTTGGACAGCGCCTTAAGCGTTCCGTCATAGACATCTTCCCTGCTGATTACTTCGCTTGCACCGAGCTGTTTCAAATAATCAGCCGCCTCCCGGTTTCCGGTGCTTGCCACCACATCATAGCCCCGCTTGTTCAGCATCGATACCGCAATTCCGCCGACACCGCCAGTTGCTCCTGTGACTAGCACGCTGCCTTTTTCCGGAGACAGACCGTTCTGTTCAAGCCGATGCACTGATAACGCCGCAGTAAATCCCGCCGTTCCGTACACCATCGCTTCTTTTAACGAAAGATTCTGTGGCAAAGGCACCAGCCAGTCACCAGGCACCGAAGCGTATTCACTTAATCCGCCATCACGGGAGACACCGAGCTCATAGCTTGTCGCGATCACCTCATCCCCCTCCGCAAAACGCGGATCTTTGGAAGAGACGACCGTACCCGCAGCATCAATGCCTAAAATAAGCGGATACTCTCTGACGATATTGCCTCCTGCTTTTCCGGCCAGACCATCTTTGTAATTAATGCCGGAATAAGCAACTTTAATCAGGACACCATCCTTCGGCAAATCCTCTGTTGATATGGTTTTCACATGGACTGAAACATCCTCGGCATTTTTTTCTGCCTGCAATGCTTGAAATAACGTTGACATTCGGCACACTCCTTTTCATTTATATCGTAACCGAAGAACGTTCAAAAAACCAAATCATCAACCCACAGCTTTCACTTAGCCGACACATTGAGACAATAATAGACAAATCCGGTATCCTCTTCATAGCCGTTTTGCTCATACAAGCTTCTTGCCTTCCGGTTGTGGTGCTCAGTCTGAAGTGCTAAACATTTTGCCCCCCTGCATAAAGCAGCCGGCCGCCGGCTCCCTTTGTACGCGCATGAGGAACGACAAATAAGTCATTTAATATGTAGATCCTTTTCATTGACACAGAAGAAAACGTTGGATAGAGCTGGGTAAAGCCTATGAATTCTCCATTTTCTTCTGCTATCAAAATAACAGACTCGTGATTTTCCAAACGAGCTTTCAAAAAAGCCTCTGCCCCTTGCAAATCGGATGCCTGTCTATAAAATTCCCGATATTGGTTAAACAACGGCGCAATGGCGGCCGCATCTGATGTCTTTGCTTGGCGAATGTTCATCTTATTTCTTCCTCCCTCTCAATAATTTTTTCATTCTATCCCTTTTCTGTAAAGTTTATTTTCCAGAATACTTTTATCATCATGCTTTGAAAAAATATCACGATAATATCCATTGTTCTCACGGAAGCACACGCAGGTCATTTGAACGAATTTTTTCGACAGAAATTTGCCGGGACTCAGGAGCATTTAACCTAAAAAAGCATGACATTTCAGCATAATGAACATTTACTCATGTCTATTTTCGTTCTTTTCTGTATGAAAATAGTTATTTCGAGTCTCTACGGAAATAGCGAGAGATGATATACCTAAATAGAGATAAAATCATCTCAAAAAAATGGGTCTACTAAAATATTATTCCATCTATTACAATAAATTCACAGAATAGTCTTTTAAGTAAGTCTACTCTGAATTTTTTTAAAAGGAGAGGGTAAAGAGTGAGAAGCAAAAAATTGTGGATCAGCTTGTTGTTTGCGTTAACGTTAATCTTTACGATGGCGTTCAGCAACATGTCTGCGCAGGCTGCCGGAAAAAGCAGTACAGAAAAGAAATACATTGTCGGATTTAAACAGACAATGAGTGCCATGAGTTCCGCCAAGAAAAAGGATGTTATTTCTGAAAATGGCGGAAAGGTTCAAAAGCAATTTAAGTATGTTAACGCGGCCGCAGCAACATTGGATGAAAAAGCTGTAAAAGAATTGAAAAAAGATCCGAGCGTTGCATATGTGGAAGAAGATCATATTGCACATGAATATGCGCAATCTGTTCCTTATGGCATTTCTCAAATTAAAGCGCCGGCTCTTCACTCTCAAGGCTACACAGGCTCTAACGTAAAAGTAGCTGTTATCGACAGCGGAATTGACTCTTCTCATCCTGACTTAAACGTCAGAGGCGGAGCAAGCTTCGTACCTTCTGAAACAAACCCATACCAGGACGGCAGTTCTCACGGTACGCATGTAGCCGGTACGATTGCCGCTCTTAATAACTCAATCGGTGTTCTGGGCGTAGCGCCAAGCGCATCATTATATGCAGTAAAAGTGCTTGATTCAACAGGAAGCGGCCAATATAGCTGGATTATTAACGGCATTGAATGGGCCATTTCCAACAATATGGATGTTATTAACATGAGCCTTGGCGGACCTTCTGGTTCTACAGCGCTGAAAACAGTCGTTGATAAAGCCGTTTCCAGCGGTATCGTCGTTGCTGCCGCTGCCGGAAACGAAGGTTCGTCCGGAAGCTCAAGCACAGTCGGCTACCCTGCAAAATATCCTTCCACTATTGCGGTAGGTGCGGTAAACAGCAGCAACCAAAGAGCTTCATTCTCAAGCGCAGGTTCTGAGCTTGATGTGATGGCTCCTGGCGTATCCATCCAAAGCACACTTCCTGGAGGCACTTACGGTGCTTACAACGGCACGTCCATGGCGACTCCTCACGTTGCCGGAGCAGCAGCGTTAATTCTTTCTAAGCACCCGACTTGGACAAACGCGCAAGTCCGTGATCGTTTAGAAAGCACTGCAACATACCTTGGAAACTCTTTCTACTATGGAAAAGGGTTAATCAACGTACAAGCAGCTGCACAATAATAGTAAAAAGAAGCAGGTTCCTCCATACCTGCTTCTTTTTATTTGTCAGCATCCTGATGTTCCGGCGCATTCTCTTCTTTCTCCGCATGTTGAATCCGTTCCATGATCGACGGATGGCTACCTCTGAAAATCTTCACAAGCACCGGAGGATCAACCTGGCTCAGCCCCGTCACGGCCAAATCCTGGAACGTTTTAACAGCGGCTTCTCTGTTCTCTGTCAACTCGATCCCATACTGGTCAGCCTTATTCTCCTGATAACGCGAGACAGCATTAGAAAAAGGCGTCACCGCAAAGCTCAAAACGGAAAACAAAAGCAATAACAGCGGAAGTGCCGTAAGATCATGCCGCCCTTCTATATGAAACATGCTGCGGGTTAGGCGAACCGTCCGCTTGTAAAGCTTATCAATGACATAAAATCCGGCGAGCGACACGAGCAAATAACCAGCCAGACCGATGTAAACGTGCTTCATGACATAATGGCCCATTTCGTGGCCCATAATAAACAGAATTTCTGAATCGTCAAGTTTGTTCAGTGTCGTATCCCACAATACAATCCGTTTATTGGCCCCAATTCCTGTAACATAGGCATTCAGCGCATTTGTTTTTTCTGACATGTTCACTTCATATACATGATCAGCCGGAATATTGGCTTCATCCGCCAGCTCTAAAATTTTGCTTTCAAGCTCTTTGTTTTTCAGCGGATAAAAATCATTGTATAAAGGATCGATAATGACCGGCTGAATAAAAAACAGAAAAAGCGAAAACGGCACTGTTAACAGCCAGGCGTATAACCACCATTTTTTTTCATGCCTTTTGATCAGCCAATAAAAAACGAGAACGCAAAGCGTAAAGATTGGAAAGCTGATCCAAAAGCTGATAACCTGATCCTTAGCCCAGCTGGCCGTTGTCTGTGTGGAAATGTTATAGTCAAGCGATACTTGATAGCCTATCCAATCTAAAGGCAGCGTCACCAATGTTGTAATCAGCGAAAGCACAAACACAAAACCTACAGTCTGCAAAAACCGAAAAGGCACGGCCGCTTCCATCCATTTCTTAATTTTCTTTGAAACACCGCTGACCAGCAGAACAAAAAACAGAAACCAATCAAGTGGTACCCCGATAAAAAATAAAAAATTCTTGACATTCGAATACTGCTCGGCCACTGCCAACTCAGACGGCTTCATGAAAGAAGCCGGATCAGCCTGCGTCCCTTTCACGGTTTCCGGTATTGCAGAATCACCCGACAGGAAAAAATACCAATAAAAAAACAGCCCGTACAGCACGTAAGCAAGTCCTGCTGCCGCAATCCACTTGCGCATAACGCCTCACTCCTCACATCAACCCGTTACTTCTATTGTAATCATAAATTCAAATTCTTAGAACCAAGCTGTGTTCCGCACTTTTCCACCCTTTTAAGCATGGAAAGCCCGATCGCTGGGAAAACTAACAATGTTTGGAGTGATGCAAATGAAAAAAATAGTGGCAGCCATCGTGGTAATCGGTCTTGTGTTTATAGCATTTTTTTATCTTTACAGCCGATCAGGCGATGTGTATCAATCGGTAGACGCGGATTTGATCACACTGTCTTCAAGCGGCCAGGAAGATATCGAGATTGAAAAAAGACAGCACGTCAAAGATATGCTGGATATTATGAATCAGGGAAAACAGGTGAAGACAGAAAAAACATCAGCCCCTGATTACGAAGGGACAATCAAGTTTCATAAAGACCGGTATGACTCATTCAGACTATGGATTGACGGAAGCCAGCAAGCCGTTTTTTTGAAGGATGGCACATACTACAAATTAAGCAAAAATGATACAAAGGCGCTGCTAAATATTATGAAAAAAGAAGCAAAGGATTGAAAATGAAAAAGCGAAGCTAACCGCTTCGCTTTTTCCATTTTATTGGGGCAAAATATCTCTCAGTGCCCGTCTGAGCATTTTCCCCGTCGCATTTTTCGGAATATCGTCAAGAAACGTAATGGCAGCAGGCCGCTTGTACTTTGCCAGATGCTTTTCACAGTGCTGCATGATATCCTCTTCTGTTACCCCAGAGCGTTTCGGCACCACATATCCCTTTACCGCTTCCCCGCTTTGGGGGTCCGGCACGCCGATGACAACCGCCTCCTTGACGTCCGGATGGCTGTACAGCACCTCCTCTACCTCCCGCGGATACACATTGTATCCTCCTACAATGATCATGTCTTTTTTCCGGTCAACAATGTAAAAATAGCCGTCCTCATCCCGTCTTGCCAAGTCCCCCGTATAAAGCCACCCGTCTTTTAACGCATGCTCTGTTTCCATCGGCATTTTATAATAGCCCTTCATCACATTGGGGCCTTTCACGATCAATTCGCCGACCTGGTGAGCGGGCAGCTCGCGTCCGAGCGGATCTACGACCTTGTTTTCGACATGTAAGATACTTGTCCCGATGGAGCCCGGCTTTCTGCCCCTGTCAAACGGGTTAAAGCACGTGACGGGTGATGCTTCCGAGAGCCCGTAGCCTTCCAAAATGGTAACACCGAATTTTTCTTCAAACGCCGTCAGCAACGCGACTGGCATGGCCGCGCCTCCCGAAATGCACAGCCGGATGGAAGAAAAATCATCTGTCTTTCCGTTTTCATGCTGAAACAAGTAGTTATACATTGTAGGCACACCGGCAAAAATGGTCGCCTGCTGCTGCTTAACAAGCTTAAAAACAGATGCCGGACTGAATTGAGGCTCAATCAAGACAGTTGCGCCGCTCATCAGCGGTGCATTCATGCAGACAGTTAAACAAAACACGTGAAACATGGGAAGAGCGCAGACCACATTGTCCCTCTCATCCATTCCCAAATAGCCTGCAACATCGTTGGCATTGCTGTACAAATTCTGATGAGTCAGCATCGCGCCTTTCGGTTTTCCAGTCGTTCCTGACGTATATAAAATAACCGCGGTATCATCAGGGACAAGTTCTTGGTTTTGTTTAGCGGCAGATGTCGGCCGCAATATTTTTGCAAACGTTGTCATTTTCATCCTGACCTCTGGGTCCGCAGCTTCCGGCTCCTCCTCCCCCGTCTGGCATAAAATGACGAGCTCAACCTTTGGCAGCGACTCATGCATGCTCTCATAAAGCGGCAAAAGCTGGCTAACGCCCACGATTGCCTTTACATCGCCATTTGTCAGCATATAACCAATTTCTGTCGGCGTGTACAACGGATTGATGGGAACAACCACGATCCCAGCTTTTAAAGCGCCAAAAAACGCGATGATAAAATCAGGCGAATTGCCAAGCAGCAAAGCTAAATGGTCCCCTTTCTCCATACCGGCTTCCTGAAGGCCGTCCGCAAATCGCTGAATATATTCATTCAGCTCTTGATACGTCATCATGTGATCTTTAAACCTGCATGCGATGCTGTCGGGCTTCTCAGATGCTGTTTCTTCCAATTTTGAAACAAGATTCATTCTCCCACCCCTTAAAGTGAATGAATAGTCATTCATTATTGAAGCCAAGCTTTCTCCTCCATTATAGAGAAACAGAAAAAAACACTCAAGAGCAAAAAGCCCTGAGTGTCAGTACTGTCATAGTTTCTTCAATGCTTCGGCAATCGGCGTATCTCCTTCTGTCAGATCAAAGGCCCGATTTTCCGTATTCTTCTCATCTAAAGAAGCAATGACCGTTTTTGCAACGTCATCACGGGAAATAAATCCCCGCTCAAGATCCTTCGCTGCTGAAACAGTTCCCGTTCCAGGCTCATTGCGAAGGCCTCCCGGACGGATAATCGTATAGGTTAAACCGCTCGCTTCCAGAATTTTATCAGCATAATGCTTGGCCACATAATAAGGCTTGAGTGCCTCATTCCAATTTTCACGGTTATGGGCTTGCAGGGCGCTGACCATAATAAACCGTTTGATACCGGCAATGTCCGCAGCTTCAATGGCTTTCGCCGCTCCATCGAGATCCACCAGCAGTGTTTTATCATAGCCTGTACTGCCGCCGGAACCAGCTGTGAAAATGATCGCGTCACAACCTTTTGCCGCAGCGGCGATTTCTTCCGGGCTGCCCTCCAGATTCGCAAGCACAGCTTCTGCACCGGCAGCTTCAAGAGACGCTTTCTGTTCTTCTTTTCTGACCATCGCTCTGATGGAATGATCAGGATTATCTTGGAATAAAGAGACGAGTCTTTGCCCGATTTGTCCGTTCGCTCCGATTAAAAACACTTTCATGTGAATCCCTCCTGCCTCCATTATTTCAAAAACACAACCGCTCTTTCAAACGATGTGTTTTGCCTTAATAAATCAGATCAAGGAAATCCTCTTTCGTAATGTTCCCAAAGTAATGCTTGAGATTCACACCTTCGAGCACATCAGCGATGACGCTGCGTTCGTATTGTTTTCCGACCAGCAGGTTTTCAATTTCAGATACATCACCGACACCGAAGAAATCTCCGAAGATTTTGCAGTCCTCGATTTTGCCTTTCTTGACTTCCAGGCGCAAATCGATCGATCCAACCGGATAACGTTTCGAATGATTAAGGTTAAATTTTGGTGAGCGGCCGTAGTTCCAATCCCAATTCTGATAGCGCTCTTTCGAAATTTGATGAATGGTCTCCCAATCTTTTTCCGTCAGCTTATACTCCGGCACGTTTCCAATGTCGTTTGTGTTAAAAATATGGCGAAGCAAATGGCTGCGGAATTCTTCGGTGGTCATTTTATCATCGAGAAACTCACTGATGTTTGCCACTCGGCTTCTGATCGATTTGATGCCTTTTGATTCAATTTTATCCTTTTTCACCTTTAATGCTGATACAACATGATCAATGGCTGAATCAAACATGAGGGTGCCGTGGCTGAAAATACGGCCTTTCGTTGCAAACTGAGCGTTTCCGGATATTTTCCGGCCATCCACTACAATGTCGTTCCGGCCGCTTAATTCAGCTTCAACCCCAAGTTGATGTAACGCCTGAATCACCGGCTCAGTGAATTTTTTAAAGTTATGAAAGCTGTCCCCGTCATCCTTAGTAATAAAGCTGAAGTTCAAGTTCCCCAGATCATGGTACACAGCGCCCCCGCCTGATAAACGGCGGACGACGATAATCCCGTTTTCCTCAACATATTTTGTATTGATTTCTTCTATTGTATTTTGGTTTTTCCCAATGATAATAGACGGTTGATTCACATAAAAGAGCAAATATTGCTCTTCAGGGTCTAAATGCTTGACACAGTACTCCTCGATAGCAAGATTGATCCGCGGATCATTGATATTTTGATTGTCTATAAATAACATGGTGCTCCTCCTTTATCCTTCCCACACAAAACCTGATTTCGCAATATTCACTTCTCCGTTAAAAACGGTTTTCGCTTCTTTGCGAAGGTTGTCATGCACGCCAAAATGCGGCAAATGGGTCAGCAGCAGTTCTCCCGCTCCCGCTTCTTTTGCAATGCGCCCGGCTTCCAGGCTGTTCATATGGCCTGCACTTGTTCCGTCTTGATCGGCATAAAAATTGCATTCTGAGATCAATAAATCAGCATCTTTCGAAAACGGTATAAATGAATCCTGATAGCTGGAATCAGCAGTATAAACGACAGTGTGGCTGCCGTCAGTAATCCGCATGGCATAGCACGTCACCGGGTGAATCGTTTTTAAAAAGGTGATCGTAAACGGACCGGCAGTCAGCGGCTGATCCGGCTGATAGGCGATCCCTTTCGTATGTGTTTTATATGTAAGCTTTTGAAACTGTTCTATATCAGCATCATGTCCGTAAATCGGAAGCGTATGATCTCCTTTGCCGAGAAACGAACCGACTTGCTTGGCAAATTGCAGCGGCCCGATATCAGCGATATGGTCATGGTGATAATGAGACAGAACGACCGCATCCAGCTTTTCCGCCGGCACATATCCGAACAGCTTAGACAAAACGGCACTGCCGCAATCAACAAGCAGAGAGTAATCACCTGACTGAAACAAATAGCCTGACGTCGCTTCATTTGCGGCCGGAAAACCGCCATAGCATCCGATAACTGTAACTTTCATAATGTCCTCCTATCTTTTCAAAAAAATTGATCCTCCTTCAATATACCCATTTTTCTTAAAAAAAGCATGTTTTAAACATTGTATCAAAACAGTTATTGATTTTTGTAATCTGTTATATTACAATGAAATCACTACAAAGGGGAAAGAGGGATTGGTTATGCTGGGGAAAATCACAGAATTTTTTAGAAACCTGCCTTCGAAAAAGTGTGCGGAATGCGGAAAAAAGATAGAAGAGCAGCATGAGTGTTATGGTAATATCTGCAATGACTGTATAAAAGTAAACGATTTGTAATGAGCGAAAATCCCGCGCCTTACGCGTGGGATTTTCTTATTTTTTCACATATCTCTTAATTTTGAAATAATAGTCAGGTTAGGTCAAAGCTCACCTGTTTTTAGATAATTCTGGTGATTATCATAATGTCATTGAATATTCTTTATTTTCGAAATATAATTTACTATAGACGAATTGATTTCTTATCTATTATAATTTGATCTAATAGTGAGATTAAATATATGTCTATTCATGATATATGTTGATACTTTGTTTTTTGGGAGGTAATCTATGAAAAGAATTAAGTTTGGATTAGCCACACAAATATTCGTTGGACTTATTCTAGGTGTCATTGTTGGCGTCATTTGGTATGGCAACCCAGCATTGCCTACTTACCTGCAGCCAATCGGGGATCTCTTTTTACGCTTAATCAAAATGATAGTGATTCCTATTGTTGTCTCCAGCTTAATCATCGGTGTAGCCGGTGCAGGAAATGGAAAGCAAGTCGGTAAATTAGGCTTCAGAACGATTCTGTACTTCGAGATCATCACGACTTTTGCCATTATTCTCGGACTAGCCCTTGCAAACATCTTCCATCCGGGTACAGGAGTTAATATACACGAAGCTCAAAAATCGGACATCAGTCAATATGTTGAAACTGAAAAAGAACAAAGTAATAAATCAGTGGCGGAAACGTTCCTCCATATTGTGCCGACAAACTTCTTCCAGTCATTGGTCGAAGGGGATCTTCTAGCCATCATCTGCTTTACAGTACTATTTGCATTGGGTATTTCCGCAATCGGTGAAAGAGGCAAGCCTGTATTAGCCTTTTTTGAAGGTGTATCCCATGCCATGTTCCACGTTGTAAACCTTGTGATGAAAGTGGCGCCATTCGGCGTTTTCGCTCTTATCGGAGTGACTGTGTCTAAATTTGGACTCGGTTCTCTTATCTCTCTCGGAAAGCTCGTCGGATTGGTTTATGTCGCGCTTGCTTTCTTCTTAATTGTTATTTTCGGGATTGTCGCAAAAATTGCCGGCATCAGCATCTTCAAGTTCCTTGCTTACATGAAGGACGAAATCTTACTGGCGTTCAGTACGTCCAGCTCTGAAACGGTTCTTCCGCGCATCATGGAAAAAATGGAGAAAATCGGATGTCCGAAAGGCATTGTTTCATTTGTCATTCCGATCGGTTACACGTTTAACTTAGACGGTTCCGTTCTCTATCAATCTATTGCCGCACTCTTTTTAGCACAGGTATATGGCATTGATTTGACGATTTGGCACCAAATTACGCTTGTGCTCGTCTTAATGGTGACATCCAAAGGGATGGCTGCCGTGCCTGGTACTTCTTTTGTTGTCTTGCTTGCAACGCTTGGCACCATCGGCGTTCCGGCTGAAGGACTTGCCTTTATTGCCGGCGTAGACCGCATCATGGATATGGCACGTACAGTTGTCAACCTGACTGGTAACGCGCTTGCTGCCGTTGTGATGTCTAAATGGGAAGGCATGTTTAATCCTGCGAAAGCAGAAACTGTTATGTCCCAATCGAAAACAGAACAAAACGCAACCATTTCTGGTTAATGAAAAGCCTGCGGGGTTCTTGCCCCGCAGGCTTTTTTTAATCTTTAACAAGCACAAACAGCTCTGTAATCAAAACAGTATCCTCATTCAGCTCCAGTTCACCGCTTTTGATCAGTTCCGCCCATGCCGTCCGATGATCCTCTTGAAACTCCTCAATTCGGTCTCCATTGCCCTCTCCTTTGACTAACCTCATATCAGGCGCACCAAAGGTGGTTTCAAAGACATCTGTTACTTTTATATTGCATCTTGGATTGTCATGTTTATCATAAACGGTAACAAGCTGACCCGCTGTTTGATAAACGTCCCTCAATTCATCTTTTGAATACAATGATTTCGGCGCGCACGTGGCGGTTTTTTCTCCGGCAAGGATCTGCTGAATCAGCTGTTCTCCCAACCCGTCATCACCTTCCCAGCCGAATGTGCTTTTCAGCTTATAAATCTTCATTGGTCCTCCCCCTTATACCATTGGTGACTGTACATAGTAATACAGAAGCTTAGCGGTATGGCGAAGAGATGATTTATGGGTGCGTTCAAATGCATGGGAAGCATCAATTCCCGGCCCTATGAGGCCATGCACAATATCATGCCCGGATTTGATCGCTGCTGACGCATCAGACCCGTAGTACGGATATATATCAAGCTTATAGTCGATATGATGCTTCTCGGCTAATTGAACTAAATGCTTTCTGAGCTGATAATGATACGGCCCGCTCGAATCCTTCACACAGATTGATACTGAATATTCATCTGTCGCCTGCCCGTCACCGATAGCCCCCATATCAACCGCCAAATATTCAACTGTTTCAGAAGGAATATTCGAATTCCCGCCATATCCGATTTCTTCATTATTGGAAATAAGAAAATGGGTTGTATACGGCAGCTCAATGTCTTCTGTTTGAATTTGATGAATTAAACGGAGCAATAAGGCGACGCTTGCTTTGTCATCCAAATGGCGCGATTTAATAAATCCGCTTGATGTGATCTCGACACGTGGATCAAACGACACAAAGTCTCCGACGCCAATGCCAAGCTCCTCCGTATCTTTCCGGCAGTGAACAGGTTCATCTAGGCGGATCTCCATATTCTCTTGATTTCGCTCAGCCTTTCCCGCGTCTTTGTATACGTGCACAGACGTTTGATGCATTAAAATTGTGCCTGTGTACGTTTTTCCCGAGGCGGTTTCAATTTGGCAATACTCCCCCTCAATTGAGTTGTAGCGGAACCCGCCGATTAAGTCAATTTTCAGCCGGCCGTCCGCTTTAATCTCCTTCACCATAGCGCCGAGGGTGTCAACGTGCGCTGTCAGCATGCGATGCCGGGATGTGTCGCGTCCTGGAAGCGTTGCAATTAAGCCGCCCTTGTGGTTCCGAACCGTTTCTACCTTCCATTCTTTTAAAAGGCTTTCAATATAATTGATCACCTCATATGTATTTCCGGTCGGGCTTGGGATCGATACAAGTTCTTTAATGAGCTCCATCGTTTTACGTACGGACGTCATAGGGCATTCCTCCTTTTATTTTCTACTTTAAAATATACTCTTTTCCCGAGGGACCCGTCCAATCTTTTCCTATCAATCTCTCATATGCTGTAGAGAGCATGGGAAGAGGAGGGATTTCTATGTGCTGTCGTCATTCACATGAACAGAAATGTCGTTGTCACGATTGGTTCGATGATTTTTGGTTCTTTGACGAGTGGTTCGATAAAGATTTCCACGACCATTGCAAGAAAAAGAAAGAATGCCATGACCCTTGCGAGAAGAAGAAGAAAAAGAAACACCATTGTTTCTCTTGTAAAAAACACAGACATTCTTGCTGTCATTGCTAAAGACTGAATCAGAAATATTCTGATGACCCATGCTTATGAATATTTCCATTCACATTTTTCCAAGCGGGCATTGCTGCTGCTTGGACCTTTTATTGAAACACCCTTTTTGCTTTTACAATCCAATAAACTGATAAAGCCGCTATAAGAGCAACAATGATTTCAACAGCTGCAGCATGCTCTATGATTCCTCTCTGATATAAAACCGCCGGTACATTAAACAGTGCATGTAAAAGAATAGAATACAACAAAAACAGCGGCCGGCGGCTTTTAACCGCGTACAAAACAAGCAGAGACAGACCAATCTGGACGGCAATGGCACTGATTCTTTCTATTCCGCCCAGCAGCCATTCATACGAAGGAGTATGCAGCAGCTGCTCCTGTATCGGCAAAAGCGCCTGTTTGACGTCGCCATTGACTAAAAGCTGTTCAAACGTCCCGCTATTGATTGCAAATGCGTATACAATAAGTGAGATAGAGGACAAACCTGTAATCAGGATGGCTTCAAGCCCACCATGGCCTGCCCCGAAAGCCAGACCATCCGCCCAGGTATGATGGCGCTTCATAAAAAATCGCATCATCATATACCTTCCGCACTCCTCAAAAATTCCGGCCATCAAGCAGCCGTAAATGCCATACCATAATGGATGTTGCATCGCTTCTTTCGTCATTTCATTCACTTGCAGTACATAAACATGAACGCCGCCTTCCAGCAGCTGAGCGAAGACAAAAAACGTGAGAGCGCCAATAAAAAACACTTTAAGCGAGGCGCCATACTTTCGCTTAAACCATACAATCAGCCCGATTGGCAACAGAAACGCAATAGCCCCGGATAATGCCAAAAAGACTACTGCTTCTTGACTGACCATTTTTCAGCCTCCTTTTTCTTTTTCATAGATTTCCCTATTCTACACTTCTCTTTTTTTGTAAAAAAACCTTCTTTTTAGTACCAGATACTAATATCTAGTGTTATAATCTGACCATAAGGAGTGATTCATATGTCAAAAGCAAAAATTACAGCTATCGGCACCTATGCGCCGAGCAGACGTTTAACCAATGCAGATTTAGAAAAGATCGTTGATACCTCTGATGAATGGATCGTTCAGCGCACAGGAATGAGAGAACGCCGGATTGCGGATGAACATCAATTCACCTCTGATTTATGCATAGAAGCGGTGAAGAATCTCAAGAGCCGTTACAAAGGAACACTTGATGATGTCGATATGATCCTCGTTGCCACAACCACATCCGATTACGCCTTTCCGAGTACGGCATGCCGCGTACAGGAATATTTCGGCTGGGAAAGCACCGGCGCGCTGGATATTAATGCGACGTGCGCCGGACTGACTTACGGCCTCCATTTGGCAAATGGATTGATCACATCAGGCCTTCATCAAAAAATTCTCGTGATCGCCGGAGAGACGTTATCAAAGGTAACGGATTATACCGATCGAACGACATGCGTTCTGTTTGGCGATGCCGCGGGTGCGCTGTTAGTAGAACGAGATGAAGAGACGCCGGGATTTCTTGCATCTGTACAAGGAACAAGCGGGAACGGCGGCGATATTTTGTATCGTGCCGGACTGCGAAATGAAATAAACGGTGTGCAGCTTGTCGGTTCTGGAAAAATGGTACAAAACGGACGCGAGGTATATAAATGGGCCGCAAGAACCGTCCCTGGCGAATTTGAACGGCTTTTACATAAAGCAGGACTCAGCTCTGATGATCTCGATTGGTTTGTTCCTCACAGCGCCAACTTGCGCATGATCGAGTCAATTTGTGAAAAAACACCGTTCCCGATTGAAAAAACGCTCACTAGTGTTGAGCACTACGGAAACACGTCTTCGGTTTCAATTGTTTTGGCGCTCGATCTCGCAGTGAAAGCCGGGAAGCTGAAAAAAGATCAAATCGTTTTGCTTTTCGGGTTTGGCGGCGGATTAACCTATACAGGATTGCTTATTAAATGGGGAATGTAACAAAAAAAGAACTTGTTTCCAAGGAAACAAGTTCTTTTTCTTTATGAAGCCGGCTGTTCTTCTGATGATTCTTCCTTCCGGCTTAACATTGTAAAGTAAGTAATGCTTAGTGCAATCATGACGAGGGCGATGCCGATTAAGACGCCGGCCATCTGCCACATGTAGCCAAAGTCACCGTTTGAAATGACTGCTCTGAATCCGTTAATGCTGTAGGTCATCGGCAATGCACCATGGATGACTTGATAGAAATTCGGAAGCAATTCAAGCGGGAAGGTTCCTCCGCTCGCTCCCAGCTGCAGCACTAAAATAATGACTGCGATAAATCGCCCCGGGTTGCCCATCGTTGTAGCCAAAAATTGAATTATCGCCAGGAAAGCGAGACTCGTAATGATCGTAAACACGTAAAATCTCCACGTGCTCTCTACCTCGAGACCAATTCCCAATAGCAGAACCGTCGCCACAATCAATGATTGAATGATTCCTACAAGCATCATGACATTGAATTTGCTGAAGAACCACTCAAAACCGTTTCTCGGACGTCCTGACGCTTCCTTCAGCGGGAAGACAACCGTCAGCATGATGCCGCCGACATATAAGCCCATTGACAGGATATAAGGTGTCAGCCCTGTACCGTAGTTAGGAACGGAATGAATGGCATCATCTTTGGTTTTAACCGGATCCGCAAACATGCCGTATGTTTGATCATCAGCATCGATATCTCCTGTTTGATCAGCCGCATCCTTCAGCTTACTAGACAGCTCTCCTGTGCCGTCCAATAGCTTGCCTAAACCTGTATCAAGTGATGCAGATCCGTCTGCAAGTTTTGATGATCCGCTTTGGACCTGTTTAGACCCGTCTAACAGCTTAAACAATCCGCCTGATACTTGGCTGCTTCCTGTCACCAATTGCTCTGAGCCCGCTTTTGCCTTTGCGAACTGCTTATTATATTCACCGATGCCGGCTGTCAGTTTATTTTGGTTTTCTGTCAGCTGCTGTGAACCATTGTATATCTTCTCAGATCCAGCAGTTAATTTGTCAATCGCATCTTGAGTGGCTTTTGCGCCATTATAAAGCTTAGAGGTAGCTTCCGGCAATGCCTTCACCTGGGCAACCTCCGCTTTCACATCTTCCAATGAGCTTTTTATCGTTGCGATGTCAGGCAGCTGATCAGCTGAAGGAAGCCCACTTAAAATTTCATCAAAATCAGGCGCATCAACTTTCGGAAGCTGCTTTTCAACAGAATTGATCAACTGTCTTTTTTGCTCCGCTGTTAAGAAATCACTCGAGTTGATGAGATTTTTGAATGCCTGATCACGGTTTTTTAAGCTGTTTTCAAAGTCAGACAGCTGTTTTTTAAATTCCTTCATCGCTGTTTCTGACTTTTCCAGATTGTTCACAGCTGTTTCAAGCTGTGTTAAATCGAGCGCATTTATGAGTTTTTCCGCTTTTGCTGCTTTTTCCGACTCTTCTTGCGCTTTACTGTTGAGCTGATCCAGCCCGTTTGTCAGATTAGGCAAGCCCTGCTGCACCTTTTGAAGGCCGGCATTCAGTTCATTTAGCTTGCCCGTTATCTTGCCTGATCCTGCTGCAAGCTGACCAGATTTATCATAAATCTGGTTGCTGCTGTCTTGGAATTTACCGAGCGAGCTGTCAAGCGATTGGATGCCGCTCGTCACCTGAGCCGCTCCATCTGCAAGCTGCGCTGTTTTGTCACTGATGGTAGCGGTGCTTTCCTTCAGCTTCGCCAGATTTTCTTTCAGCTGGGCGCTTCCGTTTTTCGCATCCTTTGTGCCGTCATCAATTTTTTTCGCGCCGCTGCTCGCGTCGCTCAAACCTTTTGCGATATCTTTAAAGTTATCAAAAATAACTTTCGTATATTGCTCGGTCACTTCTTTTGAAACAGAGGCTTTCAGTTTATCAATCGCTTTTTCGCCGATCGTTGCCCCTACATAGTTGGACCCTGCATTTGTGTGGTATTTCAGATCCAATTTTTTCGGATTTTTGTCTAATACAGTGCTGGCATTCTTAGAAAAATCCTCAGGAATCTCGACAACTAAATAATATTTTTGATTCAATAAGTCCTTTAACGATTGGTCGAGATCATTGGTAAAATGCCAATCAAAGTTGTTATTATCCTTTAATTCTTTGACCAGATCATCACCGATTTGAAGTTTTTCTCCTTCATACGTTGCTCCCTTGTCTTGGTTGACGACAACGACAGGCAGCTGGTCAACTGTGCCGTACGGGTCCCAATAAGCCTTTAAGAATACGCCGCTGTAAATAAGCGGGACAAACAAAATGGCGATGATGGGAATCAATAATTTTTTACTTGTTACGATGTCTTTCCACTGACTTCGTATTGTGTTCATCCTGATGCCTCCATTCTAAAACTGACTCATCATGAAAAATGGTCATTTTCTTGCAAAGAGAAAGGATTATCTAGTTCGCTGACAATCCTTTGACAACATACAATTCAAGCAGTCCCGCAATTGTCTCTTTATCAAGAGGGGGGTGTTGCTTTTCCCAGTCAAAAATGAGCGCGATATAAAGCTTCAGCATCACAAAGGCTGTCAGCTCAGGGTCGCACGGCTTGATTGCGCCGCTTTTGATCCCGTCTTCAATCTTACTTTTGATATAAGACAGTATGGCTCGCTCCATTTTCTGGATCACTTCCTGAACAGCCATTGTACCAATCTCGGCATTCTCTTGGAAAATTTTAATCGTCAGCTGATGTGTTTTCCTGAACTCCAGAATGGCAAACAGCGCTCTGTGCACATTTTCATGGAACGGAAGGTTCGGCTCCATCGCTTCATCCGCTTTTTGCTTCATTTCCTTTAATAAAGTAGTGAAAATCTCGTCAAACAGCTCTTCTTTGTTTTTGAAAAAAGTATAAATGGTTCCCTTCCCCACGTTCGCAAGTTTTGCGACAAGATCCATTGTCGTCGCTTTATACCCGAACTGCGTGAAAGACTTTGTAGCCGCCTCCAAAATGAGCTTTTTTCGATCTATTGACATTGTATTCACCTCGAAACTGACCGTTTGAACATTTTAGTCATTAAGTACATATGCAAATGTATCATAACCTGCTGTTCAATTCAATCATTTTTTACACAATATTGCCATTGCACATCAAAAAAACCTCCGCGATAAAGCGGAGGTTTTAGCTGAATAAATAGGTAAGCGCGTCAGACACGGCAGCTTTTCCTTGATCAATGCAGTCGGGAATGCCGACACCTTCGAAAGAAGCGCCTGTCATATAAACACCCGGATACGCAGATGCAAGTGCTTCACGCAGCTCCTTGATACGCTGCTTATGGCCGACATGGTACTGCGGCATGCTTTCATGCCATCGGGTGACACATGTCATTTCCGGCTCGCCGTTTATGTTCATGACTTTCTTTAAGTCTTCTAACACAATGTTGATAATGTCATTATCTGATAGATCGACAATGGATTCGTCTCCGGCTTTTCCGACATATGCCCGAAGCAGCGTTTTGCCTTCCGGCGCTGCGTGCGGCCATTTTTTATTCGTCCACGTACAGGCTGTGATCGCAAAGTCACTGTTTCTTGAAATGACAAAACCCGTCCCCTCATGCTCCATTTGGACGGAGCCTTCGGGGAAACCTAAAGCGACGTTTGCCACGGATGTGGAGTGCATATTTTTCAAATGAGAAATGGCAGGAAGCTCAGAAAGCATTCCCGCAGCAGCTTTATGCGGAGCAGTCACAATTACTGAATCAGCATCAAGTGTGACGCCGTTATCCAGTTCGAGCGAATAGCCAGAGCCGCTATGGCTGAGTTTGGTCACTTTTGTGCCTTTATACACCTTCGTCAGCTTTAACTGCTTTTCGATCTCTTCTACAAGGGTCTGCAAACCGGTTGACAGAGTCTGGAACTGCCCTTGTTTTTTTGCCGTCAGCTGCTGGCCTGAGCCTTGAGGCCTTGTTTTTTTCATGCCGAGAATCAGGCTTCTATGCTTTTGTTCCGTCTGGTAAAATTGCGGGAATGTCGACATCAGGCTGAGCTTGTCAATGTCGCCTGCGTAGATCCCTGATAGAAGCGGCTCGATTAAGTTCTCGACCACTTCATCTCCGACACGTCTGCGGAAGAATTCTCCCAATGACTGATCATCCTTTGTTTTGCTTGCAGGCAGGATGAAATCCATAGCAGCTCTCGCCTTCCCGGACAAGGAAAACAGACCCGTAGAAACAAACGGCGCAATTTTTGTCGGTATCCCCATTACAGCGCCCTTCGGCATTGGATGCAGGGTGCGGTTTACAAGCACATAGGATTGTCCGGTCGCATTGTTGACAAGCAAATGCTCAAGACCTAAGTCTTTAACAAGCTGCGGGGCGCTTTTCTTTCGTTCCAGAAAGGAGTCTGGCCCTCTTTCGATGATATAGCCGTCTTTCTTGACTGTCTGGATTTTCCCGCCGACTCTCGGACTTGCCTCCACAAGTGTCAGCTCAAGCGGCAGATTCTTTTCTTTGATTTCTTTTTCCATATAGAAGGCGGCGGCTAAACCGGTAATGCCGCCGCCGATGATGACTACATGTTTTTTGCCGTCACTCATGTTCATCGCCTTCTTTAACGTCCTAATTTTTTTAATACGACTGTTGCCAAAGCATCAATAAATTCAGGCTTGGCATTTGGCATTTCCGGCCGGTAATAGCTTGCGCCGATATCGTCAGTCACCACTTTGCATTCATAATCATTATCATAAAGCACTTCTAAGTGATCCGCGACAAATCCAACAGGAACATATACAAATGCTTGATAGCCTTTTTGTTCGAATAAATCACGTGTTAAATCCTGAACATCGGGTCCGAGCCAAGGATCAGGCGTGTTCCCTTCACTTTGCCAGCCGACAGCATATTCGGAAACGCCTGCGCCTTCAGCAATCAATTTCGCCGATTCATGCAGCTGGTCCGGATACGGGTCTCCAAATTCTTTGATTTTTTCCGGCAGGCTGTGTGCGGATACGATGAGCATTGCGTTTTCTCTTTCATCCTCAGGCATTGACGCATATGTTTCCTTCACTCGGTCAACCCAATATTTCACGAACTTCGGTTCATCGTACCAGCTTTCAACTGACGTAATCGTTAAGCCGCCGAGTTTTTCAGCCTCTTCTTTGGCACGTTTGTTGTAGGACTGAACGCTGAACGTGGAGAAATGCGGCGCCAGCACGATGCTGACTGCTTCTGTAATGCCATCCTTATGCATCTCTGCTACGGCGTCTTCAATAAACGGCTCGATATGCTTCAGTCCGATATACGCTTTAAACGTAATCTCATCCTGAATTTCATTCAAGTGCTGTTCCAGATTATGCGCCTGCTCTTCTGTGATTTTGGCAAGCGGTGAAATGCCGCCAATCGCTTCGTATCTGTCTTTCAAATCTTGAAGCATTTCAGGTTCAGGCTTTCTGCCTCTTCTGATATGTGTATAATAACGTTCAATATCTTCTTCCTTATAAGGCGTGCCGTACGCCATCACGAGAAGCCCCATTTTCTTTCTACTCACTGTTTACACCCTCTTTAATGATCTGATACAAACATTTTGACAGGATATCATTAAGATACCAAAAGATATGCTTAGGAATATTGACCCATTTTTTTGTTTTGTGAATATTCATGGACAAATGCTGTCAGTTTTTTCAAAACCTCGGGACTGACATCAGGAAATACCCCATGGCCAAGATTGAAAATGAAGCCGTCTGATTTCATACCCTGATCAAGTATTTCCTTCGTTTTCTTCTCAATGACTTCCCATGGCGCAAGCAAAATGGACGGGTCCAGGTTGCCCTGCACTGTTTTAGTAATTCCTTTTGATCTGGCTTCATCAATGCCGAGTCTCCAGTCAAGCCCGACAACATCGAGAGGAAGGTCATGCCAATCACCTGCAAGATGGCTTGCGCCAACGCCAAACATGATCAGTGGCACATTCTCCTTTGCGAGCTCTGAAAAAATCCGGTTCATTACGGGTTTGATGTATGTTCTGTAATCTGCCTGATTCAATGCGCCGACCCACGAATCAAAGATTTGAATCGCTTTTGCGCCTGCCTTAATCTGCGCTTTCACGTACACGATGATCATGTCGGCAAGCTTGGACATCAGCAGATTCCATGCATCTGGCATACTGTACATGAAGGCTTTTGTTTTATTGTAGTTTTTCGACGGGCCGCCTTCGATCATATAGCTTGCAAGCGTAAAAGGCGCACCTGAGAAACCGATGAGCGGGACGTTCAGCTGCTCATTGACAAGCAGTTTAATCGTCTCAAGCACGTACGGCACGTCCTGTTCCGGATCAATCTGGCCGAGTTTTTCAATGTCCGCCAGAGACCGGATTGGCTGATCAATAACAGGACCGATCCCGTTTTTGATTTCAACATCCACACCGATTGACGGCAGCGGCGTCATGATATCTTTATAAAGGATTGCAGCATCGACTCCGTATTGCTCAACCGGCAGTCTTGTGACATACGCACAAAGTTCTGGCTGATGTGTGATCTCAAACAATCCGTACTTTTCCTTCAGCTTGCGGTATTCCGGCTGTGAGCGCCCTGCTTGCCTCATATACCACACAGGCGTGTGATCCGCTTTTTCTCCCCGCGCAGCTTTTAAAAACGTCTCGTTAAACGTTTCTCGTTTACTCATCTGATTTCCACCTTTCATACGGCAACCATACGTTCGTATTTCTTGACTTATTACACTATACCTTGTTTTAGGCAAATGGTATAGAAATGTAGCTCAAAGTTCAAAAAATCGCCGAATTCCATTAAGAGGAAAACAATTTTGGCTGAACGTAATCGGTTCCTTCCCCTTCTCTTTTTGTCTGTGTATTATAAGGCACAATTTTATAAGACGCGCCCGAAAATAAGTTGGCATAAGGAATTTCATAGCTTCCCTTCCCTTCAACCGAATCAAGAAGCGTCTCCTCGCCGTCCTTGTTTACATAAATTCTGTATACGGCCCGATCATCCTCTTGAGCGTCCCACTTTAATTCAATAGTAAAGAGTCCCGCTGCTTTAAATGTGTAATCGGCTGTGAGTGTTTTGACCGGCTGCAGCTCAATCGGGCTTTCCAGGTCTTTAATGTTTTTAGGCTTTGTGAACACAGAACCGGTTTCTCCTGCCTGTGTCAAAATATCCTTAAACAGCCGCGTCGGGTATGAGCTCCCGGCTTTCAAATAATGGTTTTGATCCGTTTTGTCATAACCCATCCAGACTGCCCCGGTTATTTTCGGCGTATAGCCTGCAAACCAGGCGTCCTTTGTCGCGCCGGAGACGCCTGTATAAGATGTAGAACCTGTTTTTCCCGCCAGGTCGCCGTGATAGGTGCCGGACGTGGCCGTTCCCTTTTTGACTACCTGCTGCAGCATTCTCGTCATATTCCAAGACGTCTGCTTGCTGAAAACCCGCTTTCCTTCCTCTTTATGATCGGCTATTGTTTCTCCGTCTTCATCTATTATGCTCGAGATAAAGAAGGGTTCCGTATACGTTCCATTCGCGGCAAATGTATGAAACGCGCCGGCAAGCTGGAGCGGCGAAACGCCTTTTTCCAAGCCTCCTAGAGCGAGAGCAAGTCCTTCATCAGGGATATCAATGCCGTTTGCTTTCAAATAAGATTTTCCTGTTTCGACGCCGATCTCATTCAGCGTCCAGACAGCCGGCGCGTTTTTGCTGTACGTAATGGCGTCAGACATAGTGACTTCGCCCTCATACCGGCTGTCGTAGTTTTTCGGCGTATAATCTCCGTAGGTCTGCAACTCATCCTTCAATAGAGAATATGGCTTAAATTTCTTTTCCTGCATCGCCGGTCCGTATACGGCAAGCGGCTTAAATGTGGAACCCGGCTGGCGGACAGCTGTGACACGGTTATATCCTTTGGATGTGTAATCCCTTCCGCCGATGGCCGCTTCTACACCGCCTGTCTTGTTATTAATAAAGACCGCGCTTCCCTCGGCATTCTGATCTGTTCCGGGATAATAGCTTCCCTCTTTCATCACCTGGTAAGCCGTCTTCTGCAGCTTCGAATCGAGCGGCACCTTGATCGTGTATCCGCCTTGAAGAAGCTGCTCTCCGGAAATGGAATACTTGTCCTCCGCCTCTTTAATCACAAGGTCAATGTAGCTGTCAAACCAAGGTGTTTCCGACTGTTTCTTCACGTGCAGTCCAAGCGTCCGGCCCTGTGCGGTGACAGCCTCTTTCGCACTAATATAGCCTTGGTCATTCATCATGCCTAGAATTGTATCACGCCGTTCCTTATTTTTATCAGGGTGCAAAATCGGAGAGTACGTAGAAGGCGCCTTCGGAATAGCGGCCAAAACAGCGCCTTCAGATATAGTCAAATCTTTTACTTCTTTATTAAAATAATAGTGGGACGCCGCTTGTATGCCGTAGACCCCGTGTCCGAAGTAAAGCTGGTTTAAATACATTTCAAGCAGCTTGTCCTTGCTGTAATCCCGTTCAAGATTAATCGCAATGATCACTTCTTTTGTTTTTCTTAGAAATGTTTTGTCATGTGTCAGAAAAATATTTTTGGCAAGCTGCTGGGTGATCGTGCTTCCGCCTTCCACCTTTCCGCCTGCTAATATATCGCGATACACTGCTCTTCCGACAGATTTTGCATCAATGCCGTGATGCTCATAGAACCTTTTATCCTCAACAGCGATAAACGCTTCTCTGACCTGCTTCGGAATCTCATTGATCGAGACCGGCTCGCGATTTTCTGTATACAGGCTTGCAACCTCATCTCCGTTTTGATCAACAATTTTTGAAGAAGCATGAAGAATAAGCTTTTTTTCATCTATGACATAATGGCCGAGAAAAATAATTGAAATATATCCTATTAAAGCGAGAAAAGCAGTTAACACTAAAATAATGATAGGTATAAAAAGTTTCTTTTTCTTTATCTTAAACATGAACTCACCTCGCCTTTCTAAAGGTAGTATGGGAAAAATTGTTTGGAATTATGTTCGAAGCACTCGCCAATAGAAACTTATACCATTGTTTTGATATACTAGCAAGCAGGAGGTGGCTGATATGAAGGTTTATATTACATATGGGACAGCCGATTTTTTAAAAACGATCGTAGAGAAGCATCCCTCAGAAAATATCCTTTTGATGCAGGGGCAGGAAAACGCCATTTTGATTCATGAAACAAACGGAGATACCGTTTTTCAGGCACCACACGCTTATGAAGTCATTGACCAAGTCGGAGAGATCAAACATCCCGGTTTTGCAGTATTGAACAATATTGCCGTCACTCAGGAAGGGCGTCCGCTGTTTGAAAACAGATTTAAAAACAGAGCGGGAAAAGTCGAAAACGAGCCTGGCTTTGAAGCCATTCGAGTGCTCCGTCCGCTTGACAGTGACACCTATGTCATTCTAACCTTGTGGGAAACGGAAAGCGCCTTTCAAGACTGGCAGCAGTCCGGTTCTTACAAAGAAGCCCACAAAAAACGCGATACATCTGCCGGAATTGACACAACGTCGATCTTCTCCCGGCCTTCCTATGTCACCACATATTTCGCTGTCGAATAGCTGCCGGCATGTCCGGCAGCTTATTTTATTGGGAGGAAAGCAAAATGAAGCATACTTGCCCAGTCTGCGGGTTTAAGAGATTGGCTGAACCGCCATATGATCATGAAGGCAATCATTCTCATGAAATCTGCCCGTGCTGCGGTTTTCAGTTCGGATTTGATGATTACGAGATGCAGCACGAGGATGATTCATATTTAGAGCCATCGGAAAGCATCATCGCCTATAGAAAAAACTGGCTTGCTGAAGGGTGCGTCATTTTTTCTCCTGAATGCTTCCCAAAACATCTGCAAAAAGCGAATAGAGTATTAAGGCATCATCGATTGAGCAGCTGAAACAGATCAATGTTCATCTTCCATCATAACCCTCCCTCTGTCCCGGCACCTTCCGCCCGCCTATGAATAATCTGTAAGCGGAAGGAGTGATTGATGATGGAAGTCGGGATTTTGTCTGTCCATGTTCTGTATGTGTTTTTTATCGGTGCAATTATCCTATTTATGCTGCTGAGAAAAGACACGACATTTATTTCTCTATTCGGCATTTTTATCATATCGCTATGGGCCAGCCATTCACTTTCAGCTTCTGTCAGCAGTTTATTCCACAGCTTTATCTATGCGGCCGGCGAACTGCTGCCCACGATTTTCATCATTTGCTTTATCGTTTCAATGAGTGATTTGTTAACAAAAACAGGGATAAATGAAGCGATGATTTCTCCCTTTGCAAGCCTTGTGAGAGGGCCTGTGACTGCCTATTGGCTGATTGGGGGCCTGATGTTCGCCATTTCTCTCTTCTTCTGGCCTTCTCCGGGTGTCGCTTTAATCGGCGCCGTCCTGCTCCCCGCAGCCGCACGTGCCGGTTTGACGCCTCTTGCCGCGGCAATGGCCATGAACTTATTCGGACACGGTTTTGCCCTCTCAGGAGACTTTGTCATTCAGGCGGCGCCAAAGCTGACTGCAGATGCAGCAGGCATTCCAGTCGGTGATGTCGTCTCGGCCAGCATTCCGCTTGTGCTGATTATGGGTGTGACTACAACAACCGCTGCCTTTATCATGATTCAGCGCGAACGCAAAAAACAGGAGCATCCCGCTTCTTTTTCCCCCGTTCTTTCCGGCGAACAAGACAACTCGCTGTACTTGCCAAAACGCCTGCGGTCCATACTGGCTTTTTTGATTCCGCTTGCCTTTCTTGCAGATATCGCCTGCATGCTCTTGTTTAACCTACAAGGAAATGATGCCACCGCGTTAATTGGCGGGTCTGCAATCTGTATCCTCCTTACCGTTCATTTTTTCGTGTATAAGCATAAAGGGCTTGAAAAAATCACCGGCTATTTTATTGACGGATTTAAGTTCGGTTTTAAGGTTTTCGGCCCCGTCATCCCGATTGCCGCTTTCTTTTATCTTGGCGACTCAGGCTATGAGAGCATACTGGGCACTTCACTCCCTAAAGGTTCCCACGGCATTGTCAACGATCTTGGCATTGCTTTATCCCATATGATGCCTATGTCAAAGGAGCTTGCCGCCGCTGCATTAACTGCCGCTGGAGCCATAACAGGCCTTGACGGCTCAGGATTTTCCGGCATTTCTCTCGCCGGCTCCATCGCAAAGCTCTTTTCGTCCGCTCTCCATGCCGATCCCGCCGTTCTGACCGCGCTCGGACAAATCTCTGCCATCTGGGTGGGCGGAGGAACACTGGTCCCATGGGCGTTGATTCCCGCCGCAGCCATTTGCAAAGTTGATCCTTTTGAGCTTGCCAGAAAAAACTTCATTCCCGTTGCGATTGGCCTTTTGGTGACAACCCTCGCAGCTGTGATGATGCTTTAAAACAGCATGAGTTGAAATATTCAGACTTTTTCTATACAATCATGGAAAACATAGAAAAGGGGGAAGCGGCTTTGTCCATATCCACACTGCAGAAAGAGATAAACAAACAGCTCGACGGCTGTTTTGAAGAAATGGTTGAGATCAGGCGCCATTTTCATATGTATCCTGAGCTTTCATTTCAAGAAGAAAAAACCGCCGCATTTATTGCTTCCTATTATGAATCGTTAGGAGTCCCAATCCGCACAAACGTTGGCGGCAGAGGGGTTTTAGCATATATAGAAGGAAGCGAACCCGGCCCTACAGTCGCTTTGAGGGCCGACTTTGACGCTCTCCCCATTCAAGATGAAAAAGATGTCCCTTACGCCTCCAAAGTGCCTGGTGTCATGCATGCATGCGGCCACGACGGCCACACCGCAGCTCTTCTCGCAGTGGCCAAGGTCCTTCACCAAAACAGACATGAACTGAAGGGAACATTTGTGATGATCCACCAGCATGCAGAAGAATATTATCCGGGAGGCGCAAAGCCAATGATCGATGACGGCTGTCTCGAAAACACGGATGTGATATTCGGCACTCATCTTTGGGCAACTGAGCCGCTCGGAACTATTCTCTGCCGCCCCGGCGCCGTAATGGCTGCGGCAGACCGATTTACGATTAAAGTCTTCGGAAAGGGCGGCCACGGCGCTCATCCGCATGATACTAAAGACGCCGTCCTGATTGGTTCGCAAATCGTTTCCTCTTTGCAGCACATTGTCAGCCGCAAAGTCAATCCGATTCAATCCGCCGTCATTTCGACAGGCTCCTTCATCGCCGACAATCCGTTTAATGTCATCGCAGACCAAGCAGTACTCATCGGCACAGCGCGTTCTTTTGATGAAAATGTCCGGGACATTCTGGAGAAAGAAATTGAAGCGGTTGTAAAAGGAATATGCAGCATGCACGGCGCGTCCTATGAGTACACCTATGAACAGGGTTATCCGGCGGTTGTGAACCATCCTGCCGAAACGAGCCACTTGGTGAGCACCGCAAAGAATACCGAGGGCGTTCAGCAGGTCATTGACGGTGAACCGCAAATGGGCGGCGAGGATTTTGCTTATTACTTACAAAACGTGAAAGGCACTTTTTTCTTTACAGGTGCCGCTCCCGAACAGCCAGATCGAGTTTATTCCCACCACCATCCGAAATTTGATATCAACGAAAAAGCCATGCTGACAGCGGCCAAGGTCCTTGCCGGCGCTGCGATCACCTATCATCAGCTATAAAAAAACAGCCGGAGTGTTTATTCTCCGGCTGTTTCCTTTAATATCCTCAGATGAAAAACATGTCTTGCCGTTTCTCCAAGCTGAGCAAGCAGCTTATAATTGGCAATTCCGCCGACTGCCGCTCCTACGCCCGGCAAAAGCTGAAAAAGCTTCACGACGTCGATATAATCGCGATATTCCTGCTGGAACACTCTCCAGTCGATGCTCTTTTTCTCCGTCTCCCAATTTTCGATGACAGAAAAAAGCGATTTACGGCCATCATCACTCGAAAACGCAAGCTGAAACACGAGCAGCAAGAACATCCTTTCTTGTGCATCCTTGACATCAAAGCCATAAATGGAAGACAAGGTAAATAAACACTTCATCTTAATTGAAAGCAGCAGCGGAAAATCAGCAATGCCTAAAAAAATGCCGCCCGCTCCGGTGCCGACTCCCTCAGCAGCTGCCACTTTCTGATAAGAAACAATCGTTTTTTTCGCCAATTCGTTTTTTTCACTGAGCGACAGTGCACTTGTATCCTTTTTATAAGTGATGATATTAGAGCCGGCCATTGTCGCTTCTACCATTTTTCTTACACTCTCGGTGACGACCGTATGGATTTTTTCAGGAATCCGTTCATTCACCTTCGTCTGGACACGCTTCGAAAAGCGTTCAAACATGGAATCCTTTCGCAAAAAATGCATTTTCCATTCCAAAGCTTCCTGCATCAGCAGCTGATTATCTGTCATTTGATTACCTCTTTTCAGTTCACAGCTTTCCGTGCTTTTTCAGCCTGGTTGTCATATAAGCAGGCAAAACAACAAAAATCAGAACGGCAGAACCGATCAGCGCGTACAGAAAACCGGTCAAGCCGGCTGCATAGGCAGATGCAACAGACATCAGCAGCGCTTGAATACTAAGTGCAGTTTTTAATAGAGAGAAATAGCTTTTCAGCTTTGTTTCTTTTTTCACAGGGTACAGCTCTTGAAGCGCCAGATGGTCAAAGTGGCCGAAGAGCGGCAGAAGCTGAATGCCCGTAATGAAAATTGCAAACACAGTCAAAACCGCTGCAATCAGCGGGCTAGCTGAGACATACATAATGATCAGCGCGAAAACGATCGTTAATCTGACAAGAATGCCCAAATAATCACTCGAACGCAAAAAGGCGCGGGTGAACATATAGGCAAATGTTTTGCGCTGTTCAAACGGCACAAGCCGCAGCAAAAAGTCGAGATAAGCTCTGCGTTTGGCTTGCTTTCGCAAATGCGGCACATCAGTAAACAGGTTGGCAATCCGATAGAAACGCTGCTTTCGTCTCAATTCGGACTCAATATGGCTCTCCCATTTAAATGTTTTTCGTTTTGCTGCGGAAGACATATACAGATAAAGAACAGCCATAATGACATAGACGAGAAGCGCATACATATAAACAGATTGGAAAACAAAATAAAGAACGAGTGTATTCGCCGCAAAGCGAATGATGACGTCCATCCGTTTCATGCTGCGGTCGTTTTGGAAAGTCGTGCGCCATTCCATTACCTGATTCCACGCTTTCAGCAGCAACAGTTGGACAAAGACCGCGGCATACGATACGAGCGAAGCCCCCGGTGTGACTGCGAAATAAAGCGGCATCGCAACGATGCTCAGCGCAATAAGCGGAAACAGCTGAGACACATAGCTGTAGACAAACGCCTGCTTCAAGTAAGGCTCCATTTTTGCTTCAAGAGGCAATAAGAAAACAAGGTCAGCCTCCTTCAAAAGCGTTCGCACATAAGAGCTTGTCAACACGAGCGAAAACAGCACGGCCATCACCCAAAAGGATGGAAAGTGAGCGGGAATGTCCCGTATCCATTTGCTGTACCAGCTTGCAGCGCCCGCTAGAAAAAAAATCAAAACAATGACGAGGTGATCATTGAGCATATATTTCATGTATGTTCTTGTTTCTTTGATATGCTCCTGCAGCCGCGACTGCCAAATATCAAGCATATTATTCATGGCCAGCGTCTTCCTTTGTAAGCTCAAGATACAAATCGTCCAGCGCCGCGTCCTTCATTCCAAACTGCTCTCTGAGCTCTGACAGCGTGCCGCGCGCCCGCACCTCGCCGTTATGTAAAATAATAAACGAATCGCAATAGCGTTCTGCCGTTGCCAAAATGTGTGTTGACATCAGCACGCTCGCCCCGCCTTTTTTCGCTTCATTCATCCGTTCAAGCAGCGCGTTAATGGCAAGCGGATCAAGCCCTAGAAAAGGCTCATCAATAATGTAGAGCGCAGGCTCTGCCAAAAATGCGCACATAATCATAACCTTCTGCTTCATTCCTTTAGAAAAATGGGCCGGGAACCACTTCAGCCTCTTTTCCATTCGGAATTCCTTTAAAAGCGGAGGCAACCTTTTCTCCATCGTTTCTTTTGACAGTCCATATGCCATGGCTGTTAGTTCAAGATGCTCCATCAGCGTCAATTCTTCGTATAAAACAGGTGTTTCAGGTATATAGGTAAATTGTGAACGGTAGCCTTCCGGATCCTCAGCAAACGTTTTACCGTTTAATTCGATTGAACCTTTATGCGGGTCCATCAGCCCGATGATATGTCTGATTGTTGTACTTTTACCAGCACCATTCAGCCCGATTAAGCCGACAATTTGATTCGGTTCAAGGGTGAATGATACGTTTTTTAAAACCGGATTCCTTGTATATCCGCCGGTCAAGTCTTTTACCGATAGCAGAGACATAGTTTCTCCCCTTATAGTGTTTTTCTTCATAGTACCAAAAACAAGGCCTGATTTGAAACAATTCCCTTTTAACAAATGATAAATTTGCTGTCATAAAGAGACAGGGTTCTGGACATCATAATAGTTGTAGAGGAAAAGCATATCAACTGAAAAATGAGGTGTTTGTCAAAGACGTCTTAGAAACAGTTGGATAGAAAATAAACATGTCCAATGCTCAAACCATTTCTCTTCACTGAATTGATGAATTCTTCATGTATGAAGCAAATTGTCAAATGAGGTGTTTATCGCAGGAATCGTTAGGCATTAAACAAGTCTTCATTTTATTGACAAATGAGGTGCTTACCAAAGGCATAACACATTTTCTTCATATAAGCTCTTCCTCTGCATTCAGGGTGAACGCTCGCCGTTCATCCTGTTTTCTATTTTCTGCATTTCTGTGGTACGATGAGTGTATACATACTAAACAATTTCATAAGGAGGAACCCTCATGCATTGTGCAGAGAATTGTATCTTTTGTAAAATTATTGCCGGCGACATTCCATCCGCGAAGGTGTATGAAGATGAACATGTACTTGCCTTTCTTGATATCAGCCAAGTGACAAAAGGCCATACGCTTGTCATTCCGAAAACACATATTGAGAATGTATATGAATTTACAGATGAATTAGCAAAACAATATTTCCATGCTGTCCCGAAAATCGCCCGCGCTATCCGGGATGAATTTGAACCGATCGGCTTAAATACGCTGAACAATAACGGCGAAAAAGCTGGACAATCTGTGTTCCACTACCATATGCATATTATCCCTCGCTACGGAAAAGGAGATGGATTCGGAGCAGTTTGGAAAACGCATGCTGATGATTATAAACCGGAGGATCTGCAGAACATCTCTTCCTCTATCGCAAAACGCCTGGCCTCATCATAAGATGAGGTTATTTTATTTTGTGAACATTTCGCAAACATCCGTCAATTTCTTTTGATAATTCTAATTTTTTATCAAAAAACTGAATTTTTGTGATAGGATAATTGTATTATTTTATACATTAACGTGGAAAACAGGGAGAGATCATAATGGAACGTACAACGAATTTTAACGCAGGTCCTGCAGCGCTGCCACTGGAAGTTCTGCAAAAAGCACAGAAAGAATTTATTGATTTTAACGAATCCGGCATGTCTGTTATGGAGCTTTCCCACCGCAGCAAAGAGTATGAAGCGGTGCACCAAAAAGCGAAAAGCCTCTTAATCGAACTGATGGGCATTCCGGAAGATTACGATATCTTGTTTCTTCAAGGCGGGGCAAGCCTTCAATTCTCAATGCTTCCGATGAACTTTTTAACACCTGAAAAAACCGCACATTTTGTCATGACAGGCGCTTGGTCTGAAAAAGCACTGGCAGAAACGAAACTGTTCGGGAACACGTCTATTATCGCTACTAGTGAAACAGACAATTACAGCTATATTCCAGAGGTTGACCTTACGAATGTAAAAGACGGCGCATATTTACATATCACATCCAACAATACAATTTTCGGCACTCAGTGGCAGGAGTTCCCGAATTCTCCAATTCCGCTCGTAGCCGACATGTCCAGCGATATTTTAAGCAGAAAAATCGATGTGTCCAAATTTGATGTGATCTACGGAGGCGCCCAAAAGAACCTCGGCCCTTCCGGCGTGACTGTAGTCATCATGAAAAAAAACTGGCTGAAAAATGAAAATGCGAACGTCCCAAAAATCTTGAAATATTCCACGCATGTCAAAGCGGATTCACTCTACAACACTCCGCCGACATTTGCGATTTATATGCTGAGCCTTGTTCTGGAATGGCTCAAGGAAAACGGCGGTGTGGAAGCTGTTGAACAGCGCAATGAACAAAAAGCGCAGGTTCTCTACAGTTGTATTGATGAAAGCAACGGCTTCTATAAAGGACATGCCAGAAAAGACAGCCGCTCACGCATGAATGTCACCTTCACGCTTCAGGATGACGAATTAACGAAAACATTCGTCCAGAAAGCAAAAGATGCGAAGATGATCGGCCTTGGCGGACACCGTTCGGTGGGGGGCTGCCGCGCTTCTATTTATAACGCGGTCTCTCTCGAAGACTGTGAAAAATTAGCAGCGTTCATGAAGAAATTCCAGCAGGAAAATGAGTAAAAAGTCTGGCTATGCAAACCGTCCGTTTGGTATACTGTTTGCATAACACATTCTGTAAAGCCTTCGCAATAAATGATGAGCATATTATTGGAGGGCAAAAAGCTTAGCAGAGGAGAGCATAGTTATGAAAACAAAAGAGTTAGTCATTATGGCTCTGTTTGCCGCAATCGGCGCAGCGCTTCATTCCATTATTCCGCCCTTTTTAGGCGGCATGAAACCAGATATGATGCTGATCATGATGTTCATGGGCATTCTGCTGTTCCCGCGGGTGCAAAATGTACTCGTCATCGGGATCGTGACCGGAATCATTTCCGCGCTTACAACCGCGTTTCCAGCCGGACAGATCCCTAACATCATTGATAAACCGGTATCAGCGTTTCTGTTCTTCTCCCTGTTTCTCTTGTTCAGAAAGAGCCGAAAAACAGGTGCAGCCGCTGTGCTGACAGTGATCGGGACCATCTTATCAGGAATTGTGTTTCTATCGTCAGCTTTATTGATCGTCGGTTTGCCGGGCGGTTTCGCCGCATTGTTCGCGGCTGTTGTTCTGCCGGCCGCTGTGCTGAATACAATCTCAATGATTATTATTTATCCGATTGTGCAAACCATTTTAAGACGTTCAAGCTTTATGGAAGCTGCTAAATAATTGTCACACAAAACCTCTTCCGCTTCCGGGAGAGGTTTTTTTGAACAGAGCGCCCGCAGCATGTCAGCATGTTTTAAGCGAGGAGTTTTGTGAAAAAGATAAGACATAGTGTAAAGGCGGTTCCGGTTGAACAAACAAGCGCTTTCTGCCGGATGACTTTCTTGGGCGGATAAGAAGCAGCCTGGCTGAGAAGTCTGATATAGTAAACAGAGCCTGAAGCGAAGGCAAGGGTGATGCAGGATAACACAATCAAAAAGACAGACAACCTTCTCCCTCCTTTTCACTTAAAAAATATGCTAAAATAAAGCAAGCTATGTATAGAAGTTCAGGCTTTCAACAAAAATGAAAAATGCTGAATGAATCCTATTTGAAGAAAAAGACGGGGTGATTGTAATGGCGAGCGGACGTTCTCTATTAACAGGACTATTCGTAGGCGGCATCATCGGAGGAGCAGCGGTTCTTCTTACTGCACCTTCCTCAGGAAAGCAGCTGCGTGAAAAAATGAAAACCAATTATGATTCTTTTGAAGAAACAATCAAACGCTTAAAGTCAGACGGGCTTGCATTAAAAGACCAGCTGATCAAAGCGGCAAAAGAAAGCACGGATGTTATTAAAGACGTGGGCGGCGAGCTCCAAACGTCAATTAAAAAATGGCAGGAAGAGATTAAGCCTCACCAGCAGGATCTGCAAAAAGAAATTGCCGATATCGAAGAGAAAATCAGACAGCTGGAGAAAACCTTACAAAACTAATATCCTATTCAAAAGAAAAAAATGCGGGCTAAAATTGGACCCGTATTTTTTTTGGCCGAAAAACCCTTCCGCCACAATGGTTTGTGAATTTATTAAAAAATTCTTACATTTTCATCTTTATTAATCTTTATTTTATTGGCATAATAGAGAAAAAGAAAAAGAGAAGCAGGTGACGTAATGAATCGAGTGGAACCGCCCTATGATGTGAAAGAAGCTCTGGTTTTCACCCAGAAAATGGCTCAGCTTAGCAAGGCTCTTTGGAAATCGATCGAGAAGGATTGGCAGCAATGGCTCAAACCGTATGACCTGAATATTAATGAGCATCATATTTTATGGATTGCGTATCAATTGAATGGAGCTTCCATTTCTGAAATCGCGAAGTTCGGGGTCATGCACGTATCAACCGCATTCAACTTTTCAAAAAAGCTGGAAGAACGGGGATATTTAAGGTTCTCCAAACGGCTGAATGATAAAAGGAACACATATGTCCAATTGACTGAGGAAGGTACCGAGGTATTCTGGAGCTTGCTTGAGGAATTTGATCCGACACGCAACGCTGTTTTTAAAGGATCACAGCCTTTGTATCATTTATTCGGAAAATTTCCTGAAGTGGCAGAAATGATGTGTATGATACGCCATATCTACGGCGATGATTTTATGGAAATTTTCGAAACGTCACTCACCAATATTGACAATGACTTTGAAAGCGTAAACGGAAAACTGAAGAAAAAAGCAAAGGACAGTGCGGCGGATGAACCGGCTGAAGAGCTCGAACCTGTAAACAGTTAATCAAAATGCTTCATGATGTCGATAAAGACTTCCATCAGCTCTTGATAAAGCCCCTGCTCATACAGGGCAAAAATCGTTTCATGAACATCTAATTTTTCATTCAGCTGTCCGGCAAAAAGCGCAAGGAGCTTATCAAAGGTTACAAATCCTTGCGCTTTTTGTGTTGCCAGCTCTTCCGACAATTCATCGCATATCCTCATAACCGCTTCCCCTTCTTCCTTGCTCAGCCCTTTATCAATGAGAAGCGCATAGAAGGGGTACCTGTCCATATCTACTGTTTTCACTAATAATTGTATGTAATATTCTAATCGCTCAATGCGATGATCCATCGAATCCATCCACACCACTTCTTTCTATCTTTAATCTTATTTTAGCTGATAATTCACTGAGAAGAAAGTTCTAACCCCATATTTCGCAGTTTGTTTGCTTGTTTCAAAAAAATACCTGCCGGATGATATTTTTTCTTAAAAAAGCATTGATTTTTTCTCTTGGGAGGAGTAAATTATTTTGAGATTCTATTCAAGATGTATGGAAGGATGACTTTGATGAATTGCTGGAAGACCATAAATCTCATGAAGGATTATGGCGCCGTTCGCATAATATTAACTGCTGTATGTTTTATGATTTTGGTTTTTATATCTACCTTTTTAGCTTTTGAGCTGCTGCGGCCTGGCACAAGCTTAAGCGATGAATATGTATCTTTATTCGGCGGTTTGCTCGTCGTTATTTTATTTGTACATAAAGTCATCCATGTCCTGCCAATCATCTGCAAAAAAAGAAAAATAGAAAAAAAGTTTTACATATTGCGCATGCGCACATGGAAACGTATACCAAAAATAACAATGCTGATTTCACTCGTCAGCCCGTTCTTGCTGATTACACCGGTATTGTTTTACGCAGCACTGGCATTTCCGAATCACGCTCATTATTTTTGCATGATCTCGGGTATTCACGCCGGCTACTGTCTGCCTGATTTCCTGCTGGCTCTCAAGCTGATAAAAGCACCGAAAACCGCTTTTATTGATCAGGAAGCTGACGGCTTGGATATTCTTGTTGAAAAGTAGTCAAACCCTGGTGCTGGTGGCGATTTTTCAATTTGCATTCTATCTTTTTTAATAAATATTTGGTAATGTAATATGGGACAGTTCAGAGAGAGGGGGAATCTCCCATCATTTTATTCTATTTTATCGTGGCTGCCGTGTTTATTTTATATTTCATAAACAGGCTCACCAATACATTATGCCTTGTCAGAGAGATTCCTGAAGAGCGGCAAGATAAGGTATTCCGATTTATTAATGTATCTATATTAATTTTACTGATCTCTTCGTTTGTGGAGATCTCCTTTACAGTGTAAATACGAAAGAAAGCATAGCTGCTGATGAAGCAGCTATGCTTTTTTATGTTGATTAGTACAGCCAAGAAGCGCCGATGATAATCAATAAAATAAATAACACAACCAATAAAGCGAATCCGCCTGCAAATACTTCACCCATCTTAAAAAGCACCTCCTGTAATAAGCTTTATTTACCAATTACATGTTATGCAATTCATGTTTGAAACGATTAGGCGCTAGTGAAAATAAAGGATCGCTTATGTTGCAAGCGATCCTCGGGCTGCTTAGTAGATGTAAGCTGCACCTACGATGATAAGCAAAATGAACAGTACTACGAGCAACGCGAATCCGTTAGAGTATCCTCCGCTCATGTTACATACCTCCTTTTCTTGATCAATATATAAGTATGTCATCAGCAAAAGTTTGACTAGACGAATGCCCTTTATTTAAAATCTTTTTACAGAAAGCCACAATATGTTATGATACGCATAGGTAATTTAATTTGGAATGATTAGGAGTGTTTGAAAACAATGAAGAAAATCGCAATAGCAGCTATCACTGCTACAAGCATCCTCGCTCTCAGTGCATGCAGCAGCGGCGACAAAGAAGTCATCGCAAAAACTGACGCAGGCGATGTCACAAAAGGCGAGCTTTACACAAACATGAAGAAAACAGCTGGCGCAAGCGTACTGACACAGCTAGTGCAAGAAAAAGTATTGGACAAGAAGTATAAAGTTTCGGATAAAGAAATTGACAACAAGCTGAAAGAATACAAAACGCAGCTTGGCGATCAATATACTGCCCTCGAAAAGCAATATGGCAAAGATTACCTGAAAGAACAAGTAAAATATGAATTGCTGACACAAAAAGCGGCTAAAGATAACATCAAAGTAACAGATGATGAAATTAAAGAATACTGGGAAGGCTTAAAAGGCCAGATTCGCGCAAGCCATATCGTTGTCGCTGATAAAAAGACAGCTGAAGAAGTAGAGAAAAAGCTGAAAAAAGGCGAAAAGTTTGAAGATCTTGCGAAAGAATACTCAACAGACTCCACTGCTACAAACGGTGGCGAACTTGGCTGGATTTCAAAAGATAACGAACAACTGGATTCCACATTCAGAAAAGCTGCATTCAAGTTGAAAACAAATGAAGTCAGCAATCCTGTGAAAACACAATTTGGCTACCATATCATCAAAAAGACTGAAGAACGCGGAAAATATGAAGATATGAAAAAAGAACTGAAATCTGAAGTGCTTGAACAAAAACTAAATGACAGCAATGCCGTTCAGGAAGCTGTTCAAAAAGTCATGAAGAAGGCTGACATCGAAGTAAAAGATAAAGATCTGAAAGACACATTTAATACATCTTCAACAAGCAACAGTACTTCTTCATCTTCAAGCAATTCTAAATAATAAAAAAGCTGTGCGGCTCAATGAGCCGCACAGCTTTTTTTATGCGATGGAATGGTTTTGATTTTCTTCTTCATGCTGCTGAGAACTGCGGCGTTCTCGCTCCTTTTCCATCCTCTCCATATAAATCTGCCCTTCTTTTTCAATAAAAGCCTGGTCTACTTTTTCTTCCTCTTTGGCTGCCGCCACAAGTTTATATGCGCTGAAAATAATGCCTACAATACAAAGATACACCCACCACGGAAAAAATAACACGGGCTCCTCCCCCTTTGCATAGATTCTTTATTCTTAACCATATGCGGGAATGAGACGAGTTATGTGCGGGAAAGACGCATCAAAAAGGACTGAGCTGAATATGTCAGCATCAGTCCTTTTTAAGTTATTTATGAAATGTCGGTTTATAAAAGGAACGGTTTTCCAGTGCAAATACACGTTCAGTATACTCGCCCGGCTTCACGCGCTCAAGCGCTCTGTCCATCATATTCATTTTTGCATCCAGATTGTCTATATAGTGAAGAATTTCCGCTTCTTTCACCATCGGCGGTTTCGGGCTGCCCCATTCTGCTTTGCCGTGATGACTCAAAATCAAATGCTGAAGAATTAACACCTCTTCAGAATCGATTTGAAGCTCCTCAGCCGCTTTTGAAAGCTCTGTCACCATGATGGAAATATGGCCGAGCAAATTGCCTTCAACCGTATATGAAGTGGAAACAGGGCCGGACAGCTCCTTCACTTTTCCAAGATCATGCAGGATGACACCGGAGTAAAGCAGATCACGATCAAGAGACGGATATAAATCTGCTATTGCTTTCGCCAGGTTCAGCATAGAGACAACATGATACGCCAAACCTGAGACAAACTCATGGTGGTTTTTCGTAGCCGCCGGATAATCCATAAACTCAGCTTCGTGTTTTTTAACCAAGAACCTTGTGATTCGCTGGATATTCGGATTTTTCATTTCAAATATATATTGAGTGATGGTATCCATCATTTCATTTTTCGGAATCGGCGCGGTTTCTAAAAAATCATCAATATTGACGTTTTCTTGCTCGCTTACCGGTCTGATATTTCTTAGCTTCAGCTGGGTGCGCCCGCGATAATGATGAACATCGCCGACGACCTTGACAATCGTCTGCGGCGCATAGGTCACTTCATCACTTTGCTTGGCATCCCACAGCTTCGCTTCAATATCGCCTGACTGGTCTTGCAGCATCAGCGTCAGAAACGGTTTTCCATTGCTTGCAATCCCTTTCGTCGAGGATTTAATCAATAGATACTGGTCCACCTGTTCGCCAACCTCATGTAGCATAATCCCTTTAGCCATTCTATTAAAGCTCCCTCCGTATCTTACATAATACCAGTATATCACATACCGATTTTCAGCTATAGAACCTCTTTTATGACACCAAATGGATGATTTGGCTGCTATGAAATGCATTTTTTACGTGCTCATGGCATGTAAAATACAAAATCTGCCTACCGCCTTCGGATAAATCATACAGAACATGTAATACACGTTTCAGCCTTTCCTGATCAAAATGAACAAAACTGTCGTCAAGCTGGAACGGAAGCTTTGACCCACCCTGGCGCGTAACGGCCAAAGCAAATCGGATCGCTGTATACAGCTGTTCACACGTCCCTTGTGACAGCTCTTCCGCATGATAGACAGTTCCATCGCGATGCATAACCATGATCGAATCATCCGTTTCGGAAAAATAAATGGTTTGGTAGTTTCCGTCTGTCAGAGGGCGGAAGAATTCTCCTGCCGTCTCCAGAAGGCGCGGAAGCTCGATTTTTTTATGCCGCTCCAATTTGTTTCTGATCACCTGTTTGACCATTTGTATCGAGGCCCATTTTTTAGCCGTTTCTTTTACACGTTCTTTTTGCATTTCGGTTTGAAGCTTGAGGTCTGAGACCATTCCCGAAGCCTCTAATTGTTCCTGTTTGACTGAGAGCAGTGCGATTTGGCTGCGGAGCTGCTCGATCTCCTCAGTCAGCCGCTCTTTTCTTTCATTCTCAACAAATTGCTTATCTTTCAATTCAGAAAGCGTATTGGAATCCGCCAGTTCAAGTTCCTCCGGGTGCCCGCCTTGAAGCTGTGCGTTTACGTGATGAAGCTTGTTCTCCGTATCCTTCAATTGCCTGCTGATGTCGGCTATGGCAAAAAACGCATCTCTGTCTTTTGCAGCAGCCGCGGCAAATAACTGTTCAATCTGTGCGTGGAAATACTGTATTTCTTGCTCAAGTTCAAGCATCTGTTCCTTTGTATAATGAATATCTGTTTCAATTTCCTTTTTTTTCTTCTCAATTTCTTTTTCACGTTCAATGTTTTTCCGCAACGTGTGAAGGGCATCCGAAATGGAGATATCCTGACTCTGATTCACGGGACGAAGCATACTGACGCGTTCTTCGAATGTTCTCCGGTGCTTTTTCAGCCTGCCTGCTTCAATGGTCAGCTCATGCTTTTTCTTCACTTCTTTTTTAACATCCTTCATTAAGCTGTATGCATCAAGCAAAAATGATGGATCTTCCTTAAATCCGAGCTCATTCATAAAACGCTCAACCTGTGTAAAGGACGGCGCCATTTCGGCTTCCCACTGTTCAAACTGCTGGATGACCCTTTCATACGCCGCCTCTTTTTGCTGGAGCGCTGCACGCTGTGTGAGAAGGTGCTGCTTATTGCGGTCATCCTCCCATAACGCTTCTCTAAGCATTTCAGCTTCTGCTGGTGAAATATCCATCATGGGCTGTCTTGTCTCTCGGCTGTTTCGAGAAGACGGTTTTCCTGATACAAGCCAATACACAATAAGTGCAGCGCCGAAACTTATGGCAGGAATCCATTGCTGCAGCAGAAAAAAGAGAACGATGAACAACATACCAGCTGCAATAACAGTCTTTTTCTGTTTAGCCTGCTGTCTTTCAAAAAACTTCAGCTGTTCTCTTAGCTTCGCTTGCTCTTGGTGCTGCCCCTGTGTTTCATCATATGCTCTAAGAGCTGCTTCTTTATCTTTTCTTTGGCTGTTTTCAAGAATCGCGGACGAAGCGGCATGAACGGCCTTTTCCGCGTCTTCCAGCTCTTGCCGAGCAAGTTCAAACGTCTCGTCAAGCTGCCGTTTTCTGTCTCTTGCCTGTACATATTGCTGCACCGCTTGCTGAAGCTGCCATTCATAATCATATGAGGTGTTCATATTCAGGAGCTCATTTTCATCCGTTTTATTGAGCTGTTCCAGCCCTGCCGCTGTCTGCGCAGACGTCTGACGCAGCTGTGCCTGAATGGCGGTCAGCTGTTCTCCCCAGGATTGGTACATATGAAACGCTGCCGAAAGCTCTTGTATCAGCGTTTCTTTCGTCAATAGTTCTTTATCGGGGATAAGCTTTTGCCTCTGTTTGTCCAACTCCGCCATCTTCACCCGAAGCGCCTCAAGCTGTGCTGATTTCGGGTGCAGATGGGATTCATATTTTTCCAGCTGATGCAGTCCGTCAGCAGGAAATTGTCCTGCATGTTCCGGACATTCTGCAATCACCTGTTCGAGTGTCGCTTTTTCATTTAGCAATGGTTTTCGCTCAATCGCTCCCTCAATCATTCGGATATGTCCCGCCGTCTCTTTCAATTCGGTTTCCGCGGCTGCAAGGCGGGCTTCAAGCGTTCGTTTTTCCTCGAGAAGCTGATGATAGCCCGATTCCTCTGCTTCAGCCTGTTTTAGCTTCACTGCCAGCTGCTTAAGCGTTTCCAGCTCCTGATTCAATTGAGGGTTTCGCCCATTTGGTTTATAGAGCCTTTCGCTTTCCTTCGTCAGCCTTGAATCAAGCTTTGATACGGCTTCAGCACCAAACAAGCTGGAAAAGAGCAAAAATTCCCCTATTCTGTCCCGATTAAAGGCGTGAATTTCCTGCAGCCCGAATACGTCAAACGAATATATTGCTTTGTACAACGACCTGTCTGTGCCCTGGAACAGCTGCTTTAAAACATCTCCCTGCTTTACTTCGCCCTTTTCTGTGTACACGCTTAGTTTTTCGGCAGTCCCTTTCGTCCGTTCGATCTTCAGCACCCCATACTCAGGATGTTCAGCTTCAAGAACACCGCCGTAGACACCGCCTGTTTTCGGTTCATACTTTTTCGTTTTCGGAAAACCGAACAGCATGCTTTCAATAAATGACATCATCGTCGTTTTTCCTGCCTCATTTAATCCGTAGATGACTTGGACAGGAGAGGCGGAAAAGTGAAAGGTCCGATTGGAAAATTTTCCGTATTGGTAGATATGTAAAGATATAATTCGCAAAGCTGTCACCGCCTCATGTATCAAGCACCTTAAGCTGTCTTTTCAATAATATCTGTGCCTGCTCTTTTATTTCCTTTACCTCCTCTTGGCTAAACCGGTCCGCGTGCCTTCTATACACTGGATGCCGCTCAAGCCCTTCCAGCACGTCTGACAGATCGCTGCGATCAATGTCTTCAAATAAACCGCCAAAAAAAGGATCAAGGTTTGTTAGGTTTGCTTCGTTTTCTGTCTCATCGTCCAATCCAAGAGGCCAAACGAAATGTTCCTCTTCCGCTTCTTGTTCCTGAAGAGCTTCAAGAAACTCATCCAAGGTGCCTTTTGGCGCCTCCAGCAGCCATTCCGGCGCCGCCCCTTGTAAAACAAGCCTTACACAAACAGGGCTCCCCTTTTTCCGCAGCTTCGAAAACGTGTTCTCCACCATTTGGAAGAGGGCGGTCATATTCTTTGCCTCCGTCACATCAACCGCCACTTTTTCCCATAGGACATCATGCGCTCTCTGAAATTCATAAGATATCTCTCCGTTTGTCACATGAACGAGATAATAGCCTTTATCTCCCGTCTCCTTCATATGGCGTGCTTGCGTGTTTCCCGGGTAAATGACTGTCGGATGCTCGGCAGATAGAACCTGGCGTTTATGTATATGGCCAAGCGCCCAATAATCCATCCCGCTTTTCACGAGGTCGTCATGTGTAAACGGGCAATACGGATCGTGTCCTTCAGATCCTGACAGCGTGCCGTGGAGCATGCCGATATGAAACGGTGCATCAGTTGATCTCCGATAGCGGGCGGCTTGGTTTTCCGTCACTGCTCTGGCTTGATAGCTGAAGCCGTAAATGCTTGCTATGCGCCTGCCTTCTTTAAAAAACGATTTTTCTTCTGGAACAGCGGATGAAAAAATATGGACATTCTCAGGCCATTCAATCGGCGTCCACTCCCCGCCAAGATGATCGTGATTCCCAAAGATGACGTATACTGAAATCCCGCACTCTCTGAGTCTTTCAAACTGTTTTTTCAAAAAGAGCTGAGCCTTTAAGCTTCGATTGGCTTCATCAAACAGATCTCCCGCCAGCAAAATGAAATCAACGTGCTCTCTCACTGCGGCGTCTATCATATGTCTCACGCTTGCAAACGTGCTTTCTTTAATCCGGGCAAAAATCGGCTCCGGCAGATGCGATATCCCGTAAAACGGGCTGTCAAGATGAAGATCTGCCGCATGAATAAAGGTTAGATCAGTCAACATTCTGCTCCTTTCCAGGAAGAAGTACCCTTATTTTAGCACCGAATTCTTGCGAATGCACGTTCTGTCAAAAAAGAAACAGCCTGAGAATCCCCAGGCTGTTTTCCAATCAGTTTTTCGCTAAACGAAGCGCTTGTTTGATCGCTTTGAACGCGCTTGAATTGCCGTAAATTAATACACCGCCTTTATAAATTCTGGCGCCGATAACGGCCAGTATGACAATGGTGAGCAGTGTGATTCCAATTCCGACAGCCGCCTGCCAGAACGGAATATCAAGCATGCCGACGCGCAGGAACATAATCATTGGCGTAAAGAACGGAATAAACGAAGTTACCGTAATAAATCCTGCGTCAGGCGCATTCAAACCGAACATCGCGATCATAAAACCGGCGACAACCAAAAGCGTCATCGGCGTGATCGTTTGCTGCACGTCCTCTATTCTGCTGACGACACTGCCGAGAAACGCGGCAAGTGTCGCGTACAAAAAGTATCCAAGCAAAAAGAAAATGACAGCATAGATGACAGTGGTTGCAGATACGTCGGTCAAATTAAGGAATCCGCCGACAGATGAAGCCGTTTCGCTCTTTTGGTTCAGCTTAAGCGACAGAGAGCCGGCTCCTATAATAATAGCAAGCTGTGTGATCCCGACAAGCCCGATACCAAGCAGCTTTGCAAACATTTGCTGGATCGGCGGCATACTTGAGATCAGGATTTCCATAACTCGCGAAGATTTTTCTGTAGCGACCTCCATCGCAATCATGCTGGCGTACATAATCACCGAAAAATAAATGACGAACAGCATAATGTAAACAAGCCCTACCGTCTGGCCAAGCTCTTCCTCAGACTTTGCCCCTTCTTTCAGCGCCTTCTGCCCCACAGTAACGGGCGCATAAAGGCTGCTGATCGTTTCCTGCGACACGCCGAGCTCCGCTGTTCCGACAGCTGTTTTGGTTTGCGTCAGCGCCTGCTGCAGCGTTTGATACGTGCTTTCATCAGAAATCGTTAACGCTTTATATGTTCCTGAAATGGTCCCTTTTTCATCTCGTTTGATGATGAGCATGCCATCGAGTGATTCATCTTTGACTTGCTTTGTGACCTCATCCTCCGATTGCTTCGACAGCTTCACATCAAGATCGCCGTCTGTATCCACCGCTTTCAGCTGCTTTGAAAAAACCGGATATAATTCGTTTGTTTCATCAACAACGGCGATTTTTTCTTTCGCATCGTCACCTTGAAACAAAGAAATGATCGACTCCAGATTCGTTACAACTAAAACAAGCAGCACCGTGATGACAGTCGAAATAATAAAGGATTTTGCCATAATCTTATTTTTGTATGTATGAGAAAGCATGATCCAAAATTTATTCATAGACGGCCCCCACCTTTTCTATAAAAATATCATGCAGTGACGGCTCTTCAAGCTCAAACTTTCTGATAAACCCTTTTCCCTGTAGCATCGCAAAAATCTCTTGAGAAATGTCTTCATTGGCAATCTGCAGCTTGATGCCGTCTGCCGTTTCCTTCCATTGAAGAATGCCTTCATGGGACTGCAAAAAGCGCAGATCGTCATCGGAGTGAATGGTAACATTCTTTTTACCGAAAGAACGCTTGATCTCCTTCAGCTTGCCTTGTACAACCGGTTTTCCTTTCTGCAATATGCAAAGGTTCTCACAAAGCTCCTCCACATGTTCCATCCGATGGCTTGAAAATAAAATAGAAACACCGCTGTTTTTCAGCGAGATCACAGCCTCTTTTAAGAGCTCAACATTGACAGGGTCCAAGCCGCTGAATGGTTCATCTAGAATCAGGAGCTCCGGCTTATGCAAAACTGCCGAAATGAATTGGATTTTCTGCTGATTCCCCTTTGAAAGCTCTTCCACCTTCTTATTCTCGTAATCTGTTATATTGAAGCGTTCAAGCCATGTACCGAGCTCTTTTACAGCCTCTCGCTTCTCCATCCCTTTTAATCTGGCAAGATAGACGAGCTGATCCTTTACCTTCATTTTCGGATAAAGGCCCCGCTCTTCCGGCAGATAACCGATTTTGTTGCTGATATGATAATTCACAGGACGGCCCTTCCAGCTGATTGAGCCCTCCGTAATGCTTAATAATCCTAGGATCATGCGAAACGTCGTTGTTTTTCCCGCTCCGTTTGCGCCTAATAGACCGAACATTTGCTGTTCCGGAATATCTAAGTCCAATCCGTCAACGGCTTTATAATCTCCAAATGTCTTCGTTACGTGATCAATTGTAAGCACTGAATCTCCTCCTTCCCTGACCCATTATATACTAATTTTGGATAAAGCATAATAAAGGATTTTGATTTCCTTTTTAGAATATAAATGAAGAAAGACTGATAAACCTTAAAATGGAGGAGAAACCTGATGGCTGATTATTTCCTTACCGTATTTGATCCTTCGGGGAACACGCTGGTAAACGAGCAATTCGAGGCAGAACATGAAGAAGCGGCAAAAACGCATGGTGAAGCCCTCTTAAAAGAAAAAGAGCTTCATAGTCATACTCATCGTTTAGTCAATGCAGCCGGAAAGCTGATTTTGTTTCACAGATGATCAGCTTTCCGGCTGATCTGTTACGCTTGAAACTTCGGCTCCCGTTTTTCTAAAAAGGCACGGATTCCTTCTTGGTGATCCTTGGTCCTTCTCATTCTCTCTTGGGCGCTGCGCTCAAGGGATAGCACTTTTTTCAGTTCTTCAATTTGGAGGCTTTGAAAAATAGCTTTCGTTTCGATCATCGCCAAAAGAGGGGAGGCCAACAGGGTTTCGATAATGGGTCTTGCGCCTTCGGCAGGGTCTCCGGCAAATGTCCCATCAAGAAGCCCCATATCGGCAGCTTCCGAGGCAGATAGTTTTTTTCCGCTCCAAATCAGTTTTTTCGCTTTTGCTTCACCGATTCTTTTCTTCAGCAAATAATGTCCTCCGCCGTCCGGAACTAGCCCAATGCCGATAAAATTCATCGCGAGAACGGCGTTTTTTTCAGCGAGCACAATGTCCGCACAAAGCGCCAAACTCAGGCCCAGTCCCGCAGCAGCGCCATGAATGGCTGCAATTGTCACTTTCTTCATCTGATATAAATTCAAGGTGACAGCCTCAATCGTATCCATCAGCCGTTTAAATTGATCAGAGTCATGCTCTGACGTCATCATCCTGATATCACCACCGGCCGAAAAGCCTTTGCCGCTTCCTCTCAGGAGAACGATGAGCGCCTCGCTTTCAGCCGCCATTTCGACTGCCTCCTTCAATTCAGACAGCATCTGTTCATTCAGGGCGTGATGGGCATCTGGCCGATTCAGGATAATCTCTGCAACGGCCCCATTACATGCATATTGAACAAACTCCATATAAAGCACCTCCATGTATGCGCTTACTTTTTTTCTTTCTCCTATACATTCCCCGCCATCCTCAAATAAACCTTTTTATTTTTCAAGGTCAATAGATACTGAAAAATGCATATTGTTTGAATGGAAACATAAAGTTTTATATAGTGAAAAAGAAGGGATATCTTGATGAGAAGGGAGGAAAGGAACATGGATAAATTGCTGATCAGTTTTCTGTTAAGTTTATTTATGGTGTACTTTCCCCCTTCGGACGTGGTTCTGCCTTCCCAGTTTGAAGCAAGCACTGACAGCTATGTGCCTATGTCCTCATATCCGCAGGAAACACAATCGGCAAAAACGCCGTCGCCGGGCAGCATTCACCCGGCTGAGCTGATCAAAGAGTACAGCCCGCTGGCACAGTCTGTCAGGCATCTCTCTGTCAAACCACTTGACGAACCGCTGATAAACAGGCTGGAAAAGGCTTGTGCCGTCCCTGTCAAATACCAGTCTAATTACCTCCGAATATAATTTGCTCAAGTTTTATTTGTAACTCACCCCATACTGCCAACACTACATTCGGAGGGATTTTCATTGAATATTAAAGAAAACGATCTGCCGGGCATCGGCAAAAAGTTTGAAATCGAAACAAGAAGCCACGAAAAAATGACGATTATCATTCATGATGACGGAAGAAGGGAAATTTACCGGTTTAATGACCGGGACCCGGATGAGCTTCTTTCAAATATTTCATTGGATGATTCTGAAGCAAGGCAAATTGCAGCTATTCTCGGGGGCATGGTCTATAAACCGCAAGCTCTGGAGTCCATCGAAATGGCCTTCAGCGATCTTATTATTGAATGGTTTAAGGTCGAAAAAGGCGCCAAATCGATCGGACGCACACTCGGTGAGCTTGATGTTCGCCAGAATTACGATGTCACTGTTATTGCGATTATCAAACACAACCAGGAAAAGCTCCTAAATCCCGGAGCGGATTCGATTATTGAAGAAAATGACACCCTTGTCCTCTCAGGTGAGAGAAAGCATCTGAAGAAACTGATTCACGATTTTCTTTCTGGAGAGGGCGTGTGAGCCCCGATGGACCATCTTGTATTTGAAGTCGGAACTGCACTTGTGCTTGTGGCAATCGCCAGTGTGATCGCCAATAAAATTAAATTTTCGATTATTCCGTTTCTGATTGTGCTGGGAATGCTTGTTGGACCGCACGCGCCGAAAATGGGGATTATTGATCTAACATTTATTCAAAGCAGTGAAATCATCGAGTTTTTCGGGCGAATGGGCGTACTGTTCCTCCTCTTCTATCTCGGACTCGAATTCTCTGTCGGGAAGTTAATCAAATCAGGAAAATCAATCGCGGTCGGCGGGACGATTTATATTTTGATTAACTTCAGCCTCGGACTGCTTTACGGGTTTATCACCGGATTTTCCTTTCTGGAAGTCCTCATCCTCGCAGGCGTCATCACAATCTCGTCAAGTGCGATTGTCGCAAAAGTGCTCGTTGATTTAAAAAGAACCGCCAACCCGGAAACCGAATTGATTCTCGGCATCATCATGTTTGAAGATATTTTCCTTGCCGTATATCTGTCCGTTGTTTCCGGCCTTATACTAGGTGATGCGACATCCGTAGGGAGTGCACTCTTGTCCATTTTGATCGCCTTCGGTTATATGCTGCTGTTTTTTATCGCAGCAAGAAAACTCCCGCCGCTGTTGAACAAACTGTTGGACATTCGCTCAAACGAAGTGTTTATTATCGTCATTTTCGCAGCACTCTTTTTTATCGCCGGGTTTTCAGAGACGATTCATGTAGCAGAAGCAATCGGCGCGCTGCTGCTCGGTTTGGTCTTTTCAGAAACAGAGCATTCCGATAGGATTGAACACCTCGTTGTTCCGTTTCGCGACTTCTTCGGTGCGATGTTCTTTTTCAGCTTCGGCCTCAGTATCGATCCGTTTTCGCTTGGTGAAGCGGTTTGGCTTGCGTTGGGTGCAGTGATTTTGACCATTCTGGGAAATTTTATCGCCGGAATGGTGGCAGGACGACGCGCAGGGCTTTCTCATAAGGCTTCATCGAATATCGGGCTGACGATCGTATCGCGGGGAGAATTTTCGATTATCGTTGCGAATCTCGGGATAGCCGGCGGACTGTCGGCCACATTAAAGCCGTTTGCCGCATTATATGTCCTCATTCTGGCGATTTTGGGACCGCTTGTCACAAAGGAATCAAAACGAATTTACCGCTTGCTGAACAAGGTATTTAAATGGAAGCCTGAGGTTCAGCCCGCAAAAAAACAGGGATAAAAAAAGCAGCACTGTAATCAGTGCTGCTTTGTCGTTTTTTCAAAAATCTGCTCTAAATATTTGATTTTTTCGTCCGTGTAGTGCTCGAAGCGCTCATTGTACGATTTCGGATCTTTCGGATTCGCAAAATGCGTAATTTTCCCTGTATCCCGATCAATAAATTTACTAGCAGCGCCGCAGCCGATGCCAATAATCGTCTGCACCTCTTCCATAATCATAATGTTGTAGATGCTTTCTTGTCCCGGCAAAGAGTATCCGACGTTTTCAAGGTTTCCAAGAATGTTTTTCTGGCGGTATAAATAATAAGGCACGTACCCATGCTCTTTCGTCCAGGCTACCGCGTCTTCCATCATTTGAGAAACCTCTTCCCTGCCGGCAACTTTGTACTTATGCTTGTTTCTCGTCATTTCTGACGCCCGTTTAAATGAAAGAGTATGAACGGTAAGGGATTCCGGCATCAGTTTTTCTGTTTCTGAAAGACTGTGCCTGAACTCCTTCACGCCTTCCCCAGGCAAACCAATAATCAAGTCCATGTTAATATTATTCATGCCGTGTTGGCGTGACAGATGATATTTCTCAATGGTCTCTTCAACCGTATGGTGCCGCCCGATCGCCTTTAGCGTTTCGTTTTCGTAGGATTGCGGATTGATGCTGATCCGATCAATGTCATATTTGTTTAAAACGGCGAGTTTTTCTTCTGTAATCGTGTCAGGACGACCGGCCTCCACCGTAATCTCACGAATGTTTTTCACATCCGGGAAGGAGCGGACCATTTCTTCATACAGCAGATCCATCTCCTCCGCTGTAATGCTTGTCGGCGTCCCGCCGCCAAAGTAAATGGTTGTAACCTTAACATCATGCTCCTTCAGCCATTCACCGATTTTCTGCATTTCGTAATGCAGTCCCCATAGGAATGAGCCGACTCTGCCCGCCTGTCCTTGGATAGCGTACGCAGGGAATGTGCAATACGCGCATTTTGTCGGGCAGAACGGAATGCCGATATAAATGCTGACTTCATCCTTTACTCGGTACAAATCCGGCACTGCCGCCAGCTGACGGTCAACAATTTCCTGCATTAGCATGATTTTTTCATCATGAATTAAATAGTCTTTTTTCAACTCAGCATGCGCTTGCTCCTTGGACATTCCGCTTTGCAGTTTTTTATGAAGCAGCTTTGTGGGCCGGATTCCTGTGAGGATTCCCCACTTCTGCGTAATGCCCGTATGCGCCTGAAGAAGATTGAGATACACATAAGAAATTGTGTTTTTCACTTGCTTAAAAGCTTCTTTTTCAGTCATGCCGGGAGAAAAAATTTTTGTATGCTGTTCCTTTATGCCAGTTCCCTTCACTTCTCCCGAAACCGTCACATGCTCATCCGTTTGTGACAACGCTAAAGAAATGACAAAATCTGCGGGCTCCTCTCCGCCATACGCAAGCTCGCACTCTTCATAAAACAAATTTGCAATATTTTGCAGAGGCCGATGCAGGCGGTCATCATGTATGCCTTCTATTTTAATTTGCAACTTCATCACCTAATTTATCAGATTCAAAACTTTCTTTAGTGTACAGAAATAAACTGCTAAAATCAATCCGGCAAAAAAGCCGCCGCACCTGTCAGGGTGCGAGCGGCTTTTTTACACACGTTTCATGTGGAACTTATCAAGAAATCCTTTTCGCTGCTGCATTCGGAAATATTCCTTCATCATATAAGCGACACCTTGCTCGTCATTGGACCTTGTAACCCAATCTGCCTTTCTCTTAATTTCCGGAACGGCATTCCCCATCGCTACCCCAAGACCGGCAAGTTCGATCATCGGCAGATCGTCATACTGATGCCCAATGGCCACGACATCATCCATACTCAGGCCCAGCTCTGAAGCGACGAGGGCCAAACCCGCTTCCTTCGAGACACCTTTCGGGACGATATTCAGCTTCTCATCGTTTACGCGAATCACATCCACTGCAGGGAAGGCTTTTGTAATCGTTTCTGTAATGTCATGCTGAATGTCGTGCTCCGTGTACACCTCGATGACGGGTGCACTCACCGGCTCATCCATGAGGAGATCGCTTAATGATTCAACGAACTGGACTGGATAAAAGATCGGGTCAGACGGATGAATGAGTGCTTTACCCAATAAATTCGAATTCACCTTTTTCTTGTTTCCGATGGAATACTTTTCGTGAAGAAGCCGAATATTACATTGATAGCTCTCCAGCACTTGAACAATGTTAAAGGTATGATCATCAGAAATTCTTTTTTCAAAAAACGGGGCGTCAATTTTCTCAGCGATATATGCCCCGCTATGGGTGATCAGCTTGGCATCAAGCTTTAGCGATTTCGCTATTTTCTGTGCTGAGCGAAAATGACGGTTGGTCACAAGTGTGACGTAAATCCCTTTTTTCTTTACATATTCAATCGCGTCTTTCGTTGCCTGATGAATCTTCCCGTTCGACCGAAGCAGCGCTCCATCTATATTTAAGGCAAGCAATTGTTTTGACACAGAGATGTCCCCCTCCTTGATGACTGTACTTGTGTATAGGATATGACCCTGTCTCTGTGTTTAGAACAACCTTTTCTTAAAGCAAAAAAAGCCTGGCTCAGCAGACTTTATGTATGGCTTGTTGATAGGATACGATCGAAGCAGCCATTCTCCCTAATATCGTTATTTCGATTTACGAAAAATCATGTATCAGGAACCCCTTGTTTGACCAATGATGCGCTCCGAACACTTACTCTCTGTTGCTTATCCCCTCTATATAACGGCATGATATGCGACCGTATCCATTTGAAATAGGTAAGTGTAGGCGCTTTCAATGTTATTATCTCAGTTTTCTTTTCCGATGACAAGGGTTTTTTTAACTAAAAAAAGTAACCAACTTTTGTATATCCGTGGTAGGATCAGTTGTTAATTTTTAGGACTATACACTTGATCCAGAACGTACATTCCCATACGATATAAATAATAAACGAAAAAGCGGTGTTTATATGGCTGATTTAAAAGAAATATATAATGAAGAACTGATATCTCAGTTGATCCATCATGTAAGGTCATCCTATCCTGATTTTAACAAAAACAGATTCTTGGATACATTACGGCTGGAGGACTGGCCTGAACTCACTTTAAAAGAGCGGATGCGCCGCGTGACAGTTTCTTTATACGAAACTTTGCCAAAACAATACGTTGAAGCGCTCACAATTTTACGGGATACAGCCCCTCATTTTAAAGGACTCAGCGGAATTTTATTTCCAGATTATGTGGAACAGTACGGGTTAGCGCATTGGGAAGAATCAATAAAGGCATTGGAATACTTTACGCAATATTCGACCTCAGAATTTGCTGTAAGGCCTTTTTTGCTGTTAGATCAAGAAAAGATGATTGCACAATTGCTTGCATGGTCTGAGCATAAAAATGAACACGTGAGAAGACTTGCGAGCGAAGGCAGCAGACCCCGCCTGCCATGGGGAAAATCGATACCGGCTTTGAAATCGGACCCTTCCCCCGTATTGCCGATCCTTGACAAGCTGATGCAGGACGAGTCCTTATATGTAAGAAAAAGCGTGGCCAACAACCTTAATGATATATCAAAAACGCATCCTCATTTACTGAGAAAAGTCGCAGATCAATGGTACGGAACACATCCCCATACAGACTGGATTATCAAACACGCCTATCGGACCTTATTAAAAAAGGGTGATAAACAGGCCTTAGCGCTTTTTGGTTATGAAAATGCTGATTCGATACAACTACATGATTTAACATGCCAGCCCAAACGTATAGTTATTGGCGAAAGCCTTGAATTTTCTTTCTATATTCATTCAGACAGGGATCAAAAAGTAAGAATTGAGTACGCAATTGATTTTGTAAAAGCAAGAGGCCAGCGTCATCAGAAAGTATTTAAAATAACAGAAACAAATATACGAAAAAACGAAACGAAATCATACACAAGAATCCAATCCTTTAAGGATTTAACCACCAGAAAGCATTACAAAGGAATTCATACATTATCAGTCATCATCAATGGAGAGGTAACAGATTCATTGGATTTCCAAGTTTGCTGAATGAATAAAAAATCCCTTCTTATCCAAGAAGGGATTTTGCTTATTAGCCTTCAACACTGCCGTAAAGCTCTTCCAAAGGCTTCATAATGATTTTGTTCAATTCACCAATCAGCATGCTCATGCGCTGCTCCGCTTCCATCAGCTGAGAAATTTTTTCGTGCTGCTGTACAAGCGCAACTGTTTTTTGAGCCTGCGTCACTTCTTCTTGTGTAATCTCTTCTCCTGCCATTTGTTTTTGCTGGAGTCTAAGCTGTACATCACGGAAGTTTTCGAACATGCGCTTCGCTGATTCATCTGCGTTAACTTCGTCGTAAAGGTTTTTTAAACGGGTGAACTCTTCGCTCCCGCGTAATGCATTTTCCAGATCATACGCTACATCATAAAAATTAACAGCCATTGTAAATAGCTCCTTTCATCATTGCCGTTTGACATACCACTCCACTATAACAGACTATGGAGATCCTTTCATTAATCAGAACCCATTTCTTCTTAAAAAAGGATGACAAACAGTGCTTGAATCGCGCCTATAATTCCGCCGAGAAGGCCCCCCAAATAGGTAATCATTTTAAATTCTTTTTTTGAAATGGACAGCACCATTTCTTCAAGACGCTCCACCGGGAACTGATCCACCTGCTCCTTGACGATTTCCTCAAGACGCAACCGTTTTAAGACACTTTCAAGGTTGGACGAAATCCCTTCAAGCAATTTGTCTAACAGTGCCGGCAGCATTTGCTGGGTCAGCTCAGATTCATAGCGGACGGTAAGCGTGCCAATCGTATTGTTGAAGAAAGGGGCAGTCGAAAATGCTTGCAGCATTCTTCGTTTCAAACTGAAAATGAGCGCCTTTGCATTCCATTTTTCGTCTGCTTCATTAAACGTATACTCCCTCAGCTTGCCCCATTCGTTTTTTAAGAGATCAGAAAGCAATTTATTTGTTTCCTCATTCCGCAAGAATTTCAGCAGCTCCGGCAGCACGCGATCCGCAAGGCTTGAATTGCCAAGAAACATTTGCACCATGCTTCCAAGCATGCCGCGCTCTTTTAAAAAGTCATCAATCATATTGCCAAGACGGATTTTTCCTTCATCACTTTCAAAATAACGGACACTCCGTGACAATATATATCCTGAAATCATCGGAATTTTTTCCTCAAGCTTTTCCTGCACCTCTATAGGCACCAGCTCTTTTAACGATTGGTCCCCGTATTGGCGGAAAAGCTCATTCAGCTTATCATCCGTCCAGCTGCTGATCCATGCATCAGCAGCTTTTTCGGGGCGCTTCATCCCGGCTTTTTCAAGCGCTTCTTTTACTGTCACTTCAGAAAGTGACAGCTTTTGAATCAGCTGTTCCCCCACTCGAAGAGCCTGCGTTTTGGCTGCATCAGAGACGAGCCGCTTTTTAATGCCTTCAGGGGTTAAGAGATGATTGACTACCATCAGTCCCATTTGTTTTGCAAGTTCATCTCGCCGTCTTGGAATCAGCCCGGGCGTAAAAGGAACTCGCTTCCCAAACAAATAGTACGCTTTATACGGCCTAAACAGCATTTGAATTGCTAAATGATTGGTCACCGCTCCAATGGCAGCGCCGATCACGATCATAAAAATAAAGGTTCCTGCAATACCCATTCCTATTCATCTTCCTCCATCTGTGCTTCAGCTTTTTTCATATAGATTATGTACCTATACGTATTATAGAGGCTCATGCAATCACTTAGCAAACGAGGAGACAAATTCCTGTTCTTAGAAAATCAGCTTGTTCTTTTGGAATAGGGCAAGGTGAAGAATCGTATTCTGTAAAGTAGAATACCGTCAGCTGCGTTCGTCTTACATGTATTTAGTGTAAAGCTGCGGACACCCGCCGGCAGCTTTTGAATAAAAGGGGGAGTCTCACCATGATAACACTCGGTTTTATGTCCTTATCCCGCCAGCATGAAGCGGATTATTCCGCAGAACTGGCCAAAAGAGCACCCGAATTCGGCATACGTTTCATCCGGTTTACACCATTTGATATTTCACCTGACACTTTGCGTGTCAAAGCATCGGTCTATCATTCGGCCAGCAGCACATGGAACGAAACTGAAATGGCGATTCCAGATTATATTTATGATCGCTGTTTTTACGGCAAGGATTCACATTCCCAAAAAGCAAAACCAATCGTTGAGTGGCTCAAAAAATATCCGAAAACGGAATTTATCGGGCGGGGTCTTCCCGATAAGTGGACCGTCCTTCACGATTTGCAGCAGCACTCTGTAATCAATCCCTATATTCCCGAAACGATAAAGGTGAGCCGCTACGAACAAATTCACTCCTTTTTATCCAAAGAAAAAGCCTGCATCCTTAAACCGGCATTCGGCGCGGGAGGCAGAGGCGTGATTCTTTTGAAGCTGGGCAAGAAAAACATCACTGCTACTTATCACATCGGAAAGGATAAGCAGACAAAAACGTTTTCCAACCAGACTTCTTTTAAAACCTGGTGCAAAAAAGTGCTTCAGCATCAATATTTGCTTCAGCCTTACTTAAACATTCAAGATAAGGAACAATACCCTTGTGATATTCGTCTGTTTATGGAAAAAAACGAAGCAGGTGAATGGAATACAGTCGGAAAGGCAGTAAGACGCGGATACAAACACGGGCTGCTGGCCAATTTGTCAGGCGGATCTGATGCGCTGACATTTGACTCCTGGTTTGAAGATATACCGAAAAAACAGCAAGTGGTTTTACTAGATGATGTGTTTTCGATTACCCAATCAGTTCCGTATTATCTTGACGAGCGCTACGGGCCGTTGTTTGAACTCGGTCTTGATATATGTCTTGCTAAGGACGGGAGAATTTGGATTTTAGATATCAATTCCAAACCAGGCAGGAAGTCAATCCTGCGTGTCTCTCCCGAGCAAAAAGAACAGCTGTACACTTGTCCCCTAAAGCGCTGCCAATATCTGTTTTCTGAGCAAAGCCAGAAAGGAGTTCTTCCGCGTGAATCCTAAACGGTTTTTGATCGGCATAGACAAAACCAGTGAAAACACCCTGTTTCTGCCCTCTTCGCTGAAGCAAGACGGACTTTTGCATGCCGCATTCGGAACGAAGGTTGTCAGATGCCACGTTGCTTACAGACGGCATCTGGAACAAACCGTGCTTCTCTCTGAAAATCTGTTTCATGAGCTTTTGCTTCCCCACCGAAGCAGGGCAGATATACTGATTCATGATCATACAGTGCATATCGGGCCGTTAGTCGGCATCTTTACGGCAGGGTTTACTGTATCTCTTGAACGCCCATTTAAGGATCGTTCCCTCTTTTTTTCTAAGCTTGTCACGTTACACGAGCAAGCCGGAGGCTACTGCTTCGTTTTTGGCGCGCACCAAATCAATTGGGAGGAAGGCACGATTGAAGGCCTCCTTTACAGGGAAAACGGCTGGGAGAAAAAAATCGTTCCATTGCCGAACGTCGTTTATGACCGTTTGCCGAACCGAAAAATTGAAGATTCACTTCTCTTGCAACATACAAAAAAGAGGCTGATCGATGAATATCAGATCCCATGGTTTAATAAAACGTTTTTCAATAAATGGAACGTTCATCAATTGCTCGAAAAAGATCCAAGAACGGCACCCTTTTTGCCTAGATCCGAGCTGACACCGTCTGTGGAGCTGATAGATGAGCTCTGTGGCGCATACAAAAAAGTCTATATCAAACCGGCAAATGGAGCACTCGGCACCGGCATTTATCAGCTGACAAGAACAGATGACGGCCTGACGGTAAAGCATACGAATGACGCCAAAACTTTTACTTCAATTGATTATTCCGATGCCGCCTCATTCCTTGCAGAATTTCAAAAACATCACAACCCGTCCGACTTTCTCATTCAGCAAGGTGTTGATCTCATCGAATTTCAAGGCAAACCAGCGGATTTCCGTGTCCATACCAATAAAAACAGAAAAGGAAAATGGACAGTGACAGCAATCGCCGTAAAAATTTCCGGAAAGAACAGCATTACAACACATCTTTCTAACGGCGGCACTGTAAAGACACTTGCGGAAGTATACGATGATCCCGCTGAAAGAGTTGAGGTCATTAAAAAGCTTTCTGCAGCGGCACTGACTGCAAGCCATGTCCTTCATGATCATATCGAGGGGTTTATCGGGGAGATTGGTTTCGATTTTGGCATTGATCAGAACGGTAAAGTATGGATGTTTGAAGCGAATTCGCGCCCGGGCCGAAGCATTTTTTCTCATCCAAATTTGCATCATGTTGATTCTCTTACAAAACGAAGAAGTTTTGAATACGCGTCATATTTATCTGAGAAGGCAATCACATCTCCTGAAGCATTGTGGCCTTCGTAACCTGTCCGCTTTTTTAATAAAGCGGGCTTATCTTTATCCAAAGCTGGGACAAACTGCATATTAAGGCCTCTTCAATGATGTTCTGAAACAATGATACAATGAACATAAGCCGTTTTTATTCAGGTCAATTGATACCAAATGTAAGGAGCGTGGCCGTTATGATTTCTCATTTCAGCTGGAAACCTTTGTTCCCAAAAGAAAAGCTGCCCGGATGGAAAATTTCATTTTATTATAAAGGGACCCATTATGAAGGCATCTATCATAAGAGCGGTGAAATTGAATGGGGAGACTTGTTTCCCGCCCGCGCTGACGAGCCTGCTCTTACAAACGAGATACATGAACTGATGCTTTTTCATATTTATGACTAGCTTAGCCTAAACGGCTAAGCTTTTTTTATTTCTCAAGATTTACCACACAATTCTCCGCATGAGTTTCCGGCCATTTTAACATAATACGTAGTAACAAGCCGGCAAAGCATTGGGTTACGCCGAGGCGGCAGTGACACCCGAGAAGGGTTCACAGATTGGTGCAACTCCAGTTAACCCAACCATACTAAATAAAAAGGAGATTTTACACATGGCTAACCAAAACTCTTCAAATGACTTACTAGTTCCTGGCGCAGCTCAGGCTATCGATCAAATGAAACTTGAAATCGCTTCTGAATTCGGCGTTAACCTTGGAGCGGACACAACTTCTCGCGCTAACGGTTCTGTCGGAGGAGAAATCACAAAACGTTTAGTATCTTTCGCTCAGCAGCAAATGGGCGGCAGAGTTCAATAACAATTCAATATATGGCTATAGAGGGCGCGGTTTCCGCGCTCTCTTTATTTTGTCACCCTTTTTTCCTGCTCCACATATCCTAGAAAAAAAAGGGAGGGAATCGGGGTGTCATTCATCACCATTGTGAATTGGGAGCTGGTTCAGTTCGTAAGTGTATCCATGATTCATGAATATGTTTCCCATCGTTCTGTTTATTTCCCGCGCTGTTCAAACTGAGAACATCCTTTTATAATGAAAGGCGAGGAGGTTTTTTGATGAAAATCGCTTTATTAGGAGCCAGCGGCCGCGTCGGACAAGCCTTTTTAACACAAGCTGCAGCAGATGAAAGATTTGATATTTTCGCTCTGATCAGATCTCAACATGCTGATCTTCCCCTTTCAAAAGACAGAACCGTCATGGGGAACGCCCGCCGCTTAGAAGATGTGAAAAAAATAATGGAGAATGCTGAAATCGTGATCAGCTGTCTAGGCACAGATGGTGATGATACCTTGTCAACTGCTATGGCACACATTCTCTCCGCTATGGAGGAACAGCATATCAAACGGCTTATTACGATCGGCACCGCAGGGATCCTAGATTCCCGATATGAACCGGGAAAATACCGGTTTGAAACAAATGAATCGAAACGAAAGCAGACCCGCGCAGCCAAGGAGCATGCAAAAGTATACGAAATGCTTAAAGAATCATCATCAGACTGGACAATCATCTGCCCCACTTACCTCCCGGACGGAACAGCAACCGGCGTATATCGTACGGAGCGTAACGTTTTGCCTGAGGGCGGCACAAGCATTTCGGTCGGCGATACTGCGGACTTTTTATATCGTGAGCTTGTTACAGGTAAGTATGTCGGATACCGTGTCGGACTGGCTTATTGACTACATAAACCAAAAACCCAAAACACGATTGTCTTGGGTTTTTTGAGCGTTATGCAATGGAATGTTTCTGTCCCTTTTGCAGTTCATACATTTGATAATATTGGCCTTCTAATGCCATCAGTTCCTCGTGGTTCCCTCTCTCAACAATTTCTCCTTTATCAAGAACCAAAATCTGATCAGCATTTCTGATTGTTGAAAGCCGGTGAGCGATGACGAAGGTGGTGCGTCCTTGTTTGACGACATCAAGCGCCTTCTGGATTACGGCCTCTGTCTCTGTATCAATATGCGCCGTTGCCTCATCTAAAATCAAGATCGCGGGATCAAACGCCAAAGCTCTAGCGAAAGAAATTAACTGCCGCTCTCCAGAGGATAGCGTGCTGCCTTTTTCAATCACGGGCTCATTAATGCCCTTCGGAAGCTTCTTAAGAAGAGGCTCAGCACCGACTTGCCGCAGTGCATTTTTTATTTCTTCTTCAGTCATTCTTTCGTCATCCAGACTTACGTTAGATCCGATTGTGCCCGAGAATAAGTACGGGTCCTGAAGCACAATGCCCATATGGGATCTGAGTTCCTGTCTTGACATGTTGTAAATGCTTTTTCCATCAATTAAGACATCACCTTTTTGCGCATCATAAAAACGAAACAGAAGATTCAAAATAGAGCTTTTTCCTGATCCGGTATGGCCGACGAGCGCTACGGTTTCGCCTTTTTGCGCAGTAAAGGAAATATGCTTTAATACCTCTTCACCTTCTTGATACGCAAATGACACATCACGAAATTCAACCCGTCCCAGCGCGCGCTCCTTCGCCGGTTCACCCGCTTCTTCCGTATTCTTTTCTTCAAGCAGTTCAAAAACACGCCCGGCGGAGACCCTTGCAAGCTCCAGCTTTGAAAACTGATTGACGATGCCTGTGATCGGCTGAAATAACCGGTTCAAATAATCGACAAAAGCGTACAGCACACCGATAGAAACAATCCCGGCCGCATTCAGGCTCGCACCGCCAAAATGCCAGATCAGACAGACGAACGCAAGATTGCGGATGACATTGACCAAATTATGGGACATTAAGGAGTTTAAATTCAGCATCCTGTTTTGGAAATAAAAATGTGATTCATTTAATTCCTCAAATTCTCTCATTGTTTCCTTTTGATGGCGGAAAGCCTGAATAATGGTCATGCCTTGAATTGACTCATTCATTTTTGCGTTAATGTCACTGTTGATCGAGCGGATTTTTTGGTTGTAATATGACGCATATCTCCGGTATATGACCGACCACAGCCAGATAATCGGCACAATTGCCAGACATACAAACGCAAGCTTCACATCAAGCAGAAACAAAGCCGTGAATATCCCGAACATATAGATTCCGCTTGTCACAAATGTTGAAAGCACTGTGACATATAAATCCCTGATAGCCTCCGTATCATTGGTAATCCGCGCAACGACTTTTCCGGCCGGAAGGTTGTCAAAATAGCGAATCGGCATTTTCTGTATGTGCGAAAACACGTCCTGCCTCATCTTTTGAATAATCCGATTGGCGCTCATCTGCAGCAGATAATGCTGTCCGTATTGAAAGAATACCGAAAACACAAGCAAGCCCCCATACAGGCAGATCAGAAACACCATTCCCTTTATTTCCGGCTGATAGAACTGGAAAAGTTCCTGCTTAGTCAGCTTTTCGGCAGCATATGCCCGGCTCTTGTCTCCGTTTGTGATCGTCAGCTTCCCGTCAGAAACCGTTCTATTCCCGTCGAAGCTGACAGCCTGATCAACAAAATAGAACGCCATTCCCACTTGATAAATATGCGCTTCTTTTGCTTTTGAAACAGGCTCATGCAATCGGTCCTCTCTGACATATGAGACGCCGTGAAACTGAACGGCATTTTTATCTTTTTCCGCAGCTTCATACCATGTTTTCTCAATGCCGAGGATATGGTCGTCTATCATTTTTTTGCCAATAAAGGGCCCAGTCAGTTCTGCACCGACGGCAACAGCTAGCAAAAGGACGGCTGTGATCAGCAATTTTCGATAAAGAAGTGCGTATCTCCATAACGTTTTTCCTATTTTCATGCCCCTGCTCCCCCTTCTTCGGCCGTGAACAGCTGCTGTCTTTCATATTGTTCCCGGTACCACCCATTATTGGCCAGCAGTTCTTGATGCGTGCCTCTCTCAGCAATGACGCCGCCGTCCATCACAAGGATCAGGTCAGCGTGCTCTACCGCGGATAATCGGTGCGTCAAAATAAATGTCGTTTTTCCTTTGCGGTTTTCTCTGATGTTCTTGATAATTGCAGCCTCTGTTTTGGCATCTACAGCGGAAAGTGAATCATCCAGAATCAAGATTTCCGGATTCGCCATGAGTGCTCTCGCAATCGAAATTCTTTGTTTCTGCCCGCCTGACAGTGCCACGCCTTTTTCACCGACCATTGTCTCCAGACCGGACGGAAGCATGTGCAAATCTTTTTCAAAATGTGCTTCGGCAATGGCTTGCTGAACCTCTTTATCAGTTGCATCCTGTTTTCCGTATAAAATATTTTCTTTTACAGTCCGTGAAAACAGTAAATGATCCTGAGGCACATATCCGATCCATCCGCGGAGCCGGTCAAGAGGGATTTGCTGAATCGGTACGCCTGAAAATGTAATGCTCCCTTCACCTGGAGGATACTGGCGCAAAAGCTGCTTAATAATTGTCGTTTTTCCGCTCCCGGTTTTACCTGCAATCCCGACAGTCTGCCCTTTTCGCACCGTAAATGAAATATCCTGAAGATTGTCACTTGTTGAGCTTGGATATGTAAAGCTGACATGACTGAAAACGATATCTCCAAGCTCTTTAAGATCAGCGGGCTGTTTTGGATCTGTCACATCCGTTTCATAAGAAAGAGTTTCATTTACCCGGTCTAATGACGCATTGCCGCGCTGCATCACGTTAATGAGTTCACCGATTGCAAACATCGGCCAAATCATCATGCCGAGATAAACGTTAAAGGACACTAACTCTCCAAGCGTCAGCTCGTTCCGGAATACAAGAAACGCTCCGTAGCCGAGCCCAATCAGATAGCTTGCGCCGACAAGCAGTTTCACCGTCGGCTCAAACAGTGAATCAATAAAAGCCACTTTCATATTTTTCTGATAAACATCAGCGGTCATTTCATTAAACCGGCGAACATCGTTTGTTTCCTGAACATACGCGCGAATCACCCGCACGCCTGAAACAGATTCCAGCACTCTGTCATTCAGCGCCCCGAACGCATTTTGGGCCTCAGTAAACCGCTCATGAATTTTACTTCCATATAGACTGATTGCAATCGCCATGACTGGAAGCGGGATAATGGCGGCAAAGGTCAGCTTCCAGCTGATCAAAAACCCCATCGTCAAAAAGATCGTCATCATAAACATCGTAGAATCGACTAACGTCAAGATGCCAAACCCTGTCGTTAAACTGACGGCCTGAAGATCATTTGTCCCTCGTGCCATTAAATCGCCTGTCCGGTTTTTTTCATAAAACGGCGGCGACATAGTCAGCAAATGCCCCATCAGCTTCGTACGAAGAATTTTCTCCATCAGATTCGCTCCGCCAAACAGCTGATGCATCCAAAAATAAGACATAATATACACGGCCGCCGTCAGCACAAAAAAGATACCGATATAAAACAGCAGCCCTTCCGCAGTAAACGCCCCTGCTTTCATATCATCTATGGCGTTCCCCAAGAGCTTAGGCGGAAACATTTCAATGACATTGACTGCTAATAAAAGGACAATCGCAATCGTATAGCGCAGCCAGTACGCCTTAAAAAACCAGCCAAGCTTTTTCAAAACTGAAAACATCTATCCCCATCTCCTCATCAGCCGCCTTCTATTTTTTCCTTGCAGCTTTTTTCATCCAGTTTGGCACGAACAGCCCTCGCCTCTATATTTGTCTTCACATCCCATACACCTGTCTTTCCTTAGATTTTGTATATAAAAAGGCATGAAGCGTTTAGCTCCATGCCTTTTTTAACCGATATGTTACGCACAGCGCTTTTCAGCGCGCGGTCCGACCTAAAAAACCGTTCACGAAAACAGAACAAAAGGTTTGCCGCGCCAATATGAAACTGTTTGATAAACACGCAAATTCCTTGGCATAGCAAACCCTCCTTCCATTCTGATTTCATCTTTTTATCATCATATAAACAAAACCTTTTATTGTCAATCATTACTTGAATAGGAAAAGGTTAATTGTGCTCAAATTCGGGTAGTAGTGTTATAAGACGCTTTGAAAGGGTGAGAAGGATGTTCCATGCTGACCGTATCATCGTTGCGTTTGACGGAAGTGAAAATAGTAAGAAAGCGCTTCAGACAGCCATTGATCTTGCTAAAACCGTAAATGCCGCTATTACCGTCGCCCATTCACATGATATGAAAGACAACCAGACCGTCATCGACCCGCCCAGACCCGCAGCTGAGGCAAGCTATATCAGCGGAGGCATGACAAGTGTTCCTGATCCGCTGATATCGGATGTAACATCACCTGAGCCAATGATCTATGAAGACCGTACGGAAGAAGTCATCGCCGAAGCCAGAATGATGCTGAATGAACAGCAGGCAGATGGAGATATCGATATATTAGAAGGCGATCCGGCTGAATCAATTATCGAGCATGCAAACCGCATTTCTGCCGATATGATCGTAACCGGAAGCAGAGACCGAAACAGGCTGAAAAAGCTAATATTCGGAAGTGTAAGTGAAAAGCTTTCAGCGAAATCGGATATACCCGTCCTGATTGTAAAGTGAGCACGCCCTGTGCTCACTTCTTTTATATTCATAATTGTGAAAAAACATAGATTTTCGTTTTTTTCTGTTATAATGCTTTCGTGCCCAAAAGCACAAAAGCATTAAAGATAAATATGGGGTGTTATTTTGGATTCTCAAAAAAAGCTGACGTTTCCGTTAGCCGTCGGTTTATTTATATTCATGTTATGCATTATTATTTCTTGCTTATTCTTGCTTCATGTAGAACCTCATATCCCGCTGTTTTTAAGTGTTGTCATGCTTTCAGCAGCAGCTTTATGGTTTGGATTTTCCTGGAAGAGTATTGAAAAAGGGATTGTAGACGGGATCAAAAACGGCGTACAGCCGATTATTGTTCTAGCGCTGATCGGCATCTTAATCGGCGCCTGGATGTACAGCGGCGCAATACCGACTGTGACAGTTTATGCCCTATCCTTTATTGAACCAAGCCACCTTCTGTTGACTGCTTTGTTTTCATGTATGATCATCAGCACACTTGTTGGCTCAAGCCTGACAACTGTAAGCACAATCGGGGTAGCGCTGATTGGCGTAGCGAGCGCGGCTGGCGTTCCGCTTGAATGGACAGCAGGCGCAGTCATATGCGGCGCTTGTTTTGGGGATAAAATGTCGCCGATGTCGGACACAACCAACTTTGCAGCCGGAATAGGCGAAATACCGATCTTTGAACACATTCGCCATATGATGGGCACAACCATTCCAGCTTTGCTCATCACTGTCGTTTTGTTTTACTTTCTCGGTTCATCAGTGTCAGCGGACGCTGCTTCAACCGATAATATTCAGCAGGTCATAACCGGAATAAAAGATGCCGCAAACGTGACACCGTGGGCCCTTCTTTCTCCGCTCTTAGTCGTTTTGCTGGCAATTAAACGGGTATCAGTAATCCCCGTTCTGACTGCCGGAATTATTTCCTCGGGAATTTTGACTACTATTTTTGTACCCGACAGCAGCCTGCAGGCGTTTATGACAGCTTTGCAAAATGGCACAACTTTTGAAACTGACAATGAGGCAGCCGCTAAAATTATCAACAGAGGCGGACTGCAATCCATGATGGGCTCTGTCTCTCTCATTATGATTGCTTTTGCACTCGGCGGATTGATGGAGAAAATCGGATTGATTTCTGCACTATTGGAAGGCGTCATGAAAGGCATCCGCTCAAAAGGCCGTCTTGTTGCAGCAACTGTCTGCTCAAGCATCGGCGTCAACTTGGCAACCGGCGAACAGTATTTATCGATATTAATACCGGGACAATCATTTAAATCCTTATATGACAAACAAAACATCCAGCGAAAATTTCTGACAAGATCATTAGAGGACGGCGGAACATTAATTAACCCATTGATTCCTTGGGGCGTCAGCGGCGCATTTATGGCGAGCGCACTTGGTGTTCCAGTCATAGACTACATCCCGTTTACGTTCTTCCTCTATATATCGCCGATGATCTCCATTTTGATTGGATTTGTTAAAAAATAAAAAGAGCTCCGCTGTATAAAGCGGGCTCTTTTCTTCGTTCATTTATGAAATGCTAGCAGCCTGTCGAATGCTTTCTTGAAAAGCAGCCTGAAGCTGTTTGGTCACCGGTCCGGGTTTCCCGCTTCCGACCGATTGTCCATCGAGCGTCACAACCGGAATAATTTCTGCCGTCGTTGAGGAAATAAAGATCTCTTCCACCTGTTTCAACTCTTCTTCACTGACAGGAGTCTCATCCAGTTTGATTCCATTCTTCTCAATCAGTCCTAAAATATTCATCCGTGTAATTCCATTGAGAATGAGCCGGTTAGCCGGATGTGTTCGCACCGTGCCGTTGATAACGGCATAAACGTTAGAGGATGTACCCTCCGTAACAACGCCGTCCCTAAGTAAAATGGCTTCAAATGCTCCCGCTTCATAGGCCTTTTGCTTCGTCATGACATTATACAGTAAATTCAGACTTTTGATATCACATCTTAGCCAGCGTAGATCCTCATCTGTAATGGCCGCCACTCCGTATGCCTGCTCTTGCTCCGGTTTTTTCACCGTAAACGTATAAGCAGTAGTCTGCGGCTCGAGGCCGGCTTCATACTGGTGTTTTCGCGGGGCCACACCTCTTGTTGTCTGAATGTATACCGCTCCCTCACTGACCGCATTTTCCTGTACAAGCTTTTGCAGGTCCCACTCGAGATCTTCTATACTGAATGGCAGTGAAATTCCAATTTCAGCAGCACTTCTGAAAAAACGCTCTGCATGCTCACGTAAGCCGAACAATACTCCTTTGTACACCCTGATCACTTCATAGATGCCGTCACCAAACTGATAACCGCGATCTTCCAAATCGATTGATGCTTCACTGCGCCCAATCAGCCGGCCATTGACTAAAACCTTCATAAAAGCCCTCCCTTTTCGAGATGTCCCTGATGTCATTCAAGCTGTCATTATCACTAATTCTACCATATTGGACAAGCTGAAAAACAGAAAGATCAAGAGATCTATAGCGGAAAGGAGTTTATTTTTTCCTTAAAATCTGACATTTCGACAAATTTTCTATGTGCTTTCCAGTTTTATTCCTGTATACTTGACTGGTAATACATAGGTTGTAAACATAAGGCATCTTCATAAGCTGCCTGCTGTACAGCATTATGTAGAGATTTTATGCCAATGGAGAGATTGTTATGCGACAAACGAGAGGAGAGGCTTCTCCTTCTGCAGTTTCGCTTGCTTTTAAATTTGCAAGTTTAGCAGTTTTATGTATGCTGCTTTTGCTTATGGTGATTTTGGGTTATTCCAACAGTTCAACGAAAGCAAAGGAAGTCACTGTCACAACTAACGGACAGCTTCGAGATGAGAAGGAAAGCCTTAAGCTGAAAAACGACTCCCCCGATCTGCTGATAAAACATCTGCAGACAAAGCAGGACATGGGAGATAAAACAGTTTACTTAACCTTCGATGACGGCCCGTCAGCCTTTACAAACCGCTTGCTCGATGTACTGAAAAGCGCTGATGTAAAAGCGACGTTTTTTATGCTGTCACCGCGGATGAACGAATTCAAACAAGCTGTGAAAAGAGCAGAAAAGGAAGGCCACGCACTCGGTTTACATGGCGTTACCCACAATAACAGATTGTTCTATCAAACACCGACATCTCCGCTAAAAGAAATGCAGGAGGCGCGTGACACGCTGCAGGACATTACAGGATATAAAACCGCTCTTGTCAGAACGCCCTACGGAAGCAAGCCGTCACTAACCCCCTCACAAATCCGCAATCTTGAGAAAGACGGTTTTGTGTACTGGGATTGGACGATTGACAGCATGGACTGGAAATACCGAAATTCAAAGTATGTGACGGCCGTGTTAGAGCAGCTTGAAAATATGGAACACAGCTCTTCAGGCCGCCCGAATGTGATTCTCATGCATGATCTTCCCGCTACCGTAAACGCGCTGCCGGTACTAATCAATAAATTAAAAGAAAAAGGCTATTCCTTCGGAGTGTTAGAGGACAGAATGGTTCCTGTTCATGAATAAAAAAGTGAGGCGCATAAGGCGGCTCACTTTTTTATGCCCAAACTTCGGGCAAACTCGCCGATTTTTTGATGGATGACCATGTCAAACAAGCTGTCGCAATACGTTGGTTCAAGGTTTATGATGACTTTCTTCATGCCGGGAATCAGACTTGCATCCTCAGGCACAAATCTAGCCGGAGCCACTTCGAGAGACGTGCCGATAACCAATAAAAGATCTGCTTGATCCAGCTTTTCATAAAGGGTGTCAAAGTGCATGACGGCGTCGCCAAAGAGAACAACATCGGTTTTTAATACCCTTCCGCAAATATCCCCATTGTTTCCGGCCGCCGTGCACTCCGGCACCTCCCGCTCCAGCAAATGGGGAAGATCATATCGGGCGCCGCATGCCGGACAAGCTGCTGTCTGGATAGAACCATGCAGTTCGTATACATGCCTGCTCCCCGCTTTTTTATGAAGACCGTCAATGTTTTGCGTAAAAATATCGACCTGCTTCCCTTGCTTCTCCAGCTCAGCTAAAAGCAAGTGTCCTTCATTCGGTTCAAAGCTGCCGCTCATTTTCATCTGGAACAATTCTTTGAATTTTGGCCAAAACAGACGCGGATGACTTAAAAAATAATCAAGGCTCATCGCTTCCATTCTTGAGGCATCTTCCGTCCAAATGCCCCCTGCTGAACGAAAGTCGGGAATCCCTGATTCTGTGCTCATTCCCGCTCCGGTCAGCACAACAATTCTCTGTGCTTCATGTAGAATATTTTTGAATGTTTCCAACTCAACACCGCCTTTCTCTTATTTTACCATGAAAAAGACTCCGCCTCTGTCAGACGAAGTCTCTCTTTTAAGCCCGTTCCTTTTCCTCTTTGTTTAGATTCACCTGGAATGGGTCGCTTTCGTGCTTTTGCTTGACAACAACCATTTGGCCGGGATATGCAAACTGGACACCTTCTGCACCTAAAATCTCAATAATTTTATAGTTGATATCCTCTCTAATATTAAGGTTTTCAGCCCAAACTGTCGTTTTTGTATAGAAGTTAAAAAATAAATTGTAGTAGCTGTCGGCAAACGTATCGAAGTTGACCATGATTGTTTCATTATCAACGCCCTCATGCTCTAAGAGCATTGTTCTGAGAGAATGAATGGAGCGTTCAAGGTTCTCAATCGGCGTAGCATAGGACACATGGATGGAAAACGTAATCTGGCGTTTGGTCATTCTTGTCCAGTTCGTGATCGCTTCCATCGACAGCGTAGAGTTCGGCACCGTTACAAGCGCCCCCTGTGCTGTTCTGAATCTCGTGCTCCTAAAGGTAATATCCTCGACTGATCCTGTTACTGTCGACGTCTCCACCCAGTCACCAATTGTAAACGGCTTTTCAGTAATAATAATAATACCGCCGAAGAAGTTGCTGATGGTATCCTTCGCGGCAAGCGCAAAAGCCAGTCCGCCAAGACCTAGGCCCGCTACAAATCCGTTGACATCATAATTGAATTCCTGAGCGATCACACTGACACTGAGCGCAATGATCACAAAACGGAGCAATTTGGATAAAAACGGGGCCAGAATGTCATCCATGTCAAGCTCGAAGCGCTGATTCACCTTATGGAAGATAAACGACGATGTTGCGGTCAAATTACAAAGACCCCAGCACAAGAGCGCCACAATCAGTGAGCGGTATATTTTGCTGATGACCGGCATTTGCTCATCTAAAAACGGTGAATACCGGATCGCTAAAAACAGCCCAAGGGCAACAAAAAACCATCTGGCCGGCTTATCAAACGCCAGAACCACCTGTTTAAAAATTTCTGTTTTCGGCCGGTTTGTCAAATTAAAAAGCAGGTTAAAGAAATATCTTGTGAATAATTTTCTAAGTATAAGAAACACCAGCAAAATCGCCAAGCTGATGCCGATTTGTATGATGTTATCAAGCGTAAAATACTGCTGCAGATAATCCGGCATGACTGTCTCCCCTCTATCCCAATCAATTGTTTATTATACTAAAATATTCGTAAGGATGTTCATTTAAATGTCTTTTGCAGCAGAAAACCCCGGCGAAACGCCGGGGTCATTTCTCAATTCATCTATCAGCCAGATTCAATAGGGACAGTCACTTACCTTTTTTCGTTTGTGTCTGATCAAGGAGAGTTGCTTTTTGCATTTCAGCATCCGTTTCGGCTTTAATTCTTTCCTCCACTCTGATTCTCCCTTTTCCCATGATCTCGCCTCCTTTTTTGCTATTATAAAGGATCATATTTTGTTGTGAACATGTCGAAAGACCTAATTTTCTGACGAAATGTGTTCTGATACGCTGAGTGTCTTTTTTTAGTTATACGCATTCCTCAGCCCGGACCATTCCGATATGGCAGAAAAAATTCACCAGTTTGTATCGCGGTGCATATATGGATTTGATACAATAACAGAAATGCCCATACGAGGAGCTGACTTAGCTTGTACATCATTGCCCATCGCGGAGCATCCGGCTACGCTCCGGAAAATACGATTGCCGCATTTGACCTTGCGGTGAAAATGAATGCAGATATGATCGAACTGGATGTCCAGCTTACAAAAGACAGGCAGATTGTTGTGATACACGATGACAGGGTTGACCGAACAACAAACGGATCGGGCTTTGTTAAGGATTTTACCTTGGAGGAATTGCAAAAACTCGATGCAGGAAGCTGGTACGGTCCCGCTTTTCAAGGAGAGCGTATTCCGACCCTGGAAGCGGTGCTCAAGCGCTACCACAAAAAAATCGGCCTTTTAATTGAACTAAAAGGCCATCCGTCTCAAGTCAGAATTGAAGAAGAGGTAGGACAGCTATTAGGGCAATTTTCTTTTTCTATCAATAATATTGTTCAATCCTTTCAGTTCCGCTCCGTCCAAAGGTTCCGCGAGCTTTATCCTTCGATTCCGACAGCGGTCATTACAAGGCCCAACTTTGGCATGCTGTCCAGAAATCAGATGAAGGCCTTCCGCTCTTTTGCAAACTATGTCAATATAAAACACACACGGCTCAACCGTCTGATGATCGGCTCCGTCCATAAAAATGGCTTAAACATATTTGCATGGACTGTCAACAATCAAAAGACAGCGGCAAAATTACAAGCCATGGGCGTGGACGGCATCGTTACAGATTACCCGGATTTCATCATAAAGGATGGCAAACATGAAAATATATAGCACGGTTTTTATCGGAGGCGCGCTTGGCGCCTGCCTCCGATACGGATTAAACTTATGGATACACACCGGTCAGTTCCCGGCGGCAACCTGGCTGGAAAATGCGGCAGGCAGCCTTCTATTAGGCATTTTGACCGGATTTTTTATGATCGGGGCAAAACGGCCTCTGCTGTCGGCTTTTTTAGGCACCGGCTTTTGCGGAGGCTTCACAACAATGTCCACGTTTTCTAAGGAAACGGTGATGCTTTTGCAAGGACAACCCTCATTGGCTCTTTTATATGTGGCAGCCTCATTGATATCAGGGATCATATTTGCACTGATTGGTGTTTTTGCGGGACGGCGCATAGCAGGCATTCAGCAAAGAAAGGGGCTGCAGGAAAGATGACACTAGCGGGTATTTTCATAGGGGGCGGACTTGGCGCAATGCTTCGGTTCTGGCTTGGCAATGTCATAACCGCCAAAACCAAAGGTCTGAGCCTGCCCATTGGCATACTGACAGTCAATATTCTCGGAGCTCTCGGGCTCGGAATATTTACAGGACTTCACGTTGCAAATGCTTCGGTCTCGCTTATCATCGGCACGGGGTTTTTTGGCGCCTTTACGACCTTTTCCACCTTCAGCGTTGAAAGTATTCAACTCCTTATGGCCAAACGTGTAATAGAAAGCATCTTGTACATCGCCCTGACACTTTGCGGGTCGCTTTTGGCATTTTGGTGCGGCTGGACAATCACAATGTAAAAAAACCTTGAGCTTATTTCTCGCTCAAGGTTGCACTGTTCAGCATCACAGGCTCGGGCAGCGGCAGCTTGTGGTGCGCCGTAATCCCGGTTGTGTTGCCGGCTTCTTCTTTTATATCGATTTGCTTGATTAATCGGCCGTCCATCTTCAGCACCTTTATCGTATATGAACCGATGCGAATGGATTCACCAGCCTCAATATCGATGTTTTCTTTTAATATCAGCCCGCCGATCGTATCGACGTCTTCTTGAATCGATGCGCCAAGAAGGCTGTTCACCTGATCGATCCGAACCTTTCCATCCATCACATAATGGCCGTCGCCAAGCTTTTGGATCAGCGGCTGTTCATCTTCATCAAATTCATCTCTGATCTCTCCGACAATTTCCTCAAGAATATCCTCTGTCGTCACAAGTCCCGAGGTTCCTCCGTATTCATCCGACAATATAGCCATATGAATGCGCTCGCGCTGCATTTTAATCAGCAAGTCATGAACCGGGATCGTTTCAATCACTTCAATGACCGGCCTCACATACGGATGGATCGTCATCTTCATTCGTTCTTCTTCTGTCATAAACAGCAAATCAGAAAACAAATGCTTCGTATTGACCAAACCGAGCACACTGTCTTTGTCTCCATCTGTGACTGGCCAGCGCGTGTATTTTTCCTTCAGCATGACTTCAAGCATCTCGGCCATCGTCATCTCAGTTGACACAGCAGCCATTTCCTTCCGCGGTATCATAATTTCTTTGGCGATCCGATTATCAAATTCAAAAATCTTATTCACATATTTATATTCAGACGGATTAATCTCTCCGTTTTTTAAACTCTCAGATAACAGCATCCTGAGTTCTTCCTCAGAATGGGAACCATCATGTTCTGACGCAGGCTTCAAACCGAACATCCCGCATAAAAACCGCGCCGATCCATTGAGGATCCAAATAAACGGAAACAGGAGCAAATAGAATAAACGCAAAGGGCCCGCTATCAGTAAAGTCAGCTGTTCTGCCTTTTGAATCGCGACCGTTTTCGGGGCCAGTTCACCTACAACAACGTGCAGGAACGTGATCAAGCCGTACGCGACTGCAAAAGAGGCTGCATGTGAAACCGAGTCTGGCAAGCCGAGCGGTTCAAACAGTGGATGCAGCAGCCGTTCAAAGGCCGGTTCACCCAGTACGCCAAGTCCAATTGATGTCAATGTAATGCCCAGCTGGGATGCGGATAAATATTCATCCAAATCTGTAATGACACGCCTTGCGAGTATCGCCCGTTTGTTTCCTTCTGTGATAAGCTGATCTATTCTGGATCTCCTTACTCTAACAATCGCAAACTCGCTTGCAACGAAAAACGCGGTTAAAGCAATGAGCACGCCAATTAAAATCAGACTGTCAATATCGTCCATTTAACCCTATCCTCTCAACAAAGGATAAGGAGTCACCTCCTGATATAATCATTTTTCCTTAACATTGAGGTACGCGGTGTATTGTTGCCTAAGCAGAGGGCCCCATCATACCACCTCCAAAAGTCAAAGTTTGATTATAAATTGTATATTTTATTGTAACACAACTCATTCCAAAAATGATTTTTAATTTTTAGACTTTTATCATGAAGAAAGCCTTAACTGTATGCCTGCTTGTCAATTCTGCGCCTGTCTGGATTGAAAGAGGAGGGTTTTTACGGATATAAAAAGAAAACAGCCTTGAAAACTGTTTTCTTTGCCTTCTTAAGCAAAATCTTTATATAAAGAAATGAAAATGTCCCGTGAGTTTTTAATCTGCTCGATCGGCACACTGAAGGATAATCGGAAATGCCCGCTCATTCCAAAACCGCTGCTCGGCACAATTAATAATTTGTATTTTTGGGCGGCATGCACGCAAAATGCAACTTCATCTTCAATCGGCGATTTTGGAAAAACAAAGAAACCTCCCTTTGGCATTTCAAATTCAAAACCGGCTTCTTTTAAAATGTCTACCATTAAATCCCGGCGCTCTTTATAAACACTCGCGTCTACTCTTAAATCATCCATTCGTGCCACAGCCCGCTGCATCATGACAGGGGCATTCACAAATCCAAGCGTTCGATTACAATACACAAAAGCGTTGATCAAAAGGTCCGCATCCGGCATTCGGCTGTCCAATCCGATATACCCGAGCCGCTCCCCGGCTATGCCGAGATCTTTACTGAATGAGCTGGCCAATATCACACGATGGTACGATTGAAACGGATTTGCCAGCTCTTCATCATAGATTAATTGACTGTACGGTTCATCAAACAGCACATAAATCGTCTGGCCGCTCTTCTCTTCTATTTCTTTTAATAAAGCGCCTAAATCGTCTATATTTTTCTGGCTGAGAACAGTGCCTGTGGGGTTATGCGGTGTATTGAGGATCAGCCCTTTCGTCTGTGGAGTGATCGATTGCCTTACCGCTTCAATGTCGATCTCAAACCGGCTTGTCAACGGGCAGCTGACGGCTTTTCCCCCGTAGTTCTCAATATACAACTTATATTCGGCAAAATAAGGTGCGAGAATAATGACCTCTTCCCCAGGGTTTACGATGCTTTTTAAAGCAACATTCAAAGCGCCTCCCGCGCCCACCGTCATGACGATACGCTCCGCTGAGAAATCAGCTTCAAAACGCGACCCCAAAAATTGCGCGACTTTTTCTCTCGCTGCAGGAAGCCCTTGGTTTTGTATGTATCCGTGGCTGCCTTTTTCAGCTTCCTCTATTAACGCTCTCTTAAAAGCTTCAGGCGGTTCAATAATCGGGTTGCCGAGTGAAAAATCAAATACCTGGTCTTCCCCGAACTCCTTCTTCAGCCTTGCACCTTCATCAAACAGCTTGCGAATCCATGATCCTTTATTTAAGTTTTCTTCAACTTCCCGGGATAACCCAGCCAATTTCATCTGTCCCTTCCGTATATAAAAGTTTGAAAATTCTATCTTCCTATGTTACTTCAATCAGATGATGAATTCCACAACTTCCAATTCCGGTCTAAAAAAAACAATAAACTTGTGCAAGACACCATTCATATATTAAACTATTCTCATAACTATAACGTGATGGTTGGGAGGGATATAGATGGGGCTGAGACTTATCGCATCAGTGAACTAGCGGCACTCGCCGGAGTAACGAAACGGACAGTTGATTATTATACGAATCTTGGTCTGCTTACGCCGGCCAGATCCTGTTCAAATTACCGTTACTACGACGAAAATGCACTCAAACGACTTATATTTATTGTAGATTGCAAGAAGCAGCGATTGGCCCTGTCCGATATTAAAGATCGACTGGAGAACCAGTTTCCCTCTTCAGCTAAACTTGATGATGAAATTGGAAATCTGGCATTAGAAATTGATCATATGAATCAAAACATCTCCGGAATCTTGCATCGGTTTGAACGGCTGAAGCCCGAGGATCGTGACAAGCTGAAAAGCAAACTCCCGCCTGAAAAGCTCGCCGTGTTCCAATCATTTATGCTGCTGTTAAGTTAAAACCATTTTATCTAACAGGAGGTGTTACCTTCATTCTCATTGCTAGAGTGAAGGTTCTAATTGGACATAGTGAATTTGATTTTAGTTGCTGTTTTAATCGCCCTGACGGCATTTTTCGTGGCATCTGAGTTTGCCATTATCAGAATCAGAGGCTCACGGATCGATCAGCTGATCGCGGAAGGAAATAAAGCAGCAATAGCCGTAAAAAAAGTGACCACGCACCTTGATGAATATTTATCTGCGTGTCAGCTCGGAATTACATTGACTTCCATCGGATTAGGGGTTTTAGGTGAATCAACGATCGAAAGGCTGCTTCACCCGCTTTTCGTACAAATGAACGTACCAGGTTCCCTTTCACATGTCATATCGTTTATTTTTGCGTATGCCATTATCACGTTCTTACACGTTGTTGTCGGAGAACTTGCACCTAAGACAGTCGCTATCCAAAAGGCGGAAGCAGTGTCTATGCTGTTTGCGAAACCGCTGATTTGGTTTTACCGCATCGCGTTCCCATTCATTTGGCTTTTGAACAATTCTGCACGGTTATTGACCAAAGCATTTGGCCTGGAGACCGTTTCAGAAAACGAACTGGCTCACTCAGAAGAAGAGCTGCGAATCATTTTGTCTGAAAGCTATAAAAGCGGTGAAATCAACCAATCAGAGTTTAAATATGTAAATAAAATCTTTGAATTTGACGACAGGCTCGCGAAAGAAATTATGATTCCGCGGACCGAAATTGTCAGCCTTCCGCATGATATCAAGATTTCTGAAATGATGGACATCATTCAGATTGAAAAATATACCCGCTACCCTGTGGAAGAGGGCGATAAAGATAACATTATCGGGGTTATTAACATTAAAGAAGTGCTGACCGCCTGCATCAGCGGTGAGGTATCTGTTGATTCCACCATTTCTCAATTCGTCAACCCGATCATTCATGTCATTGAATCTGCGCCGATCCAAGACCTGCTTGTCAAAATGCAAAAAGAGAGGGTCCACATGGCCATTTTGTCTGATGAATACGGCGGTACTGCCGGGCTTGTGACGGTTGAGGACATCATTGAGGAAATTGTCGGTGAAATCCGCGACGAATTTGATATTGATGAAATTAGCGAAATCCGCAAAATCGGCGAAGGCCATTATATTCTTGACGGAAAAGTGTTAATTGACCAAGTAAACGACCTGCTAGGCATCCATTTAGAGAACGAAGAAGTCGATACAATCGGCGGCTGGTTCCTTACTCAAAAATACGATGTTGAAAAAGATGATTCCATCATCGAAGAGGGCTGCGAATTCATCATTAATGAAATTGACGGCCACCACGTCGCATATATTGAAGTGAAAAAGCTTCAAGAAGAAGAACTTCTGGAGACAGCTAACCAGCAGGAAGCATAATAAGAAAAGCACCTTGTATAAGGTGCTTTTCTTATTTTCACAGTTTCAGGGCAATCTCTCAGAACGCCTTATAGCTGATCAAGTTTATTCTCTAGTTCTTTAATCCGCTGATTCAAAGCCTCTGTCATTGCTGCAAGTCTTTCCTTTGAAGGCAGGTGGGCAAAATCAGCCTGGTGAAGAGGCTCACCGATAATCAGCTTCATTTTTCCTTTTTTGAATAATTCTTTTCCGCTTGAAGGGCCCTGATATGCAGCGGGGACAAGCGGTGCTTTCCCCATTTGCGCAATCGTCACCGCACCTCTTTTCAAAGGCACATCCTCAGAGGTTCTTGTTCCGCTTGGGAAGATACCGACGATCTCTCCTTCTTTCAGCAGCTTAATCGGCGTTTTAATACTGCTTGGCCCGGGATTTTCCCGATCTACCGGAAAGGCATGAATTTTCTTCAGAAACGAACCGATCCATTTATTTTGAAAAAGCTCTTTTTTCGCCATGTAGTGTATTTGATAAGGAAGAATCCCGACTCCGAGTGTAATCACATCAACCCAGCCGGAATGTGTACACGCGATGACAAAACCTGAATCGGCCGGAAGGTTTTCTTTGTTATACACCTTCACTCCTCCGCGAAGAGAAAGAATAACTTTTAAAGCATTTGCACAAAACTTATACATATCGCACTTCCTTTGTCGTAATCAATGATTCTTTCTGTCATCTATTATAACAACATTTTTTATTACCTGGTACTAATTTTTAAGATTTCTCCCGTTAAAACGCCAAAAAGCTGAGGATTCGCCCTCAGCTTTTAGATTGTTGATAAAATCATAAAATGGTTTTCATTTTATGATTTTGTCATCTATTCAGCGTGATTGAAAACCCTTGAGTCTAGGAAAGGCGAGCATGGAGCAGACTTTCACAGGATGTGATGACAGCGGTGTTTGGGCAGGACGCCTAAGCATTTAGCCGCTGTCCCTTCATCATTCGTGAGCACCGACGCGCAGGCCTGACAACGAATGCGAGGGTTTGTCGACACGCTGAAAGCTGAGGATTCGCCCTCAGCTTTTGTTATATTTCCTCTCTGGTCGGCGGGGCCATAAACTCCGGTCCGACAGGGTCTGATATCGTATTTTCCAATATAGTATTGATATCTTTCTGATCTTCACTGTTCAGCGTCCAGCCTGTAATTTCAGATAGGGCCTCAAGCTGCCCAGGCTTTCTTGCTCCCCAAAGAGCGATATCCGCTCCCGGCTGATCTAAGATCCATCTGACAGCCAAGTGAATCACTGATTTTCCATAACGTGTCTTCGCCAGCTTATCCAATTGATTGACAGCAGAAAGATACTCTTTAAAGCGGGGCTTCTGGAATTTTGGATCGTGATTACGCAGATCATCGCCCTCAAATGTATACTCTTCGGTCATTTTGCCTGTTAACAGCCCTCTGCATAAACTGCCGTATAATAATGTTGTTATCTTGTTATCTTTCGCATAAGGAAGAACACTCTCTTCCATCTCTCTTTCAAACAGATTATATGGAGGCTGAATCGTATGGAGAGGTGCGACGGCGCGAAATGTATCCATTTGCTCAATTGAAAAATTGCTGACGCCAATCGCCCGGATTTTTCCCGCATCATATAATTCCTTCATGACTTCAGCCGTTTCTTCAATTGGCACAAGCGGATCGGGCCAATGCACCTGATAAAGATCAATATAGTCTGTTTGAAGCCGTTTCAAAGAATTCTCAACTTCCTCTACAATTCTCGCTCTGTTCGCATGGCGGAACAGCTGGTTGTTTTTCCAGTCCAGAGCCGTTTTCGTTGCGAGAATCACCTGGTCTCTTTTGCCGTACTCTTTGATTGCCTTTCCGACGATTTCCTCGGACTGCCCGAAGCCGTAAGCCGGCGCGGTGTCAATCAGTGTAATCCCCTGATCAAGAGCGGCGCGGATTGTTTCAATCGATGTTTTTTCGTCAGTGCCTCCCCACATCGTTCCGCCAATGGCCCATGTGCCGAGACCGATTCTAGAGGCTTCTATTCCTGTATCTGCTATACTGGTATATTCCATTGTGCCACTCCTTCACTTTTTCACTATTTTTTCCCCTCTGGAAAAAATGTTAAACATTTCTCCGCACTATCTTTTGGGGCCATTTTTGGGTACTATATAGTAATGGTGTTTGATTAGGTATAAAAAAGCCGTTTGCATGTAATGTGCAACTTTAAACCTTTCTTATGCGTGTATAACATAGAGGGGAGAAAAGGCAGTGACGATCGATGAAATTTACCAAATGTACATGAATGATGTTTACAGGTTCCTGCTCTCCATGACAAAAGACAAGCATCTTGCTGAAGACTTGCTGCAGGAAACCTTTATGCGGGCATACATACACATTCACTCCTATGATCACAGCAAAGTAAAGCCCTGGCTTTTTCAAGTGGCGCGAAACGCCTTCATTGATTACGTCAGAAAGCATAAGAAAGAAGTAACCATTTCTGATGATTTAATCGGAAGCCTCTTTCAAAATGCTGTTCAAAGTCCTGCCCATCAGGTAGAGATAAAGGAAGTGCTGACTGGTTATATGTCCGAGCTCCCCGATAATTATCGGGAGGCCTTAACGCTATATTATTTAAAAGAGTTAAACTACAAAGAAGCATCCCATATTATGAATATTTCAGAGGCGAATTTTAAAAGTGTTTTATTTCGTGCCAGACAGCGGCTGAAAGCACTTTATAATAGAGGTGTTAATGATGAATGAAGAATTTAAAAAGCGTTTTGATCAATATAAAAATGGGGAAATGAGCGACCAGGAAATGACTGCATTTGAGGAAGAACTTGAGAAGCTCGAAGTATATCAGGAACTGATTGACAGCGAACTCGAGGACGATAACGATTGGGATCTCAGCATCAGTCCTGAAAAACAAAAAGCGATTTTAGCCTACGGCAAACGCAAGTCTTATTTGCGAATTTCTGTGCTTGCCGTCATTTCGACATTGATGATTTTGCCGCTTTGTACGCTGGGAAGCTACCTCTATTACGGAATGGGTGGAAAACACAGCACCGGCAATGAGTTTATGGAAACTGCCGCAGTCACTGTAGCCCTGACCATGCCGAATGTTCTTGTTGATACTTCCGGACTGAAAAGCCAAGTGAAGCTATTTGGAATGAATACGGAATTCCCGCTGCAAAAGCAGATTGGCACGAAGACGGCAGCCGTAGGGAATGAACGGGTTGAAATGTTTTATAACAAAGTAAAAGCGCCGGCAGTAAACTACTATGACTTAGAAGTGAATAAAACCGGCCATTACTTTACACATCCTTCAAACAAGTCTGAACAAACGACCGCAAAAGCAGAAAAAACGTTAAGCACATTGCCTGAAGGAACGGTATCAGAGGTCTACCTTTCATATGACCGTGCATATCCGACAAAAGACGTGTATAACAAATTCAAAGGCTATGATGTGAGCTTTTTGTGGAACGCAATCGAAACAGAGAAAAACACAAATAAGACAGCTTCCACAGAACCTCTTGGCTATCCTGGAAAGGATTCAAAGTTCTTGGCCGCCCTTAATACAAAAGGCAAGTCGAATGGCGATCAGTTTATCAACGCTCTAAAATTCATGTCCAAACACGAAAAATGGGCTCAGGTCATTTCAAAACGGAAAGACCTGAATGTAGATAACCGATTAGATTATGTAGAGAAAAACGGTGTCAATGTATACGGTTCGGTCGTTACAGGGCCAACCAAGGAAATCCAGCGCATGCTGAAAAATAAATCTGTAAAATCAGCGAATGTCGGCGAGGTGGAATTATGGAACTGGTAAGAATTTTTAAAGAACACAATGTATTCGGCTGGATCTCTGTCGGGACAGCGGTTCTGTCCCTGCTGTTGCTGAATTTGGCCATTATCAGCAACGTCACGTTTTATTCCTATCAAATGCTTCCGTTCGCCATGGCTGCCGTTCCGTTCGGCGTTGTTGAACTCTTCATCAAGAGAGGGCGCACAGGTCCAGGCCTGCTCGGCGTCATCCTTAATCTCTTTGTGATTATTTGTGTGTATACCATTGTATCTGTAGATACGAATTTACAGTTTGGCTTTTAAAAAAGACGCCTTTTCAGGCGTCTTTTTTCGTTATACCGGTTTTCGGAACAAATAACTTTCTATAGTAAAACCCATTTTATCTGTATAAAATCGATGTGCGTCTTTACGCTGCAGGCCAGATGAAAGACTGACAAAACCAAGTCCGGCTTTTCTCGCCCAGTCTGAGGCATAATCCAAAAGCATTTTGCCGTATCCCTTTGATCGGCAAGGTGCCGTTGTAACAAGATCCGCAATCCACAAGTGCTCTCCTTTATGAATGGAAACTCTCGGCAGAGCCCCGCACAGCGCTCTGATTGCTGTATTTTCATATAAGGCAAACAGCATATACGATTCTTTCTGCACACAGGCTTCAAGCCTTTGTAAATACGTCTCTATATCCAGTTCTGTTCTCAATTCACTCATAATCGGATACGACTCAGCCCATTCTTCTTTCGAGGTTAATTGTTTCATATGGATCATCTTCCCAATCCCCTTTCCTTTCGTTACAATGATCATAGCTAATAAATGGCATTTGCCAAATAGCCAATATCAGAAAAAATGACCATGCCAGATATAAAGGAGACATGAGATGGATATTACGCCGTTTCTTGATAAAAAGAGCAAAACACCGCTGTATGAGCAGCTCTATAGCTTTTTTAAACAAGAAATTTCACATGCGCGAATCACAAAGGGAACAAGACTTCCGTCAAAACGCAGGCTCTCCAGCTTGCTCGATGTCAGCACGGCAACTATAGAACGGGCTTATGAGCAATTAACTGCTGAGGGCTATGTCAAAAGCAAGCCGAAAATCGGCTGGTTCGCGGCGGAAGTAGAACCAGGATTCCCGACAGCTTCTGAACATTTTCAGCAGTCTGTACAGCCGGGATTACATGAAAAGAACGCACCTGCTATTGACTTCCATCAAGGCAACGTTGATCCGACCCTCTTTCCCTTTAACGCATGGAGAAAAAGCATAGTAAAAAGTCTTGATCGCTATTCCGGATCGTTTCACACCTCTGGCGACCCTCAAGGAGAATACGAACTCAGGCACATGATTGCCCGATTCATCAGGCTGTCTCGGGGAGTAAATTGCGAACCCGGCCAGATTATCATCGGCGCAGGAACCACCTTGCTTCTGCAAATTCTTTGCCTTTCGCTAAAGCCAGGTACAAAAATCGGCTTTGAAGAACCGGGCTTTCACCGTTCAAGAAGGATGTTTGAAGCAAATCACATGGATGTCACTCCGATTTGTTCTGATGCAGAAGGCGTCCTGCCGGATGAGCTCTGCCGTCAGAATCCTTATCTCATGTATACGACTCCTTCGCATCAGTTTCCGATTGGGACCATTATGACGATTACCCGCAGACAGGAACTGCTGGCATGGGCGGCAGAAACAAATTCATTCATTATAGAAGATGATTACGATGGAGAATTTCGCTACAGCGGCCATCCCATTCCGTCTTTACAGGGTCTTGATCCGAATGGCAGAGTCATATATCTGGGCACTTTTTCAAAGTCACTTCTGCCTTCCTTGCGGCTCAGCTTCATGATTGTGCCCCATGAACTCATGGACCCGATCAAAAACAATGCTCAGTTAATGAAGCAGACCGTCTCTGTCCACTCGCAATTGGCACTGGCAGACTTCATCGAAACCGGAGAGTGGCAAAAACACATAAATAGAATGAGAAGCTTATACCGAAAAAAACACGCTGTCCTGTTAGAAGCCATCCGCTCTGAACTAGGAAACACCGTTGAGATTCTCGGTAAAAACTCGGGGCTTCACATCCTGCTGCGCCTTTTGTTTCCAGCAAGTGAGGAAGAAGCAATACAAGCAGCCGCAGACCACGGTGTAACCATCTATCCCGTGTCTCCCTCATATAAAGAACAGACGCCTTTTGCTTCTGTCTTAATCGGTTATGGCGGTTTGTCAGAAGAGGACATCAGGCTCGGCATCCAAAAACTGAAAACGGCATGGGCACCGTTGATATCATCTTATTAAATAAAAAACAGGCCCCGGAAACGGAGCCTGTTTTTTAAAAAGATAAAATTCCGATTAAATTTAAGAACACGATAATAATGGCAAGCGGCACGATAAAACGAAGCAAATAAAACCACGTGTAAAAGAATGCTTTACCTGCATTTGATCCATTTCGCATTTCAGCCAAGAGTTCGCTTTTCGAAATTTTCAGCGGGATAAATAGAGAAATTAACAGAGCGCCTGAAGGCATCAAAACATTGCTGACGGTAAAATCGGCAATATCAAAAAACGTTTTGCCAAATAGGTGCACATCACTCAAAACGCCATAAGACAAGCAGCATGGGATTCCGACCAAAAAGATCAAAAGCCCGCTCGTCCATGACAGTTTTTTTCTCTTCTTTTCGTCCCCTTTTCCGATTGTGGCAACGATAATTTCAACCATCGAAAATGCTGAGGTTAAGGCTGCAAATAAAAACGCAACGAGAAAACCGATAAAAAACAACGTGCCGAACGGAAGCTGTTCAAAAACGGCCGGAAGCACTGTAAACAGCAGTGTCGGTCCTTCATTTGGCTGAAAACCGAATGAGAAAACCGCCGGAAAAATAGCCAAACCTGCCAAGAGTGTCACAATGATATTCATCAAGACAATGGAGGCTGCCGAACGAGGGATATTTTGTGTTTTCGGCAAATAGGAGCTGTAGGTCACCATCACCGAAACCCCCAGTGTTAACGTAAAGAAGGCCTGTCCCAGCGCGAATAATATGGATTCCGGAGTCAGATCGCCGAAATGAGGCACAAGCAGAAACTTTACGCCTTCCATTGCACCATTAAGCGTAAGAGACCGAAGAACGAGCAGAATAAACAATAAAAACAAAATCGGCATCATCACCGCGCTTACCCGTTCAATCCCTTTTTGAACCCCTCTTGCGACAACGAGTACAGTCAGTGCCATAAAGACAAGCTGAGCCGCGAGCGTCTGCACCGGATTTTGGATAATAGAAGCAAAAAGAGCGCCATACTGTGCTTGAGAAAGCCCGGACAGTGAGCCTGACGCCGTTTTTACGATATACAGCAAAATCCATCCCCCAATTACACTGTAAAACGACAGCACTAAGAAACACGCGGCTACGCCGATCCACCCCGTAAGAAACCAAGCTGATCGCGGCGCTTCTTTTTTATATGCATCAATGGCATTCGTCTGGTTCCGTCTTCCAAAAATAAATTCCCCCACCAAAAGCGGATAGCCTAAGAGGATGGTAAATAACACGAAGATAAGAAAAAAGGCTCCTCCCCCATTGGTCCCCGCTACGTAAGGGAATTTCCAAATCGCGCCCAAGCCGATAGCCGAGCCGGCCGCTGCCATGACGAAACCAATTTTCGAAGCCCATTGGACTGGTTTTTGCTCAGACAATAAACGTCACTTCCTTTCCAGCCTATATTATCTCTTATTTTTGTCTTCATTTCTATAGATTCATTTGCCAGGAACAGAAAAGAGAGCGGCCTGTATGGCCGCTCTCTTTATCAAAAGGTTATTGATTTAATTTTGAATGCTTTCTTGAATACAGAAAATAGATTACCAAACCGATTAGCAGCCACACTAGGAAGCGGACAATCGTCACCCATCCCAGATTTAAAATCAAGAACAGGCAGAACAGAATCGCCAGGCCTGGGATCACGGGAACTCCCGGGCATTTAAAGGCTCTCGGAAGATCCGGCTGTTTCTTTCTCAAAACGATAACTGCCACAGAAATCAGGACAAATGCCGACAGCGTCCCGATGTTTACCAGCTTTGCAAGTTCATCCAGCGGAACAAGTGAGCCGAGAAGCGCCGACATCGTTCCGAAAAACCAAGTGGCTACATAAGGTGTTTTGTGCTTTGGATGCACTTTAGAAAGTGAACCCGGCACAAGTCCGTCACGCGACATGGCAAACATGACGCGGGTCTGCCCGTAAAGCATCACGAGCATAACTGTTGTCATTCCCAGCACGGCGCCAATATCAATGATGCCTGCCACCCAATTTTGCCCTGCGCTTTGAAGAACAAGAGAAACCGGATGATCCACACCCGCAAATTGAGCAAACGGGATAACCCCAGTCATGATTGCTGATACGGTGACATATAAAATCGTGCAGACCAGTAAAGAGAAAATAATGCCTTTAGGCAGATCTTTCGCGGGATTTTTCGTCTCTTCCGCAGCAGAGGATACAGCGTCAAATCCGATAAAAGCAAAGAATACGAGCGCCGCTGCACTGAACACGCCGCCAAAGCCCATTGGCATAAACGGCTGCCAGTTGTGCGGCTTCACGTAAACGGCTGCCACTGCGATAAACAGCAGAACAACCAGTATCTTCAAGATAACCATGATATTGTTGACTCTTTTTGATTCTTTGATGCCTAAATAAAGCAAATATGTGATCGCCATTACAATGACGAATGCAGGAAGATTAAACAGGGTAAAGGTGCCTTTCACTGCGCCCGGTGCCGCTGTTAAAGCAACCGGAAGATGAATGCCGAGCCCTGATAAAAACGATTGGAAATAACCAGACCAGCCGACCGACACTGCACTTACCGCCAGCATGTATTCTAAAATTAAATCCCACCCGATAATAAAGGCCATAAGCTCTCCCAATGTCGCATAAGTGAATGTATACACCGAACCTGAAACAGGCACACTTGACGCAAATTCCGCGTAAGACAGGGCGGCGAATAAACAAGCCAGCGCCGCCACAACAAATGAAATGGTCAGTCCGGGACCTGCCGTGACTGCACCTGTTCCCGTCAGAACAAAAATTCCTGTACCAATAATGGCGCCGATTCCAAGCAACGTTAAATCAAATGCCCCTAATTCTCTTTTTAAAGATTTTTCCCCGCTCGTCGCAGCGATTAAATCCTGAATACTTTTCTTCCTAAAAACGCTCCCTTTCATTCCCCTTCAACTCCCGATCATCTATTTTTATATGTTTTATTTGAATTTTCTGAATTCATGAGTGACAATGGTCATTTTTCTTTTTTTCTACTATATTTGTACTGGTCGCGAATCATTCCTTTCTCCTACTCAATATTATATATAAAATTGCAAAAATGAAAACAAAATTGTTAGAAAAATCGACAAATTTTTTATTTTTAAATTTTTTCCATACAAAAAAAACCAGCTCTGGAGCTGGTTTTTCGTTGATTACGTTGAAATAAAACGGCCGCCATTCACATGAATGGTCTGCCCTGTCATATAGGAAGATTCGTCAGACGCCAGCAGAACATAGGCGCCTGCATGCTCAACCGGCTGTCCCGGTCTTCCCATTGGGGTATCCAAGCCGTGCTGCTTCACTTTTTCCTCAGGGAATGTCGCCGGAATAAGTGGTGTCCAAATCGGACCGGGCGCCACCGCATTCACTCTGATGCCTTTATCTGCAAGCGACTTCGCCATGGAACGCGTAAAGGAAACAATCGCACCCTTTGTGCTGGAATAATCAATTAACGCCGTATCCCCTTCATAAGCGGTAATCGATGTCGTATTAATAATGGCACTCCCCTCTTGCAGGTGAGGCAAAGCTTTCTTCGTCATATGAAACATGGAAAAAATATTTGTGCGAAAGGTTTTTTCCAGCTGTTCTGTTGAAATATTGAGAATGCTGTCCTGGGGATGCTGTTCAGCGGCGTTGTTCACTAAGATATCGAGTTTACCAAAATGGTCCACTGTTTGCTGCACAGCTTGTTCACAATGGTTCTCGTCCCCGACATCTCCCGGGATAAGCAGGCAGCGGACATTCTCCTTTTCGATCCGTTTACGTGTTTCCTCTGCGTCCGAATGCTCGTCTAAGTATAGAATGGAGATATCAGCCCCCTCTTTAGCAAAGGCAATAGCTGCTGCTCTCCCTATTCCGCTGTCGCCTCCAGTAATGATCGCGACTTTTCCTTTCAGTTTTCCTCTTCCTCGATAATCCTCGTCCTCTGACAGCGGCAGCGGATTCATTTTTGACTCAATGCCCGGCTGTCTGTCCTGATGCTGCGGTTCTTGTCCTTCTGTTTGTCTGTCCATTGGGTTCACATTCATCACTCCTAGACATGTGGTTGATACTGAACGTTACCACACGACAGAAATGAATAAACGCCAAAATATGTTATGAAAGAACTTCCTCGGGAATGGCACCGGTATATTTCGCTGACGGGCGGAAAATCATGTTGTTTTCTGCTTGTTCCAGCACATGGGCGCACCACCCTACCATTCGGCTTGCTGAAAAGGTCGGAGTAAACAATTCATCGTCAAAATCGATGGCCTTCATCACTGCAGCCGCGTAAAATTCAACATTTGTGTACAGCTTTCGTCCCGGTTTGTAGATTTCAAGCAAACGAATCGCTTCTGCTTCTACATGCAGCGCAAGATCAAGATCACGGTCATTGCCGGCCACCTGTTCTGCTTTCTGTCTCAAAGCTTCTGCCCGCGGGTCTTTTGTTTTGTACACCCTGTGGCCGAATCCCATCAAGCGCTCTCCTTTTTCGAGTTTTTCTTTCAGATATGCTTCAGCATGTTCTTTTTCTCCAATGTCTTCAAGCATTTTTGTCACCGCAGAAGGAGCGCCTCCGTGCAGCGGACCTTTCATCGTGCCGAGAGCAGCCGTGACGGCTGACACTAAATCACTCTCTGTAGATAACGTGACTCGTGCTGAAAAAGTGGATGCGTTCATGCCGTGCTCCATGGCCAGAATCATATAGGTTTCAAGCGCTTTCTTTTTTGCCTCTGAAGACTGTTCACCTGTGAGCATATAATAGTAGTTTTCGACATGTCCGTACTGGGAAGAAGGTGCAATTGCTTGTTCACCGCGCGTCCATCTTTTTCTGTATGCAATGATGGAAGGCGTGATTGCAATCAGCCGGATTGCTTCTTCTGTTTTCGGATGGAATGTGTACGTATTTTCCCCCAATGCTGAAACAACCGTTCTCAGCACCGACATATCGTCCATGTTGTTTGGCAGTGATTGAATCAAGCGCTCAATATGTTCCGGAAGATTCCGTTCCGCAGCCAGCTTATCTTTAAATACCTGCAATTCTTCAGTTGAAGGCAGTTTTCCAAATAAAATCAAATAAGCCGCTTCTTCAAAGCAATGATTCAGTGCGATGTCTTTTGCATGATGTCCTCTGTAAATCAGACGCCCTTTTTCACCATCAATATGGCTGATGGATGTTTCTACACATGAAATTCCCTTTAATCCGTAATGTACCATTTGTATTCCCCCTATCCTTTTCTGTTATTATAGTAAATATAATATTTAAAAAATAATGAATATTTTAAAGGGAATTAATTAAAAATATTAATCAGAAGGAGAATAGAAATGGATTTCAAATGGCTTCACACCTTTGTGACCGCTGCAAAATATGAGAACTTCCGAAAAACGGCGGAAACGCTTTTCTTATCTCAGCCTACTGTGACCGTACATATCAAGCAATTAGAAAAAGAAATCAGCTGCAAGCTGTTCGAGCGTAAAGGCAGGCAAATCCAGCTGACTGATGAAGGCAGGGCGTATTTGCCGTATGCGCTCAGGCTTCTTGATGATTATGAAAACAGCATGGCAGAGCTTCACAGAGTGAGACAAGGCTACTCTCAAACCTTACAGCTCGCGGTTTCTCCGCTTATTGCAGATACTGTGCTTCCTTCTGTCATGAAACGGTACACAGCAATGAATACGGAAACAGAAATGGCGGTTACGATTTTCGAATCAGCGGAAATCGCGTCACTGATTAAAGCGGGGGAAGCAGATATCGGACTAAGCTGTTTAAAGGTACAGTCTTCATCTTTAAGCTGCCACTGCTTATACAAAGACCCTGTCGTCCTTGTTGCCCCGCCCGATAAGCGTTTCATAGAAGACAACGAAATTGATGCCAAAGAGGTGCTCGAACAATACCTGCTTTTGACCCACAATCATCCTGATTACTGGGACGACTTGCTCCGTCAAGTCAGAATGACATTTCCATTTGTGAGAACAATGAAGGTCACTCAAACACATATAACGAAACGGTTTATCAAGGAAGGACTCGGAGTTTCATTTCTGCCTTTATCTACAGTAAAGCGTGAGTTAGCAGAGAAACAGATGATCAGAATTCCTTATCAGTCTGTACAGCTGCCCTATGCTGGCGCTTACGCCATTGCCCTTTATGAAAATAAGAAAGAAAAAAAATTCTTGGATTTTTTATCACATTTTCATTTTTAGGAGCAACCAAAACGCCTGTGCTCCGTCTAATGAAAAAAACCCGTTCCAATGAACGGGTTTTCTCTAAAAATTAGAATCTTTTCGCACCGAGGTAACGAGGCTTCCAGTAGCTGTTGTTCAGGCTGCTGATTTGTACGCCGTCAGATCCTGCATGAATGAAACTGTTGTTTCCAATGTAAATCCCCATGTGAGAAGGGCCGGATTTATATGTTGTGAAGAAGACGAAATCACCAACAGACGGGCTGGCAATGCTCTTCATAGAACTCCAGTATCCTGCAGTGCTTGTTCTACCCACACTTGTTTGTTTATTCAGTACGTACCAAATGAATCCGCTGCAGTCAAAGCCGGAAGTTGTCGTTCCGCCCCATTTATATGGCGTTCCGACTAACGCTTTTGCATCAGAAACCAGTTTGCTCACATTAAGTGATGTAGATGACGTTTTGCTGCTTGAAGATGATGAAGATGAAGCAGGTTTTGAGCTGCTTGTGCTTGTTCCTTTCACCTTCAATACTTGGTTGACATAGATTACATCTGATTTTAAGCCGTTTAAGCTTTTTAATTTGCTAACCGTAGTGCCGTATTTGCTCGCAATTTTAGAAAGGCTGTCTCCGCTCTTCACTTTATAAGTAGACGTTGAAGACGATGACACTTTTGATGAGCTGGAGCTGCTTGAACTAGTTGAACCTTTCAGTTTCAGGACTTGTCCAACACGAAGCAAATCTGATTTTAAGCCATTCAGCTTCTTCAGTTCATTGATTGTCATGCCGTATTTTTTTGAAATTTTCCAAAGGCTGTCCCCGCTCTTTACTTTGTATGTAGAAGAAGAGGAAGAGGAGCTGCTGCTTTTTGAACTTGTAGATTTGCCGTTAATCGATAAAGTTTGTCCCACATAAATAATGTCTGTACGAAGGTGGTTCTCTGATTTAATTTTACTGATCGTTGTGTCGTATTTTCTTGAAAGATCCCATAACGTGTCGCCTTTTTTCACCTTAATGCTTTGTGCAGATGCCGCTCCTGCAAATAACGTCGATCCTAAAACAACTGCTGTCGTAGCTGTAATGATTTGCTTTTTCATATTTTCCTCCCCAAATGTTAACTCTCTATATATGTATCTCTTTTTTTAAATTAATCTTATTGATTTCTATTATAAGGATAGATTCCCATCAGAAATAGTCTTGACTTCATGTGACAAATTTCTTAATTATTCGTTCTAAAAAAAAGTTTTTAAGGGTATTAAATATTTCATTTTCGTTGCAAAGGTGACAAAAAACGAGTGCTTTTGTCATGTTTTATGGGATGTTTTTCAACATAAAGGAAATAAATGAAAAACTTTCGGGGTCGGCTCACATATCGGAAAAATGAGTGATAAAGAATATTCGAGGAGAGCTGCGGTTATCCGCAGTTTTTTTATTTAAACAAACATATCATGCAAAGACAGAGAGGTAAAGATTTTTCTGAAAAATGAATGCTTTACATCAAATAAGGAAAGATAACGAAAAGCGTTTTTTCATTTCCTTACAAGGCTTTACTTATTGTTTACATGATCAACAGCCGCATTTAACAAAATTTCCCTAATATGATAAACGGAATACATTAAAGGAGGCATGAAAAAAATGAGTTTGTTTCAAAATATGAAATCAAAACTTCTGCCAATCGCCGCTGTTTCTGTCCTTACAGCTGGAATCTTTGCCGGAGCTGAGCTGCAGCAAACAGAAAAGGCCAGCGCCAAAAAACAAGACAAAGCTGAGATCAGAAATGTCATTGTGATGATAGGCGACGGCATGGGGACGCCTTACATAAGAGCCTACCGTTCCATGAAAAATAACGGTGACACACCGAATAACCCGAAGTTAACAGAATTTGACCGGAACCTGACAGGCATGATGATGACGCATCCGGATGACCCTGACTATAATATTACAGATTCAGCAGCAGCCGGAACAGCATTAGCAACAGGCGTTAAGACATATAACAATGCAATTGGCGTCGATAAAAACGGGGAAAAAGTGAAATCTGTACTTGAAGAGGCCAAGCAGCAAGGCAAGTCAACAGGGCTTGTCGCCACGTCTGAAATTAACCACGCCACTCCAGCCGCATATGGCGCCCACAATGAATCACGGAAAAACATGGACCAAATCGCCAACAGCTATATGGATGACAAAATAAAAGGCAAACATAAAATAGACGTGCTGCTCGGCGGCGGAAAATCTTATTTTAACCGCAAGGACAGAAACTTGACAAAGGAATTCAAACAAGCCGGCTACAGCTATGTGACAACGAAACAAGCATTGAAAAAAAATAAAGATCAACAGGTGCTCGGGCTTTTCGCAGATGGAGGGCTTGCTAAAGCGCTCGACCGTGACAGTAAAACACCGTCTCTCAAAGACATGACGGTTTCAGCAATTGATCGCCTGAACCAAAATAAAAAAGGATTTTTCTTGATGGTCGAAGGGAGCCAGATTGACTGGGCGGCCCATGACAATGATACAGTAGGAGCTATGAGCGAGGTTAAAGATTTTGAACAGGCCTATAAAGCCGCGATTGAATTTGCGAAAAAAGACAAACATACACTTGTGATTGCAGCTGCTGACCATACAACCGGCGGCTTTACCATTGGCGCAAACGGGGAAAAGAATTGGCACGCAGAACCGATTCTCTCCGCTAAGAAAACACCTGAATTCATGGCCAAAAAAATCAGTGAAGGCAAGCCGGTTAAAGATGTGCTCGCCCGCTATGGCAATCTGAAAGTCACATCTGAAGAAATCAAAAGCGTTGAAGCAGCTGCACAGGCTGACAAAAGCAAAGGGGCCTACAAAGCCATCATCAAGATTTTTAATACTCGCTCCAACAGCGGATGGACGAGTACCGATCATACCGGCGAAGAAGTACCGGTATACGCGTACGGCCCCGGAAAAGAAAAATTCCGCGGATTGATTAACAATACGGACCAGGCAAACATCATATTTAAGATTTTAAAAACTGGAAAATAAAAAGGATGCAGAACGCTGCATCCTCTTTTTTATAAATATCTGCGGTGAACACCTTTTCCGTCGTACGAAAACATGACTTCCTTATCCTCAAGCACAGACTCAATGTGCACGCTTCTTCCCCAAAGCTGGAATAAATAAGGGAGCACTTTCTCCAAATATTTCAAATCTAACTCTATACCCTCATACCAATGCTTAATATAGAGTTCGTTATTTTTCATATAATCGCCGTCGTTTACTGTCAAATATGGAAAACCGCCATTTACCCGCATGCTTACGAGCTGGTCGCGCACCGACTTCCACTGTTTATCGATGATTTTATAATCTCGGCCCTGTTTTTGAAACAAATAAAGATCCTCGCGCATGACTAATTCTTTGGTTAAATAATTGCGGATGAAAGAGATATCAGATTCAATCTCCCTGACCTCAAACATTTTCTCCCGGCCGGAGTCAGGCTGCACGCCCATTTTCTTCATTTCCTCCGTCGGGTTGTTGTACCTCTCCTCAATGTCTTCAAATATTTTTAGCCCTAAATAATAAGGATTAATACCTGTTTTGGACGGCTGAACGACACCTGCATTCAGCTTGGCGAACTCGATCGCTTCATCAGAGGTTAAATCAAGCTCACGTATAATTCGCTGGTGCCAATAGGAAGCCCAGCCCTCATTCATAATCTTGGTTTCCAGCTGAGGCCAGAAATAAAGCATTTCCTCTCTCATCATCGTTAATATATCACGCTGCCATGGCTCCAGCTCCCGGGAATGCTCCTCGATAAAAAGCAGGATATCTTTTTCAGGCCGCGGCGGGAACGGTTTTTTCGATTTTTTCACTTGTTTTTTCGGTTTCTTTTCATCCAAAGACCATAGATCATCGTAAGGCGTGGCTGCCTCTTCAATCTCCTCTTCCTCATCATCCACACTCCATTGGAGCTTTGGTCGGACCAACGACGGATCGATATGCTCCTGAATCGAAAGGATCGCATCTAAAAAAGATTCGACTTCTTTAATCCCGTGAACCTGTTCATAGTGTTTTATCCGTTCAGCTGTTGCCGCCATGCTTTCCACCATATCGCGCTTCGTGTTTTGGAAACGGCAGTTGTTTTTGAAGAAATCGCAATGGGCAAGAACGTGTGCGACAATCAATTTATTTTGGATCAGTGAGTTGCTGTCCAGCAAAAAAGCGTAGCATGGATCTGAGTTAATGACCAGCTCATAGATCTTACTTAACCCTAGATCATAGTGCAGCTTCATCTTATGAAACTGCTTGCCGAAGCTCCAGTGGCTGAATCTTGTCGGCATCCCGTACGCGCCAAATGTATAAATAATTTCAGCCGGGCAGATTTCATATCTCATCGGGTAGAAATCAAGGCCGAATCCTTTTGCAATTTCGGTAATTTCCTCAATTGCCCGCTGTAATCCCTTCTTCTCCTCCGCGTTCAACCGAATCCCCCCTACTTGGACTTATCTATAATGTATGAGCCCACCATACAAAAGATGATAGTCTCACTCGGGCAAGAAAAAATTCCCCCGGCACATTCATCTGTTTGCTTATTGGATCAGTGGGTAAACACACACCATACTACGAAAAAGGAGCGATACCAATTGAATGTAGCAGACGTGCTTTCTTCTTATCTCAGTAAGCTGCCAAACGTAATCATTGCTTTACTCGTCTTATTAATCGGCTGGGCTATTGCTAAAATCATTGAAAAAGCGGTATACAAAGGACTCAGCAAAACAAAAATCGACGACAAGCTCTTTGCTGGGAAAAAGCCTTCACGCTATTCCTCGGAAAAAGTCATAAGCAAGGTCGTTTATTTTATCGCACTGATCATCGTCTTTATTTTATTCTTTAACATTTTGCACCTGACAACAGTGGCATCGCCGTTTGTCAGTATGCTTTCGGCGATTGCAGCCGCGATCCCAAGCGTGCTGAAAGCTGGACTCATTCTGCTGTTAGGATGGGCTGCAGCCTCTGTTTTGAGCTTCCTTGTCAAAAAAATCGGGATGAAGCTGAACACGAGTGACAAACTGCGCAAGTGGAATTTGGTGTCTGAAGGAAAAGATATTCACCAGGCTGTCAATACCGCTTCACAAATTGTCTTTTATCTCGTGCTGCTTGTTTTTCTGCCAGGGGTCTTATCTTCTTTGAAAATCAGCGGCATTTCAGGTCCTTTTACAAATATGATGGAAAGCGTGCTCGCTTTTCTGCCGAAATTATTTGCAGCGGCGCTTATCGTATTAATCGGCTGGCTTGTTGCCCGCCTTGTCCGTGATATCATTACGAATTTCCTTGCAAGCATCGGCACGGAAAGATTCGCGGCACGTATGGGTTTATCAATTTACTTAAAAGACACAAGCCTTTCAGCAGTCATCGGAACAATCGCTTATGTGCTGATTATGATTCCGGTGGTCATTTCAGCGCTTGATCAGCTGGATGTCGCTGGCATTTCAAAACCAGCTGTCTCTATGCTGAATACGATTTTAAACATGCTTCCGAACATCATGATTGCCATCGTGCTTGTTTTAGCGGGTATCTGGACAGGAAAATGGGTGAAATCCATGGTGTCCGGACTGCTCCATCGCGCAGGCTTTGATTCTGTCTTAGGGAAAATGGGCATGGAAGCCGGAACGCCTGCAAAGCTGTCCTTGTCTCAAGTTGTCGGTATGATTGCGCAAATCATTGTCATTCTGCTCTTTACAGCTGAGGCGCTTCAAATTGTTCGGCTGCACTTCCTCGTAGAAATTGCCACCGGCATCATCGCGTATCTGCCGAATGTCCTTGTCGCCGTATTCATTCTCGGACTCGGCCTTTACGCAGGAGAATTGGTGAGAAAAGTGCTCTCAAGCATGATAAAAGGCCAGGAATTCAAGTCTTTAGCGCCTATTGCTAAATATACGATTATCGCACTTGCTTTCTTTATGGCCCTGGATCAGCTTGGTGTCGCTGCGACAATCGTCAATTCCGCGTTCATCATCGTACTTAGCGGCTTCGCACTCGCTTTTGGTTTATCCTTCGGCCTTGGCGGTAAGGATTTTGCATCACGTTATCTGTCTACATTTGAACGCAAAATGCAAAACACAGAAATCGAAAAAAACCGTAAAAACCAAAATCCGCCGAATGACATGTAAGCAAAAAACATGCACCCAGCTGGGTGCATGTTTTTTAATTCCTTTTTTTTCATTTTTCAATCGATTATGATAAGATATAGAAAATGTCTTATTCTGAGGTCTTATTATGAAGTTAACCAATTATACAGATTATTCATTAAGAGTGTTGATTTTTCTGGCTGCAGAGCGTCCCGGAGAACTTTCAAATATAAAACAGATTGCCGAAACGTATTCTATTTCAAAAAATCATCTCATGAAAGTCATATACAGGCTCGGCCAGCTCGGCTACGTAGAAACGATACGCGGACGGGGCGGCGGCATACGATTAGGCATGGAACCTGAAGACATCAACATCGGTGAGGTTGTCAGAAAAACGGAGGACGATTTTAATATTGTTGAATGTTTTGATGCGAACAAGAATCTCTGCGTTATTTCCCCGGTTTGCGGCTTAAAACATGTGCTGAATGAAGCGCTTTTGGCCTACCTCGCAGTTTTAGACAAATACACACTGCGCGACCTCGTCAAAAACAAAGAAGATATCATGAAGCTTTTAAAAATGAAGGAATAGATCAAGATTCCTTCTTTTTTTATGCCCTTTTTCCCCCTTATTGTTAAGATAATTTGGCTATTTTTATAAAAAGGCAAAACGATGAGACAAATGTGCCGATATAAAAAAGAAACAGCAAATGCAAAATCATTGGGGGAAAAAGGAGAGCTAAGATGAAAAAGAAATTAGCAGCAGGGCTGACAGCATCTGCGATTGTCGGCACAACTTTAGTAGTGACACCAGCTGAAGCAGCAACGATCAAGGTCAAAAGCGGAGATTCTTTATGGAAACTGGCCCAAACCTATAACACAAGTGTGGCGGCCCTCACATCCGCCAATCATCTTTCGACTACTGTTCTGTCGATCGGCCAGACGCTTACTATTCCAGGCAGCAAATCCAGCACTTCTTCATCTACTTCAAGCTCAACAACCAAGAAGAGCGGAAGTTCTGTTTACACAGTGAAAAGCGGAGATTCACTTTGGCTGATCGCAAATGAGTTTAAAATGACGGTGCAGGAACTGAAAAAATTAAACGGACTAAGCAGCGATTTAATTCGTGCTGGGCAGAAATTAAAGGTGTCCGGTACTGTTTCTTCAAGTTCCAGTACAAAAAGCAGTTCCAATAAGAGTTCAAGCTCCAGTTCAAAAAGCAGTTCTAATAAGAGTTCAAGTTCTTCATCTTCTACGGGAACATATAAGGTGCAGCTTGGAGATTCACTTTGGAAAATTGCAAACAAAGTCAATATGTCCATCGCTGAATTGAAGGTCTTGAACAACTTAAAATCAGACACCATTTACGTGAATCAGGTGTTGAAAACAAAATCAAGCGGCTCTGATACGTCTTCTAAAGACAATTCATCCAAATCGAACCAAACTTCAGCAACAACTAAATATACCGTTAAAAGCGGTGATTCACTTTGGAAAATCGCAAATAACTATAACCTGACTGTACAGCAAATCCGAAATATCAACAATCTGAAATCAGATGTGCTTTACGTTGGACAAGTATTGAAGCTGACAGGTAAAGCATCTTCAGGCTCTTCATCATCGTCGTCTTCTTCGTCAAATGCAAGCTCCGGCACGACGACTACATACACGGTGAAAAGCGGTGATTCCTTATGGGTGATTGCTCAAAAATTTAATGTAACAGCTCAGCAGATTCGTGAGAAAAACAATTTAAAAACGGATGTCTTGCAGGTTGGCCAAAAGCTGGTCATTTCCGGAAAAGCTTCATCATCGTCTTCATCCGGTTCTTCAAACACCACCAGCTCAACGAGTGCGAAGATTAACACAATGATTTCGGCCGCTAAAGCGCAGCTTGGGGTTCCGTATCGCTGGGGAGGCACGACACCGTCCGGGTTTGACTGCAGCGGATTCATTTACTATGTACTGAACAAAGTCACATCCGTATCTAGATTAACGGCAGCGGGATATTGGAACACAATGAAATCAGTTAGCCAGCCTGCTGTCGGAGATTTCGTTTTCTTTACAACATATAAAGCCGGCCCTTCCCACGTTGGAATTTACCTAGGCAACGGGGAATTCATAAATGCCAACGATTCCGGAGTTGTCATTTCCAATATGAACAACTCTTACTGGAAACAGCGCTATCTCGGTGCAAAACGATATTTCTAAAAACAGAAACTGTGCGGCCTTAACGGCTGTACAGTTTTTTATTAGAGCCTAAAGACGTTGATGCTGATCATATGATTTGTCACCGGATGAAAATAGACTTCGGCCCGAACAGAAAAAGTGTCATCTTTCTGTCTGACTGTCACCCGAAAGACATCTTTCGTCTGCTGATCATTCACCTCTGTACGCCCCATATAAGCATAATCAGAAAATGAAGCGCCCTTATATTCATCCTGAATTTTGCTCCAGGCAAGCTGTTCCCACTTTTGAACGGACTCGTTTGTGTCCGTTGAATGACCTTTTGCAGCCATTGACACGATAATCAATCCGCAAAAAAGAAGCGCGATGGTATACGGCAGGGATTTCATTTTTTCAGTCTCCTGTACCCAGAATATATTCCCTCATAGGTTTACCAAAAGCGATATCTTCATTCAGGCATTTTGATTTTATGTCTCCCTCATATTGCTACCCCTTTACTACCGCAGACGCCAAGTTTTGCCCCGTCAATAACAGAGGATGCGGCATAAACTAATCATGAACTTCTCACCCAAGAAAGGAGAAGCGATTCATGGATTATGCCGATTACGATAAAGCGCTTTATTACACCCATCGTTCTCAATGGGATAATTTATTAATTTTAATGGTGCGTACAGAGGACGATTTGTTGTCAAAACGAATTGAGCATTTTCTGCATGCGTATCATTTTGAACAGGATTACGCCGTTTTAGAAAAGATGCTGTATTCCCTTCTCCGTTATATTGATCATGCCACAGAGCTGACTTATGAAGATCAAATAGCCCTTCTCACATAAACAAATCCCGGCGCTTAGACGCCGGGATTTCCTGCTTTTGCGAACATGCTGAGTTCTTCGACAAGCTCTTTTAAGCTTTCCTTAATGTTTTCAGCCACTGTAGCATTTTCAACATCAATATGCACCGGATCAAGCACCAGCTGCTTCGGAATGACATTGGCGTAGACACCCCGCATCACAGTTCTCATATTGTTCAGCGCATTGATGCCGCCTTTTCCGCCTCCCGCTACTGCCAATAATGCAACGGGCTTATATTTGAATTGTTCGCTGCTTAGAAAATCCAATGCATTTTTTAAAGCGCCGCTCATGCCGCTGTGATATTCAGGCGATAATAATACAATCGCATCCGCTTTCGTAACGCGTTGCTTAAGCTCCTGTACTTTCAACAGTTCAGATTGTTCCGCTTCACCGTTAAAAACGGGCAATACAAACTCGCTTAGATCAATCAAATCCGTGTGATACAGAGCTGCAATATAGGATGCTGCAATTCTTGTTCTGCCATGTTTTCTTGGCGTGCCATTTATGACTAACATGTTCATTTTAAGATCTCTCCATTCAGATTATATTTCACTGCGAAAAGCGCTGCTTGCGTGCGATCGGCCACTTCAAGTTTTGCTAAAAGATTCGATACATGGGTTTTTACTGTTTTTTCTGAAATAAACAAGGATGCTGCGATTTCTTTATTGCTTTTCCCGTTCGCTATTTCAGTCAGAACGTCTTTTTCCCTTCTTGTTAATTGATAGTATTTTTCTTTTTCCGGGTCGTGCTGATTTTTCATATGTGTCAGCACATGGGGCATAATAGCTGTAGAAAGCTTGTATTCGCCAGCATGCACTTGTCTTAGTGTTTTCACCAATTCCTCGGGCTCCGTATCCTTTAATTGATACGCCTTCGCGCCTGCCTGAAGCGCGGGGATGACGTGCTCCTGATCAGAGTAGCTCGTCAGCACAATGATATTCGTCTCCGGAAATTGCTGTATTGCTTTTTTAATGGCTTGAATGCCGTCCATCTCGGGCATAGACAGATCCATTAGCACAAGATCCGGCTTTGTCTCTTCGATGACACGGAGAGCTTCTATTCCAGTTGCAGCTTCTCCGACAACTTCAATATCATCCTGGGTGGCAAAGAAAAAACGCAGACCCTTTCTGACAACATGATGATCATCAGCAATGACAATTTTCATACCGCCCCTCCTTTTCGGCTTGTTAGCGGAAGCCTGATGGACAGCTTTGTTCCAGTTCCAAGCGCTGACTCAATCCAAAACTTAGCTCCGGCTTTTTCCGCTCGTTCTTTCATACCCTTGATGCCAAGTGAAGGCAGATCGGCATGCGCTTCATAGCGAAATCCTGCCCCATGATCGATGATATCCAGCTCCGCATGGCACAAAGAAGCAGTCAGACTAACATACGCCGTATCCGTTCCGGCATGCTTTTTGCAGTTATTTAAAGCTTCCTGTACGACACGCCATAGCATATGCTCCTGCTCATCAGTCAGAACAGGACAGCCTTTTTGTGTAAAAATGATCTTCAATCCAATGAGCGCACCATAGCTTTTAATGGCTTCAGCCAGCCCTTTTTCCAATCCTCCGGGGCGAAGCTGCCAAATTAACGCTTTCATTTCTGCGAGCGCGTCCTGTGATAGGTTTTGGATGAAATCAATCATCTGCTGTAAATTTTCATCTTTTGTTAGTGTCTTCGCAGCTTTGGCAGTTAAACTGACGGAAAACAGCATTTGATTGACTGAATCGTGAAGCTCCTGAGCGAGGCGGTTACGCTCCATTAAAAGAGCATTTTTTTGTTGATATTCAGAAAGCCTCATACGCTGGATTGCCGTTCCGATCTGAAAGGCGACAGACTCGAGTAAATGCAGCTCTTCCTCATCAAACATGGTTTTTCCGGCCCCCGCTACATTTAACAATCCGAATCTTCTGTCCCCGTCTTCTAAAGGCACAGTTGCATGATGCGTAATTCCTTCTGTGTCAAAACAATGCAGTTTTTCTGCTGATTCGATGCGTTTGCAGTTCATGATATTTGCAGCCTTTCTAAGCCCTCCGTTATTGAATTTCGTCAGGCAGTAACACTCCCCTTCGCACATCAGCACTTTTTCCTTGCGGCTTAAAGCCGGGGGCAGATAAGCGTCGGCCGCTAACGTATAAGACCCATCTTCTTCGATCAGAAAAATCCATCCGGATTGAAGGTTTGTCAGACTCAGCAACTCTTTTAAAACCTCATCCAGTGTTGCTTTGATATCGTGCCCTTGATTTAAGGTTTCCGCAATCGTTTTCAGCGTTTTTAATTTTTCCATCCCCGTTTTGCTCACGTTTCTCACTCCGGCATTGATCTTGTATTTAAGATTATACCAGTTTTTTGTATTTCATTACTTCACTGATGGGATGATTTTCTTTCAGACTTTTGGATGAGAAAAAGAAAAAGCTGGATCATTTACAATGACCCAGCTCATACTTGAATTATTTTGCCGTCGACTCAACAATTTCATCAACCGTCTTCATTACATCTTCAGAAAGGACGGCAAGTCGCTTTTCACTGTCTTCCAAAGATGACCCTTTTACGGCGAAATAAAATTTCACCTTCGGCTCAGTTCCAGAAGGACGAAGACAGAACCAAGACCCGTCTTCCAGGAAGTATTTCAGTACATTTGATTTTGGCAAGTCGATAGCTTCTTCTTTGTTTTCAGTCAGAAGCGTCCGTTTGCTTACAGCGTAATCTTCTGCTGTGACAACCTGTTTGCCCGCCATTTTCTGCGGCGGATTTTGTCTGAAGGAAGCAAGAATCGCTTCAATTTGCTCTGCTCCTTGTTTGCCTTTCAGCGTCAGGGATTTCAGCCCTTCACGATAAAAACCATATTCGTTAAAGAGATTGATGAGCGCCTCATACAATGACATTCCCTGTTTTTTATAGAACGCGCAAACTTCAACTGCCAAAAGCGCAGCCTGAATGGCGTCCTTATCGCGGGCAAAATCCCCGATTAAATAACCGTAGCTCTCTTCATAACCGAATTGGAAGGTATACTGACCTGATGCCTCGTATTCCTTAATCTTTTCACCGATAAACTTAAAGCCTGTCAGCGTATCAATCGTATCAAGGCCGAATGAAGAAGCTACAGCACGGCCGATTTCGCTTGTGACGATCGTTTTGAGAACAACACCGTTATCAGGCAGGATGCCTTGTTTTTTCTTTTCAGAAAGCAGGTAATGAAGCAGCAGCGCTCCGGTTTGGTTTCCTGTCAGCACTGTATATTTGCCTTGATCGTTTTTCACCGCGATGCCGAGGCGGTCAGCATCAGGGTCTGTCGCGATGAGAATATCTGCATTCTGCTCCTCCCCAAGCTTAATGGCATATTCGAATGCCGCATGCTCTTCCGGGTTCGGCGATGTAACAGTGGAGAAGTTTGAATCCGGCAGTTCCTGTTCTTTGACAACCGTTACATTTTTGTAGCCGAGTGCTTCAAGACCGCGTCTGACCGGTTTATTTGCAGTTCCATGCAGCGGTGTGAAAACAACCTTTACATCTACTTCTTCCGATAATTCAGGATGTACAGAAATCGACGTCAGTTTTTCTGTATAAACTTTATCAATGTCTTCACCGATGATTTTGATTAAGCCTTTTTCTTTTAACTTATTTTCTTCGTCCACTGTGATCGTCAGCTCATTTTCAATCGCGTTTACCTGCTCAATGACGATGTCCGCTTCCTTTGGAGGCAGCTGGCCGCCATCATCCCCGTATACTTTGTAGCCGTTATATTCAGGCGGGTTATGGCTTGCCGTTACCACTATTCCCCCATAAGCGTTCAGCTGTCTGACAGCGAATGACAGCTCTGGCGTCGGGCGAAGCTCATCAAACACGTATGTTTGAATGCCTTGTGTCGCAAGTGTTTTTGCCGCTTCCATCGCGAACTCCGGAGATTTATGGCGGGAATCATAAGCAATGACAACGCCCCGTTTTTTCGCTTCCTCTCCTTGCTTCGAGATGTATGCCGCAAACCCGGCCGATGCTTTGCGCACAGTGTAAATATTCATCCGATTTGTCCCGACGCCGATTTCCCCGCGCATTCCGCCGGTACCGAATTCAAGGTCTTTATAGAAACAGTCCTCAAGGGCCTGTTCATCCCCCTCTAATTCAATAAGGCGCTCTTTTAATTCCGGATCTAAATGTTCTGTCTGTTGCCAGCGTTCATAGCTCTTTCTCCAAGTCATATTCGTCCTCCTATGTATCAGCTTATGCCATTATTTTATATGAAGCGGGTGCCTCTGTCACTTGATAACCTGAGATCTGGCCCTTTCGGCACGTAAAAAGAAATAACGGGCTGCAGACAGCCCGTTATGATTTATTGCTCAAGCGGTACGACCGCATCGTGTAAAAGCTTGTTGAGGTTTTCTGTATGTTTGTTTTTCGCCTGCTCATCCCATTGGAATCGCTCGCTCATAAAATCAATAACGGCATCTTTATATGTTCTTACCCAATTGATATCAAAAAATAAACGTCCCGTTCTGCGGACAAAGAAGTCAGCAGGGGTTGCAGTCATCTCTTCTTCTATACTGTATTCTGCCTCAGCAAGAATATGAACCGGAATGTTGCGTTTCGCGGCCTCATCTTTCAGCGCTTCTACCCGGTCAAAGACGCGATCTACGTTAGAGCCGTATCTGATCGCCAGCTGTTTTGCGTCTTTTTCTGATAAACCGGCTGCAATTCCTTCTTTTGTTTTCACGGTAACGAAGGACATAAGATTTTTCGAACCGCCGACGTGCCCGCCAGAGATTGGCATGTTTTTCGTTTTACATGGTCCAAAATCCTTTTCGCCTTCTTCTTTTAAGCGATCACTGACAAGATCAACGATGTGCTCCGCCATTTTTCTGTATCCAGTCAGTTTTCCGCCGGCAATGGTGATCAGGCCTGAGTCAGATGTCCAAATCTCGTCTTTCCGTGAAATTTCAGAAGGATCTTTGCCTTCTTCATGAATCAGCGGACGCAGCCCCGCCCAGCTGGATTCGATGTCATTCGCAGTGATATTCAGTTCCGGGAACATGTAATTGATTGAATTGATGACATAATCACGATCCTCCGTTGTCATCCGCGGATGCTCCAGCGCCTCTTTGTAAACAGTGTCTGTTGTTCCAACGTATGTTTTGCCTTCACGAGGAATCGCAAATACCATCCGTCCATCAGGTGTATCGAAATATACAGCCTGTTTCAGCGGAAAGACAGACTGGTCAAATACAAGGTGAATGCCTTTTGTATGCTGCAAATGCTTTCCGTTTTTCGAATGGTCTTTTTCTCTGAGCTGATCGACCCAAGGGCCTGTAGCATTGACAATTTTTTTCGCATACACTTTATATTCTTTCTTTGTCAGCACATCTTCAATTAATACGCCGACGGCTTTGCCTTTTTCGTAAAGAAGCTCCTTCACTTTGGAGTAATTCACAGGCTCTGCCCCGAATTTCACCGCTTCCTTCATGACTTCGATGGTCAGTCTCGCATCGTCAGTGCGGTATTCCACATAGTACCCGCCGCCTTTTAAGCCGTCTTTTTTTACCAAAGGCTCTTTTTGCAGCGTTTCTTTTGCTGAAAGCATGCTTCTTCGTTCTGACTTTTTCACACCTGCAAGGAAGTCATAAACTCTTAACCCGATAGATGTTGTAAATGAACCGAATGTGCCGCCTTTATGAAACGGAAGCAGCATCCATTCCGGTGTAGTTACATGAGGGCCGTTTTCATACACAATCGCCCGCTCTTTTCCTACCTCAGCGACCATTTTCACTTCAAATTGTTTTAAATAGCGCAAGCCGCCATGTACCAACTTCGTTGATCGGCTTGATGTTCCCGCCGCAAAGTCCTGCATTTCGCTTAGTGCGACCTTCATCCCCCTTGATGCCGCGTCAAGAGCTGTTCCGGCTCCTGTAATTCCTCCTCCGATAATAAATAGGTCATATGTTTTTTTCGTCATGTCTGTCAGCATGCGATCTCTTTCAAGACTTGAAAATTGATGTTTCATCATTACGTTTCCTCCTTGTTGTCACGGTAAATAGAAAAAGAGACCACAACAGCCAAAGTGCATGCTTACACTTTGGTGCTGTGGTCTCTCCTCATCTCAGGACCGTTCTTATTAACTTGTAACCATTATACCATAGTATTACTTTATTTAAAAGCCATAGCTGCTTTTACGGCTTTTTGCCAGCCTTTATACAGCTCATTTCGTTTTTCTTCTTCTAATCCAGGTTCAAACCGTTTATCCAGATTCCACTGGTTCGCGATTTCAGAACGGTCCTTCCAGAATCCCACAGCGATACCTGCCAGATAAGCCGCGCCAAGTGCAGTCGTTTCATTAATTTCCGGGCGCTCCACAGGAACATTCAACAGGTCTCCTTGGAACTGCATTAGGAAATTGTTTTTTACAGCTCCTCCGTCTACACGAAGCGTCTTTAATGAAATGTTTGAATCTGCTTCCATTGCGTCAAGCACATCTTTTGTCTGATAAGCCAATGACTCCAGTGTCGCACGGATAAAGTGCTCTTTTGTTGTCCCTCTTGTCAGGCCGAAAACCGAACCGCGCACATCGCTGTCCCAGTAAGGCGTTCCCAGTCCGACAAAGGCCGGAACGACATATACGCCGTCAGTTGAATCCACTTTCTCTGCATAAGATTCGCTAAGCGAAGAGTCCTGGAACATTCTCAATCCGTCTCTAAGCCACTGGATGGCAGAGCCAGCGACAAAAATGCTTCCTTCTAACGCATAGTTCACTTTTCCGTCAATGCCCCAAGCAATTGTTGTCAAAAGCCCATGTTCGGACTTAATTGCTTTTTCCCCGGTATTCATCAGCATGAAACATCCAGTGCCGTATGTGTTTTTCCCCATGCCTTCTTCAAAGCATGCCTGGCCGAACAATGCGGACTGCTGGTCTCCTGCCGCTCCCGCAATCGGAATATTTTTTCCGAAGAAGTGATAATCAACAGTCTCCGCATACACATGAGAGGACGGCTTCACTTCAGGGAGCATGGATTTCGGTACGCCTAGAATGTCGAGCAGTTCATCGTCCCATTTTAAATCGTAAATATTAAACATCAGTGTTCTTGAGGCATTGGAGTAATCGGTCACATGCGCTTTTCCGCCTGACATTTTCCAAATGAGCCACGTATCAATCGTTCCAAACAGCAGCTCGCCTTTTTCCGCTTTTTCTCTTGCGCCTTCCACATTGTCTAAAATCCACTTCACCTTCGTGCCGGAGAAGTATGGATCGATTAAAAGCCCAGTTTTTTCCCTGAATTTATCATTATATCCTTTTTCACGAAGTTCCTCACAAATGCCGGACGTCTGTCTGGACTGCCAAACGATTGCATTATAGACAGGACTTCCTGTATCTTTATCCCACACAACCGTCGTCTCGCGCTGGTTCGTGATGCCGATGCCGGCAATTTGAGAAGCGCTGATTCCTGATTCAGAGATGACTGAGGCGATAACCGCGAGGACAGAGCCCCAAATTTCATTGGCATTATGCTCAACCCAGCCAGGATGCGGGAAGTATTGTGTAAATTCCTTTTGAGCAGAGTGAACGATTTTGCCTTCTTTATTAAACAGAATCGCTCTTGAACTTGTCGTCCCCTGATCTAAGGATAAAATGTACGTTTCCATAAGATGTCTCCCCTTTGATTAAATATATTTTGAATTTGATAATGTTTTAGCAGAATGTGATTTCGTATAAACATAGAGTCCTAACAATACCACAACCAATATAACGCTTACAATCCAGAAGCTGCTTGTGATGTGCCCTCTAAATGCAGCGTTGTAAAATACGCCGCCGAATGATCCGCCTAAAATCGGGCCGACTACCGGAACCCATGCGTATTTCCAGTTTGATGAGCCCTTCCCCGGAATCGGAAGAAAAGCGTGGGCTATCCGCGGACCTAAGTCACGTGCAGGATTGATAGCATAGCCGGTGGTGCCTCCCAGAGAAATACCGATTGCTACAATGAGGAAACCGACGATTAAAGGATTAAGTCCTTCTGTAAATTGATTTGCCCCAATGGCCAAGATTCCAAGTACAAGGACAAATGTCCCAATCACTTCGCTTAAAACGTTTGCAAATGTATGCGGAATGCTGGGCCCTGTTGAGAAAACACCCAGCTTGGCAGCGGGATCATCCGTTGACTTCCAGTGCGGGAGGTAATGCAGATAAATAATCACCGCACCGATGATCGCTCCGATCATTTGCGCCGCAATATAAACCGGAACCTCTTTCCAAGGAAAATCTCCTACAAATGCAAGCGCTATCGTTAGCGCCGGATTCAAATGGGCACCGCTGATGCCGCCAACCGCGTATGCCGCCATGGCAACACCCAATCCCCATCCAAATACAACAACAATCCAGCCAGACTGGAATGAAAGCGATTTCTTTAAATTGACACCTGCACAAACACCTGCACCAAAAATGATAAGCAGCATCGTACCGATGACTTCTCCCCAAAATGCTGTCATAGCACATTCCTCCTAAAGTCACGATTAAAAAGCATGATAGAGAAGAAGAGAATAAAAAAACCACAACAAACCGCTTTACGGGTGCATAAACATTTGCCGTAAAGAGCTGCTGTGGTCTCCGAGTTCTCCATCACAATGTATTAACCTAGTGCAATTGTATCAGTGCATGAAAGCGGTGTCAATCACTTTCCGTCAAAAAGTTTTCATATTTTTTCCACAATTTGGTATTAGATGTTGTGACAGCTACAGCCCCCGCTTTCAATGCCTGCTCTACATCCTCTTCCGTACGGATGAAACCCCCAGCAAAGATGGGAATCCCTGTTTTCTCTTTTATTTCCTGAATGAGTGACGGAACGATGCCGGGAAGCACTTCGATGAAGTCAGGCTTATGCTTGCCGATAAACTCCATGCTTTTCTCCATCGCGCTTGTATCAAGCAAAAACAGGCGCTGAATGGCATAAATTTTCTTCTGCTTCGCTTTGGCAATCACGTTCGATCTTGTGGAAATAATCCCAGCGGGCTTGATATCCTGACATATAAATTCCGCACCGTATTCGTCATGCTTAATCCCTTGAATGAGATCGACGTGCACCATCATGTTCTTTCCATGCTTTTGCGCTTCTTTGATCACGCCCTTCAGCTGGCCGAGATGAATATCAAGAATAACACCGTAAGAGAACGAACTGTTCAAAAACTCATCAAATTGCTTCATATTGCGAATAGCCGGTAAGATCGGCTGGTTGTGAAAACTCATCATGTACTCCTTTAATCAATCACTTTTATATTATATCGTTTGAAAGCTTTCTTTCACCGTCTTCACGATAAAGGAAAGGTCCTCTTCTGTCAGGCAAAATGGCGGCGCAAGCTGGATGACATTGTTGTAGCCGGCGACTGTATCGCCGTTTTTGCCGACGATCAGCCCTTTTTCTTTGCACGCCGCAACCACTTGGTTTACTTTGGCGGCATCAGCCGGCTCTTTAGTCAATTTGTCTTTGACGAGTTCGATTCCGATCAGCAGCCCTTTTCCTCTAACATCCCCGACTGCCGGGTGTTCTCTCAGAGCTTGAAGCTCACCTAAAAGCTTTGCTCCAAGATCGCGGGATCGCTGAATCAGCTGTTCGTCCTCCATAATTTGCAGGTTTTTCAACGCCAAGGCACAGGCAGCCGGGCTTCCGCCGAACGTGTTCACGTGGCGGAAACGGTCATAAGGAGCTTCCCCCTGATACGCTTCGAAAATGTCCCGTTTAACAGCAGTCGCTGACAATGGCAGATACGCGCTTGTGATTCCTTTTGCCATCGTAATGATATCAGGCTTCACACCGTAGTGCATAAACCCGAACGGCTCGCCTGTCCGTCCAAACCCGCAGATCACTTCATCGCAAATCAAAAGGGCTCCGTGGCGCCGGCAAATGTCCTCCACCTTTTTCATATATCCGTCCGGCGGCATTAGGATGCCTCCGCCTGTAATGATGGGCTCCATAATGACCCCGGCAATCGTTTCGCTTAATTCCCATGTCATGATGCGGTCGATTTCATTTGCGCTTTCAAGCGTGTCTGCATCATCAGGATTCCGGTATATATCTGGCGGAGCTGCATGCAGGAACCCTTGGCTCAAAGGCTCGTATTTATATTTCCGCTGCGCCTGTCCGGTAGCTGAGAGCGCTCCCAATGTATTGCCGTGGTATGCCCGATATCTTGAGATGAATTTATAACGGCTGTGGTCGCCGTTTTGCAGATGGTACTGGCGGGCAATTTTAAAAGCAGTTTCGTTTGCTTCCGATCCGCTGTTGGAAAAAAAGATAACATAATCGCCGCCAAGCCATTCATTCAGCTTTTCCGCCAGTTGAATTGCGGGTGCGTGACTTTGCGTTAACGGGTAGTAAGGCAGCTCCTTTAGTTGCTCATAGGCAGCCTCCGCAAGCTCCTTTCTGCCGTAACCAATGTTGACGCACCACAAACCGGACATCGCATCCAAATAGCGGCGTCCGTCTATGTCGGTTACCCAGGCCCCCTCGGCCTTCTGGGCTATCAGGCTGTCCGCTTGATGCGCTCCCTTCATGGCATGCCACACAAATTGCTCATCTTTTTGCTTTAATCCCTGATTTTGCTGAATGTTTTCCATCCCCATCATCTCCATTTCATTAGCGTTCCCTATAATGCCAATTCAATTGAAACAGACCTTCTCTTTATGTGATGTCTTGGTGATGATTTCCCTGCCTTCAATATAAAGCCAGACCGGGTCAGAGTCAATAAACCGCGTAAATAATAAAACATCCCCTTTCTCAAGAAGAAAGAGGATGCAGCTTCCAAAGCAAAACAGGCAAAGTGACAATGCTCAGCATCGTACTGATAAAGGTCGCACTCGAAACAACTTGGACAGCCATTGCAATAGCAATGTGAAGCCTAGCCGTTTTCTGTATGATATAGGAAATGGCGAAAATACAGAAACTCTATAAGGCACCTCCACTATACCTACTTTTATTTTAAAGATAGCACCTAAACAATTCCGCTTTTGTTTTAAAAAACCCGCCAATTCAGGCAGGTTTTTTGGGAATTATTTTTTATATTGAATATGATAAATATCACGCCGTCTGTCTTTTAGCTGGCGCACTGTACCGTTTTGGCGCTGTCTTCTGAGAATTTCCAGGTCAACATCGCCGATGACGACCATTTCAATATTCGGGTTTGTTTCGCCGACAATGCCGTCACGAGCGAATTCAAAATCAGACGGGGCAAAGATGCCTGACTGGGCGTATTGGATATCCATGTTTTCCGTTTGCGGAAGGTTTCCGACCGTTCCAGAGATAACCGTATAAATTTGATTTTCAACCGCTCTAGCCTGCGAACAGTATCTGACACGCAGATAGCCTTGACGATCTTCTGTACAAAATGGCGTAAAGATGATTTTGGCTCCTTTATCAGCCGCAATCCGGGCAAGCTCAGGAAATTCAATGTCATAACAGATCTGGATCGCGATTTTCCCGCAGTCCGTATCAAACACGCGAACCTGGTCTCCTGCGCTGATCCCCCACCATTTGCGTTCATTCGGCGTAATATGGAGTTTGTATTGCTTTTCGATTGTTCCGTCCCGTCTGAACAGGTAAGCGATATTATAGATCTTGCCTTCCTCTTCGACGAAATGAGATCCGCCGATAATGTTGACGTTATACTTCACAGCCAAGTCAGTAAACAGGCTGATGTAATCTTCTGTATACTCAGTAATTCTCTGCACCGCCAAGCTCGGTGACCGTTCCTCAAGGAAGGACATCAGCTGGGTTGTGAAAATTTCCGGGAACACCGCAAAATCAGATCTTGCGTCTGAAGCAACATCGACATAGTATTCTACTTGATTCGCAAATTCCTCAAAGGAATAAATTTTCTTCATTTCGTATTGAATCACACAAATTCTAACAGGGAACGCCGATTTATAATAGCGTTTTGTCTGCTGCGGTAGATAATCCACATTATTCCATTCCATCAGCGTCGCATACTTGATCGAAGCTGTATCATCCGGGAGATAGTTCGGGTTAATTCGCATAAGGGTAAAGCCGTTCATCAGCTGAAAAGAAAGAACCGGATCGTAAATTTGGTGGCGTGTCACCTGTTCAACATACTCTCTCGCTGTCATTTCCTCTGCATATTTGTGATAGTTTGGAATCCGTCCGCCTATGATGATGCTTTTCAGGTTTAAGCGTCTGGCTAAGTCCTTTCTCGCCTCGTACAAACGGTGGCCAATCTTCATTCGTCTGTACTTCGGGTCCACCATGACTTCAATTCCATACATATTCAAGCCGTCAGGATTATGGTTGGTGATATAACCGTCATCTGTAATGTCCTGCCACGTATGGCGGTCATCATATTCATCAAAGTTAATCAGGAGACTTGAGCACGAACCGATAATTTCACCTTCGAATTCTGCACAAAACTGCCCTTCTGGAAAATGCTCCAAATGGCTGATTAAATGCTCCCGCTTCCAAGGCTCCATTCCTGGAAAGCAGTCCTTTTGAAGATCGATAATCTTGTCGATGTCTTTCTCTTCGATATTGCGGATAACCATTTTCTTTTCAAACCGGGTCAAATCTAATTTCTCAGACAACCTACTCGCTCCTTTCTAGTTTTGTGAGTTCAGATGATCAAGCAATAGGGCGAGCTCCATCTCCGCCATTGATTCAAGCCTGTGATCATAGTCTTCAAACATCAAGGTACCCGTTACTTTATTTGGGACAATGACACACTTCATGCCTGCACGTTTCGCAGCAATCGAACCATTGACAGAATCCTCAAACGCGAGACATTCCGCTGGCGATACCCCGAGGTTCTTTGCCGCCAATAAATAGAGTTCAGGATTCGGCTTCACCTCTTCCACATCATCAGCCGTTTGAATAACTTCAAAATCATCAAACAGGCCGATTTGCTTCAAATGGCCGGAAACCCATTTATAATCAGAGCTGGAGGCAAGGCCTATTTTTAAGCCTAAATCCTTTGCCGCATTCAAATACGCTTCGACACCAGGTCTCGCTTTTTCTGTTTCCATGCGTTTGGCGAACCGCTCTCTTCTCAATTGTGTGAGCTCTTCATGGTTCAGCTTTTTCCCGATCTGCTCTTCTAAATAGTCAAAAGGCCGGAAACCCGCAGCAGTTCCGATGACCTTCCCCCAGACAGATAGCGGCAGCACTGAGCCGTGCTCTTCAAATATTTCCTGAAGAACCTCATATTCGTGTGTTTCTGTATCTAGAATAAGCCCGTCAAAATCAAAAATTAACGCTTTAATCACTGGGTACAACTCCTTTAGTCCGAATTGAGACATATGTATACACTCAACTATACCCCGAAACAAGTCTGCTTTCAAAAAGTAAAGCTTTATGTGAAGAAAGAGCCTGCACACTGCAAGCTCTTTCTTATTAATGAATGTTTTGGTGAGAAATGTTTGTCAGCGCTGATCCCGCAGACTCGTTCGACATCTGATTGACTGCCAGGTCTCCAAGCGCAACGATCCCGACTAGATTGTTTTGATCTACAATAGGAAGGCGGCGGATTTGGTGCTGGGCCATCAGCTGCGACGCGTCTTCCAGACTCATATTAGGGTTTCCTGATACGAGTTCTGTTGACATCACTTCTGAAACGGGTGTCTGGCCATCACGGCCCTGAGCTGTAGTTCTTAATGCAATGTCACGGTCAGTCAGCATTCCTTTTAAAACACCTTGCTCTACAACGGGGATCGCCCCGACGTTATGCTGTTTCATTAGAGAAGCCGCTTCCTGAATCGTTTGATTCGGAGAAACGGTTGCCACCTGCGTTGTCATTGTATCTTTAACTGAACTCATTGTCAGCACCCCTTTCAATCATTAGTATGTTCAGACACGAGCCGTTTAAAAAGGGAGTTAGAGGAAAGGTTTTATGATATGATTTCTCTGATACAAAAAAGAGCTTTTCTAAAAATAGAAAAGCCCTTGCCGCATGATTATATCAGCCTTCTTTGTCCGAAAAAGGCTTTGTTAGTCTTCTTTTGAAAGTCAGAAAAAGCAAACGGAAAATAAATCCCAAAATCATTCAGCATCTTGCTGTTTTTTTCAAAAATCGCCTGATCACTCAAATCAGAGTGCGGCGAAGGCTTGGTCAGGATAATATGTATCATTTGCAGACAAGCCATAATTTGAAATGCTTCTTTTAATGTTCCTTGGTAATAATGGTTATTTAAAGACAGAACGCCTTTCTTTTTAAAGCGCTGAATGTCCAGTTCGGAGAAATAAAGAGGAAATACATCATGGATCAGCTCCATAGACAGCTCCTTGATAAAGCTCTCCTGTTCTGCAGTTGCTGCGTTCACAATTCTCACGTCAATCACCTTTCTTGCCATCGAATATCCTAAGTCTTACTCAAGAATAGCACAGAAAAAAACGCGAAAGCTAAGGTAAGTGTTTCCTATGAGAAACAGCAGCCTTCCGCTTCGAAAAGGAGCCATTTAACATGAATCAAAAAGGCAGAGGGCTTGAGATCCTCATCAATGAAAAACAGGACGGCCAATGGCTGTTTTCCGTACTCAAAACAGCGCTCAAAGCTTCTAAACCAGTGATACAAGACTGGATGTCCCATCAACAGATAAAGGTCAATCACGAATCCGTCTTAAACAATATGATTGCAAAAAAGGGAGACCGCGTGTTCATTGATCTTCAGGAAAGTGAAGCATCTTCGGTCATTCCTGAGTATGGCGAGCTTGAAATTTTATTTGAGGACAATCACATGCTCATCGTCAATAAACCCGCTGGCATCGCGACGCATCCGAATGAGGATGGGCAAACCGGCACACTGGCTAATTTGATCGCTTATCATTATCAGATAAATGGAGAAACATGTAAGGTGCGCCACGTCCATCGTCTTGATCAGGATACATCTGGCGCTATCGTTTTTGCCAAGCATCGTTTGGCACACGCCATCTTAGACCAGCAGTTAGAGAAAAAGACGCTGAAGCGTACGTATACCGCCATCGCTGAAGGTAAGCTACGGACGAAAAAAGGGACAATTAATTCACCAATCGGCAGAGACCGGTCACACCCGACAAGACGCCGGGTTTCACCAGGCGGGCAAACAGCCGTCACTCATTTCAAGGTAATGGCCAGCAATGCGAAAGAACGGCTGTCACTCGTTGAATTAGAGCTGGAAACAGGCAGAACACACCAAATCCGTGTTCATCTGGCGAGCCTCGGCCATCCGTTGACAGGAGACTCGCTTTACGGAGGCGGGAGCAAGCTGCTAAACAGGCAGGCACTGCACGCCAATAAAGTACAAGCGGTTCACCCGATAACAGACGAGCTCATAGTTGCTGAAGCCCCTTTCCCTGCTGATATGAAAAACCTTTGCCGCACATATTTTTCATGAAGAAAAGCCGCAGGCACTGCCTCGGCTTTTTAAGTCACTCGTTTTCCATATATAATATAGCGTTTCGGGGCATTTCCGACGTATGAAAACGGATAGCAGGTCGTCAGAATCAGCTCTTCCTTTTCATGCTGGAGCGTGATAATAGATGTGTCATCCTTATCGACAATTTTTGTATTTACAATTTCATATGTGAATTCTCCATATGACAGGAGAATACGGAGCCGATCCCCCTTTTCCAGCTCTCCCGTCCGGCGAAACACGGTATCCCGATGCCCCGACAGCACAATTTGTCCGTTTTCATCAGGATAATAGCTGTCCTTGTAATGCCCGACACCTTTTTCTAAATCATCAGCATCGGTGCCCTCCACGATCGGAAGCTCTGCATTGATTTTCGGTATTTCCAAAATGCCGCTCGCTTGGCCGGTCTCAGGCTTAAATGATGCTTTGTTCTTTGCTTGATCTGTGCTATTTTTCGTCCCCAAAAATTCCTGCGGCTTTTCAGCCGCCAGTTTTGCTTCTTTTAATGTCTGTTCCGTTTTCATATTCGTATCGATCAATTTAAAGCCTCCATAGCTTACGATCACTAGGCCGGCAGCAATGATGAATAGTGGAATAACTTTTTTCACGTTCTGGAGGCGCTCCTTTTTCTTCTGACATATAGATAAGTTCCTGACAATGTCACCGCCGCACCGATTACGATAAAGTTATAGTAGCCCGCTGACGTATCCGGAAGCGGATGATCAGACCCGCTTTCCGCAGTCTCGGTTTGTAACGGCAATGTGCTGATGCTATTAGCAGTATCAGCGGTTTTTGTGTTGTTGATTGGTATTTCATTGAATCTCGAAATGGCTGAAGGCGGCAGCTGATGAACCGGTGCTGTTCCCGGAGTTTCTTTTATATCAGGCAAATCTTCACCTGGCCTTGGATCCTCTTTAATCGGATCCTCCGTCCCCGGATCATCTCCAGGCTCTTCCGTAATCGGGTCTTCTGTTACAGGGTCTTCAATATCACTGACTTCAGCAAGCTTAATTCTTCCCTCTTTTGTATACGCAATTGGCTCATCAAAACTCTTCACGTACTCAACTGTCGCTTCCAAATCCTCAGGCCCTGTCACCGGATTTTTTCCCAGCAGTCCGATTGGCTGATATTTGGTTCCTGTCGCCGTCGCCATAAAGTTGTTGACGGTCAATGTATATGTGGCATCGGGCTGGATCTCGGTGCCATCTGCCATTTTCAAATCAACTGCTTTTCCGGTTTCTTTATCCCACGTATACGTAAACCCGCTGATGCTGTAGTCAGGCCCAAAAACCGGCGAGATTTGAGCATTGATAATCTCTCTTAAATCTTTTCCTTTAATCTCAAGCTTCGTTAACACATTTCCAAATGGCTGAATATTGTAAAGATCTCCCCACGTAATTGGGCCCTTCTTCAACGCTTCACGTATGCCGCCGCCATTCATAAGGGCAAAATCCGTTTTCATGGCAGTTCTCATACCATCCGCAATCAGGTTTCCAAGAGGTGTATCGCCGTCATTTGAATACCCCCCTTCCATATCAACAGCGGCTTCGCCGACTACCTCGCTGATAATCGGTTCCGCAATTGTTTCGTATTTCTTTAAAATGGCTGACGCGCTGACATCCGGTTCGATTTTACTTTGATCAACATATACGATTTCCGCGGACTTTTTGACAATGTCTTTTGTCGTTTTATCGATCTCTACATCAACGACACCTATCGCTTTTCCATATTCAAACGCTTGAACAATCAGTTTTCCATTCACTTCACCGTTAACAACCTGATGATTATGCGCGGCAAAAATCACGTCAATTTCAGAATCTGTTTTGTTTGCAAGATCAGCAGACTCACCGGAAATGGCGTTGCCGTTTTGTTCAGCTGACATATGTGCGAGAACCGCGATGGCCTTCACGCCTTTTCTCTTCAGCTCTTTGGCCGCCTTATTCACCGCTGTTGCTTCATCTGTAAACTCGATATTTTTTATTCCTTCAGGCATAACCATGCCAGCTGCCGACTGTGTGACAACTCCGATAAAAGCAACGGGTACGCCCTCCACATTTATGATGTCATAAGCCGGCAAAAAGGGCTCTCCAGTTGATTTCATTTTACAATTGGCACATACAAGGGGAAAGTTCTGTCCATCATATCCGCTTGTGCCTTTCGGATGATCACCGCCATTTAAGATCCTCAGCAGTTCATCCGTGCCTTCATCAAATTCGTGGTTTCCCACGGTTCCGACATCAAATCCGATGTCCTCCATCAGTTCTACAGTCGGTTCATCCTGAAGAAGAGAGGAAACTGGAGAGCTTCCGCCGATCATATCTCCTGCGTGCACAATCAGCGAGTTTTTCTTTTCAGCCTTTTTTTCTTTTAAATATGCGGCGGCATAATCCATGCGTCCAAACGTGCCGTCTACAGTTCCATTTCCATCAAGATCAAGCTCATATTGCTGATCGATTTTGCCATGCAAATCATTCATGCTGAGAATTCTAAGCGGCACATGTTCTTGAGGTGCCGTTTGCCTTTTTTTATATCCCGCGCTCTCCGCTTCACTTGCTGAAGCGAAGAAAATTCTGTTTTCCACAGCTACCTTCTTCCAGTCAGCTGGCTGCACATATGTTTTATTCGACGAATCCCCTACATATCTTGTCAAGCCTTTCCCTTGCTCTCTGGCTCTGAATTCAAACGGCATTTCCATGAGCGGATCGTTTTCATTCCAGATTCCTTTTTGGTCTTTTTTTGCAGCGGCTACTGCGGCCTGAAACTGCTGATAATCCTCTTCAATGTCAACCGGCCAAATAAAATACGTCGGAGCATATCCATTTTTCACAAGCTCTAAGTTCACGTTTAATCCTGATTCGGTTATGACTTGTCCGAGAAGTCTGCCATAGCTGTCCTTGGCTTCACTTCCGACCTTGACAGTAATTTTATCACCTGGGGACAGAACCGTTTTTAGATAGTCAGATGTTTTTTTGCCAAATCTTAATTGATTTTCATCTGCGTCATTTTTTGGTATGTGATATGTTTCGGGTGTATCTACATTTACAAACCGGATTTTTGTCGTTCCAAGCACCGGAGATTTGAGATGAATGGTATCGCCGTCAACTACCCGGTCAACAATCCCTTCATATTCTCCCTCCGCAGACGGAGGTGCGGGCTGCTCTTCAAGCAGCTTCAGGTCAGCCGATTTTCGCGGAAGCAGCTGAAAGGTTTGGTATCTGCTTAACACACCGGTAAAGTCATACCATTTGCCCTCATCAAGCTCGTTTATCACCCCTGTTTCATTCATAACCCGGAGCGTCATTGCATGATGGTCGTCATCAATCATTGTTACATTGTAACCGCCGCCGGCAGGAGAACTTGGAATTGAGGAAACAAAAGCGGTTAGTTTTACAACGCGTCCTTCATACTGATCACCTAGGCTGCCGTTAATAAGTTCATTGATTGTTAAGTGTTTGGGGGCGGGGAGGGATTGGTTTGACTGGTTGATTTTAATGCCTGATGAGCTTGGAACGATTTCTTTCAGCCCCTGGTAAGACGTGATTTTCCCTGTCACCGTGACATCCATACCCTCTTTTAATTCGGGAAATTGTTCAGGGGATGGCAAATAAATGTTAATGCCTCCGGTTTCATCTTGCAAAAAGGTCGACAGCTTCCCGCCTCCGATTGCGTTTTGATCAGCTGTAATGATCCCTTTTATCGTTACTTCTTCATTCAACCTTCCCCGTGCTTCATTTATGGTCACTGGCTGTTCAGCCGGCGGAGTTTTCGTGTCATCGGTTACGTTCATCGACTGAACGTTTTTAAGTCCTGTCGTGTTAAAGTAATTTTCAAGCTTTCCTTGAACCGTTATCTTTTTCCCAAGAAGAAGCGGATTGGTTTGCAGCCCAAATTGGCTTCTGAAAGCGGAGGGGATTTGCACAGGAAGGATGTGTTCGGGCGATGTCTCGTTTTTACGGCCTGCCAGCGCGACATTATAATCATTTGAAAAAGGGCTTGTCAGCTTATAATGCTGCGGGGAAACAGCCTGGCCGACTGCATATCCTTCGACAAGCGCCTGTCCTTCTTTTTGCTGTATTGCCTTCTCAACTGATATAGACTGCTGCGGTTCAGCTGCCTTTACAGCTTCGAACGTGTACATTACATTTAAGAACATTAATGCCGTGATCAACACAATATGCAGAATACGCCTCATCATATTTCCTCCCTTAATATACACATAATGACAACGATTTTGTCTGCTTATCATTTCGACAGACAGCATATAATTCCTCTCAGGCTTCTGCATAATACACGGCAGACTGACACAAAATACAGCTGATCTGAAAAAAAAGGAGGAATTCGGTTTGGATCAGTTCAATCAGCAGCAGCAATCCCAAATGAACAAAGGTATTCCTGGCAAACCGCATAAAAACCACGGCGGACATGAAATGTTTGATATGCATGAGGTGCTTTCCGGAACACTTACTGTGCTAGATCAGTTTATGATGCTAAGACAATTCTGTAAGGATCAAGAATTATTAAACATCCTTGATCGTCAACATCAATTCATCACATCTCAATACAATATAACTGCAGAATGCTTCAAAACAGGAAGCGAACCTTCACAAAAAACAGCAACTTATATGATGAAGGAAGACAACCAGACTGTTTACGGCATGCAGCCGTCACAGCCTAAAAAACCTGTTCAATCCATGAATGATATTGATGACAGCATCATCAGCCGACAAATGCTTTGCGCGATTAAAGCACAAGCTTCTATGCTGACGATGGCTTCTCTGGAAATGACAAATCCGGCCGTAAGACGCGTACTGTCTGCGCAAATTCAGGAGTATGTTGAAATGGCATTTGAAATTTTCCTATACCAAAACAAACACGGCTATTACCAGGTTCCTCAGCTTGATGCGCAGGATATGGAACAGCTGAGAAATTCATTCGCCCCTGCCCAAGGACAAATGCCTTCGACACAAGGCGGAATGGGTCAGCAAGGACTTCACTAATAACAAAGGCATTGGATAGTATCTATCCAATGCCGCACTGTTTTTTTTCGAATTTTTTCTTAAAATCTTTTTCAAATTGATCAAGACTTTCCTTTGTTGCTGATTTAAACCCTTTTTCAAAGTCCCCTTTTTTTGCTGTTTCCTTAATCATTTCTGAAATAATGTCTTTCCCATATTTGTCGGTAAGCTCATCGATCATATAAAAGCTTTGCAAATAGACATCAGTGTCATATTCGGCTCTGGCTTCCTGCCAGTCTCGATCAGTCTGCAAACGGTCAAAGGGCACGACAGAAAACGTGATCGGATCTATGAGCAATTCATAGTTCGCAATCCACTCGCTTAACCCTTCATGAAACCATAACGGAAACTCATCGGGATCCGTCTCAAGCTCCTTCAATTTCTGATGAAACGCATGGTGCGAGTATTCATGAATCAACAATCTTTGGTACAAATAAACCGCTACCTCGTCCCCTTCTAACAGTTTCTTTTTCTCTTCAGGCAACAGTCCAATCAACTGCTCCCGCTCAGAATAAAAACCGACTACATCCAATAAACCGGAGTAAGCCTCCATCTGTTTTTCATTAGGAAAAAAAATAATGTCAATAGGCTTTTGATTCGAATATCCAATCATAATCTGATTAATACTGACCGCATATTCAAGCGTTTCTTTCGTCAATGGCAGTAAGGACTTTTCCTTAGAAGTGTAATAAATATCGGCCTGTTTGAATGACTCTTTCTTCATGTGCTTCGTCACTTGGTCTTTTGTTATTCCAGATGCCTGACCTGGAAAAGACAGGATATACATCGCGCTTGATACGATGGCTGAGCTTACAGCCAGCATCACAAGGACTCCGCACAGGAATAGAGCGGATGCCGCACGCTTTCCTATGCCATCCCGCAAACGTCTCCCTCCCTGAGCCGGTCCGTCTTGTACCTTTTTATTTTTACTCTATGCAGCCTGAGTTCGCAGTGTGTCATTAACGTAAAGAAAAAGCCGCACAATTTGTGCGGCTTTTTTTATTTATTCAGCGTTAGGGAATACGCGCTGTACAGTTTGTGTAAATTCATCAAATAATCCGGCGATTGGGTCACCATTTTGAATACGCTTTCCATATCCTTGCATGCGCTCTACAAAATCAGGGTTAGCTGAAACGTAAACATTATCAATGTTTTTGTCAGTAGATCTTACCTTTTTGGCTATTTTTTTCTTCAAATTGTCTTCTACTGCACCTTTATTTCCATTGGTTAAAACGACTGCAACGTAGGCTTGATTTCCAGCCACAATGATATCGGCATGTTTTACTTCTTTTAGGTCTGTTACTTTATCAGCTGCTTCATCAGCAACCTCGAGTTTCCGGTCGTTGTTATTATCGTCATTTACACGATTGTTATTGTTATTGACATTATCAGTAACATTGTTGTCAACATTATCCCGGTTGTTTACATTGCGCATATCGTCATTGGCCGGATTTCGATAATTTACATTTCTTACATCATTATTATCACGTCTGCCCTCACCTTGGTCGGCCACACCGCAGCCAGTCATAAGCAAAGGGATAAGAAGCACAGACGCAAGGACTTGTTTTTTTCCAAGCATGTGAATTCCTCCTTTATCACTTTACGTATAGGTTTTTCTAACTGGCTTTAATTATGCATGCAAATCTGGAGGAAATGCTTTCCCGGGAAATATAACGGTTAATTTGTCTAACGAGGGGGAAAATATGAATACACTGCAAAGGAGGGATCATGTTGTTCAACCAGCGAAGAGGAATCAGCCCCGCAGCATTGATCATAGGATCAACTATGCTTATTGCTGCATTATCACCTCAGATCCGCCAAAGAATCAGCGGGTTTATCACAGGACAAATGAACAGAAGAAATTCAGAAAATAACACGTTTGATGCTTCTAATGTAGGAAACATAGTCAAACAAGCATTTGGCGGCGGCAGCGGTGATAACCAGGACCGTTCGCAGCATCAAAGCCAGCGGCAAAATGGCCGTCAGCACCAGCACGCAGGACAGCAGCAACCACAGCATCAGCATACACAGTCTCAAACTAGGCAACAGCCGTGAAAAAAAGACAGCCGCATTATGCTGAACCCATCCATTTTGAACAAAGCGCAATGAATGTCATGGACGACAACACGATGATGGAAATGCTGGAGGACTTAGAACCCGGCCGTTAAAAAAACGTGTAATCCTGTCGGATTACACGTTTTCATATGTTACGCTTCTTCAGTTTCAATCACTCTGGATTGATCATGAAATGCCCCTTGATCAATTTCCTTTGTGACCTTACTTGTAATAAGACCGGATGTCATGCTTCCGCTGACATTCAAAGCAGTACGCCCCATGTCGATTAACGGTTCAATTGAGATTAACAAACCAGCGAGCGCGACAGGCATGTTTAATGATGATAAAACAAGAAGCGCCGCGAATGTGGCTCCGCCGCCGACTCCGGCAACACCGAAGGAGCTGATGGCAACGACTGCGATAACAGTGATAATAAACACCGGGTCAAATGGATTTTGGCCGACAGTCGGAGCAATCATCATCGCCAGCATCGCAGGATAAATGCCGGCACATCCATTTTGGCCGATCGAAAGGCCGAACGAACCGGCAAAGTTTGCGATTCCTTCCGGCACACCCATACTTCTCTGTGTTTTAATATTCAGCGGTAAAGCACCCGCGCTAGACCTTGACGTAAATGCAAATACAAGTACAGGCACCGCTTTTTTCAAGTAAATCACCGGATTCAAGCCGCTGAACGTCAGCAGCAGCAAATGAATGATAAACATAGTGATTAACGCGGCATATGAAGCAATCACGAACATGCCCAGTTTTAGAATGCTGTCAAGATCACTCGTTGCAATTGTTTTTGTCATGATGGCCAGCACCCCATAAGGCGTCAGTCTCAAAATGAGTGTGACAACACGCATGACAATGGCATAAACGGCATCAACCAGTTTTTTAAATGTTTCTGCCTGTTCCGGCTGTTTGTTTTTTACGCCGAGGAATGCCACTCCAAGAAAAGCGGCAAAAATAACGACAGCGATCGTTGAAGTCGGTCTAGCTCCCGTAAAATCTAAAAACGGGTTTCCAGGCAGCAGTTCAACAATCTGCTGCGGCAGCGTTTTCGCTGTCATATCCTCTGATTTCTGCTGAAGCTCCTGCCCCCGTGAAAGCTCTGTACTTCCTTGGTCAACCTGAATCGCCTGCAGATCAAATGAAAGCGCGGACGCGATACCGACAGCTGCAGCAACTGCTGTTGTTGCTACTAAAATCCCGATAATCAAACCGCTGATTTTCCCAAGATTTTTTGTCAGCTTCAGCTTTGTAAATGCACCGAGAATCGAAATAAAGACGAGCGGCATGACAACCATCTGAAGCAATTTGACATATCCGCCCCCGGCAATATTAAACCAGTCGGCTGTTTGAATGACTATATTTGAAGTCGGGCCGTAAATCAGCTGAAGCGCAAATCCGAATACAATCCCCAGCCCCAGCGCAGTAAATACACGTTTAGAGAAGGAAACATGTTTTTTCTGCATAACAAAGAGCCCTAAGATAAGTAAAAATAAAATAAATACATGTAATACAACCAGTAAAGTCTCCAAAGCAGGTAAACTCTCCCTTCAAATTTTCTCATTTACTATATTACACTAATTCCGATGGGTCAAGTGCGAATTATTTTAACTTATCAATTCAAGTAAAAAAACCTTATATAATGCCTTTTTTGTTCTTTTCTTTCCCTTCCATCTTTAGTACCTTATATAAGGGTGATAATATTTGCTGAAAGAACTGTTTGTAAATTTGACCATTTTAATCACATTTAATTATCTCTTCACCCACCTGTTTAAAGAAAGGCTAGTACATAAAAAAGACAGCATATCTTTTCAAGCTGTTAAAGGACTGGCCTGCGGTTTGCTCGGGGTTATTCTGATGGTTTTTGGATTTACCTATCAGCATTCAATTATTGATCTTCGAAATATCCCTATTATGATTGCCGCTCTTTATGGAGGCTGGGTTTCAACGGCAACGGCTCTGGCCATGATCACTGCAGGCCGCTTGCTGATTACGATGAACACATCTGCACTATACTCGGTTATTATCATTTGTATCGCTGCCATTCCGTCACTCATTGTTTCTAGAAGAAAAAAAGTTCAACTAAAACATGCTTTCTATCTTTTAATCATCACAAATAGCTTGATCTCCTTTTCCTTTTATTTTCTTATAGATTTACATTCATACGAACTTCATTTGTATTTTTGGATCATATCAATAGCGGGCGGCATGCTCAGTTTATATATTATTGATCATGAAACAAATGCACATCTTCTTTTTAAACAATATAAGTTTCAGGCGCACTTTGACTTTTTAACAGGCGTGTATAACCGAAGAAAGTTTGAAGAAACCACAAAAGCTCTGTATCAGCAGGCGGCCGATACCCCGCATTTTCAATTTGCACTGATTTATATGGATATCGATCATTTTAAGACCATCAATGACCAATATGGCCATCATGAAGGAGATCAGGTGCTCAAAGAGCTGGGGTTACGTCTGAAGCAGAGCATCCGAAATACTGATCCTGCCGCTCGGATCGGCGGTGAAGAATTTGCCGTTCTCCTGCCGAACTGTTCTCTTGATAAAGCAGCCCGGATCGCTGAACGGATCAGGAGCACTGTAAGTGATGCACCGATTGTATTAACAAACGGCGAAGAGCTTTCAGTTACGATATCACTAGGGGCCGCTCATTACCCCAATAATACGGAACAGCCAGGATCCTTGCCCATTCTTGCCGATCAAATGCTTTACAAAGCGAAAGAAACGGGACGTAACAGAGTGTGTTTTTCAGAAAAAAAAGAATGAATTCAATGTTCGAATTCATTCTTCCAATCTGAAAGACGGTTCAAAGGCAGAAAAGCCGGGACAAGATCTCCCTGATATTCTTTTTCTATAAATGCCGCTGTATCATCAGCTTGATAAAGCTCAAGAATGGTTTGCAGCGCTTCCCGATCTTGATCCTCCGCTCTGACAACAATCAAATTCATCTCTTCCTCAGACATGAGTCCGCCGCTCTTTAGCGTATGCTTTTTCGGGTTCAGGCCCGCTTTTTTTGCTTCTGATGGTTTCATGACAAACACGTCGGCACCGTTCACTGCATCCTGTTGCCGGACAGCTTTTAATTTCAGGTGTCTCGGATTATCTTTAATCATATCAACTGAACCTGTTCCGTTAAATCCGTTTTTCAGCGTTAGCAAACCCGCTTCCTGGAGCACTGTAAGCGCCCTGCCAAAATCGAACGCTTTATCCGGAACAGAAACGACAGCTCCTCGCGGTATATCTTGGATTCGGTCATATCGTTTTGAATAAATGCCCATAGGCGTTATGTATGTCGTCCCGAGCGGCGCCAAATTAAGTTTGTATTTTTGGGTGAACGCCTGAAAATATGAAATGGTTTGAAAGGCGTTGGCATCAATTTCTTTGTTAGCAAGTGCGATATCAGACTCCGCATAATCAGAAAAAGGGATCAGCTGAATATCCAGCCCTGCCTCTTCAGCCTTTTGAGCAATATAGCTCCATATTGCCCTGTCAGACTCAGCAATCCCGATTTTTATCGATTCATGTTCTGCAGACGGTGAACATGCAGTAAATGAAACGAGAAGAACAAGGACGAAACTGCATATAAGCCACTTTTTCATTGTGACCATACTCCTATCTATGTATTAGAGCATGCAAGCAATATCAGACATAAAAATCATACGCTCTCTTAGTTGATAAACGTTGTCATTTGTAATATTGATTAACTTTTACCTTACTCATATCCAATAAGGTTGTCAATTCCTATTACTTATCTTCCCAAAATGAAGGAATACTAAGGCAAACGTATGATCACATATCGAGAAAACAGATGAATTTCCGTAAATAAATATCAAATTGAAAAATAAATATGGTATTTTCCGAAAAAAATTTCAATAAGCAGTTGTTTTTTCTGAAGATTACTGGTAGAGTAAAGGTAATTATTTTTGTTCGAACTATCTTTAAGAAGAAAGTTTTGTAAGAGTTTTCGTCTTGAAAGTTTGTTAAGAGCAAGAATAGTGAATTTAAGCGTTATGATCGCTTTAGGAGGAAATTTCATGTTAGAAGGTAAAGTAAAATGGTTCAACTCTGAAAAAGGTTTCGGATTCATCGAAGTAGAAGGTCAAGACGATGTATTCGTTCATTTCTCTGCTATTCAAGGCGAAGGCTTCAAAACTTTAGAAGAAGGCCAAGCTGTTTCTTTTGAAATCGTTGAAGGAAACCGCGGACCACAAGCTGCTAACGTTACTAAAGAAGCGTAAGCATATATTGATATGAAAAACTGCAGGTGCAAACCTGCAGTTTTTATTTTGACAAAAAAGCTGTTTTGCATAAGCAAAACAGCTTTCTTTATTAGTTTGCAATATCCCGCTTCATGAAGATTCCGAAAGCAAGCAACAGGAAGATGATAAAGTAGATCGCCAGCATGACGATAGAAAACGTCATAGTCATCCCTTTTATTAACGGTGTGCCATCCACATACTGAGTCAAGTCGACATTAGCAAACAATATATACTTTGCCCAGTCAAATTTCGCTGCAATAAATGCCGTTGCAGTCGTACCGGCAACCAACAAGAAGATGGAAAAACCAACCGCAAGAGAGCTGTTTCTGAATACCGCAGACAGCATAAACGCCATCGTCGCCACCATTAAAGCCGAGACGGATTCAGAAAGATACGTTGTGGCCAAGTGACTCATCATGTTTTGCTCAATGACATGGCCATCCTTATAGATTAAATGAATATTCGCGGCGGTTTCACCACCCGTCCCGAAGAAAATCAACCCTAACAAAGTAGAACCGATAAATAAAATCAACAGCAATAGGAACCCAAACAGGAGAACTGTAATATATTTTGACATCAAAATTTGAAAACGGCTGAGCGGGCGGATCATTAACAGCTTAATGGTTCCCCAATTAAATTCGTTCGCGACAATTCCGGCTGCGATAATAATGGTAAACAGTCCGGTAAGGATGGTAAAACCTGCTGAATCCGTTACATAAGACCATACAGTATAGCCCGTGTCATTTGAGATGTTATGTTCAATGCGATAGTTGTTGAGTGTGATTATTTCTTTATATCCATCTTTCAGTGAAGGATCGTCTTTGATTTCTTTCTTTAATTCGGCGTTTTGTGCTTGAAGTTCTTGTTTCCAATGAGAATTTGCTTCACCGGCAGAAAAATGATTCGCCAAAAATGCAAATCCAACCATTGTCAGCCCCAGAATTCCGATCATCACCCATGTTCCGGCACGGCTGAAAATTTTGAGCCACTCATTATAAATCAAATTAAGCATGCTGAACCTCCTCTTTTGTTTCACCTGTCATTTCTAAGAAACGGTCCTCTAATGATTTTGTTATGACCTTGACCTCATAAATACGGATTTGCTGCATCACCAGCAATTCAATAACCGCAGGGACTTCGTCTTTAGCCAGTTTGATTTCTACACCATTTGTCTTACTCAGCAAATCGTACTGATTTAAAACAGCAGCGGCTTCACTCGGCTGCTCAACCTGGAAGAAATATGTATCGTTCTCATCAATGTTTTCATCTTTTACATTTTGAATATCAATCAGCTTTCCTTTTTGCAGAATCGCAATTCGATCACACATCAGTTCCATTTCTGACAGCAGGTGGCTTGAAACGATGACAGCCATTCCTCTTTCTCGGGTCAGCTTCTTTAAATGATCTCTGATTTCTCTGATCCCCGCTGGATCAAGGCCGTTTGTCGGTTCATCCAAAATCAGCACTTTCGGATCGTGCAGAAGGCATTGTGCCAAGCCAAGACGCTGTCTCATCCCCAGAGAATATGTTTTCACCTTGTCGTGGATTCTGTCTGTTAAACCGACCAGTTCAACAACTTCATCAATTTTTTCCTTCGTGACACCCTTGACCATCCTTGCGTATTGCTGGAGATTTTTATATCCGCTCAAAAATTTATACAGCTCGGGATTCTCAACGATCGCTCCGATATGCTTAATCGCCTTGGCATATTCTTTCGTAATTGATTGGCCGCAAATGAGGACATCACCTTTCGACAGCTTCATTAACCCCACCATCATCCGGATGGTTGTCGTTTTCCCCGCTCCGTTTGGTCCTAAAAAACCGAATACCTCGCCTTCACGAATCGTAAAACTGAGATCATCAATGATCGTTCGGCCTCTGATGTTTTTAGTCACGTTTTTCAATTCCAACACTGTTTTCATCATATTCCTCCTCTTTCTAGCAAACTTCCATTTTTGATTTAAACCATTGCAAAACAGACATGCCTTCCTGTTCACGAATATCTTCTACTTCACGATGCGCAACTTTTTCTCCATTGGCGAGGATGATTACTTCGTCTAACAAAGTCTCGATTTCATCAATTTCATGTGTCGCAATCACGACAATCTGCTGCTCAAAATCAATGTACGACACAAGGCTGTTTACGATGGAGTCCCTGACCATCGGATCAAGCCCGGAAAAAGGTTCATCAAGCAAGATGACGTCTGCCCGTCTCGCTAAAGCAAGAACGATTTTCAGCCTGCCCCGATTTCCTTTTGATAGCTTTTTGATCTTTTTTTCCGGATTCAGCTGCATCTCATTCAATAGCTTATAAGCCTGTTCTGTTTGAAAATCAGGAAACTGCGACTGATAAAAATTCACCATATCTTTAACAGTGAAATGCGGATAAAACATATCAAGCTCAGTAAGATAAGCCGTTTGACGCACCATTTCTCTCGTAACCTGCTCTTCATCAACTTTCACAAATCCTGAAGTCGGAAACAGAAGGCCAGCCATCATTTTCAGGGTCGTTGACTTGCCGCTGCCGTTCGGTCCGATCAGGCCATAAATCCGTCCGGATGATAGGGTGATTGACACATCATTGACGGCCGTATGGCGGCCGTATTTTTTTGATACATGTTCTAGCTTGATTTCCATTTTAGCCTCCCTCTGTGAATGTTTTAATCCCTTCTACCATTTCCTCTTTCGTTAGCCCCAGCTCTTTCATTTGCTTGACAAAGCCTTCCAGCACCTCTCGTGTCAGCTTGTCTTTCAGCTCGTCTACGATTTCTGCTTTTTCCGCAATAAACGTCCCTTGACCTCTTCTTGTCTCCACAATACCCAGCCTTTCCATCTCACTGTAAGTTCTTTGAATTGTATTGGGATTTACCTTAGTTTGAATCGCCATTTCTCTTACTGAAGGAAGCTTGTCTCCTGGGAGCAGCTCCTTCCTGACCAGTCTATAAAAGATCTGATCAGCGATCTGCAGATAAATCGGTTTCGAGGATTGGAATTGATTGTCCATATTTACACCTCTACTTTACGATCAAGCAGTTTTGAAGCCATGATGAGCAGCAAGAACGTGATGACTATAGCAATAGGAAACCCTAGCACAGACAGATGGATAGGTTTTAGTTCCAATCTCCAAACATTATGGAAGTGGAAATCAAAATTGCAATAGACTGTTACAGGCCAGAAATGCTTTTGAGATTCAACCAAAGGGCTTATGATGTATTCATCGAAGAATAACCACATTGCGACCAACAGAACCATCGCAGCCCACCGCATTCCGCGCCAATTTCTGAGAGAGCGAAAAACAGTCCAAAACACAATGACTGTTACTGACATATCTAACGAAGAAATAAGCCCATACATATTCAGCAAAGCCACTGTACTCGTTATATCAACTTGATGCTCCAGCAGATTTTTTACAGAGAGCATATGATACATCCATATGCCATAGGCTGTTAATGCCAACTGAATCACAAATTGATAGAGCAAAGATGCTGCCAATTTAGAAGAAAACAGCCATAAGCCGCCATTTGGATTGTACAGCCAAAGCTGTGATTTCCCTTCCTTGCGAAGGTGATAAAACACAAAAACAGGAGATAAGAAAAGCAGAAAAAAAGCAACTGCAACAAAAAAACCAAAAATGACTAGAGGTTCTTTCGCGCGAGAAGCTATAATATGGCCTGTTCCCAATAAGAAAATGATTCCGCATATCCATACTAGCAGCCACATTCTTGAAAGCTTGATATCTTTCTTTAATAAACCTAAAAAAGAATTCATGTCTTTACCTCCCGGAAAAAATCCTCGGTGTATGAGTAACATAGTACACTAGATCAAGATGGATTACAACATATTCCATGGATTTATTTGATAAAAACATAATTGATGGAAACAGCAAAAAGGCAAACCCGCATGAGTAAACGGATTTGCCTTTTTCATTACTTTTTCTTATTTTTCATAGAGAGCAGCGCATCACGATAGCTGCGGTCCTGCATTTTGTCACTTTCCTCAGTGACCTCTTCTTCTGCATGAACTTCATCAGAATGCTTAAACTTTTGCAGCGCCTGCCTGTAAATATCATCACCCATTGTGTCACGCTTCTCTTTTGGAGAATCGTTTTTGACAACGGATGGCGTATGCTCGGCAGCCCTTGCTTCAGCAGGGTAATGCGCTTCGTTTTTTTCCTCTTCTGGAGGTGCGATTCTATCGGTTGCTTCTTGCTTCTCAGGTCCAGGTGAGGCGTTGCGGACGTTAAATGTAATAAGGGCCGCAATGACAATGACAGCAGCAATTATTGCTATAATAATGGCCATTTCAACCTCTCCTTACTGTCCTGCTGTTAGGTTTCCTGTGACTTGGCTGACACGTCTTCCCAACGCGCGTCCAAGCTGAATACCTTCCTCAGACATTAACTCATCACTGTCTACCGGACAAGTGACACCTGCTCCGTAATAAGAGCCATAAAGTGCGTTTTCAGGCACGTTGCCAGGCAGTCCGACAACAATCATGCCTTGGTGGAACATCGGCGTGATTAAATTGTGCATTGTCATTTCCAAGCCGCCGTGTGTTGTTGCCGTTGTGCAGAAGACAGCACCGACTTTGTTGATCAGCTCGCCTTCAGCCCACAAGTAGCCAAGTCTGTCGATCCAAGTTTTAAGACCGGAGCTGATTGTTCCGAAATGCCCTGGGCATCCCCAAATAATCGCATCCATATCTTTAAGCTTGCGGATATCAGCCTGATCTACATGGTCGATGAACACTTCAGCCGCGTCGTTTTCTCGCGCGCCTTCAGCAATTGCTTCTGCAAGCACTTTAGTATGTTCGCCTTCACTATCATACACTACATAAATTTTCATTCAGGAAACCTCCCTGTACAGATTAAGATTCCTTAGCTTCTTTTGGAGCAGGAAGTAATGAAAGCTCCTCTTTTTTCTTCTTACGCAATTTATCTTTTCTGACGTCACGCAGGAAGATACTTAAAATCAAACCTGCTACACAGAATAAGGTTGCCCACATAAAGGCATCATTTATCCCCATGACATTGGAATCGAGTGACGCGTGTTTATAAATATGTGAGTACACATATGTTTTCGCCGTATCATAAGACACATTCATATTCACCATTAAATTCGAAACTGCATTTTGGAACGCATGGAGGAAGTTCGGGTCCGCCGTGCTTGTTTTATCTGCAATTTGTGAATAATGGAATGTCGTCCGGTTTGTATAAATCGTCGTAATTAAACTTGTTCCGATTGATCCGCTGATTTGGCGAAGCGTGTTGCTCATCGCCGTTCCGTGGCTGTTCAGACGGGCAGGAAGCTGGTTCATCCCGGCGGTCATGACTGGCATCATTAAGAGAGACATACCAAATGCACGAATTGAATAGATCAGCATGATGTGTGTATATGGTGTATCAATTGTCAATTGCGTGTATTGATATGTTGTTACCACTGTCACGAGAAGCCCGATAATCGCAAGCGGTCTCGGCCCGAATTTATCAAACAAAATACCTGAGATCGGTGACATAATCAGCATAACGATCGCACCCGGAAGCAGAAGCAGACCGGATTGAAGCGCCGTAAAGCCGACCAGGTTTTGCAGATAGATCGGTAAAAGGAACATACCAGTGTAAAGTGCCACTGTTATAATGATATTAATGACACTCGAGAGTGAGAAAATGTCATATTTAAACACTCTGAAATCAAGCATCGGATCATCATGACGCAATTGCTGAACAACAAAAGCAACAATTGCAATGGCTCCGATAATAACTGTAGACAATACAATCGGGTCGGTCCAGCCGTCAGACCCGGCTTCACTGACTCCGTATAATAAGGAGGCGAATCCGACAATCGAGAGGATTGCGCCAAGAGTATCGAGTTTGATTTTTTGCGGCTCCACCATATTTTTAAAGATGAAGAAAGCCACAATGATAACAATTGCGCCGATCGGCACAAGTCCGTAAAACATAATGCGCCATGTATAATGCTCAATAATCCACCCGGAAAGAGTCGGGCCGACCGCTGGAGCAAACATCATCGCTAGCCCGAAAATCCCCATTCCTTTCCCCCTGCTTTCAGGCGGGAAAATTAACAGAATGGTTGTCATAACGAGCGGCTGCAAGATACCTCCGCCCACGGCCTGAATCAAACGGCCGATCAGCATTGTAGAGAAGTTAGGTGCGATACCGCAGACTAACGTACCGAGCGTAAAACAAAACATCGCGACGAGAAAGAGACTCCGCTGGCCAAATCGTGTAATCAGGAAAGCAGATAACGGAATCAATACACCGTTAACAAGCATGTAACCTGTTGTCAGCCACTGAATCGTCGTTGCACTTACGCCAAATTCAGTCATTAAGTGCGGCATTGCAACATTAAGCAGTGTTTGGTTTAGAATTGCCAAAAATAAACCCGCCATTAGCACAATCAGCAATGACATAGGGTTTTTTGCATTTTTTTCTTTGCCTGTAGCCATCTAAGACAACCTCCTTTCATGGTTTGATGACTGATCTGTTTTACTCAGAAATTTTAACAGATGCATTCATTCCAGGAAGCACCTTATCAGATGGGTTTTTGATTGAAATTTTCACAGGAATTTTTTGTGTTACTTTTGTGTAGTTTCCGCTTGAATTTGTAGAAGGAAGCATATCAAAAGTTGAGTTAGTCGCATAACCAATTTCTTCTACAGTACCGTCAAATGTAGTATCAGGGTCTCCGTCAACTACTACGTCTACACTATTTCCTACTTCAATATCCGCAATATCTGTTTCTTTAATATTTGCTGTGATGTATAGGTTGTCCATGTCAATCGTTTGTGCAATTGTTGTACCAGCTTGTACGGTTTGTCCGTTTTTCACTTCGTTTTTCACAATTGTTCCATCCATAATGGATTTTACGTCAACAGTTTGTTCGCCTTTGATTTTTGCAACTGTGTCGCCTTTTTTCACTGTTTTTCCTTCGTCCAGATCCCAGTCAGATACTTTACCTGCTGCTGGAGCAGTAATAGCAGCCATATCGCCCGCTACTTTTGCTTCATCTGTTTTTACGTAGTTTGTGCTTTGATAATAGTAATAAGCACCTCCAGCTATAATTGCAAGAACAACAATCAAACCGATAATGTTGGTCAGAATTAAACGTCCTCTGTTCATTTTGTTTTCTCCTTTCGTTTCATCCTCTATCATTTTGCGGAAAGCTGGTGAAAATATGTGAGAAGTTTTTAATTACCGCTTTTTTCTGAACAGCCTTCAGCAAGCTTCGTTAAGCTTCCGGCTAGTTTGCGCAAATACTGCAGCTGGGAGGTATCAAGCTTTTGGTACAAGCCGGCACCCATTTTTGCATATTGCACAGCGGCTTTTTCTATCAGTTCTTCCCCCTCTTCGGTTAACTGAATCATGACGATACGGCGGTCATCCGGACTGTCATATCGATTCATCAATTGGCGCTTATACAGAATATCTGTCATCCGCGTCACAGAAGCAGGCTTAAGATCAAGCGACATTGCCAGCTTGCTTAGCGGGGTGCTTCCGCTTTGATGAATTTTAAACATCAGCAAATATTGAAGGACTGTAATATCAAAAGGCTCAAGCACAATCTCCAATATCTTCTTCTGTTTTTTATATATCGCCCGAGACGTATCGAAGAGCTGTTCAAAAGTGAGCAAAGCACGTTCTGATTCAGTCAACTCCTTTTCACCTCATTCCTCAATAATAGTTCACAAGATAAAATATTAATAAATGAAAGAAGATTTGTCAAAGGAAAAATTTCTTTTTCTCCCGTATTTTTTTCGCAAGCGTTTTCTTGCTTTTATTAAATAAAAAAAAGCCCTGAAATGGGCTTTTCATTACGAAAATTGATGGCTTACACCAGACTCTTCATTTCTGAAAAAGTTCTTTAGAGCCTGAAAAACATCAGATTTCTGTTTTAAAATATAGTACTTAAATTTCTCATCTTTTACATTTTTATATGCAGACATTAACGTTGAATGCCTGTTGTACTGATTGACCTCGCCGTAGCAAAACAGATTGGCCTTCTTCATAATATCATTGACCAGCTTCACACAGCGCGCGTTATCAGATGTCAGGTTGTCACCGTCAGAAAAATGAAACGGGTAAATGTTATAGCGGGCGGGATTGTACTTTTCATCAATAAGCTCAAGCGACTTCCGATATACGGAAGAACAAATGGTTCCGCCGCTTTCTCCCTTTGAGAAAAAATCCTCCTCCGAGACCACTCTTGCTTCTGTATGATGGGCAATAAATTCAATTTCCACAGTCTCGTATTTTGTCCGCAAAAAACGGGTCATCCAGAAAAAGAAGCTTCTGGCCATGTATTTTTCCCAAACCCCCATACTGCCGCTTGTATCCATCATGGCTAAAACGACGGCTTTTGATTCGGGCTTTGTGATGTCATTCCACGTCTTATATTTCAGGTCCTCCGGATAAATTGGGTAGAACGACGGTTTTCCTGACATTGCGTTTCGTTTAAAGGCTGACATCATCGTTCTTTTCTTATCAATATTACCGGTTAACCCTGTTTTACGGATATCATTAAACTCGATATCTGTATGAATGATATTGTCCCGCTCTTTTTGCTGGAGATTCGGAAGCTCTAATTCTTTAAAAAGCGCTTCTTCTAAATCCATTAATGAAACTTCCGCTTCATAATAATCCTCGCCTGCCTGATCACCGGCACCTTGCCCTTTTCCAGGCCCTTGTTTTTTGTCTGATCCATCCCGGGCCACAACATCTCCAACCTGGCTCTCGCCGTCTCCTTGCCCTACATGTTTATTTTTATCATAGTTATAACGGATTTTATACTCATCAAGTGAACGGATTGGGATCTTCACTACATCTTTTCCATTAGACATAATAATGCTTTCCTCAGTTACGAGGTCCGGAAGATTGTTTTTGATCGCTTCCTGCACTTTTTTCTGGTGGCGCTGCTGGTCATCGAAGCCTTTGCGATGGAGGGACCAGTTTTCCTCAGAAATCAAAAAATGGCCGCTGTCATTTTGGGACATGAATTCCCCTCCTTAACCATTTGTGGTCGTGATACATACGTATTCCGGCTTGTGCCAGATTATGAAACAAGTCTTTCGAAAAGATTTATATTCATCATATGCACATATGCACGTTTAATTGACAAACTATTTAGAAAATGGGACAAAATAACCCGCCCTATTCGGACGGGTCACGTTGCTTATCGGTTCAGCAGGCTGCCGACATATTTCAGCAGCTCATTGGCGCTCGTCGAGTTGTAGCCGTGCTCATCAATTAAACGGGCCACGACTTCATTTACCTTTTTCAGCTGCTGCTCATCCGGCGTTTTTGTTGAGGTCGTAATTTTAACGACATCCTTCAGATCAGCAAACAGCTTTTTCTGAATAGCTTCACGCAGTCTTTCATGGGAATTGTAATCAAACCGCTTGCCTTTTCTCGCATAGGCCGAGATGCGGATTAAAATTTCTTCGCGGAACGCTTTTTTGGCGTTTTCCGAAATGCCGATCTGCTCTTCGATGGATCTCATCAGCTTTTCGTCAGGGTTCATTTCCTCTCCTGTCAAAGGATCACGAAGCTTATTTTTATTGCAATAAGCCTCTACGTTATCGAGGTAATTGTCCATAAGTGTTTTTGCTGATTCTTCATACGAATATACAAACGCTTTTTGAACTTCCTTTTTCGCAATGTCGTCATATTCCTTGCGGGCGGCAGAAATAAAATTCAAATACCGCTCCCTGTCCTCGCTTGAAATTGATGGGTGCTGATCAAGACCTTCTTTTAAGGAACGAAGGACATCGAGAGAATTAATCGATTCCATATTTTTTCTGATAATCGTTGAAGAAATCCGGTTGATCACGTACCGCGGATCAATGCCGCTCATGCCTTCATCATTATATTCTTTTTTCATATCCTCAACGTCGACAGAATTATATCCTTCCACACTTTCTCCATCATACAGTCTCATTTTCTTGACCAGATCAATATCCGACCGCTTCGGCTCTTTTAACCGGGTAAGGATTGAGAACATCGCGGCGACCTTCAACGTATGCGGGGCAATATGAACATCCGCCACATCGCTTTCTGCGATCATTTTTTCATAAATTCTCTCTTCCTCAGACACTTTTAAATTATAAGGAACCGGCATCACGATGATTCTCGAGTGCAGGGCTTCATTCTTCTTATTAGAAATAAATGAGCGATACTCCGTTTCATTCGTGTGAGCCACGATCAGCTCATCAGCAGAAATTAACGCAAACCGCCCAGCTTTAAAATTCCCTTCCTGTGTCAAGGAAAGCAAATGCCAGAGAAATTTCTCATCACATTTCAGCATCTCCTGAAATTCCATCATCCCGCGGTTCGCTTTATTCAGCTCTCCGTCAAACCGGTAAGCGCGCGGATCCGATTCTGAACCGTACTCGGCGATTGTTGAGAAATCAATACTCCCCGTCAAATCGGCAATATCCTGAGATTTCGGATCAGAGGGACTGAATGTTCCAATTCCCGTACGCTTATCTTCTGAAAAGAAGATGCGCTCCACCTTCACATCCTCAATTCTTCCTCCGTACTCTTCCTCCAGCCTCATGACATTTAAAGGAGAAAGACTTCCTTCTATTCTAATGCCGTATTCTCTGTAAAAGTCATCGCGTAAATGATGGGGGATTAAATGTAGAGGGTCCTCGTGCATCGGGCAGCCTTTAATCGCATATACAGCGCCATTATCTGTCAGCGTGTACGCTTCGAGACCTTTTTTGAGCATCGTGACCAGCGTGGATTTACCGCCGCTCACAGGCCCCATCAGCAATAGAATCCGCTTTCTGACATCTAGACGTTTGGCAGCCGGATGAAAATACTCTTCCACAAGACGCTCCAGAGATTCTTCAAGCCCAAACAGCTCGCGGTCAAAAAAACTGTACTTCTTGCGTCCGTCAATCTCCTCTATCCCGCTGTCTTTTATCATATTAAAAACTCGAGAATGAGCAGATTGCGCGACCATCGGATTTTCTTTAATAATCTCCAAATAATCGGCGAAAGTTCCTTCCCATTTCAGCCGCTGCTCTTCCTCTCTGTACTGTTCAATTTTCTTTAATATATCCATAAGGACCTCCTCTATCATGTTTGATACACTATGCAAATAAGGTACTTTGATACAATCTATGCCGCCATCTCGTGATACATGCTTTGGTTTCTTAAAAATAAAGATACTTATACATCGTTGACAAGGCAGACTGCGACCGTTCATAATATAGAAAAATACAGAATCATCCAGACTCGGACAGCACGGAAAAATTGAAGAGGGGGAGAGACGGTGAAAACAATCATCATGATGGGTGTCATTGTCACTTTTTTAGTATCAATTTTTACCGCAGGATACGATAGCAAGCCTGGAAAAGAATAAAAAAGGGTGCTCCTGAAAGAGCACCTTTTTGTATAACAGAACAATGTTTTACAGTTTTGTTTTTTCTTTAATCTGTGAATGCGGATCGCATTCATATTTGTTTTCGTACTCAATTGTTCCGATGCTGCATCCCGGCCCGATGATCACTTCTTTTCCCCTGACAACTGCCGCTTCGGTATTCTCCAAATAAACCCGATCTCCTTCTATGACATCGGCGATCAGCTTCCCTTTCTTCCGGTTAAAAAAACTCGCGCGTCTTTTCACTGTAATTGTTGTTCCACCGATTTCCTGCACATGGCTTATATCATGGATCAATCCCAGCTTGATCTCACCCGAATTTAATAACCCCGATACATCAACACAGCCTGTGACATGGAACATTTCTGTTTCACAATCACCTTTTACGCTAAGCTTCCCTTTCACATCGCAGGATTCTCCAGTCATATTCCCGCCAATTTCAGTCTGGCCTTTCAGATTGAATCGATCAAATTGAAGTGAGCCGCTGACTTTCATTGTCCCATATATATTGATTTTGCCGGCTGTCAGATCGCCTTTACATTCACTTTCTCCGAGCACACGCAGCCGCTCAGTCTCTGCTTTTCCGAGAAAAAGGCCCGTTCCGTATATGCGGCAGCCTACAGCAGACAGCCCTTCTCCAACTACACCTTCTCCTTTGATGCTGACATTGTGATACGCGCCTCCTGCGGCATGCCCAGCGCCATATAATTTTAAATTTCCCAGTTTTGTTGTCTCCATTACGATCCTCCTTACAACTTTGTGGATGTTTCAACCGACGCGCTTGGATCACAGGTATAGTCCCCGCTGTATTCGACGGTTTCAATCTGGCAATCCGGGCCGATGACCACTTTATTTCCGCGCACGGTTTTCGCCTTTGTATTTGTCAATTCAATCACGTCACCTTCGATCAGCTCTGCTGTTAGAATAGGCTGCGGCATCAATCTGAGCAATGTCAGCATTCCTTTTCTGCAGGTCACTTGAAGATGGCGGCAGCCGATCTCCCGCGCATAGCTTTCCCCTGCAGAAAGTTTAATGATCACCTGGTCTGCATTTAAAAGCCCGCTGATTTTGCATTTCCCTTCTGATTGAAAGGTTTCTGTTTCACAATCTGCTTCCATGACAGCTTTTCCGCTAATGTCAATGCCATCAGCCTTGACAGTGCCGCCAAATGTTGATGATCCAGCGATTTTCAATTGTTTTGCAGATACCTCTCCTTGAATAAAACCAGTGCCATTCATCCGGATAGATTCTGCTTCAACGTCTCCATGTATCTTTCCTGAACCGCTGATGGTTACCGCTTTCGCTTTGACGCTGCCGTCAGCTTTTCCGTTTCCATTAAAAGAAAAAGTGTCACACTCCACGTCCCCCGCCACTGTCCCGCTGCCATTAATCTCAACTGATTGAAATGTTCCTCCCTTTGAACTTCCTGATCCGTTTATCACCAGCTTTTCCACTACATCCATCGATGGCCCTCCTGCATAAATGTTGTTTTTAATTCCTCTGAAGCTTTTAATAAATCTACCCGTTCCACAACCTTTACGGATGATTCAAACAAAATGCTGTCCGCCGCAGCCGCTATAAAACAAGTTGTGACACCGAGCTTGCGAAGCACAATCAGCTCCGTCTGTTTTTCAATCTCTTCAGTATCATGCTTCTTTAATACCTCTGCAGCCATTTTTGCTTCTGCAAGGCTGACATTTCCAGACTGCAGCAGTCCCTCAAGCACATACAGCGAAAGCAAATCGCCGGATGAGAAAACCCGACTTCCTCCGTCTTCTGAATAGGCTTCAAGAGCAGGCCTTGAAACCAAACCTTTATGAAGCAATTCATCAGCGGTCATGCTGACATCCTTCATTTTCGGCGACAGCATTTCCCTCATTTCATCCAAAGACAAATTTTCTTTCATCTTTTGAATCATTGATATACGTTTTAAAATCTCCTCTCTCGGAAAAAACGTCTCTTGCCCTGTAAATGTGGATTTACGAATAAACCATTCCTCAGGTATTAAGTTTTTCCGCTTCCATCGATACAGCTGACCGTATGAAATCGATGTTCTTTCAAGTAATTCTTTTTTAGAGATTAATTGTTCTTCCATAAGTCCAGCTCCTTTGATGGGTACATTGTAACATAACACTGTTACGTTGTTAAGCCCAAAAACGAAACAAAGCATTTCAACATCCGCAAAAAAACCCGCCCATCATCGATGAGCGGGTTTTTTCACTATTTTAAATCACGGTAATTTTGCTGGCGCAGCGCTTCATAAACAAGAATCGCGGCAGTATTGGACAGATTTAACGATCTGACGTGCTCTGTCATCGGAAGACGCAGGCAGCGGTCCATATTATTTTGAATTAAATCCTTTGGCAAACCGCTTGTTTCTCTTCCGAACACGAAGAAATAATCCTCGTCAAGATCAGTGTAATCAAATGATGTATGAGGCTGCTGGCCAAATTTTGTAATAAAGAAAAACTGGCCTTTTTCATATGCCTCAAACAATTCTTCTAACGAATCATGATACACAACGTTAACAAACTCCCAATAATCGAGTCCGGCACGCTTCAGCATTTTATCATCCGTTGAAAAGCCGAGCGGACGAATCAGGTGTAGCGTTGTATTGGTTGCTGCACAAGTACGTGCAATATTCCCTGTGTTAGCGGGAATTTCTGGTTGATATAAAACGACATGTAATGCCACAATGTTCACCTCTGTTTTTCTTATCCGCCCATCATTATAACATTAATTACTCTTTTGTCGTATCATCAACGATATGAAAAAAGGCATATCGTATTGACGGCGTGTATGCCGTAGAATCCTCATATGACCAATACCTCATCCGGCTGTCATAGGTCTGGGCGTTGACAAGCGGCATATTGCCTTTGTCCTTTGCCACGACAATCGTTGTATGATTAAACCGGCCGTCTCCTTCGAAGTCATAGCAAATCACATCGCCCGGCATCAGTTCTTCCGCTGATTTCACCCGCACCGCACGCAGTCCGGCCTTTGAATTCGACAAATACATTTTCATAGAGTGAGCCACCGTCCAGCTGTAGCTCCATGAGCTTTGTTTCATCCACCAGCCTGATCCCCTGTTCGGATGACCGCGCATCGGCGCGCCTCCTGCATGAAGACACTGAGAAATAAAATTTGTACAGTTATCGCTGAAATTTTTATAAGCAGAATTGCGCTTGTTCCAAAATTTCTCGGCATATTGGACAGCGCCGAGACGATCGTATTGAAAAGCCCTGCCAAACGCTTCTCTTTCCTCTTCAGCTTCAGAATAGTCAATAATACTGGTCCCTTCATGAAATCCAGCCGGCTTTTTCGCAATTTCCTGATCACTAATCAAAATGTGATCATACAGGAAAGCCATTCGCTCCTCTATGTGCTCTTCTATATACAAGCTGTCATCTTGTTCCTTACACACGTATTCGTAATGGATGGTATACGAAAGGCAGGTCGTTCCGTCATCCTCAACCCGCACATGATTAATCACGGCCTTTGCTTTCGCTTTTATGATGTCAACTTTACGTTTTTCCAGAAGCTTTTTCTTACGCTCCATGACTTTAAGGTCTCCGACTTGAGACTCCTGTCTCATAGCATGCCCGTTAACCAGAAAGCCCAGCCGCTCCTCCGCTAATTGTTCTAAAATGTGCTTCAAGCTCACCCCACCCGCCATACTTTTTTATAGAGAAAAAACACTTGGATGATCTCAAGTGTTTTTTCCTTCTGCTCTATACGTATGTCAGGACAAGCCTTGTTTAGTCATGCCTGAAGCTTTTTGCAAATCAATCCCTTTTTCAATTTCCAGCTTTGCCTCTTCATCCTTCTCTTTTTCCAGCGCTTTTTCAAGCTCTTCCGCGTATGCGGGGTCTCCGATTTTTCCGATTGCCCATGCGGCTGTCCCCCTGATGACAGGACGCGGATCCTTATGCATCAGTTCCGCCAATTCAGGCAGTGCGGAAGCATCCTTAAAATGCGCAAGCGCGAGAATGGCGTTTCGCTGAATCGGTTTTTTCCCGCGCCAAGAACCTGAGACATGCCCGAATTTCTCCTTAAATTCTCGATTGCTGATGGTCAAAAGCGGCTTCAATAACGGTTTGGCAATCTCAGGATCAGGCTCCATTTCCGGATGAAGATGAAAATCCTTCCCTTTATTGAGAGGGCATACCGTTTGGCACGTATCGCACCCGTACAGTCGGTTTCCGATTTTTGTCCGGAATTCATCAGGCAAAAATCCTTTTGTCTGGGTCAGAAAAGAGATGCAGCGCTGCGCATTAAGCTGCCCGGGATTAACCAGTGCTCCCGTCGGACAGGCGTCCAAGCATTTCGTGCAGGACCCGCACATATCTTCAATCGGCACATCAGGCTCAAAAGGGATATTTGTGATCATTTCCGCCAAATACACATAGGAGCCATACTCGGGTGTTGTGATCATACAGTTTTTCGCACTGAATCCAATTCCGGCACGTTCCGCAACGGCGCGATCAGATAATTCACCTGTATCAACCATTGACTTCGTTCTGATATCCTCATGCTTGCTTTTTAGAAAATCCTCCAGCAGATCAAGCTTTTCCCTCAACACATCATGATAGTCTTTTCCCCAGGAAGCTCTGCAAAAAATGCCCCTGCGCTCAGTTCTCGTGCTTCTCGGCGCATCCTTCATTCTAGAAGGATATGCGAGAGCAATTGCCACTATTGATTTCGCTTTCGGCAAAAGAAGCTTCGGCGTCACCCTTTTTTCGATATCCGGCTCTTCAAAGCCGGAGAGATAGCCGAGTGATTCTTGAAGAATCAAACGGTCTTTTAAACTGTCAAAAGTATCAGCGGTCGTAAAACCAATCTTGTCCACGCCAATGCTTTTCGCGTATTCAATTAATTCTTCTTTGAGCTGATAAACGTTCATGTTTTGCACAGCCTCCTTTCTTTGTGATAAAACGATACAGCGTTTATAATAGGTTGATATCACGTAACTGGAGTGAATGCTAGTGAATATCAAACTTGATTCTGTTATTACTGAACGTGCGGCCGGCTTACATGCAGCTGCTGTCATTTATGAGAATATCGAAGTCGGCTCCTCACCGCAAATGCTGAAAGGCAGACTCCGCCTGTTTCAAGAATCCTTGTTTTTCGACTATGCGGACGGCGGTATATCCGATGAATCCTTCGTCAAGGAATGGCAGGAACTCTTTAAACAGCTTAACCCTTCATTTGAGGGAGAAACAACCCCAATGGAGGACATGCTGGTCCCGATATCCAAGGAACAATTCATGGAAAGTAAAGACTCGGCCCATGACACAATCGATTTTTTCGCATTAAAATATTCTCTGCCTATTATGATTTATGATGCCGGAAAGCTTCATGAGCCGGTCCGGATCTCATTGGGAGAAAAAGAAAACATACTGCTTTTCTCTGATGAAAACGGCATTTTTGGCGATTTCAAAAACAGCGTCAACCACTATCCCGTTTCAAACGAGACTAAGAATATGCTGCAAATCATTTTTTTCCCGCCATCGATTGAGAAAAGCAGCGCTGTTAACCTCTTATCATCATTAACGAAAATGTTTGAACAAATTCACGGCGGCACCCATACAGTACATTGGCTTACGTAAAAGAACACGAATGTCGTGTTCTTTTTTACATAAAAAAACGCAATACTTCGTTTATCTGAGAAACGAAACACTGCGTTAATAACGTATGTATGGAGCGGGTGATGAGAATCGAACTCACGACATCAGCTTGGAAGGCTGAGGTTTTACCACTAAACTACACCCGCATTTGTGATTGTCAGCAACAGTACCGCTCTGACTTTTTTTATATTACATGTTTATTTATTTTTCGTCAAGGGAATATAAAAATTTTGTCGAAAAAAAGTTATCTTTTTGTAAATTTGTTAAGTTCCATTTACATAATGTTAAGTATACTATACAATATAATCAATCGAGATTGTGAAGGGGACAGACGTCATGATGAAAAATAAAGTAAAAGAGCTGAGGGCACGCTTCGGCTATTCTCAGGAAAAACTAGGAGAAACAGTCGGCGTCACAAGACAGACTGTGGCTGCTATCGAAAAAGGCGATTATGTTCCCTCACTGCTGTTAGCACTGAAAATCTGCAAAGCCTTCTCCATGAAAATGGAGGATGTCTTTTGGTTAGAGGAGGAAAACTAAGATGAGCATGAAAACAAAAGCAGCTTTTCACCTTGTTTTATTTGGCCTTGCATGCTGGACGCTGATTTCATACTTTGAAGCCTCAGAAGGCATAGCATCTTTTTTCGGCACAAAGAGCGGCGGGATGGTATTTGAATTAAACCTCACCCCCTTTATTCTGTTTGTTGCGGCGTCTGCGGTTTATTTGTACTTACAGAAAAAAAGCCGCCCTGCCAGAAAACAGCTTCTTCTGCCTGATGAGTTTGAAGAGCAGGATGAAAGAGAGCAGATGATGACGGCAAAAGCATGTCGCGCGTCATATATCGCTGTCTACTTCTCGCTGCCTGCCGCAGCGGTTCTTCTCATTTTTTATCCGCTATTTCAATCGCGCATTCCGTTTTTCCCTATTATTATTGTGTTTATCATCATGATCATCCAGCACCTTTCCTACGTCATCTCTTTCAAGAAAAACGAAAAAAACTCCGGCGTGCTGTAATCGGCCGGAGTTTTTTCTTACCAGCTTGCTTTTTTTACACCGGGAATCTGGCCTTTATGGGCCAGCTCCCTGAAAGCGATTCTGGACATTTTAAACTTCCTCATATATGCTCTCGGGCGCCCCGTTACCATGCAGCGGTTGTGAAGCCTTCCCGGTGCTGAATCTCTTGGCAGCTTGCTGAGTGCCTCGTAATCTCCTTTTTCCTTCAACTCGCGTCTAATACCAGCGTATTGCTCAACAAGCTGTTGGCGTTTTAACTCTTTTGCCACTTTTGATTTTTTAGCCAAGTCACATAGCCTCCCTTTAAATCGAAATTGTTACGATTTAAAATGTATCATGCACCATTCAAAAAAGCAAGCATACCGCTTTGTAAAACAGACGTCCTGAAGCCGCCCATTTTAATGATGCAATTCCACATAATACAGTAACGCATCTTGATGCTTAATGAGCTCTTTTTTATGTTCAGAGGTGTGCATTGTCTCGTCAGTCCCTCTAATACTGCTGCCGATCAAAGCAGGCTTCTCGAAAGTAATCGGTTCCGGCGATGAAATATTCTGAGTCATTTCCTGTGTTGTGCTATCGTCGCGTTTCACCGATGAATCAGCCGCTATATTTCCCTGTTTATCCACTTTCCTTCCCCCTCTTCATTCTCAAAATAAACAAATTGTATGGTATCGGGTTTTTCCTCTGAATAATCTGCACGAACCGGTCCAAACCTCTCAACAAGCTTTCCCTTTTGATAATGTTCGATGTACATGTCAGCTGAAGAAATACCTTCACCGATATTGACGGCTTCGGCAGTGAATGCCTGTGAAGCTGCGACATCCATTCTGTTTTTTTCAAGATCTGATATGTCCGCCGCTTTGATTTCCATCTGTTTTGAATGTCCGCATGCAGACAGCATAGCTATGAGGCAAATGACTGCCGCGCTTCTCAATGTTTTCAGAAAAAAAGCCCCCTTTTTTTGAATATCATACCATGTTCGGGGGGGCTGTATTTTAGTTAAACTCATGCATTTTTCTCTTTGACAAAATAAGTGTTTCCTACCGCTTCTCCCCTTTTGTTCTGAAGCTTTCTCGTCCGATCATTTTCAAACGGCAAAAGCGGAAATACAAGCTCTGCAAAATAATACGCTTCTTCTAAATGCGGATAGCCGGAGAATATAAACGATTCTATGCCGAGTGCCTGGTACTCCGCTATCCTGTCGGCAATCGTCTGCGGATCACCGACAAGAGCTGTTCCTGCCCCTCCTCTGACCAGGCCGATCCCCGCCCACAGATTCGGGCTGATTTCAAGCTTCGTCCGATCGCCGTGATGAAGGACGGCCATCCGCTGCTGGCCTGAAGAGTCGTAACGGCTCAAAGCTGCCTGCGCTTTGGCAATGGTGTCATCATCCAAGTGGCTGATCAAGCGCTCTGCCGCTTCCCATGCCTCTTGTTCAGTTTCACGGGCAATGACATGCAGCCTAATGCCAAATCGAACGGATCTCCCTTCTTTTGCCGCTTGCTTTTTGACTCTTTCTATCTTTTCTTTTACTTGTTCAGGCGGCTCACCCCATGTCAAGTACACGTCTGTATGCTTTGCGGCAGCTTCAATCCCAGCCTGTGACGAACCGCCGAAATAGATGGGCGGATGCGGCTCTTGCTGCGGCGGGAAAAGCAGATTGCTGTTTTCCACTTTTATATGCTTTCCTTCATAGGAAACCGTTTCTCCCTGCAAAAGTCTCCGCCAAACGGTTAAAAATTCGTCTGTTGCTTCGTAGCGCTCATCATGGCTGATAAACAGGCCATCGCCTGCCAGCTCATACGGATCGCCCCCTGCCACAACGTTGATCAGCAGCCGGCCGTCTGAAATGCGGTCTAGGGTGGATGTCATTCTGGCTGCCAGAGAAGGCTGCATTAAACCAGGTCTTACCGCGACTAAAAACTTTAAGTCCTTTGTTTCTCCTGCCAGTGCCGACGCTGTAAGCCACGGGTCCTCGCACGATCTTCCCGTTGGCAGAAGAACTCCTGTATATCCCAGCCTGTCTGCCGCCTGCGCGACTTGTTTAAAGTAAAGATGATCCGCAGTCCGTCCATCACTTTCAGATCCTAAATATCTCGCGTCTCCATGAGTCGGTATAAACCAAAGAATCTCCATATTCATCTCCCCTTTATATCTTTTATCCTTCGTAGCTGTTTCTCCACTTTAACAACTTTCGTTCAAGCAGCCTGACGAAGGAATCCGTCAGCTTTCCAACCACTGCAAAAATGATAATTCCTGCAAAGACTTTATTCGTTTGTGAAAACTGTCTCGCATCCATGATCATATAGCCGACTCCCGAGCTTGAGCCCATCAGCTCTGCCACAACGAGCCCGAGCCATGCAATGCCGAGCGATAAGCGAATGCCTAGCAATATATTGGGCAGGGCTGCCGGCAATATCACTTTGGATATCTGCTGGTGCCATTTAAATTCAAGCACCCGGGCGACTTCAAACAGCTTCGCGTCAACCCCGCGGATGCCGTTAAACGTATTGATATAGACAGGAAAGAAGGCACCGAGCGCAATTAGCAAAATTTTAGATACTTCGTCAAATCCGAACCATAAAATAAACAGCGGCGTGACGGCCAGATGAGGTACGGTTCTAAGCATTTGCAACGACGGATCAAGATACAGCTCCGTCCGTTTGGAGAATCCGGCCAAAATCCCGATCATCAATCCAAGTCCCGTGCCAAGCAAAAAACCAAGCGCCGCCCGATAAATGCTGATTTGCAGATGGCCGAACAGTTCGCCGGACAAAATAAGCTCCTTAAAGGTCAGAACAATCGTAACAGGTGTAGGCAGCACTGTAGCGGACACAACTCCCAGCCCGCCGATGATCTGCCAGATGGCAATGATGACAGCGGGCAGTAAAAGCCCCTTCATCCAGCCGTATCTCTTCCTTCCGGGCTTTTTTCGCACCGCTTCCGCATTCGTTTTGGGCAGCGAGCCCGCAGCCTCTGCTTTCATCATTGATCACCTCCTGAGGAATGTTCCTTTAATGCTTTTTTGATAAAAGTGTTATCGACAACATCCTTCACATCAATCTTCTTATCTATCGCCTTTGTTCGAAATTGAAAATCTGCTGTTTCCTGCTGCGCTTTCACAATGTCGTCACTGATGACCTCATTAAGTGGCTCAGTATTTTTCAGCACATTTTCGACGACCTTTTTATCGAGATCTTTAATGTCAGAATATAAGTCCGCTGCTTCATCCAGATGTTCCTTTTGCCATACAACGGCTTTATTAAACACCTTCAGAAAACGGACCACTTCGTCTGGATGCTCTTCTGAAAACTTTGTTCTTACTAAAGTAAAACCTGGTGAATATAAATCTGTGCTTTCTCCGTTCACAAGGATTTTTGCTCCGTGTTTCATTGTTTCTAAGGACAAGTACGGCTCCCAAATGGACCAGGCATCAACGGATCCGTTTTCGAATGCGGAAGCTGCTTCATCAGGCTGAAGCTGAATAATTGTCACATCGTTAGCTGACAACCCCACTTGATCAAGCGCTTTATACAAAAAATCAAACCCGCTGCTGCCTTTGGCGACTGCAATTTTCTTCCCCTTTAAGTCCTTAACGTCTTGAATGCCGCTGTTTTGATTGACAAGGATGCCGTTTGCTTTCAAGCCGTCCTGAGACAAACCGATTTCTTTAAAGTCAATGCCTGCCGCCTGTCCAGCGATCACAGGCGAATTACCGACTTGAGAAAAATCAAGTTTGTCTGCCGCAAGGCCTTCAAATTGGGGCGGACCGCTTTGAAACTCCACCCATTTCACTTTGATGCCTTCTTTTTCAAATGCATCTTCGAACCAGCCTTTCTCCTTTGCGATCAAAAGCGGGCTTAAGCTTTGCTGAATACCAATACGAATTTCCTTCAATTGTTTGTGGTCACCGCTGGCTCCATTTGCTCCACAGCCTGCGAGCAGAAAAATAACGGCAACCAATACAATGAGTCCTTTTTTCATTTCCGCTTCCGCCCTTTCTATATCCCTGATCCTTCTGCGTATTCCAAATCTTCTGTTTTCTCGAATTCCGACAGCACTCTCTGTCTGATCGCTTGGAAATCCGGAGTCGTCCGGTTCCGCGGATACGCCAGGTGAATGGGCATCAGCTTATGGATTTTCCCCGGTTTGGCCTTAAGGATCGCAAGCTCATTTCCTAAATAAACAGATTCATCTATATCATGAGTCACGAGAATCATCGTTGTTTTTTTCCTCCTCCATATATCCAGCAGCACGTCCTGCAGGTGTTTTCTTGTAAAAGCGTCGAGTGCACCAAACGGTTCATCTAAAAGCAGCACCTCAGGCTCCCGCAGAAGGGCCCGGGCGATGGCTACTCTTTGTGACATGCCGCCTGACAGCTCGCGCGGATATGCTTTTTCCGATCCTTTCAATCTGACAATCTCGATCAGTTCATCCACCTTTTGTTTGACTTTTGGGTCCTTCAAATTCAAGTCGGCTGCAATATTCTGCTCAACAGTCAGCCAAGGAAAGAGGCGGTGTTCCTGAAAAATAAATCCTTGCTGAATACCCGGAGCTGTTACGCTGCGGCCGTTAATTTCCACACTCCCGTCATATTCAGAATCAAGCCCTGCAATAATCTTTAACAGGGTGCTTTTTCCGCAACCGCTCGGTCCGATAAGCGTTAGAAATTCGCCTGGTGCGATTGATAATTCTATGTTCTCTAAGACCGTGTTTTTGCGGCCCTCTTGAACAAATGCCTTTTCTTTGATGCTGATGGTCACAGCCACTTTTATCCCTCTCTTTCTGCCAACCCCGCCTTCAAAAAAACAAAAAGGCCCCCATCTCTGTTCTTGTAGAGATGAGAGCCTTCGGCGGTCCGATCAGCTGCCCAATTGTTTTTTTGTTTGAATAACATGTTAATTCAAATTATTCCGATATGTCAACTCTTTTTTAAATACGATTTTTGATATCCTTGTTTATCACTTACTCTGCTTGTTTCGCAAATAGAGAAGGAAAAATTATTTCTCCAAAAATTATTAAGTGTCATAAAAAGCTGTTACAACAAGGTTTTTCAACACTTTCGATACTAGATATCGATTAATAGAGATAACTATTTTATAATAATTATAAAATAATATTGACTTTTTACTTAGAGATGATATTATGTTCTTATAAATTCCAAGAGGTGATAACATGAGTTCAAATAAACTGACAACTAGCTGGGGCGCTCCGGTTGGAGATAATCAAAACTCAATGACTGCCGGTTCTCGCGGACCAACTTTAATTCAAGATGTACATTTACTCGAAAAATTGGCCCATTTCAACCGAGAACGTGTTCCTGAACGTGTTGTTCACGCCAAAGGAGCAGGCGCACACGGATATTTTGAAGTGACAAACGACGTAACAAAATACACGAAAGCCGCTTTCCTTTCTGAAGTCGGCAAACGCACACCGTTGTTCATCCGTTTCTCAACAGTTGCCGGTGAACTTGGCTCTGCTGACACAGTTCGCGATCCGCGCGGATTTGCTGTTAAATTTTATACTGAAGAAGGAAACTACGACATCGTCGGCAACAATACGCCTGTATTCTTTATCCGCGATGCGATTAAGTTCCCTGATTTTATCCATACACAAAAAAGAGATCCAAAAACACATCTAAAAAACCCTACGGCTGTATGGGATTTCTGGTCACTTTCACCAGAGTCACTTCACCAAGTGACAATCCTGATGTCTGACCGCGGAATTCCTGCAACACTTCGCCACATGCACGGCTTCGGAAGCCATACATTCAAATGGACAAATGCCGAAGGTGAAGGCGTATGGATTAAATATCACTTTAAAACAGAACAAGGCGTGAAAAACCTTGATGTCAATACGGCAGCAAAAATTGCCGGTGAAAACCCTGATTACCATACAGAAGACCTTTTCAACGCAATCGAAAACGGTGATTATCCTGCATGGAAACTATATGTGCAAATCATGCCTTTAGAAGATGCAAATACGTATCGTTTCGATCCGTTTGATGTCACAAAAGTTTGGTCTCAAAAAGACTACCCGTTAATCGAGGTCGGACGCATGGTTCTAGACAGAAATCCGGAAAACTACTTTGCAGAGGTAGAACAAGCGACATTTTCACCTGGAACCCTCGTGCCTGGTATTGATGTTTCACCAGATAAAATGCTTCAAGGCCGACTTTTTGCTTATCATGATGCACACCGCTACCGTGTCGGTGCAAACCATCAAGCGCTGCCAATCAACCGCGCACGCAACAAAGTAAACAATTATCAGCGTGATGGACAAATGCGCTTTGACGATAACGGCGGCGGATCTGTGTATTACGAGCCTAACAGCTTCGGCGGTCCAAAAGAGTCACCTGAAGATAAGCAAGCAGCATATCCGGTACAAGGTATCGCTGACAGCGTAAGCTACGATCACAACGATCACTATACTCAAGCCGGTGATCTGTATCGTTTAATGAGTGAAGATGAACGTACCCGCCTTGTTGAAAATATCGTTAATGCTATGAAGCCGGTAGAAAAAGAAGAAATCAAGCTGCGCCAAATCGAGCACTTCTACAAAGCGGATCCTGAATACGGAAAACGCGTGGCAGAAGGCCTTGGATTGCCGATTAAAAAAGATGCTTAATGTAGAAATGCAAAAACCCGCTGTAGTCAGCGGGTTTTTTTATATTTAGTTACACATTGCGTATGCTTCTCATCAATCTTCATATAAATTTCTTCCATGAGCTCCGCGTTGTTTATAATCTCTCGTTTGTTTTTTTCAATCAGCAGCTCAAGCGGCAAAATCTGATTCCCGTAGGTTTTTCGCTTCCTGAATCGTTTTCTCCCCTTTTCTTTTTTGACTCCCATCAATAATCCCTCCTTTTTCATACAAAAAAGGCCCTTATCTAAACGATAAGAGCCTTCGGTGTTCCGATCAGCGCGATAAATTTGAAAAATTTGTACTGACCATGTTAATTCATACAATACCGACCTGTCAACTATTTTTTAAGGGAGTTGACACTGTATCAGATTGCATCCCCGCTTTTTCCTTATACACTCTTTTCCCTTGACGCATAAGCTAGAGAAACTAGAATACGAGAGAAAGAGATGTGGGAGTGTGGAAAAGACAAAATTGACCGGACGTATCGTGACACGGGATGATCCGGACTATAACGAAGCAAGAACCAATATTAACCTAAGCTTAGAAAGGTATCCTGACATCATTGTGTTTTGCCAAAACAAACAGGATGCACTCAATGCGCTGAAATGGGCGCGTGAAAACCGTGTGCCTTTCCGTATTAGAGGCGGCAGACACAGCTATGAGAACTTTTCCCTTTTAAATAACGGTCTTGTTATTGATTTAAGCGAGATGAAAAAAATAACTGTGAATCAGGATAAAAAGCTGGCCTATATTGAAGCGGGGGCTGAATTGGGAGAAGTCTATCGGACACTCTGGCAATACGGCCTGACGCTTCCCGCAGGCACCATTGCTAATGTAGGGCTCACAGGTTTAACTCTCGGAGGGGGAATTGGACTTTTAACAAGGGCTGCCGGCCTTACTTGCGACAGCCTCGTGCAGCTTGAGATGATCGTAGCAGACGAAAAAGAGGGCGCTGATCTAATTACAGTCAGCTGTTCAAATCATCCAGACTTATTTTGGGCGTCTCAGGGAGGCGGAGGAGGCAATTTCGGCATAGTCACCTCCATGACATTTAAAGCAGTGCCCATCTCTCAAGTGTCGATTTTTTCTATAACATGGGGATGGGATGATTTTGAGGAAGTATTTAACACGTGGCAGCACTGGGCCCCGTATACAGATGACCGGCTTACATCATCAATAGAGTTTTGGCCTAAAGAAGTAAACCGCATAGAAGCCCTCGGCCAATTTGTCGGGCCAAAAACAGAGTTAAAAAAACTGTTAAAGCCTTTATTGAAAGCAGGAAGCCCAACAAGCGGAATGATAAAAACAATGCCGTTCATCGAAGCGGTAACCTTTTTTAACAGCCCGGGAGGCAATCAGCCTCAAAAAATGAAACGCTCCGGCTCTTTCATTGAAAAGCCATTATCAGAACGTGCGATTTCAACAATAAAACACTTTTTAGAGCACGCTCCGAATCAAAACGCCAGTGTCTGGCAGCAAGCACTCGGCGGGGCAGCCGGACGGATCACTCCCGACCAAACGGCATTTTATTATCGTGACGCAATCATTGCCCAGGAATACTTAACAAACTGGACATCCCCTGGAGAAAAAAGACAAAACGTCCGCTGGATTGAGGGGCTGAGAACGTCCCTTTCGAGAGAAACAATGGGAGACTACGTAAATTGGCCAGATATCGAAATCAGAAACTGGCCAAGAACATATTACGGCGAAAACGTTGAACGACTCCGCCGTGTCAAAACGAAATATGATCCAGAAAATGTTTTCCGCTTTGAACAGAGTATTCCGCCGCTTCGGCGCTCTCTGTTTTTCTAAAAAAAATGAAGATGGAGCATTCTCCATCTTCATTTTTTTTATTGATATAAATTGCTTCCCGTATCGACAAACTCTTTTGCTTTTTCTTTTAATCCTTTATTTATGGCTTCTGCTTCACTGAGATCGTTTTTCTTCGCATAATCCCGAATATCCTGTGAAATTCTCATGCTGCAAAATTTCGGACCGCACATGGAACAAAAGTGAGCGGTTTTTGCTCCTTCAGCAGGCAGGGTTTCATCATGGTATTCAAGGGCTCTCTCCGGATCAAGAGATAAATTAAACTGATCCCGCCAGCGGAATTCAAAACGGGCTTTCGATAACGCATCATCCCGGATTTGCGCTCCGGGATGCCCTTTTGCAAGGTCCGCAGCGTGCGCAGCGATCTTATATGTAATGACTCCTTCACGAACATCATCACGGTTTGGCAGCCCTAAATGCTCCTTCGGCGTTACATAACAAAGCATTGCTGTCCCGTACCAACCGATCATCGCCGCTCCGATCGCTGAAGTAATATGGTCATATCCCGGAGCAATATCCGTTGTCAACGGCCCCAATGTGTAAAAAGGCGCTTCTTTACAAATGTCCATTTGTTTATCGACGTTCTCTTTGATTTTATGCATCGGAACATGTCCAGGACCCTCAATCATCACCTGAACATCATGCTTCCAGGCAATTTGCGTCAGCTCTCCAAGCGTCTCTAATTCAGCAAACTGCGCTTCGTCATTGGCATCAGCAATTGATCCAGGACGCAAACCATCCCCAAGAGAGAAAGCAATATCATACGTTTTCATAATCTCACAGATTTCTTCAAAATGTGTGTATAAAAAGCTTTCTTGATGATGAGCCAGACACCACTGCGCCATAATCGCTCCCCCGCGTGACACAATACCAGTTGTCCGTTTGGCAGTCAGCGGTACATACCTAAGCAAAACACCCGCGTGAATCGTAAAATAATCCACTCCCTGCTCTGCCTGTTCGATTAGCGTATCACGATAAATCTCCCACGTTAAATCCTCCGCTACGCCGTTTACTTTTTCAAGCGCCTGATAAATCGGAACAGTTCCCACAGGCACGGGGCAATTGCGGATAATCCATTCACGCGTCGTATGAATATCTTTTCCGGTAGAGAGATCCATCATCGTATCCGCTCCCCAGCGGATGGCCCACGTCATTTTTTCCACTTCTTCTTCAATAGATGACGTAACCGCTGAATTCCCGATATTTGCATTAATCTTCACATGAAAATTCCGGCCGATAATCATTGGCTCACTTTCAGGGTGATTAATGTTTGAAGGAATAATCGCCCGGCCGCTGGCTACCTCGTCTCTGACGAATTCAGGAGACACATGCTCACGAATGGCGATAAATTCCATCTCAGGTGTAATGATCCCCTTTTTTGCATAGTGCATTTGTGTGACATTTTGACCTGCCATCGCCCTCAGCGGTTTCCGCTTTAATCCTGGGTAGCTTACGTTTGGATTTGCTTTTTTATAACCGTTATCTTCTGGTTTTATAGCCCGACCTTCATACTCTTCCACGTCACCGCGCTCTGTGATCCATTTTTGGCGGAGCGGCTTTAATCCTTCTTGAATATTAATGGTTACTTCAGGGTCCGTATACGGTCCGCTTGTATCATAGACACGCACAGGCGCGTTTTCCTCTTCGCCGAACGATCCCGTCGTCGGACTCAATAGGATCTCCCTCATCGGCACTTGGATGTCCGAAGAAGAACCCTCCACGTATACCTTCTTGCTACCTGAAAAACTTGACATAATGGAAATGTTGGCTTGCTGCACTGAATTGTTTTGCATTACTTTTCCTTCCCCTCTCTACGTTTGAAAGGACAAAATCAAGCCCATAACCAGCACAAAAAACCGGATCCATATAAATGAACCCGGTTACAGTCAGAAAGAAACATATTATTGCCCAGCAAGACAATAACAAAAACAATTCCTCTACTTCCCCACGCTGGTACGAACCAGATCAGGTCCAAAGGGTTAAGAAGCTTACCTTCTCTCTCAGCCCGAAAGCGGGCACCCCCAGTAACTATTGATTTCGCCCTCATCTTAACATAAAACCAATCTGAAAAAAAGAGGAATATAGATAATATTCAGCCAATTTCACCCTAAATATTTGACCGGCAACGGGATTTCAGCTATTTCATGTTCAGCCATCATCACCCGATATGCCTTTGCACCCGACCTTGAACTCACAGTCTGAAACAGCTGATCATTTATGAAATGGAGACCAGCCCCATCATCCGCTGCATAGCCACTGCATAAGAACTTGTTAGATATCAGCTGGTGGTATGCCGGTCTCCGATCCTTTTCCCCGTCATAATGGGGACAAAAGCTCCCTTGCAAAAAACCTAAACTTTTCAAACTTGTCAGCGGTCCGACTGAATCCGTCACCCCTTCTTCAAACCAGCAGATCGCACCGGCACTTAATCCAGCTAAAACCACACCGTTCTTCCATGCTTCCCTGAGAATATGATCCAGCCCCCACTCTTTCCATAACACAAGTAAATTCCGCGTATTTCCCCCGCCAACATAAATCACGTCCATGTCCATAACAAAAGAAGCTAAATCTGTTGATGGCGGCTTAAACAAAGATAAGTGAGACGGCACACAATCCAGTGTTTGAAATGCATGATAAAACCGCTGAATATAATTTTGGGAATCTCCGCTCGCCGTCGGCAAAAAACAAATACGAGGCTGCTCTCGTTTTGATTGATTGAGGATATATTGATCGAGGGACAAATTATCCGGCTCCATCGAAAAACCCCCGCCCCCCATCGCAATAATCTGCTTCATCATCACACCCCCCAACAAAATTTGTTGCTTATTATAGCATTTTGTATAGAAGCAAGAAACAAAGTCAAATACTTTCTTATCAGGAGCTGCTAAAAAAACAAAGGAGGTGGTTTCCCATTGAACAAAGTCTTTGTCTCAAAGATATACTTGATTTGTTAACAACAATAAAAACCAGCATTAACAAATACACTGTCGCAATAACAGAAGCCGAAAATCCCCACATCAGAAGAGCATTGCATGATCAATTAGATACAACTGTATATCTCCATGATGAACTGTCAGATCTTCTGTTAGAAAAGGGATGGCTCGGGTGAGCAATTCCAAATCGATTCGCTTTTATCTTACAGCAAAGACCACAAAAAGAGACGGGATCTCAAAGATGAGATGCCGTCTCTTTTTTATTGCTCCACTCTTCTTAAAGCCTCATTTACCGTTTCTTTTATAAACGCGTCTTCACCGCTTAATCGGTCTAAACTGAGATCGCCGTTTCTCAGCCTTTCGGAAATATTGTTTATATCCTCCTCTACTGTGATTTGCAGCTCACCAGCCAAAAACATTCTGTGTAATTCATCTGCAACCAAACTTTCTTTATTCACTTCCATCCACTCCTTTATTTTCAATATTATTCTTAGTCTGTCCCTAGGCCGAGACGAATAATAGGAAAAAAGTATGAATCAGATGAATCTTTTTTCCTCCTTCTTACGTATATCTGTTGAGAAAAAAGAAAAAGGGGAAGATCTAACATGTCATTTTTTAAGAAGCTTGCGGCAAGTGCCGGAATTGGAGCTGCAAAAGTAGATACAATTTTAGAAAAAGACGCATATTTTCCAGGAGAAGAAGTACAGGGAACGGTACATGTCAAAGGCGGAAAAATCGCTCAGGACATCCGTTATATCGATTTACAGCTTAGCACACGGTATGTCATTGTAAAAGACGATGAAGAGCACCGGAAATACGCTACAATTCATTCTTTCCGGGTCACTGGTTCATTTACCATACAGCCTGGTGAAGAGCATCAATTTCCGTTCACATTCACTCTGCCTCTAGATACGCCGATCACTGTAGGGAAAGTAGAGGTTGCCGTGGTGACAGACCTTGACATTCAAGGCGGTATCGATAAATCCGATCATGACCGCATTTTCGTTGAAGCACACCCTTGGATTGAAAATGTGCTTGAAGCAATCGAAAACCTGGGCTTCCGTCTTAACGAAGCAGACTGCGAACAAGCGCCCTACTTCCAGCGTCGTCTTCCGTTCGTTCAAGAATTCGAATTCGTTCCGACTTCCGGATATTATCGTCAGATGCTTGATGAATTAGAGCTCATTTTCCTTTTAGACGAAGACGGTTTGGAAATCATTTTCGAAGTCGACCGCAGGGCAAGAGGACTCCGAGGGTGGCTGGAAGAGATGTATAATGACGGAGAACAGCTTGTACGCGTCCGTTTCAGCCAATCAGAGCTTGAAGATACCGAAGAGCTAGAAGAGGTGCTAGAAGAGATCCTAGATCAATACGCTGAGTAAGTATAAAAAGGAGCCTCGGCTCCTTTTCTTTAATAAAAAATAAAAACCCGTTTCTATTAAGAAACGGGTTTTTCAGTATACCGGTGGTCGGGGTCGAACCGACACTCCAGAAGGAACACGATTTTGAGTCGTGCGCGTCTGCCAATTCCGCCACACCGGCAAGTTTTACGTCGTATCTAACCGACGAATATAAATATATCATGGATCTCATAAAGTGTCAACGTATTTCAAAAAAAGTTTTTATGGAAATATAAAATAAAAGTGTTGAAAGACTAGCTATACAGCCGCTTTATAATAGGCATCGGAACTTAACTTGTTATGATAAATCAAAGCATTAAAAAAATGATCTACATAAGTAGATCATTAATATAATTAGTTATAATGATAAAACACAAACACCAATTCAACTTACCATGTAAGTAAAATTGGTGCCGAGGGCCGGACTTGAACCGGCACGGTAGTCACCTACCGCAGGATTTTAAGTCCTGTGTGTCTGCCAATTCCACCACCCCGGCAATAAGAAGGCGACACCCGGATTCGAACCGGGGATAAAGGTTTTGCAGACCTCTGCCTTACCACTTGGCTATGCCGCCGTAATTGGAGCGGAAGACGGGATTCGAACCCGCGACCCCCACCTTGGCAAGGTGGTGTTCTACCACTGAACTACTTCCGCATTTTTAATGGACTTAATACATTATATGCAGTTGATATAAAAAGTGAGACTGGGCTAGCTGGATTCGAACCAACGCATGACGGAGTCAAAGTCCGTTGCCTTACCGCTTGGCTATAGCCCAATGATAATATGGGGCGATTGATGGGAATCGAACCCACGAGTGCCAGAGCCACAATCTGGTGCGTTAACCACTTCGCCACAACCGCCATAATCTCAAGATGTCATAAATTTGGCAGGGGCAGTAGGAATCGAACCCACACCGGAGGTTTTGGAGACCTCTGTTCTACCGTTAAACTATGCCCCTATAAATGGTGGAGGGGGGCAGATTCGAACTGCCGAACCCTGAGGGAGCGGATTTACAGTCCGCCGCGTTTAGCCACTTCGCTACCCCTCCACATTAAATTTTGAAAAAACAGTGCCGGCAAGAGGACTTGAACCCCCAACCTACTGATTACAAGTCAGTTGCTCTACCAATTGAGCTACACCGGCATAGGTGGTGGCTCGGGACGGAATCGAACCGCCGACACACGGATTTTCAGTCCGTTGCTCTACCAACTGAGCTACCGAGCCTAAGTATTTAAATGGCGGTCCGGACGGGACTCGAACCCGCGACCTCCTGCG
>NZ_JAXCHE010000008.1:0-180730 GCF_037027505.1 Bacillus sp. 204(2023) | reverse complement strand
TACCTAGCCAAGCAAGGCTAGGCATGTGGGAGTGCTTTTTCTGCACCTGAAATCAGATGAATATGTAAAGAAACAGCCCAAAACAAAAAAGCTTGTAGAAAAAAACACCGTTTTCTCTACAAGCTGAAGGTACATCACGATAAAGTGATGTACCTTTTTTGATGCATATTTAAAGTGATAGATTGCTGCTTTTGGATATAGCTTGTTTCTTTTTCACTTTTTTTGACCAATATGTTGCAAGCATAGAACCTGAAAGGTTATGCCACACACTGAATATTGCGCTGGGTACGGCAGATAGCGGTGAGAAATGAGCCGTGGCAAGTGCAGCCCCAAGTCCGGAGTTTTGCATGCCGACTTCGATTGCGATCGCTTTTTGAGACGGGTAATCCATTTTTAAAAGCTTTGCACAAAGAAACCCCAGTAAATAACCGATACCGTTATGAAGGATAACAACTGAAAAAATGAGCAACCCCGATTGAAGCAGATTTTCCCGATTGCCGCTGACGACAGCTGAGACAATCGCAACGATGCCAATGACAGAAACAAGCGGAAGGGCATGTACGGCTTTTGCCACTTGTTTTCTGAAAAACATTTTGACAATCAGACCTGCAATGATCGGAAATAAAACCGCCTGTAAGATTGAGATAAACAAAGACCCCGGCGAGACAGGAAGCCATTCTTTGGCAAACAGCATAATCAACAACGGTGTTACAACAGGTGCCAATAAGGTAGAAATTGTCGTAACCGCAACAGAAAGGGCAGTATTTCCTTTTGCTAAGAATGTCATAACATTAGATGCAGTTCCCCCGGGACAGCAGCCGACAAGAATAACACCAACTGCGATTTCAGCTGGAAGATGAAGCCCAAATGCGAGGCCGAAAGCAACGAGCGGCATGATCGTATACTGAGCTATTACTCCAATAATAACTTGCCAAGGCTTTCTGACCAGCTCTTTGAAATCATCGGCTTGCAGTGTAAGGCCCATCCCAAACATGATAATGCCAAGAAAAATCGTAATATAAGAACTGATCCACGTAAATAAAGATGGGAAAGAAAATCCCAGCGCTGCAAAAACAATGACCCATATGCCAAAGGTTTGTCCTGCAAAATGACTTATTTTTCTAATGATGTCCATAAAAACACTCCTAACACACTTATCAAGAACTTCAGCAGAAATTCTTACAAATTTCATAACATTCTCTTATTATAAATAATTTTCTGAATAATTCAATATTAGTTTTTGGCAGATGTCTATAGATATATGATGTAAACTAATCAAAATGTTCTTGACTATATAGGAAGATATTCTTACAATGAACCTTTATAATGGTTAGATCAAATAGGAGTGATACGGTGAAGGAAGCAAATCAATGGTCTTCGAAGCTCGGCTTTATTTTAGCCGCGGCAGGATCAGCTATCGGGCTTGGTGCGATATGGAAATTCCCATATGTTGCCGGAACCAGCGGAGGAGGCGCATTTTTACTTATTTTTATTTTATTTACGGTTTTAATCGGACTGCCTTTATTGTTAGGTGAATTCATCATAGGCAGAAGAACACAGAAAGATGCCGTTCAGTCCTATAAAACACTTGCTCCAGGAACGAAGTGGCATTGGATCGGTTATTTAGGCATGGTGACGTGCTTTATTCTTCTATCTTTCTACAGTGTCGTAGGCGGATGGATTTTAATTTATATTATAAAAGGCTTCACTGGCGGTTTATCGCAAACATCTGGTTTTGATACGATATTTGCAAGTACCATTTCAAATCCTTATTTGGCTGTAGGGGGCCAGTTGCTCTTTATGGCAGTGACCATTTTGGTTGTTGCAAAAGGAGTTAGCAGCGGAATTGAAAAGGCTAGCCAAGTATTAATGCCGGCGCTATTTATATTATTTATTATTTTAATGGTGCGTTCTGTTACCCTTGACGGTGCGATGGAAGGGCTCAAGTTTTTCCTGATGCCTGATTTTTCAGCGATTGACGCTAATACGATTTTGTATGCGATGGGTCAGTCCTTTTTCTTATTAAGTGTCGGTGTATCTGTCATGGTTACGTACAGCTCTTATTTAGGGAAACAGGAAAATCTTGTGCAGTCCGCTGTATCAGTAACTGTATTGAACGTACTTGTTGCAGTTATGGCAGGGATTGCGATTTTTCCAGCTGTATTTTCATTTGGTCTCAAGCCAGACCAAGGACCGATTCTGTTATTTAACGTGCTGCCAACTATATTTAATCAAATGCCGTTCGGAATTATCTTTTTATTAGCATTTTTAATTCTATTTTTATTTGCTGCATTGACATCCGCTTTTTCAATGCTGGAAATTTTGGTCGCAGTGCTTTCAAAAGGTGATGTCAATAAGAGAAAACGATTCTCTTGGTTAGGCGGAATCGCTATATTTATTGTCGGTGTGCCGTCTGCATTATCATACGGTGTCTTAAGTGACGTCTCTATATTTCATCTGTCTATTTTTGATGCGGCTGACTATCTTGTGAGCAATATTTTAATGCCGTTAGGTGCGTTACTGATTTCGATTTTTGTCCCGCTAAAAATACCGAAACAGGATTTGTTTGACGAGCTGAAAAGCGGTTCCAATCTCAAACGAAAGTGGTTTGCGGTTTGGCTGCTGCTCATTCGATATTTATCTCCTGTTGCCATCATCATCGTGTTTTTGCATGTGATAGGCATTTTTTAACACACGAAGCCCCCGAGGAAAGGGGGCTTTTTTTAATAGAGCTTCCAAACGACTTCTTTTGCCTGCTCAAAACGTTTTTCAGCCTCGCGCCAATCCACGACATTCCACCAGTGATCGACATAGCTGGCCCGGTCATTTTTGTATTGCAAATAGTAGGCATGCTCCCATACGTCAAGCGGTAATAGGGGGATCACATCCCATTGGCTGAAGAGCTGGTGTTTTTCTGCCGTTAAAATCTCCAGCCGTCCTGATCGAGGTGCCCAGACCAGAATGGCCCAGCCGACGCCTTCCACTTTTTTAGCGGCCTGGGTAAAATGTTCTTTAAAAGCGGAATAGCTTCCAAATGAAAGGTCTATCATTTGGAACAATGCTCCTGTAGGACGCCGTTTTCCGTTTGGATGCATAGAAAACCAAAAAATACTGTGCAAATAATGGCCTGCTCCATGGAATGCAAGCTCTCTTTCCCAATGAGTGATTAAGTCATAATTCTTTGTTGCTCTCGCTTTTTTAAGCTCTGATTCTGCTTTGTTCAGACCATCGACATAGCTTTGATGATGTTTTGTATGATGAAGGACCATAATATCGCGTGAAATATAAGGTTCTAAGGCGGAGTATTTGTAAGGAAGCTTTGGCAGCACGTGTTTCCCTATAGGGACATATGCGCGTCTTTCACTTGTATCATCTGATTCTGTAATATCCCGGTAAAGGGCAGCGGCCTGTTTATACCAATCTTCTTCTGTTGTTTGGTCATCTTCCAGAGCCTCAATCATCTTGTCGATTTGATCTTCAAACTGGTCAAGCTGTCCTCGCTTTTGAATCTGATCTTTCAGGGCTTCACACCAATTGAACATCTCCGTTTGATAAGATTCACGTTTCATTTGCTGTCTCCTTTTCAATAGAATCTAAATATTTCCCGACAGCCAGCAAAGAGAATACATATGGATAACTGTGATAGCGAATATAAAACTGCTTCGGCAATCCGATCCCTGCTGGATACGCGAGGCTATCGGCGCTATGCGAACTGCTGTCGGTAAGGTATTGCATGCCTTTCACAACTGACGGGTGTTCGGAATTTTCATATGTGAGCAAAGCGTCTAAAGCCCAGGCCGTTTGTACAATGGTTCCTCTATGAAGCGGTACATATGTTTTGATTTCGGCGCTTTTGCAGGATTCTCCCCAGCTTCCGTCATCATTTTGTATGGATTTGAGCCAACGCAGAGCCTTTTGTATACCGGGATGCTTTCGGTCAACCCCGCATGCATGCATACCAGTAAGAGCAGCCCAAGTGCCGTAAATGTAGCAAACACCCCATCTGCCGTACCATGACCCATTTTGCTCCTGATGTTCGAAAAGCCAGTTCACAGCGCGTTGAATATGTTGATGTTTTTTTGTGAAGCCAACTTTCTCGCCTAAAAAGTGCAGTACACGTCCGGTGAGGTCGGCGGTTGAAGGGTCAACTGCAGCGTCCTCTGCGGATTCAAGCGGCAGAAGGCGGATCAGTGGGTGGTTCACGTTTTTTTCGAAAGCAGAAAATCCGCCGTCATTGTTTTGCATCGATAAAAGCCAAGATACCCCCCGCTCCCATGCTGCAGGAGAATGATTGCGGGGAATCGCTTTTAAAACGGCTGCAGTGTCGTCACAGTCAGGGTTATTTGTATTAATGTTTGAAAACCCCCAGCCGCCAGGAACTGAATTTGGATTTTTGACAGACCAATCTGCTATTTTGGAATGCTGGCGTTCTAGCAAAAAATCGGCTGCTTTTGTAACAGAGCCATCCGTTTCGGTCACACCATTTTTTTGAAGGGCATAGCTTATTAAAGCTGTATCCCAAACAGTTGAAGTGGAGTTTTCCAGATAAGGAATCCCGTTGCATTTAGTCACCAGTGATTTAATGCCGGTAATCGCCCTCCTGATAACAGAAGAATAGCGTGACACACCAAGTGACAGAAGGCTGTAAACCATATATATGGTTGCGCTCGCATAGCTGTATAATGTTCCATCTTTTTCAATCCGGTCCAGCATATACGTTTTAGCTGTCTGTAGGCCCAGCTGCTGAAAAGCAAATGGTGCATGAAAAACGCGTTTCCAATGTGACAAAATAGACGTGAGATCTCTTTCTTCGAAAGCATCAGACCGAAGCCAAGTGAAAGGATTTTTTGTCATGTGCGGATCGAGATGGCGAAGAGATGAAATATTGCGGTTAATAAGGACAAATCGCTGATTGAGTGTTACAGCCATAGGAGCAAAATGAATACGGGCATATGAGCTGAACTGATAGAAATGAATCGGCAATGTTGGGGGGAGCGCCATGAGTGATAATGGTAAATACAAAGCAGGCCAAGGATAAAGCCCGTTCGCGGCAAGCATCCATTTTGTCATGAAATGAACATGTCTCAAACCGCCATGTGAGATGATAAATTGTTCAGCTTTCTTCATGTGCGGCTCAGATCTGTGAAAACATCCTGAAGCCAGCATCCCGACATATCCTTGGACGGTAGCCGTTAGGTTTCCGCGCGTTTCATCGGGATAGTTGATAAATGTGCCGTCTGGCTGCTGTTTTGCATGAATGCCGGCTGCAAGGGATGATATCAGTTCTTTTTCATTTTCGCCTTCATCTAGTGAGGTAAGGAGCAAAATAAAAAAGGAATTTGTCAAGATTGGTCCTTCAAAGCAAAATGTCCATGAACCATCAGCATTTTGCCTGTCTCTTAACTCGGTAATGGTTTTCTTTTGAAAACGCCTCACTTTCTCCTGAAGTGTGCCCATCACGCTCAACTCCTTCAGAAACATATATATTCAGCGTCTTTTACTGCCATTACAGAAAGAAAAAAACTGCTGGCAGGCAGCAGTTTTTTAAACATACATGTTAGTCTTCAAGGTTTATCCATACACTTTTGACTTCTGTGTAATTATCCAAGGCATATGATCCCATTTCTCGTCCGAGTCCTGACTGTTTATAACCGCCAAATGGAGACGCCGCGTCAAACACATTATAGCAGTTCACCCAAACGGTTCCGGCTTGAAGTCGGTCCGCGATATAGTGAGCCTGCTTGACGTTCTCTGTCCATAGTCCGGCCGCAAGCCCATATTCTGAATGGTTTGCCCGTTCAATAACTTCATCGACTGTTTCGTACGGAATTGCGGTCAGCACGGGTCCGAAAATTTCTTCTTTCGCGATGGTCATTTCGTCTTCAACATTCGCAAACACAGTCGGTGCGACAAAATATCCTGCTTCAAAAGGACAGCTTCCGCCGGTCACTGCTTTTGCTCCTTCATCTTTTCCTTTTTGAATATAGGAAAGAACGCGCTCATGCTGTTCCTTGCTTACGAGCGGCCCGATTTGAGTATCTTTATGAAGTCCCGCTCCTTGGCGGAGTGACTCAGCATAGGATGCCATTTCATCAACAACTTCATCATATTGGTCTTTATGAATGAAGACACGTGAGCCCGCACAGCAGACTTGACCCTGGTTAAACATCACACCGTTTAAAGCGCCCGGGATGGCTTTTTTCAAATTCGCATCCGGCAGAAGAATATTAGGCGATTTTCCGCCCAGCTCCAATGTAACACGCTTAATGCTTTTCGCTGCGGTGGACATGATTTTCTTTCCGATTTCAGTGGAACCGGTAAAGGCAATTTTATCAACCGCTTCGTGGTTCGTCAGCGCTTCTCCCGCATCTTCACCGAATCCTGGGATGATGTTGATTACACCGGCAGGGAAACCGGCTTGGTCAATTAATTCTGCCAAATAAAGAGCTGAAAGCGGTGTTTGTTCAGCCGGTTTGAGGACGATTGTACAGCCTGTTGCAAGTGCCGCGCCCATTTTCCACATCGCCATCAGGAGCGGGAAATTCCATGGAATGATCTGGCCGATGACACCGACAGGCTCATGACGCGTATAATTAAAATAAGCGCTGGAAACCGGAATCGTCTGTCCTGTTATTTTTGTACACCAGCCGGCGTAATAACGCATATGCTCAATAGCCAGCGGAATATCTCCATTAGTCGTTTCATTGATCGGTTTCCCATTATCAAGTGTTTCAAGCTGAGCAAGCTCAGTTTTATGCTCTTCCATTAAGTCTGCCAGCTTATACATCAGTCTGCTTCTCGAAGCTGGAGACATTGTTCTCCATTCACCTTGGTCAAAGGCTTTCCGGGCAGCTTTAACCGCTTTGTCCACATCCGCAGCCTGGGCTTCATACAGCGTCATCAAGGTTTCGCCAGTCGCCGGGTTTGGAGTGTCAAAGGTTGCCCCTGAGGCACTCGGAACAAACTTTCCGTCAATATAAAGCTTCTTTGTTCCCTGTAAAAATGTCTCCAGCCTTTTCGTCACTTGCATCGTTAAAGAACTCATCCGTAACAAACCTCCAGTCATTTTTTATGGTCTGTTCTGAGATTCTTGGTGATAGCACATTGATTCTTGGATTGAATAGCAGAAATAAGCTGTGATAGTTGCTTCAAACGTAAGCGTATACAAACATTCTATAATAGAAATCAAGGCAAAATCAATGAATAACCGATATTGCAATTTACAAAAGAAAAAAGCTACAATAAGCTTATAGATAAGAAAAGGAGATTTCATCATGATTCATAAAAATTGGCTTGAAAAAGAAACAATTAAAAAAGTAAAGTGTGTGCAGACAAACGCAAAAAAATATATCGTAAACCGCGTTTTAACGCCGGGAAAAGAATATGAAGTAAAAAATGAAACAGAGGAGTTTCTCTTTGTGGTCGACAATACCAATAAAGTCGGCGGCTATTATAAAGAATACTTCGAAGAGATGTAATGCTTCCTTGAATAATCAGGAAGATTTTGTCAAAAGTGGTCGATCCACAAAACCGCAGCTCAGCTGCGGTTTTTTTGTGGTTAAAACAGGAAATATAAAACAAGAATAAAAAATCATTAAAAACCACTTTTTTATAAAAACATTGCTGTATATTGAAACTTTTTTCTCTATATGTGCGTATTACTTGATGACAACAGCTTAAAAGCCAAAAAACAAATCAAAAATTTGAAAAATGTAATCTGTTCGTAATGGTTTAAATGTCTTCTATGTCGTATTCTTATATAGGGATAAAGGACTTATTTTTATGTAGTGAATGATAAAACAAATAGATAAATGCAGAAAGAGGGGTTCTTCATTGGGTATTTTTTCTGTTAGCAGATCAACGGACGCAAAGAAGCTTGAGGCTTTGCTCGTTGAAGGGGAAAGAATAGAATCGATTTATAAGCTCCGAGTGGACCAAATTTGCTTTACAAATAAGCGGATCATTTTCTTTGACAATAAAATGTTTTCCAAAAAGAAGGTTCGTGTATTTCTTCCATATAAAACAATTGAAAGCTTTGCCATCCAAGAAGCGGGAATGTTTGATCCGGACACTGGGCTTTTATTGATGACAAGAAGCAAAACGTTCGAATTAGAATTTGCGAAAGACACCGATTTAAGCGAGGTTCAGGCGGTGCTGACAAAGCATTTGTGCAGCTGAATATTTGATGAGCCAGCCGTTCAAAAAATGGTTAGGCTTTTTTTATATAAAAACGAGAACAGGGCATGTGCGCCCTGTTCTTATTACTTATTACACCACACTGTTTTTCGCTGAGTTCGAATCAACAAGATCTGCATCTAATACATTTGAAATCGGTACGACAAGAGGAGTAAAGTCGCCATTTTCTTCTCCAAACCCTTGATTTATTTTAGCTGATAAAAAGTAATCGACCTGCTGATATGGACCGAGTGTTAAAGAGGAACCACGGTCCATCGTATTGATTTTAAATCCGCCGACATTCACGACGGAGGGTGAAAAGAACATCTCATCACTTCCTTTTGATTGAGGAGTTAACCGCTTCACTTTCAAAAGAGGCCGGAGAATCAATTTGGTCTCTGTCATCCACATGGCTTCTCGTGCCCATAAATCCGCTCGCATCTCCAAAATTCTGTCCGTAGCCTTGATTTTTTTTATCTGAATTTTGCCATTCTGCCAATAAATTTTGTCCTACGTTAACCGCTGAAGCATTTTCAAAGGAATTAATTTTCAGCATGAAAATATTAATATTGATATACGGAGTTGGTTGAACCACAGGCAAACCTCCTTTCTATAGTTGTATGCTGGCGGTTATAAAGTATGTTAAGACAGGGGGCTTCAAATGGATTTCGAAAAGATGAAGCAGTGGATGGAATTCGCACAGCAGATGTACGGCGGTGACTTTTGGAAACAGGTATTTGATGAAGACCAAAAAACCCCTTTTATGACAAATGGCCAATCTCCGTTTCCGTTTGCGCAGCAAGATCAGCGAGGGAAAGGAGATGCTTCATTTCCGAGCATGGATATTGTAGATACCGTTGCGGAAGTGCAGTTTTTAATTTATCTTCCAGGCTACCGTAAACAAGACGTTCACATATTATCGTACGGAGATTATTTAGTGGTGAAGGGGCAGCGCTTTTCCTATTTTAATGAACAGGACTTTCGCCAAAAAGAAGGGAAATACGGAAGTTTTGAAAAGAAAATTCCGCTTTCCGATCATCTTCATGGAAAGATGAATGCCATTTTTAAAGACGGAATCCTATACATCACTATTCAAAAAGACGAAGGTCAAGCGAAAACCATTGTTATTGATGATTGATTTTCATACTGAGTGCATCTGCCCCATCACGGTCATCAATTGATTCAATCGGAATGACCATGACAATAACATCTGCATTTTGTTCCCCAAAACCGTTATTTCTTTTGATAGCAGAGCGCCTGTTCCTTAACTCCGCAGAACCAAAGGTAAGGGATGAGCCGGTGCCTATCGAGTTAGTCTTGAGATGAGAAATATTGATGTTAGTCGGAAGCATGAAAACCTCTCCTTTCTATGGGATATACCTCATTATATATGTAGACGAAAGAGGAGTATGCAAAGGATCGTGATGTCATGAAAAAAATGTTCCGGTCGCTGATCAGGCATTGCTTGAAACCAGAACTTGACAAACTGCGTGAATGTGAAGAAAGACTCTCAGTGATTGAGAAACAAAAACAAAGCAGCAAACAGGAGTCTGAAGAAACCTATATACATATTGAAACGCTGAATGTCGAAAAAATTGACTATCATCTTGAATTCGGCGAGCTGACCATTGATGAATTGAGCGGCAGATTAAATATAGGCGCAACCTATTATATACCGCCAGAAGAGAAGAACAAAAAGTGCCAACGAAAACCCGAAGCACCATCGACGCCAGCGGTCACGATCCGTTCAAAAAGGCAGTAGCTCATCTTTCCATCGATGTTCCCATGTTTGACAGAAGGCAAAACGGGAAACAGGATAGAAAGGAGAGGATATACATGGCACTGACAAAAGAACAAACACAGCATCTCTATCATAAATTGCTCGATATGCAAAAAGAATTGTCTGGCGAGAAAAAGGAAACAGAATCAATGACGGAAGAAGTAGGGGAGCTTTCCAACGGGGTTGACAACCATATGGCAGACCACGGGACGCTCGTCACAGACCGGATGACAGACCAAACAGTGAGAGAGATTGACCGGGAGCTGTTAGAGGAGGTCAACCGTGCATTACAAAAGATGAAAGACGGAACTTACGGCGTGTGTGAAAAAACCGGCCAAGAGATTCCTTACGAAAGACTTGAAGCTGTTCCTTATGCAAGAATGACAGTTGAGGCCCAAGCTGATGTGGAGGATGATCTGGAGACAGATGCTCCTTCTTATGAACGAGAGTTTCATGAACAGGTAAAAGACTTATCCAACAAAGAAACAATTGATCAAAAAAGCTCGCAGACATATGAAATCTTGGATCGTGAACAAGATTCGAAGTAAAAATGGCAAGCAAGTACACCGATATTAGATGTACTTGCTTTTTTTTTGAAAAAAATCTCATATTCAAAATAAAGTGATTGACTTTGCGTAAAAAAGAAAGTAACATACTATTTGTAAGTAAATATAAAAAGTTTACCGGGAGGAATACAAATGTCTACAGTTTTATTTGTAAAATCAAGCGACCGTACAGCTGAAGAAGGCGTTTCAACTAAACTTTACGAAGCTTTCTTAGCTGCTTATAAAGAAAACAACCCTAATGATGAAGTGGTTGAATTAGATCTTCATAAGGAAAACCTTCCTTACCTTGGCAGGGATATGATTAACGGAACATTTAAAGCAGGTCAAGGAATGGAAATGACAGAAGATGAGAAAAAACAAGCAGCAATTGCTGACAAATATCTGAACCAGTTTGTAAAAACTGACAAAGTTGTTTTCGCATTCCCGCTTTGGAACTTCACAGTGCCAGCAGTGCTTCATACTTATGTTGATTATCTGTCTCGCGCAGGCGTTACATTCAAATACACACAAGAAGGACCAGTCGGTTTAATGGGCGGCAAAAAAGTTGCGCTTCTTAACGCTCGCGGCGGTGTCTACTCAGAAGGACCAATGGCTGCACTTGAAATGTCATTAAACTTCATGAAAACAGTTCTTGGTTTCTGGGGTGTTCAAGACTTGCACACAGTTGTCATCGAAGGACATAACGCAGCACCTGATCAAGCGCAAGAAATCGTTGAAAAAGGTTTACAAGAAGCAAAAGATCTTGCTGCAAAATTCTAATAAAGCCAAGACTCCTATCGTTTCAAATAGGAGTCTTTTTGTATATACACATTAATATAGAAGAAAATAATCATTCGCTTTTAGCGAAAAAGGCTGTTTTTTTTATTGTAATATATTTTTTGTTTGTCGAATTGTCAGGTATTTTGGAGAAAAAGCAGTTTTATTCACTGGAAAAAGTTTTTCTAAACAATTGTTTTGGCCTCTTGATTAAAACCGCCTGATGGTGTACTATATTAAAGAAGCTACTTTGTGCGTATTGTTAATTAAGTTTTAACCTTTAAGCTGTAATAGGGAGTTTTATATCGAAGCCGGAATGTCATGCCTCCATTGCAGAGGACGACAGGAACGTTTCTGCAAACACCCACTTTGAGGAGTGGTGGTTTAAAACTTTCTTACTTGCATACGGCAAGACGTAGCGAAAGCCATTTCCTTTTCGGAAATGGCTTTTTATTTTATCTAAAAAGGTTGGTATAGTGAATATTCCATTTTTGTGTGAAATAAATGAAGGCCGCTTTTTTATGATATGATGGGAGAAATTCAAGGAAAAGCGAGGTTTACACGTTATGTTACATAGAGCCCAATCCCTTCTGGCTCATTATTTTGGTTATGAGAAGTTTCGGAGCGGCCAAAATGAAGCGATCCGCTTGGTGACGGAAGCGAGGCAAAATACGGCCTGCATTATGCCGACGGGAGGCGGCAAATCGATTTGCTATCAAATTCCGGCATTAATGTTTGAAGGGACGACGATCGTCATATCACCGTTGATTTCCTTGATGAAGGATCAAGTTGATGCGTTAGAAGAAGCGGGGATTAACGCCGCCTACATTAACAGCACACAATCCAATCAGGAAATATATGAGAGGCTGAACGGACTCAAAGAAGGGGCTTATAAGCTTTTTTACATTACACCAGAGCGACTAACGTCCACAGAGTTTATCCGGATTTTGCAGGGCATAGATGTTCCTTTGGTCGCAATAGACGAGGCGCACTGTATTTCTCAATGGGGCCATGATTTCAGGCCAAGCTACAGGAATATTGAAATCTTGTTCCGTGAATTACACGACAAGCCTGTCATCATGGCGTTAACAGCAACAGCCACACCCGAGGTTCATGATGATATTTGCAAACAGCTGCATATTCAAAAAGAGAACACGGTATATACCGGATTTTCCCGAGAGAATTTAACCTTTAAAGTAGTAAAAGGAGAAAATAAAGATCGGTTTATAGACGAATATGTGCAAAACAACAGGCACGAAGCAGGAATTGTCTATACAGCGACCAGAAAAGAAGCTGATCGGATATATGAGAGATTGAAACGAAATCAGGTCAGGGCAGGCCGGTATCATGGAGGTTTGGCTGATGATGAGAGAAAAGAGCAGCAGGAAAGGTTTCTTAATGATGAGCTTCAAGTGATGGTGGCAACCTCTGCTTTTGGAATGGGTATTGATAAATCAAATATTAGATTTGTTCTGCATGCACAAATTCCGAAAGATATGGAAAGCTATTATCAAGAGGCAGGACGAGCTGGACGGGACGGCCTTGCCAGTGAATGTGTTCTCCTGTTTTCACCGCAGGATATTATGGTGCAGCGCTTCTTAATTGAGCAATCAGAACATGAAGAGAAACAAAAGCAGGATTTAAAAAAGCTGAGACAAATGGTCGACTACTGTCATACCGAAGATTGTCTGCAGCGTTTTATCCTTATGTATTTCGGAGAAAAGGAGCCTGATGCGTGCGGTCAGTGCGGAAACTGTACCGATACAAGAGCGGCCCATGACGTGACGCGGGAGGCGCAAATGGTCTTATCTTGTATCATTCGCATGAAAGAACGGTTTGGCAAGACGATGGTTGCCCAGGTACTTGCCGGCTCCAAAAATAAAAAAGTTCTTGAAAACGGCTTTTCAGACCTTTCAACATACGGGATATTAAAACACCAATCCGTTGGCGAAATCAGCGATTTTATCGAATTTCTTATTTCTGACGACTTCATCAGGATGTCAGACGGAACGTTTCCGACTCTTTTTGTCAGCAGTAAAGGAAGGAATGTGCTGAAAGGAGAATTATCAGTAGCGAGAAAAGAAGCGTTAAAAGCGGCAGCGATTACTGAAAATGACGAGCTATTTGAACGATTGCGCATGGTTCGGAAAGAAATTGCGGCTGAGCAGGGTGTTCCGCCATTTGTTGTTTTCTCTGACCAAACGTTAAAAGAAATGTCAGGAAAACAGCCCGTAAATGATGATGAACTTTTGTCTATAAAAGGAGTCGGAGAACAAAAAAGAGCAAAATACGGCCGGCTTTTTTTACAAGAAATACAAGCTTATGCAAGGATGACAGACTAAAAAAACAGAAAAACAATCTTTTTTTCTATAAAAAACACATTTTATTTTCTCTGTTTCGCCTCAAAATAAAAAGACCTGCGAAGCCTATTATATCAAGGGTTCAGCAAGTCTTTCCATCAGAGAGAAATCCTTCATGTAAAGGAACTGTAATCTAAATCATATCTTTTTGTTATTGATTTGACATTTACGTGTGTTACGATATCACCTGTTAGCCGCCAATAAAAAGCTAACAAGGGAGGATTTACTTATGAAGAAGACGATTATGTCCTTTGTGGCAGTTGCTGCACTTTCAACAACTGCATTCGGAGCTCACGCTTCTGCAAAAGAAATTACGGTGCAAAAGGGTGATACGCTCTGGGGAATCTCTCAGAAAAATGGAGTGAACCTAAAGGACTTAAAAGAATGGAACAAGTTAACTTCTGATAAAATCATTGCAGGAGAAAAACTGACCATTTCTTCAGAAGAAACAACCACGACTGGGCAATATACAATTAAAGCGGGAGATACGCTTTCTAAGATTGCTCAAAAATTCGGCACGACAGTCAACAACCTGAAAGTTTGGAATAACTTAAGCTCTGACATGATCTATGCTGGATCAACTCTTTCAGTAAAAGGTCAGGCAACAGCAGCAAACACAGCTACTGAGAATGCGCAAACAAACGCACCTCAAGCTGCGCCAAAACAAGAGGCTGTGCAAAAAGAGCAACCTAAACAAGAAGCTGTACAACAGCAACCTAAACAAGAAACAAAGGCTGAGGCAGAAACTTCTGTTAACACAGAGGAGAAGGCTGTTCAATCAAATACAAATAATCAAGAAGCTTCAAAAGAACTAACAGTTACTGCTACTGCTTACACTGCTAACGACGGCGGCATTTCCGGCGTTACAGCTACAGGCATTGACTTAAATAAGAACCCGAACGCGAAAGTTATTGCGGTTGATCCTAATGTAATTCCGCTAGGTTCTAAAGTCTATGTTGAAGGCTACGGGGAAGCAACAGCAGCAGACACTGGCGGCGCTATTAAAGGAAATAAAATCGACGTATTTGTACCAAGTAAAAGTGATGCTTCTAATTGGGGCGTCAAAACTGTAAGTGTTAAAGTCTTAAACTAATAATATAGATTGTGATAAAAGACATAAGCTTTTGGCTTGTGTCTTTTTTTGTTCTGCTTAGAGCTGTTTATATCATATGCTGATAAAAGAAAGTGGTCCCGTTTTTCTCTTTATGTGCGATTCAGGGGCTCTCGGGTTAAAAGATTGATTCCACATTACAGAGACATTCGGCATCATGACATTTATAGCTGGTTGTTACTATCTTTGATCAGCGAAACGAGCTGGTGTTGTATCTTTTTTGGCAGATAATAAGCAGTTGGATGTAGCAGATGCCATTGACGGATTCGGATTGATTTCAGACGGTTCTTTATTGTGTTATTAGGCTCTTGCAGTTGGGCATGGCAGCTTCGGGAGCGAAGTGGCACAACTTTGTCATACTGAAAATACAATATAATCAATATCTGAAATTCTGCTGATGTGCAATGGCCGACCATTTTAATAGGGATAGCATTCAATCCTGTCTTTTATTGGGCTGTTAACCAAGCAATCGTTCAGCGGGCATAGGAGCGAGATATGGATCAGTTTAATTCTTCTGGTTGCGGCGAGGTTCTCAAACGGGAATTTCAGGTTAAAAAAAGGATCCTGGCAGATGCCAAGATCCTTTTTTATTTAAACCAGCCTTTTTCCTTTGACCGGGTAATGGCTTCAATTCGATTTTTCACTTCAAGCTTTTCTAGAATCATTGAGATATAATTCCGCACCGTCCCGCTTTTGATGCTGAGTTCCTGAGCGATTTCTTTTGTGTTTTTACCGTCAGCCACAAGTTCGAGCACTTCTTTTTCTCTATCAGTTAGAGGGTTAGCTTCGCTGTATAAGTCCTCCATCAGCTCAGGTGCATAGATGCGCTTTCCGTTCATGACGCTACGGATGGCGTTGGCCAGCTCTTCACTCGGACTGTCTTTTAACAAATAGCCTTTAACGCCAGCTTTAATAGCTCTCTGAAAGTAACCGGGTCTGGCGAAAGTGGTTAAGATGATAATTTTGCAGCCTGTATCTTTTAGCTCCTCAGCAGCTTCAAGCCCTGTTTTTCCGGGCATTTCAATGTCCATAATACATACATCAGGCTGGCGTTTTTTGACAAAATCAACAGCATCTTGGCCGGTTGTACCTTTGCCTACGACTTCCATATCGTCTTCGAGGTTTAGAAGTGATCCTAAAGCGCCCAGCAGCATTTGCTGATCTTCTGCAATAAATATACTAATCATATAAGCCATCCTTTATGTTTATTTTGAATTATTAGGAATTGCCATGGTAAGCTTGGTTCCGTTTTCGGTATCGATGTGAAGGCTTCCGTTTGCAAACTCAAGCCGTTCTCTCATCCCGAGTAAGCCATGTCCTTTTGAAAAGGAATTTTCTTCTCCTTTGAATGTTCCATCGTCAGACACTGTTATCACAACTTCCTTCCAGAGCTGCTGAATGTCAACTCGGCAAGTTTTAGCCTGGCTGTGTTTGACGACATTTGTGACAGCTTCCTTTAAGCACATGCTCAAAATGTTTTCATTCAGCAATGAGATATTTTCGGGCCATTTCTCTTCTTCATAGATAAACATAATGTCAGCTGCTTCGAGAATTTGTTTGATGTTGATCAATTCATCCTTGAGCCGTATGCCCTTCATAGAGGAAACGATTTTTCTTACTTCATTTAAAGAAGTTCGCGCTGTTTGCTGAACACTTTTCAGTTCACGAGCTGCTTGTTCGGGATCTTTGTATATCAATTTTCTTGCTAAGTCGCTTTTTAAACCGATAAGAGAAAGCTTTTGCCCAAGCGTATCATGGAGATCGCGGGCAATTCGCTGACGTTCTTCTAATTTTACCAGTTCTGCAATCCGTTCATTTGCATCCTCGAGCTTTTCTTCAAGCCGTTCGCGCTCCTTGCGGCTTCTTATACTAAAGGGCAATAAAATTGCGCTGATGAGGGTAATGACGACAAAAGGAATTTGTGTCAGAAAGAATTCCTTTTTTAATACGAGACTGAAATTGGCTGCGACGGCTGCGCTAATTAAATGGACATAATATAAAATATGAAAAGGGACGCGTTCCTTAATGTTTCCAATAAAATACGCGATAAAAAAAGCAAAATAAATATAACTGAACAGGGTAATGGAAGCGGTTGAAATGCCAATTAATAAAAATCCCCACAAATAAATGGTCCAGCCTTTTGAGACAAAAGCAAATCGATATACCGAAAAAAATAAAAGCGTCAAAATGATGCCGACAATAATAACAAATGTAGATGATGATTTCCATATAAAGTAGAAGGGGAGGATGAAAAATATCGTCCATATATACGGCGTAATCCCGTTTAGTTTTTGAAATGTTAAATGCTTTTTAATCATGATCTTACCTCATTTTCAGCTTTTCATCTTACTTGTAACTTTATCATTGTGAAAGCCAGAATGCACCCTCCAACAATAAAAAGGAAGCCTTCTAGTATATTAGAAGACCTCCTTTATCATCAGGCATTCTTCCGCAGCTTCTGTTTTTCTGGTGAATCAGGCGGAAGGTTTACAGGTATATGTTTTATAGCCCGAAATGACACAAACTGTTTGTTATCTTCATCCCAAAGACGGAACGCGAGTGATTGCAGGCTTGTTTTTAAGGTGATTGTCGGTACGTTTTTTAAAGGTTCGTGATGTTCATGAGCAACTTCAAGCTTATAGTTAGGCACCTTTGGACTCAAATGATGAACGTGGTGGTAACCGATATTGCCTGTTAGCCATTGAAGCAGTTTCGGGAGTTTATAAAATGAACTGCCTTCAACAGCAGCCTGAACGTAGCTCCAGTTTTCATCCGCTTCAAAATAAGAATCTTCAAAGGTATGCTGCACATAAAACAGCCAAACACCGATTGAACCTGAAATCAGAAATATCGGGCCTTGCACCAATAAAAACGATTGCCAGCCAAAGATCAGACAGCAAGCAGCAGCCAACGCGACAATTGCCAGATTCGTAAGGTATGTGTTTACACGTTCCTTGCGTCTTGCGCCTTTTTTGTTAAAACGGTTCGTGATCAGAAAAACATAAATCGGTCCGAGAATAAACATGATAAACGGGTTTCTATAAAGTCTGTATGCAAGCTTTGTTCGTCTGGATGCAGCTTTATATTCGTTTACTGTTAACATCCAGATGTCTCCTGTTCCGCGTTTATCCAGATTGCTGCTAGTCGCATGATGAATCGAATGGCTGTGCTGCCATTGAAGATACGGGAATAAAGTCAGGACACCTGTCAGAAAACCGAGAATGTGGTTATAGCGTTTTTGTTTGAAAAAAGATTGATGGCAGCAGTCATGGAAGATGATAAAAATTCTTGTCAGAAAACCTGCGGCAATCACCGTTAATGCTAACGTAAGAAGATAGGAGACATCGAGGCTGAGATAAGCAAGAAACCATAGGCCGAAGAATGGTATAAACGTGTTTAAAAGCTGAATCAGGCTGTTTTTTGTTTCAGGCTGAGCAAATGCAGCGACTTGCTTTGTCAGCTGTTTTTGTTTATGTGCAATGGTTTGTTCAGTCATAGTAAGTATCCTCTCATTGTGTGTCTCGCTTAAGTATACGAAAGAGGAAGATATCTTTGTAGTAGCACACATCATGCCTCCTATATGACATTTGTCATGTCGCGTGCGGCTTGCATAACCGATTACGCTAAAAAAGCTTGTAAAAAAATTTACAAGCTGATTAATGTTTATCAATCCATATTCGTGATGTGCCCGAAATAGCTTCAATCCTGCATGTTCCTCCTATAGGGAACGTGGCAATTGGCGAGGTATGTCCGGCATTTATATTTGCGATGATCGGGATGCCGGATAATTCTTTTTTTGTTTCGATCATGGCTTTTACAAGATCCATTGATACGTTTGATGCTTTCTGAAATCTGCCGATCAAAATCGCCTTTACATGTGAAAAAGCGGGGAGGTGGATGAGTGATTGCAGATCGCGGTCAAACATGTGGATGTCTGACATATAATCATCTTCAATCAATAAAATAGTATGTTCTGTTTCAGGAAAATACTCCGTACCCTGCAGCAAATTAAGCGTGCATAAGTTTCCGCCAATTAAAGTGCCTTCCGCATAACCTTCTTGGATTACAACAGGGCCGTTATTAGAATAAAAACGCCTGTTTTCTTGATCCAAAAACCAGCGGTCATCGCTCCACTCACTTGAAGGGTGAATTTCAAACGGGTCGTCTGAAGCGCAGCAAGAAAGAAAATACTCTTGTGTATAATCAAGCCCTTTTTTCATTGCAAATGTTGAGAAGTGGGGACCTGAATACGTAACAAGACCCGTTTTTTGATAAATAGCGTTGCAAAGAGCGGTTATATCGGAATAGCCGCACAGGATTTTAGGATGTCGTTTGATTTTCTCGTAATCAAGATAGCGCAGCAGCTGATTTGAATTAAACCCTCCGAGTGTCGTTAAAATCGCTTTGACGCCTGGATCAAAAAAGGCAGCGTGCAGATCATTGACTCTTGACTCGATAGAGGATGAATCAAATTCATTACATTCATTTGCGTGTTCAGCGATGGTTACCCGATAACCTAAACGTTCTAACGCCGTTTTTGCTTGGATTTTTGCTTCATTTGATAATATAGACATGCTGGTCGCGGGAGACACGATCCGGATTTCGTCTCCCTTTTTCAGTTTTGAGGCGTACATAGAACCCTCCATCAATGGTTTTATACCATTACAGCATATCTTGGCTCTTTCTTCCAGACTTTTTTTACAAATCAACCCACTTAATGCTGCCGGATTGGGTATCATGATCGATACAAACTTTGAAGTGATGTTTTTCATAAAAGTGAATCAGCCGGTCTACATGATTCCAATCCCGTTTGGCGATGTCTCCGGTGACTTTCGGTATATTATGGTCTCTTGCAATATCTTTTAAATATTTCATGCAAATGGAGCCAAACCCGTGATTCGGAGGGCCTTTTATATCCCCTATATGAATGGCATCGTCCTTGTAAGACGCTACAAGTGAAAAACAGCCTTTTCCTCGGTATGCCGTTTTACAATCAGTTAGCATAATTTTGCATGTTTGGCCATCATCAATCGAGGAAACAATCATCCACTCATCATGTTTCGATTGATCAATACCAAGCACTTTGGCATCTTTAGATAAATCCTTCATATTCTCCTGCATGCGATAAATTTGAAATTCTAAATCATTTAGTTCTTCTTCAAGCTCTTGACGATTTTTTTCTTTAATAGTAAACAAGATCAAACTCCTTTCAAAAAACAGCTTAGAAACACAGTTACCAATTGTATTAGAAGAGAGGCGTATTGTAAACAACAATTCCATTATTACTAGAAATTAGCGGAAAGTCAGGTTTGATCGTTTTTAAGAGAGGAAAAAGAAAACTAACCTGTGAAAAAGGAGGAATCGGAATGGCGATTGATTCATTGATTAACAAATTACAGTATGTCCAATTGGAACCGCCGGATAAAATTCTCTCTCTGTATCTCAATACAGACATGAGAGATCCAGAGCAGCAGGGGGGAGAATGGAAGATTGCCCTAAAGTCAGGATTCAGCCGATTAAAAGAGTATTTGGCAGCTAGTGATCCAGAGGAGGAAAAGTGTCTGGATGGAATCAGGGCTAAAATGAATCAATACTTGAATGCAATGGGAAAAGACATGCCCCGCAGTCTCGTGTTTTTTGTTTCCGACAGCGGCATATGGGAACCTATTAAGCTTCAAGTCCCTGTAGATACAAGATTTTACTGGGAAGAAACAGCTGTCCTGGATCAGCTGAAGGAATTGCGCAAGGCATACCCAAGTACGGCGTTTATTTTAACTCAGCAGCATGAAGTGAAAATTATTGAAACCGTTTTAGGAAAAATTGAGGCGGTGGAGCGTTATGAGTATGATATGATCAATGAGTCTTGGAAGAATAGCCATTCCGCTGTAGACAAAGCGCCACCATTTGAAGAGAACCGGATGAGGGAACATGTAACAGAGAACCAATCGAGACTGTATAAGCGGCTGGCTGCCAGCCTTGATCAAAAAGCTGCCGCGAAAAGATGGGAACGAATGGTTATTGCCGGGGATAAAGACACGGCCGATATCTTGGATCAGCATATGAATAAACCCATTCATTCGAAAATTCAAAAGAACCTGCTGAATGAAAATGAACATAAGGTCATTGAACATTTGATAAAAGAGGCGTAAACCTAACAGGCCGGGGCTAATAGCCTCCGGCCTTAGAAGTGTGTCTAATTTCTGACGAAGCAATCGAAACCGTTGACATCTTCTTTGAATTTGCATACGATTTGGATAGCCAGTACAAATTAGGAGAGGTCACCAAATGAACCAAACAGAAAATAAACCGAAAAATTACACGGGGATTGTCCTTACGCTGACAGTTCTGATTAACGGTTTAATCGCAGTGCTGTTTTTTATGCCTAAATTAGATCAGTTCAGCCATGCGAATATTCACATTTTGCCAATGCTGAATGCGATATTCAACAGCTTTACGTTTATCTTCTTATTGGCCGCGCTGATTATGATTAAACAGAAAAATATCAAAGCTCACAAACGCTTTATTTTGGCCGCATTCACAACAACATTACTATTTTTGATTTGCTATGTGACGTACCACTCGATTGCGGAAAACACGCTCTATGGCGGAGAAGGTATTATGCGCCCGATTTATTTCTTTATTTTAATTACACATATCTGCCTTTCTGCAATTATTGTGCCGCTTGCGCTGTTTACGCTGATCAGAGGCTTCAGCATGCAGGTAGAGCGCCACAAAAAAATTGCGAGATGGACAATGCCTCTATGGCTGTATGTAAGCCTTACAGGTGTTATTGTATATTTGATGATTTCACCGTATTATTAAAAGCCATACTCAGTATGGCTTTTTTTACGTGTAAACATGACAAAAGCCCAAATTCATTTTTGGGCTTTTGTCAGTAAATTGATAGACTCTTATTCATGAGCCTTGGATTCCGTGGTTTCAAGTGTTGCAACCTGCAAAGATTCTTCAACAGTTTTTGTTTTTTCTTTTACTTTTTCTGCATACGTATAATCACCGTAGCAATACGGATAGCGGAAATTTTTCGCATTTCCCCCGCAAGTATACAGATCAGGATTTTTTTTGACTTGCTGCTCGGAGTATTGTTTTGCCAATTCCTCAGTATGCGTTCCTCCATGTTCAGCTACAAAATCAATGTAACCTGCCCCCATGTTGTAGCTTTGAATAATGGTATCCAAATCCACGCCTTTTTCCTTACCGGTCTTGTACATGAGGGTAAATTGCTTGATGCCTTGTTTAACACTGAGTTGAGGGTTTGTTATCTCATTGCGTTTTAACCCCAGAGATTCAGAGGACTGCATGGGATCATTGCCTTTTCCTTTTGACTCCTGATACATCATGCCTAATATGAGTGATGTATAATGAGAGAGTCCTTGGCTTTCAAGCTCTTCTTCCACCAAGGGTTTGTAATCGGTTAAACGTTCTAAAACAATCGTTTTCGTATCGATCGGAAGTTTTTTGATTAAATCCCGGTTGAAAAAAAGCAGGACCAATAAAAAAGAGGCGATGACAAAGACAAAAATCATCATAAAACCCGCAGCAGCGAAACAGCCTTTTCTCTTTTTCTTCACTGTGTTTCACCCTCAATGTTTGGAGCAGTATGACCTTTTTTATTATGACATAAGACGGTATATCAGACCAAGTAAAAACCTGATTTGAAACATAAATTTAAACTATGAGATTGAAATGGAATACAAGCAGGCTGGTTTGCACTCAAGCGCATTTGTTATAAGATAAAACTATGAATAAAGAAAGGTGATACATATGACTGAATTTAGAGAAACAGAACAATCGGCTGCTGATCTGGACGAGGAGACGCTGTTTCTAGTCGCGCAAACATTCAAAGCGCTTTCTGATCCTACCCGAATCAGAATTCTCCATTTATTGTCCCAAGGTGAGCATGCAGTAAACGGAATTGCAGAAAAGCTGAATTTACTGCAATCCACCGTGTCCCACCAACTTAGATTTTTAAAAAATCTCCGGCTTGTCAAATCGCGCAGAGAAGGAACATCGATTTATTACTCTCCGGAGGATGAACATGTTTTAGATGTTCTTCAGCAAATGATCCATCATACACAGCATGATTGAAAAAGACATCCTTGCTTAACTCGCTGTTAGCGGGCAAGGATGTCTTTTTCTTTATTGTATTCGTGCTGTTCGAGTTCGTTTCTGCTGAGCTTGATGACAAAAGAAGAAAAACCGATATAATAAACGGCTATCAGAAAACAGACGCCAATTGTCAGAGGGTCCGTTCCGATTGACTGACTGTATGATCCAAGGCTGTTTAGATCAGGTGAGGTAAGATAAAGCTCCGTCACTCGATACAGAAATCTTGATAGAAATAAAGTTAAGAGAATCACCTCTACCCAAATATGAGTCCGAAAATAGATCTTTCCTCTGCGTTTTTCAAAGGAGATGTTTTTCTTAGCGAAAAAGACAAGGAGCCATCCGCCAAGAATGCCCAAAATGAGATATCCATATAAAAAAGGGTGAATGGCGCTGAAGATTGAAAGGCCAAAAGCAAACAGCGAGAAAAGAATGATACGGGTGAACAGCCAGCGGGGCTTCAGCGGCTGGTATCCGATGGACCTTTTAATTTTTTTATACAGAAAAAAGATGATGATCATGGCAGGATAAACGCTCTGAAGTGTAAGATGCATGATGTGAAATCCCCTCCGTTGAGAAGTGTATGCTTATCCGGTCAGAAATAGTAGCTGAAATAAATACTGAACACAAAAAAGAAGGGGAAACCCCTGTTTTCATAGCATATGCAAGGTGTATTCCGCCGCATAATAGATATGCCCAAGCTTTATCAAAATGTTATGATTGTTTTGTTGGAAAATACAAGAAGAAAAGGTGCGCAGAATGAAACTGGAACGTTTGTTAGCGATGGTTGTGTTATTGATCAGCAAAAAACAAGTGCAGGCTGCAGAGCTTGCTGAGCTGTTTGAAGTATCTGTCAGAACAATTTACCGTGATATTGAGACGATCAATAGGGCTGGTATTCCGATTGTGACCTCACAGGGTTCCGGGGGCGGAATTGGCATCATGGAAACGTATCGGCTTGAAAGAGAGTGGCTGAAGGAAGAGGAATTGTTTGCAATTGCTTCCGCTTTGCAGAGCGTTTCATCTATGTATGAACCCGTTTCTCACAGCACAGCCTATCAAAAAATCAAACACCTTATACCTGAGCAATCTGCTCAAGCATTTAAGCACCAAACAGAAAAATGGTTTATTGACATGACGGCTTGGGGCCATACCGAGGATCAAAAGGCGCTTCGCGAGAAAATAAGCGCCGCCATCGATCGATTGTCAACGATATCATTTACATATACAAGCGCAAGCGGGGAAACACTTCTTCGTGAAACTGAACCTTATACATTGGTTTGCAAGGCGGGGCACTGGTATTTATATGCCTACTGCCTGGTAAGAAATGATTTTCGTTTTTTTAAACTGAACCGGATGAAAGATCTGGCCATCTTACATCAGACCTTTATCAGAAAAGACATTCAGCTGGACACTTTGCCATGGGATAAGAGTTGGTACCAAAAGGACCGTTTAACTGAATTGGTTATTCTTGTTCAGCCGGCAGCACGTCAGCGCATAGGTGAATGGTTCGGATATGATGTCCTTCACTGTGATGAAGATGAAATCTGCCGGGCAGTGATTTCACTTCCAGAAGATCAATGGCTGATCGGTTTTTTACTGCAGTTCGGAAAGGATATTGAGGTTCTGCAGCCTCTTTATATACGGGAGAAAGTAAAAGAAACCATTCATCACATGCAAAAAATATATGAAACCTGACACACTGCTGTCAGGTTTCTTTGTCTATAATCTTAAAAAAAGGAGGAGATCGTATGGGCTTTTCACATATAACACACTTAGACCGGAAACGATTTGCCGGACTGTCACAACGGACAAGCAACGCACTGGAAATGACGGAAGAAAGGAGGATTCCGGCACTGTGGGACCAATTCTGGAAGCAGGATATGAGCGCTCTTTTATCACAGGCTGAAAAAGACAAGAGCATTATTGCCTTATATTCGAATTATGAACAAGAGACGAATGGGTTTTATACGTTTTCAGTCGGAACGTTTCAGGAATACGACGACATTCTTCCGGGACCATATGAAAACATTGATTTGCCGGCTTCCGCTTACGCCGTTTTCACTTCCAGAATCGGCCCTATTGAAGAGATTGTGCTTGAAACGTGGAAGGAAATTTGGACTTGGGATAAGCGGCATCTGCGCACGTTTACAGGTGACTTTGAGATGTATGATCAAAGTGCCGCAGTGCCACAGCAAGCACAAGTTAACATTTATGTAGCGATAAAAAAATAATAAACTCTTGAAAAACTAATGGTGTTAGTTAATAATAAAACTAACACCATTAGTTTTTGTTAGGAGGAATAAAAAGATGAGAATGACTCAGTACCAAACGGTTTGGCAGCTGACTTTTTTTCCAGCATTGTTTCCGGTTAATTGCTATTTAGTAGAGGAAGAAAACGAAGTCACCCTTATTGATGCCGCACTGCCAGGCAGCTATAAAGGGATTATTCAAGCTGTGAATCAGCTTGGAAAACCGCTTCAGCATATTTTACTGACTCATGCACATGGGGACCATGTCGGATCACTGGATACATTGGCACAAACATTTCCGCATGCAAAGGTCATGATCTCGGAACGGGATTCATTCTTGCTCCAAGGTGACACATCCTTGCGGCAAGATGAGCCGCAGACGCCTATAAAAGGAGGTATTCCGAAACACATACAAACAAAGCCTCACCAACTGCTGACGGGCGGTGAAACAATTGGTTCCCTGCTTGCCATTCCAACACCGGGCCATACACCGGGCAGCATGTCATTTCTTGATACAAGAAACGGCACTTTAATAGCAGGAGATGCGCTCCAGTTACGCGGAGGAATCGCTGTATCAGGTCAGATAAAATGGGCGTTTCCTTTTCCCGCCTTCGCTACATGGAATAAGGAGGAGGCCATCAAAAGCGCACAATTGCTCGCCGATAAGGCGCCTACCTGTCTCGCTGTCGGACATGGAAAATTCCTGCGATCACCTTCAGAGCGGATGAGACAGGCGATCCAAAAAGCAAAGAAAGGATGATGAGCATGTCACCGAGAATAGGTTTGACCCAAAAAATGATTGTAGACGCTGCAGCGGAGATTGCCGATCAGGAAGGGGTAAATGGTGTCTCACTTGCCGCACTTTCTAAAAAAATGAATGTGCGCCCCCCGTCATTGTATAATCATATCAACGGGCTGCAAGCGATCAGAGCAGAACTTGCTGTCAGAGGACTGACAAAGCTTTTTGATCAAATGGCGGACTCCGTAACCGAACGAAAGGGAGATTCCGCTATGCTTTCTTTAGCTCATGCATATGTTGATTTTGCAATTGAAAATCCCGGATATTATGAAGCGGCTCTGCTTAAGGTTCAGGACAAACGGACGGAAATCGTCTCTGACCAAATTGTCTGTCTTGTGACGAAGCTGCTCATTGAAAACGGCTATGCAAGTGAAAAGACTGCCATTCATGCGACAAGGGGGCTTAGAAGCCTGCTGCATGGCTTTACTGCTTTAATCGCAAAAGAAGCATTTGAACGTGAGGAGGACATTTTAGAAAGCCTGTCATTTTCAATTCGGACATTTTTGTCAGGATTATTAATAAACAATAAAAATATTATGTAAACAAATAAATGGATGTCTTATATTTCTGAATATTGTATAATATCAAGGGAGTATACATAGGGGGGAGGCATTATGCAATGGATGACATTCACAAGATTGAACGGTTAGCGGCAGCTTCATGGCCGGCTTATTTTCAAAAAAGCATAGGGCAATGGCTTCTCAGAGCGAATTTTGGCGTAACCAAAAGGGTAAATAGCGTATGGACGTCTGCGGATATGCCAGAAGGGGATTTTCAGCTAGAGGCCGAACTTTTTTATCAAAGTTTAGGTTTACCTGTTTGTTTTCATATTAGCAACGCATCACCGAAAGGGCTTGATGACGCTTTGGCAGACAGCCGTTATGAAAAGGTAGACGAGTGCTTTCAGATGACAGCGTTGTGCCGGTCAATTATGAGCCGAACAAATGACAACAGCCGATTTACATACAAGTGGGAACAAGAGCCATCATCTGTTTGGATAGGTGAATTTATTCAATTAGAAGGGTTTTCACCCGAGCGTCACAAAGGTTACAAACACATTTTCGAACGCATGCCGCCGTGTAAAACTTTTTTCAAGATGTATGACAAAGAAAGCCTGACAGCGCTTGGCACGGTTTCTGTCATTGATGGTTATGGCGGACTTAGTAATATCGTTGTAGCTGAGGAGCACAGGGGAAAAGGGGCAGGAACCCAAGTGATCAGGGTGTTGACTGAATGGGCAAAAAACAACGGAGCGGAACGCATGTTTTTACAAGTGATGAAAGAAAATCTGGCGGCAGTTTCTTTATATGAAAAAATCGGATTTACGCCTATATCGGAACACCATTACCGGATTAAAAGATGACCAAAGGAAGGGGGTTGCTGATGGATTCGCTTCAAGAGATGATTTGCGAAAAACGGACATACACACGCCTTTATCATTCACATAAGCACGCATACAGCCAATTTCTTTTTCCGCTTGAAGGGAGTATTGATCTTGAGACTGAAGAGCACCAGGTGAAATTAAAGCCAGATCATTTTTTATATATTCCGCCGGAGTGTGAGCATCGTTTCCGTTCTATCGGAAGAAATGAATGTCTTGTACTGGATGTTCCGCTTCATGCAATGAAAATTGATGAGTATCGTGCAGGATCGGGAATTGAAGCTGCACTCGATCCTTTCTGGTCTTCGATCAGGTACTTGCTGACAGAGGAAGCAAAGGCCGGAACAGCCAACTCGCTTCATATGCTAGTACAATACATAAAAGAAAAGCTTCAATCCCATAGCTATGCCTCAATTGCATACATTCACAGCCATTTATTTGAGCGGCTGACGATTAAGAAGCTGGCAGAAATCGAGCATTATCACCCAGCTTACTATTCAAGCTGGTTCAAAAAACAGACAGGGAAGTCCCCGCAGAACTATATTGCCGAACTTCGCCTTGAGGAAGCAAAAAGAATGCTGATGGAGAGAAATGAAACTCTTACCGTCGTGAGCGAGGCGCTGGGCTTTCAAAACCTTTCTTCTTTTACAAGATGGTTCACGAAAAGCACAGGAATGCCGCCCCGCCTGTATCGAAACACCTTATATTCAGATAAAAAATAATGGCTATTTGGTTAAACAAATCTTGAATATCTCCTTTACAATAGGAGAAAAAGGAGTTATTGATATGGCAGTCATTGAAGACTTTGAGAAATTGGATATCAGAACGGGAACAATTGTAAAAGCGGAAGAATTTCCTGAAGCAAGAGTACCGGCAATCAAGCTTGTGATAGATTTTGGGACTGAAATCGGCATAAAACAATCGAGCGCACAAATCACGAAGCGTTACAAGCCAGAAGATCTCATCAACAAGCAAGTCATAGCAGTCGTGAACTTTCCGCCCCGCCGGATCGCCGGATTTAAATCGGAAGTCTTGGTCCTCGGCGGCATACCCGGCCAGGCCGACGTCGTCCTTTTGCAGCCGGATCAGCCTGTCCCAAACGGCACAAAAATCGGCTAACGCAAAAAAAGACGTTTGCCTAAGGCAAACGTCTTTGCGTATTGAGGCGATGCACCACACGCCACATTCGTGTGTGCCGTAAGGCATGTACATCGGCTTACACAATTCAGCTCATCGCTATATGAATATAGCATGGAGGGCGAAGGAATGCAAGGATTACTTTTAGTAACGGTGAAATGAATTTATAATGGAAAGGGTTTTCATTTTATTTGTAAGAAAAACTCAGTGAGATTTAGGTGTGATCTTAATGCAGTTTGTATCGACTTACAGATGATAAATGAACAATACTTTTAATAAGCCTCATGAAACATTTTCAATTTGTAAATACTTAAAGGATATATATGGTGTATTTGCTATAGAAGTCTAATATGATATCCATTTACTCATTTCAATAGCAACTTTCATGAATAACGAGAAGGAACAGCTGTCAAAATTTTTTTGATTATAATATAAGTTAATTACGATAGTATATTAGGGGTATTTTGGTAGATATTGAAAATTGATAATAACATACAAGGAATAACGAACCTAGAAAAGAGATCTAATTATTTGGATAAACATATATTGAACTGGTCGGCGTATCCACTATTTGATGACGGTTAGAGCGATACCATACCCTTTTTCTGATGTGTAAGCAGAGGTTATTTTCATTACTTTCCAGCTTCCTTCAGCGGCTTTTGTTCCTATTCCATTATGTGCCGTAAGATAATCTCCTTGATTGACAGTTTCGTCAATACGAACATAATGTTGGCCTACCAACCCTACTACGTGCCATTCGTCTCTTGCTGCCCGTGAATGATAATTTGCCTCCAGCGCTGTATCGTAGTCTGGATTTTGTTTGGGAACACGTATGAGTTCACCGCTTTCCTCATCAGTCACCGTTTCATAAATAAATCCGCCGAACTCATTTGTCAAATAACGCCCCTGCCAGACGAAACTGGAGGCTCCTGAAATGAAAGCTGAAGTTTCTGAAATAACGCCAAGCATATAATCTCCAACATTCGCGGGCACAATTTTTTCACCTCTTAAAGTCACGATTGTACCAGTATGGATTAACTGTCCAGTTGAAGTCTCAAAATACTCTCCATATCCACCTAAAGAAGAACTGATTGCACCGTAAAACGTCCCGTTTCCCCGAACAGAGTCAAGAAGCCACTTTATTGATTGATGACCTCCTGCCACGGTGTATGGTTCCTCAAGTGTAATATTTTCAGAAGACAGTATTGTTCTTGACGCTTGGTTTCCTCTAATATGTGCGTTATTTGAAGAAGCGATTAATGCGCGAGAGCCTTCAGTACTGGAGCCTCCAGAAGAGCTAATGACCGCATTTCTTTCTCCGCGGGCCGTAATGTCGCCGGTACCTGCTATAACTGCGCTTGTTTGGTTAACGGCAAAGCCAGAGGTCGTTGCAAGCTGTATGCCTCCTTTCAAATTGATTGGAACTTGTTGGTATGTTTGACCTTTGATTGAGGCTGCCACACTATAACCTTCTGATTGTACACCGAGAATTGTGGCCTGATTATTGGGTGACTGAATTCCAACTGTCCCATTGTCAGTAATCATCGTTCCATTTAGAATATTGACATTGTAGAGGCCTCCACCGATTGAAATTCCTTTTGGAGCAGATTTATAAATATCAAAATTTGAAATTTTAATATAATCAGTTTTATTTGATCCGCCTGATAAATTAATATCAACACCGGCTTTTTTAAACCCGCGAATTTTAATACCATTAATGGTTATATTTTGGCTGCGATATTGCAAGGCTACGACAGGGTTTTCTTTATAATCATAGTCTGGATCACCAATCGCTGTGAATCCGCTTACATTAACGTTTTTATATGCCGAAATAACCAGCGCTCTTGGGGTCACAGCATCGTAAAGCGAGTTGAAAACTGGTTCAACTGCTGAACAATCAATGAGTGTGACATCGTATGCTGTTGTGCTTTCAGGATCTGTAATTTGATGGTGACCAATATGACGAAGATCAAATGCACGAACATCGCGATAAGAAATATGGCCTATGATATGGACGTTTTGAGAGGCCGGCCACAGTTCATGGGCTTTTACTTCAACTCCGCGGATGTTGCCGCTTGTAAAGTTATTCAAAAGCCACACATGCCTAGAGCCGTCGTCAATTTCTATTCCGTTGGAGTTTGAAACACCTTCAGCAAATTCTGTTCCCCGCGGATTTCCTGAGTGGCAGTTTGAAATAAAGATGTATTCGCTATAATGGGTGGTAATGCCGTCGTCTCCTGAACCATATGTCACACAGTTATCGATCCAAATATATCTTGATCCGTCTTTTGTCCAATCGGTATCAGGCAAATGGTCATACGTTGGCGATGTAATATCAATACCATGAAGACCTGCGTTAATCGCTTCCACATCTTTGATCCACCCATATTCAACCTTAGCAAAAGTTAAACAACTGGAGAACTGTCCCCCTGGATTCCTCACACCGCATTGTCTACTTGGATTCCAGTCTAATGACATTCCTTGGACAAAAATATTACGATTTCCATTTTGATAATCATCATTTGTAATCACCCATTCATGCGCTGGAGTGTCTTCATGCAATTTAATCACTGTGATTCCTTTACCTTGTCCAACAATTGTTGTCCAAGATGGAAGTTTAATCCCTTGAACGAGGTATTCTCCCGCTGGAACATGTACTTTGACTCGGCCATTCCCGATTGCTTTTCGAAAAGCTTCAGTATTGTCTCTTCCATCTGGAACAGCGCCGAAGTCAGCCACATTTACTTCCCGGGTGATTTTAGATAAAAGCCTATAGTATTCCTTGTCGAGACGTTCTTTTAAAAGAGAGGTTACCTCTCCTTCGGCCGTCACCCTTGCGTCAGTAACTTCGATATTTTGGTCTGTAACCGAGTGCTTAATAAAGTTTTGCATTCTTGTCTTAATATGTTCTAATTCGGATGAAAATTCGGGGTGAGACTGAGAATTGGCGTTTAGAGAAGGATCAGGGCAGTTTTTAAAATGAACCATTCTAAAGACACCTCTTTCTTTTAATATAAGCGCAGTTTTGTCTTTGAGATGAGGAGTTAGCATTTTTTGGCGCTTCTCTTTCCAATTCTGTATTTGTTACAAAATTCCTTTAGGATTTATACTGGTTTTCAAGAAATGTAAGTCAATGAAAAAAAGAGAGGACAAGTAAAGGATAAAAAGCAACATTAAGAATCGTTATACAGTGAAAGAAAGTTCGCCCGATGGTTAATTAAAACGTTTTCTATGGTTGGGTATTTATTAATGATTATGGAAGAAATGGGAGGTCCGCATTCAAAACGTGTATAAAAATAATAAAGAACCGAATGTTGAGACATCCCATATTTGAATTAATCTTTTAAACAAAGGAGTATAAATTCTTCACTTCTTTTTATATCAACCAGTTTTAACAAGATGTGAGCATGATCTAAGGTAAGCGATTGACCTCATAAGCAACACGTATTCCAGATTCAATCGCGCCTTGCATCCACGCATGAGTGAGTGAGGCGTGTTCTCCGGCGAAATGAACTCTGCCCTCAGGGACAGGAATATAGCGATACAGCTCTAATTCTTGTCCTGGTTCGAAAGCTGTAAAACCTCCCGCAGAATACGGGTACTGGCTCCAGCTAAAAGAAGTGCCAGACACAAATTCAGACCACACAATATCACCATAGATTTCAGATAAATTCAGTAAAGTATACTGGATTCGCTCTCCTTCTGAAAGACTGTCCCATATCAGTGCCTCATCAGCCCAAGTATAACTTGCCAGAATGACGGCATGTCCATTTGCTCCAATATTTCTGCTTGGATAATACGAAAAACGAATCGGTAGATCAGTAATAGATTTGCCGCCGCGCTGCCCGGCTTTTTCCCAAAATCGGCTTTTAAACTCTATGCCGATTTTTGTTGCACTGATATAGTTTAGCTCACGGATGGCCCTCCGTTTATAGTAAGAGAATGAATGGTATGGTTCGACTTTTACAAATCGCAATGTTGAAAAAGGAATGGTTACAATAGCGAGATCTGCTGTGAACGATGCAAATTCTGCCGTTTGTTGATGCTGACAATGGATCGTAACACTATTTTCCCCCTGAGACATTTTCATCATTTTTTGATGGTATAGAATGTTTGTTTTTAATTGAGGAAGAAACGCGTGAGGCAGCAGATCCATGCCGCCAGTTATCTCATAGAAGTGAGCGGGCGATGAAAAAAAGATAGATTCCCGCAATACTTCAACAAGGGACATCCCCATATACGCTTCCATATCCAAAAGTACACCAATCATATCGATCGCGCCATATGAAAAATACGTGTTTAAAAAAGAGCTTAACGAATGATTTTTGTATTGTTCTTCGACAATCCGCCAATTTCTCGCTGGATTTTGATTGATAAAATTTAGAATAGGCTGCAGTAAAGAAAGCATCAGCTCTTCAGACGTTTTCCCTTGTTCATTTGGTGCAACTGGGTATCTCAATATTCCAGGAGCTCGTTCAAAAACTTGGAGACGTGTTTTGATTCCATTTGCATAAATGATGTCCATCGGGGTTCTGTTGATAAATACATTTGTTGGCAATTTGAATTTTTTGATATATTCTAAGGTTAACGAATGGTTATTCGGTATGCGCATCGGGCCAGCGTTGAAATACAAATCATCACTAAAGGGAGATCTCAAAGTGCAGACACGGCCGCCCGCTCTGCCGCTCGCTTCGAGAATCGTTACTCTGTGACCGGCATTTTTCAACAAAGATGCTGATACAAGCCCGGACAATCCAGCTCCTATAACAAGAATGTGCTTTGGATGCTGCGATGCGCTAAGGCCATTTCTAATGATCTTTACCATGTCATCATTCATTAGAGAATTCAATTTTTAGAGACACCTCTTTTTAGAATTTATTGCATTATATTCACTGAAAAGAGCACCTATCACGATCTGTTCACATCTTTTGGAATTTGAAAGGTTATTGTTAAAAGGAAATAAAGGGGTGATGTATGTGACTAACTTTGTTCATAAGACGGTAAATGGCTTGAAAAGTCTTTTAGACGAAAAAGGAGCCATTCAATTGTTTTGTTCTGAAGGGGATATCATGGAGTTCCTTGTTACATTTTCACAGGACAAAGCAACCCTTAACGACATTCAAAGTTTTGAAGCTAAACATCAGATTACCCTTCCAGAGGATTATCAGAAGTTCATGACACTGCATAACGGTGCGAAAATTTTTGAGATTCTTTCTGATGGGGAGAATATAGGTGGAGGACTTTATTTATTTAGCCTTGAAGAGATTGAAGAAGAATTAAAATATGAGGATTTGTTTGAAGGCATCAATGGTATCCCAATTGGTCACTTATTAGAAGGGTGCCATTTGATGATCGACAAAGATAAATTGGATAAAGGGGATCCCAACTATCTTTTTATATTAGAAATAGGGGAATATACACCATTAAATTTAAATTTTGAGATATTTCTAGATCGGTATATAGAATCCAATGGGGCAACTTTTTGGGAATGGTGCTACTATACCGCAGAAAATTATTATAGAACACGATCGCACGATGTATAAGACAGTCAGTTCTGGCTGTCTTTTTCTGTTATTCAAGCAAATAATTGTGGTGAAATTTACATAGAGTAGGCTTGAAAGGAGAATGAAATGAAGGTATTTGAAGCTGATTCATTGCTCTCTGAAGCGGATAAAAGAGCCAAAGAGTACAAGGGACTAAGGTCACAAATGGTGAAGCTAAGAAAAACATTTAAAGCTGTAGCTGATATGATAGTTTGCGAATCGCAAAATTCAAGGCGTAGTCCTAAATTCAACTATTGAGTAGGTGTTGTTTTTAAAACGAAAAGTGAGGATTGTAAATGAAGATTGTTAGCCAAGAAATTCAAGATTTGTCCATTAAATCTTTAGAGTCAACTTTTAGTAAACTTTCAAATGCTTATAAAAGCACGACAGAAAAAGGTTCAAACACAACTGTTGTCAAAAAGAGACTAAACGCTGTAAAAATTGGTTTAGAAAGCCTAAAAGGTACCTGGAACTATGGTTTCCTTTTATTTTTGCGTATTTATCAACATTAAAATTTGACATAACCTTATTAAATGATTTGAGGGATTGTCGATATTTAACATGTGTAAAAATGGAAAAGGTAATACAATTATAAAAAGCTCTGAGAGGATTGTGATTATCTGTGATGAATGTAAACTCAAGCGATCTTATTTATGATCCGAAATTCTTAGCATTTTGCAGTTTGGCTACAGAAGGGTATGGAGGGGATAATCCTACTCTTTCATCAATTAGTTTTAGTGAATTCTGTGAAAAACTTGAGAAAAATGAAGTAGTTAAACCCGAGAACAAAAAAAGCTCACTTGACCTAAATAAGTCTTTAGATTATTGGAAATCAAGATTTAATCCGGGAGGTAATCTCTCTGCATTAGATTCACAGGTATTAGATATTATCAAAAAAGCTTACAACATAGGCATGGTTAACAAAAATAATATGTTGTTGCGAAACGAAGCTATTAATGCTTATAAAAATTCAATTTAAATATGAAACAGTGCCCAGCTCAATAAGTGCTGGGCGTTTTACTTATTGAGATTATTTTCTTGCAAATATTCTTGATGCTCTTTCTCAAGCTTAACAATATCGTCCTTGAATATATAAATCTTATATTTTTCCTTGGCTTCTCTAGACAGATTATCTTTTAAATATTCACGAAGTTTTGCTTCACTTTTGGTTTGATCCATGCCTATTGTAATTGCCGGATCTGTTATTCCAATTTCAAAACTAAATAACCCAAATTCATCCCAAGCACTTTCTAAAACTTCTACAGGGGTCTTTTTGTTTGATTCGATTAAAGTTATACCCGACATAATCAAAGCAGGAACTAAGACCAAAAATCCAATTAACCTCTTCTTCATTCACCATCACACTCTCCCTCGTCGAAAAGAATCTCTCCTTTATTAATACTACGGATATCATTATTGACCTTTATATTTTATTACCAACATTTACATCGAACGTTTGTTCTTATCTGCATTGAATAAGGAACATTAGTTCTGTTGATATTAGATCAATCAAGGAGTGAGTCGATATGTTTAGGGATCGAGGAACAATCAATGGACATCAATGATGCTAGAACATTTAATACAGCTTAAACAAGATTTGATTGATGGATCAAAAATTGAGATGATGGACGTTCTCGTTTCTGAAGCACTTAAATTTTGAAATTCAAACTTTACAACTATGGATTTGTTTGAAAATGCCGCCGGAAGAGTTCATTACATTAATTTTGAACAACACAAGCTTCACGTTAAAGATCAACATAACAACACAGTATATATAACAAGGAGTTACATACAATGATTGATTACTCACAATTTCTACGTAAGAATATACTTTGTGTTTTATACTTCTGTATCGGCTGTTGTAAGAAATATCGAGAGACAGGTAAGTGTAGTATTAGCCGCATCTCCTGCACTTAAAAAAGATTTTGGAATCAAAACAGGATCGAGACTATTTGAGATACCTGAAGATCCAAGAATATACATTGTAAATCCACAAATGAAGCTTTTCATCAGAGTTTCAACTGAGATTACAAAGCTGTTTTACAGATTTGTTCCTGAAAAATGTGTCCACACGTATTCAATTGATTAATCTTTTTTAGATGCAGGAAAAGAGAATCCTGAAGAAATGGCCAAAGCAATCCAAAGCAGCATGTGGAGAGAATTTGGTTTGATGTGCACAGTTGGAATTGGTGACAATATGTTGCTTAGTAAGCTTGCGCTTGACCTGGAGAGTAAGAAAACAAAGAGTGGTATTGCACGTTGGAGATATGAAGATGTGCCAAATAAACTCTGGAAGGTTCACTGTCTAAAATATGGGGAATAGGAGGGAGGATGGAAAGAAACCTGAATCGGATGGGAATATCAACTGTAGGCCAGTTAGCTAAATTTCCTTTAGAGCTGCTTGAAAAGAAGTTCGGAATAATGGGAAACCAGTTGTACTATCATGCGCATGGAATTGATTTATCAGAAATAGGTGCTCAGTTGATACAAGGTCAGATTAGTTTTGATAAGAGTCAGATTTTACTGAGGGATTATACAAGGAGAGAAGAGATTAAGGCTGTTCTTTTGGAAATTTGTGAGGAAGTCGCAAGAAGGGCATGTACACATAATAAAGTTGGTCGAACGATCAGCCTTGGAATTGGTTACAGTAAAGATGAGCTTGGTGGTGGATTTCATCGATCCAAAACAATTGATTTTCCCACAAATATCACGATGGATATTTATAAGTGTTGCTTGATGTTCTTTAATAAGTTTTACTCGGGCAAAACAGTGAGAAGTATCTCAGTTACGTTTGCAGGTACAGCGCTTCACAGAGCTGGGTTGACTGGTGGACATAAATCATAAAATAAAAGCCCACTCAAGTGTATGAGTAGGGCTAAATTAATTAATCAACCTTTTTTAACCTCCGACAGGCCTTTCAGCTACCTGGATGTTAGATGGTGAATCTGTACTCAATTGCGTTAAAGCTACTCCACTTAAAATCACAGCTAAAATAGATACGCAAAGCACAAGTTTTTTCATAAGATTCCCTCCACCTGATTCATTTTCTGTTCAGCCCAAATTTTCGCATTGAAAAAGCTCGTTGCTTCTTCAAAAGCACCTATTGATTCAAACCTTTTTGCAGCTATGTAGGACAATTCATCTACACTTTCAAGTTCATTTTGTTGCTTTAAAAACTCAATATTACTAATACAATTATTGAAATTATTTTTTAATTCACCACAATAAAGGTTGTATAAGATGCTAATTTTGGCTTCGTATACTTTATTCTCCATTAATATGAGTCTTTCCTGTGCTTTATTGTAAAAATTAATGGCTTTCATTTTTTCGTCAATTTTAAAGAGTTCTTTAATTATCATGAATAAAGAATTTATATAATAAATTGAATGTAACCAAGATTCATTTCCTATTGCTTTTTCAAGAGATTCGATGCATTTATCAGGTTTATTCCAATCAGAATAAACGATGCTAAGATTGTGAAATAATTGAGCTTTCAAAAATTCATCTTTTGTCTCTTTTGCAATATCAATTGCTTCTAAGTAATATTTTTCTGCTTCCTCAAATCGTTTCATATCAGCATAGTTCGCAGCTGCAATCATTGTTGATGTAGCAAGTTTGCATTTGTAATCAGGGTGTCGCTTATATATCGAAATTGCATTTTTTATATAATGTTGTGCCACAATGCTTTGTTTAACAAGAGTGTATAAGTAAGAGACTTTAGAGTAAAATTCAGCTGCTTCAATTTCGTCTGGAATTTCTGCAAGCTTTTTCTCAGCTAATCCATATAAGTTAATTGCTCGATCATAGTTTTTGTTGTATGCCTCATACATTGCTTCAAATAGATAAAAGTTGTATTCTAATTTATCATTTGTTTTTTTAATGAAGTTTTGATTGTCTTCAGTAAAATAGGTGTGCTTTTGCAAAGGTTCTCCTCGTGAGGAATGTAGCAACATTTTATGTCTTTCTTCTAATAAACTATAATACGCAAGAACTTCTTGATCTTCTTCCATTTCATCAAAAAGTTTCTTTATCTCTGAATAATATTTTATTGACTCATCAACCTTTTGCTTTTTTATAGCAATGTACCAGTCATTCAGTGTAGTAGCGACAACTTCTGAAGCGATCTTACTCATCCAAACCCCTCTTTCTGAAAATTTCAAAAATCTCTCGAAAACAATCATAACATAGTCATTGAAAAAATTGTAAAAGGATGTAAAGTTTTCTGCAATTTTTTCATTACGAAAAAAATACCCTCCTCAATTAAGAGAAGGGGAGGGGGTTTATCATAATCCATTGCTTGTTCACTATCAGAAATACCTTGAGTTGTTGGGTCAACAATGATTCCCATTGCAGTTAAAAAAGTTAGAAGTGCATTAAATATCTCTGTTAAATCGTCACCAATTACAGTCAAGTCGTATATCGTACACGAATAACATGCTTATCGTAAAAATTTATAATGAGCTAAAAAAGACAGTAAACATAAGGATTTTTGATACTTTAATTAGTGAATAGGGGGTAAACGATCGTAAAACATAAGCGGGAGTAGGGGAAAGTGGTTGTTTTAAGGAGATATTGATAAAAAAGGAAAATTTTTAGAAGGAAAAACGTTGATACTATAGGCTTTTACGATAACGATTATGATGTGAAAAAAGACGATCTAATGTAAAATTAGGAAAATGAAAATTTGGAAAGGGTGTGGAAATGGAAGTGCATGGGTACTTTTGAGTATTTGGATGTTAATAGACCCCCACGTTTTGGTAGTTAAATCCCTATATAATAAGTCTTATACTGCTTTTTAGTAACAAATATTGGATTTCGAGTTTTTTTCGGCTGACTCACAAATTCGAATGAAAATCAAGGGCAAAATTAAAAAAATGAATAATTAAGAGGGTGTATAAGGCTTAATATTATTAATCGTTACCGTAACAGCAAAAAATGAATCGAAGACTTATTTTTATGCAAATTGGCGAATATCAATAACGTCTTAGTCATAATACTTAATAACCTAAAGCAAAGGCTGAATTTATGAAAGGGTTATTTTAGATGGGTACATATAATAGAAGAAACTCGTCACAGATAAATCATTTAGATGGACGGTGAGGAACTTAAATAAGCTGCAGAAGGAAGATATGAAGTTGTTCTAATACCTGCTCATTTACAATTATGGCTTTCAATCAGGGGCACTGATACCCAAAAGATCAAAGACATGCTCATAATTGTTTCGTTTATACTCTCTGAATCCAAATCTTAAGTACATCTTATGTAACACCTTATCAATGTCGCAATCCGTAATGACATTATGCTCTTCAATCTTTCCTTTAAAATAAGTATCCATTAGGTGTTTATTATAGTACAACCGCTTGCTAATCTGTTCTTTTGCGGTGATCATTTCATTTGAAAAGAAGTCGCAGCAAATGGATGTCACGATATCCGCTCATGATACAAAATGCAGACGTCAGACTTTAAAAAGTAAACACGCTCACCGATATTTCTATGTAGAGCTCTAGCCTTATCAAACAGTTCTTCCGTAAGACATCGAAGGACATAAGACTGAGTATATTTGTATCAAATGGTGAGCTCATAGATAGTCCTAGATCCTTTAAACCAGAATTTTCAAAAGGAGCTTTTCTTGGAGCTTTTCTTGAAGAAGAAAAGACAGAGATAGTGAGTATATTAGAAGGTATCAAACGACGATTTGATCCGATTAGAAACAAGAAGATACTCAAGCAAAAAACGTTCTCTGTCATTAAGCAGCAATCTCTGTCATTAAGCAGCAATCTAAATTCCTCCATTATTAAATTTCTGTATGCAATTAATTTAATGAAAAAGATGGTCAGCAACTCCTCTCCAAAAGTTACTAACCGAGTCAAAACCTCAACGTACCTTTAAGACCTAAAGGTGATATAAGCTTTCCATTATTAATTATAAGTACTACTCGTGAATCAGGAAATATTGTAAGTAACTCATTTAACAACAACAAAAGGATTAAGCAGCTTGAAGAATAAAAGAAAGCAGCTGCTTTTAATAATGAATTTGAAAACGGAACAAGAGTAAGGGTTAGGTTCGAAGATCAACATATAAAAACGTTTGAGAAAGAACAAAAGGAAGTCTGTGGAGTAGGAGAATGGATTCTGAAGAATGCTGCTGCTACTGAATTGCAAAAGGAAGTGGATCGTTTGGAAAAGACATATTTCAAGAAGAAAGAGTTGTTAGACACTATTAGACAAGCTGATGAAGTCTAAATAAAAGCTGCATTTTAATGTGATTAAAAGGGAGTGAGAATAATAAAGGAATCAAAACATGGAATGAGTCAATATCGCTTAAATAGAGCAAAAAGTTATGCCCAGTCATTTCTAGAAACAGTATCAAAGATTGAATTTATGTACCAACTTTCTCTTCAAAAGTTGGTTGATCCAGACATTACAGAAACCTATATTGCTAGGAATATTAAAGAAATTGATAGGGAATGGGAGGACTTTAAAAGTTATATTGAGCAGCAGGAGGACATGAGGGAATTAGATTAAAAGTAAAAGAGAAGAGGAGGTTAAAAAAATGAACTTGCTAAAAGAAATAACAGTATTTGATTTAAATAAAATCAAACCTAGCACAAAGGTTAAGGTAACTTGGTACAAGGGATCAGAGATGGAGTACATACATCATGGCGAAGTCATCATCAATAATGGGGAAAAGTTCTTCTATAATTACGTTGATAAAGAAGAAAATGTAGGTCACTGTCATGTAAACGCACTTGATTTAAAAAACTATCCAGACAGTTTAACTGTTGAAATTAAATCAAAATAAAATTGAAGTCCAGATCAAATACATATGAATAATCGATCCAGAAATAAGGGAAATTAACCAAAAAAATATGAGGAACTCTCCATGAGACGATTTATTTTGGTTATATCCTTATTGGCAGCTGCTGTTGCCTATCCAATTCAAGTAAAAGCAAGTACAATGCCTTGTAGTGTAATAATGGAACCTGTTGATCAGAGCCTTAGAAATGTAAAAGGCGTGGCATTAATTTATAAGGTGCAATTAAATCCGCCTAGTGCTCCAAGAACCAATATAAGTATTCTTGCTGTTCATCTTCCGGAACCATCTTCATATGGAAATTACGATACCTACGAAGGTTTTGCTTCTAAACCAGGTGAGATTAGTTGGCGATTTAAACTTTATCCTACACCTGAAGACAGTCCTAGTTGGGCTGGAAGGATTGACTCAATTACAGCCGAAATGAAGAATGTTAAAGTTCAAGTGCGTCTTTCTAATGCTAGAACAGAAAAGTTGGGACCAAGTGTATTAACGAATAAGGTTCAATCTTGTGACTAGATGTTACTTGAAGCACAACGGTGCAATACAAACCTTGATTGGATTGAAGTGAATGATTAAATCAATTATTTTGCCTGAAGATAATATAAAAATAACTGTCAGAAAGTCAGTGAGTGAAGAATCAAATACAAAGGTAGTCGCAATTTATGACTATAGAGATGAACCAGAGGAGGCTTTTTGGATACACTTGTCTGATGGCAGCGAAATGTTTGTTGATGATCATAATGTCTTTGTTGTTTATGAGTAGCACTACACTTGATAAAAAGACTGTTTTAAAGAGAGGGAGATGTATTAATGGGGATGTATACAAAATTGGTATGTGCTTTTGAACTATGTTTAAAAGGATTACTTTAACCAGATAGAGCTGGCAAACTATGAATTTAAAAAGGGAGCTAGATGCCCCCCCCATTTTGATCTTATATTCGTACACCTTCATAGTGGCCAATCCAATTTCCTTCCGAGACTTTTGTAATACCTTTTAAATACCAGCGGATACCGTCTTTTTCAAAGGTATTGGCAAAAATACCAGTAGTACTAGGTAGATCCCATTTGATAGCTTGAGCTTTAAAATCATCACTTGCAACATTTACTATTTCCTTATCGGGACTAGTACTTGCAGCGAACGCTGGAGATGCTGAAACAAGTAAACCTACAGATAATGCAACACCTGTTATTACTTTTTTGTAACTCATGTAAATCCCCCATTCTTATAATTTTTTCTTACAATTACATTATATGGATTTATCTATTGGGGAAATAGCGAAATTACTCCCATATATATGGAAATTGTGTGTCGGTTAATGTCGTGATAGAGGAGAGGGCAAATGGAGAGATGGATTATAGGATGAAATCATAAAAAAAATAAAGAATAAAAATAAAATAAGTGGAGGTTTTTCAGGTGATAAAGAGGAATCTGCTTAGTAACCACGTTGATGAGATTATCGGAGAATATTACGGTTCTAAAGGATATTCAGTTAAGAGTATTGATCGTCAAGAAAACGGTCAACTTATTGTTGTTACTCAGCGAGTAACAGAGGAAAGGGAACCAGAGAAAGTTGATTTAGCATTTGATTTCATACATAAAAGACCGCATAGAAAGAAGCATTTAGCATAAAAAAGGCAAAGAGCTATAACTCTTTACCATTAGTCGATTTCCTTAACCGATTCGCAATGTACTTCATTACATTTACTGCAATCGTTACCAATGCAATAATTAATGCTATTTCAAATAAGAGGGTATATCTAAAATTCACATTAAGCTTTTCAAAGTAATCGCTGGTAAATGAGAGCAGTTGATAAACTCCTAGCATCAAAAGAATAAAGGTAACTCCTAAAATAACAAGTGACTTTTTAGAATAATCCTTAGCATGTTCAAAATTATAAATCATTATTGATACCAATAACAAAGCCGTAGCAATCTTATGCGATAGCGATTCATCGGCCGAAAAAGTTTGCACTAGTATGCTGATAATTAATCCAACAATTCCGATTGTTTTATTCAAGGCAACACCCACTTGTATATAAAAAGTTAAGTATGAGTTTACCAATTAAAGGGGATTTTCTCAAGATGGTGCATATTAAAGTTAAATTAAAATCGTGGTTTTATCATTAAATTAATGAATACATATGAAGTGGATAGTTAATGAGTGGAAAAGTGCAAAATCAAGAAACTTTAACTATTAAAGAGGTGAGACAAGTATTTTTCAAAAGAAGAGGAATGACATGTACAGGAAGATTTTCGATATGGTTAACGGTAGTGAAGAGCAATCAAAAATAACTGATTGGCTATATAAATTAATGATTGAGGATGAAAATTCACTTTACAAAATCGACATTAAAGTTTCGAAAAGGAGGATTTCTGAACAAGGAGATATTTATAGAGAGGAGGGAGAATACATAGAGAACGCAGATCTTCAAACTTTACCAATCGGGACAAAATCCTTTGTGCAAAACGGTTGTTGGAAGGGTGAAATTGTTTCTAATGAAAAGAAACATTTATATATGCCACAGATTGGAGAGATGAGGGAAATCAAAGTTGGATCAACTGGGTTGAATATAGAGATTGAATAAAAGATAGTTTTTAACTAAAAATAAGATAAGGGACTAGTCGCCCTTCATTTATTATTGTCCTAAGTAAACAGTCCCTGTATATTCAACTCTAACTCTAAGATCAGATTGCTGTTTCCAATTAGTTGCAGTCAAGGTTCCGTACCAACCATTCTCTGCATATTGAATCGTATAAGGGATACTACGGGATTCTTCTTGGGTGTAGTATCTCACGACAGTCATTTCCATTTGATCTCCTTGGATTCGGATAGCATCATGACTTTTAACAGAGGTAGCAGGTGTAGCATAAGCGGTAGCAGCGGAAATAAATAAAGACGTTAATAAGAGGGAACTTGTAATAACCTTTTTAATTTTCAATAAAATCATCTCCTGATTTTTTAATGAAATACACTGTAATTATATGTAAATAGATTAGTGTATCCAAGTTACAATTATACTGTATTTTAAGTGGAGGGTATTAAGAAGAGATTATAAAATAGTTATTCTATTTAAAAGCAGTGAGTGAACAGATGAACTTTCAACGAGAGTACTTAGGATATTACATACATAATACTGCTGACATGCTCTGGTTGTGGTATGACTATGACACTGAGATCTTTGACAGGTCATTACCATATACGGTAGCAACTCCAGATGATGAAACTGCTGTAATTCAAACTCGGTTTCCATACACAATCTGGTCATATAATAATGCACAAAAACTGTTAAAAGATATTTATTGGATCGCTAAAGCTCATGAAGTATCTGCAGAAGAAATGTTTCAAGCAAAAATGAGTGAAGAATGAGTAAAGTTAGAGGAAGAAGTAGTTCACAAAATCGGATTGATTTGTTTTTAGAATTAGATAAAAAAGGACAATTCAAATTTATAAAAGACATGAGCAATTAATTCACTAAAGTTCTTATTCGATAGTAACTAATTGATCCATGTACTAAATTTTTACTCGGATTTTAAAAGCTAGGCTCTAAGGAGTTATGTAACGGAGAGATTACACTCTCCAGGATTCGAAGGAAGGTATGCGGAGTTTACCGTGCTTAGTCTTAAATTTATGCTTAACCTTACATAAAATAGGCTCAAAAAATACATATTCTTCAGATTCAGACTTTACTTGTTTCATAGAGTGGACTTCACCACCTCCTTTATCATTAAGAACCTTAACATCGAATAATTTCACTTGAGGAGATATTCCTTGCACTGTTTGTTTATTTAAAGGAGCCATAATAACACCCGCTATGGCTGTATCATGGCCTAAAGAATCTTTTGTAGTGGAATTGTTTTTTATTGCATCATATGAGGTTATTGAACTATTTTCAAAAATAGACAGAGAGTTATTAATCCCACTATCTAATACAGCTACCTTTATAGGACTCTTTGGAGAATAAAGTTTAACTTCTTTACTTGGGAACACAATACATAGTCCCCAGCTTGTTTTGCAGTCATCATTTGACAAGGTAGCTAGAGAATACTTACTAGTGCAACCTTTTTAAGGAGATTAGCACAAGAAAAGTAACAAATAACTTTTTCATTTAATAACCTCTTTCTGCTACTTTTTTAACTATTTTTCATTTAGGTAAATAATACTTTTTTCCATATATAAGTAAAGAGGGAAAGGATAAATTTCGAATATTAAAATTTCTAAATATAGAAAGGTTGAATTTACAAGAGAATGCACGTAGTCGTTTTATGTTCATATATTAAGAAAGAAAGCGTACCAGCATCTGAAGTTAGGAAGCTTTTTTTGTTATGGCATCTAATTAAGTAAACAACAATTTCACACAGAATGGAGAGATTAAAGTGTCATCTGAAAAAGACGTTACCCGGGAGAATGGTTAGGCAATGAAACAAAAACTTGGAAAGGAGAATGTACTGAAACGCCCATGGAATTTTTAAAAATGTTGAGGGGGCGTTCAAGCGGGCAAAAAATCACCTTTTTTCATGAAGCTTTTATTATTAAAACTATATTAAAGAAACTATGAAGTGGCTAGCATCTGCAATGGACGGAAGAGGGAAAGGAACAAAGGACATTATTTTCTGTATAAAACAGCAGTTTTAATTAGATAAGATCACGCTGTATAATAAAGGAAACGGTAAGGTGGGGGGGGTGTCTGAAAATCTTAAACTTTAAATTTGATAATTCTTTCTTTGAATTACATACAGCGTTTACTATTAATTTGGACCTTCTAACTGATAATGATATCCAGATGGATATGCTCATGAGGAGTAAAGCGATACTCAAAACAGTTGGCTTTACAAATTTCTTAATCCAAGATACATACTTTATAGTTGAAGATAGCAACTCAGTTTATTGTACATATCACTTTCAAGTTCAATTAAAATCATTTTGAAATGCATCCAGGTGTAGAAAAAGGAAAATGGAAATCAAGTTATTCTTAGTGATATAGCAAGGTACAAAGGCTAAATATAACATGGACTTGATTCTAAACGAAGAGAGATGTGAGCAATGGTAAATATCTTAACTAATATCTTGAAAAGTGACAGATTGGATGAATATCCATTATTTCAAAAGTTCTGCTCCCTCAAAGAAAAAGGGTTACGTAAGGAATCCTTTAAAGCATTATCTTCTTTTATTAATGAAGCAAAGACGTGGGATAATAATGCCCAACAGAAGTTTGCATGTTGGCTATTTGATTTATTTGAAACATCAGATGATATTCACCATGTACTCGTTCATCCTTTGGAAGAGGAACTTTTAAAGCCTTTACTTGAGGGATGGATGAAGAGTAATCCGGAAGATCCAAGGCCATATAGGTGGTATGGCGTGTTTTTAAATACTGAAAAACGTGTCGATTACTTACACAATGCGCTTAGACTTGGTGGCAGCAATGAACAATTATCCTTATTAACGCTAATCGATATAAATTTGAACGCACTTTGGTATTCATTTCATCATATATCCGAAGATTTGTACCTTGGCGATATTAAAGAAGATACAGCACTTATTATTAAGTCAATACAGTTAAACAACAAGGTAGAATGTCAACAAACAAGAAATAACAATAACGAAGCACTTAACTATTATCAAGATCTGTTAAATGACTGGGTGTTGTTTACAGAAAAACAATCAAAGGGATTTATTGAATGGTGTGAAAATAAGGGAAGAAATTATCATTGGGTCAAATCCTATTATTACCAAAAACATTGAGCGCAGCTAGTGAGAGCTCGTTATGAGTCGAAAAGAATCCTGGTTGTGGGAACGAGAAAATCAAAGGCAAATATGGGATTGACCATGAAGAGCCCGGATTATCCATATTAAGCTTCTTTAGAGTCAAAGCAGATTTAAAGCCTTGGTCATTACTACAAATTCAATGATCATTTTAAGTGATCAAAATTGAGGTGATAACAATGATTAAATCTAATTTAAAGCCCATATTAGACCAAAGAAAGATCAGTATCCGGAAACTTTCCAGGGATATTGATCACGAGTATCCGACTGTCAAAAAGCTATATAATGACGAAATGGATCGGTATCCAAGAGAGCTAACATCGAGCTGCAGGAATTGCAGATATTCGAAAAAAGTCATAATCATATCGATCGCTCAGGATGAAAATGGTATACTAAAGTTAGAAGGATAGAAAGTAATTACAAGTTTTCTAGGTCTGCATAAAATCGTACTTTTGTTGAATTAGAGGAGTACATGGAGATTAATAGAGGATATGTAAAGCTAATTAGGTTTCATAATAATGGTTTTAAAACAACTCCGTATAACTCAACACCTTTTGTCACTCACTCCCGTTTATAAATTTTGAAGTAACTGATTTGGGAATGAAAAATGAAATTATAAAAGAGCATAATGTTATATGACCTAAAATTAATGATCAAAAGTGGAAAGGATGCTTTGTTTTTCTGGAGAAGTATGATAAGCAACTATTGAAAAAAGGTGCACTGGTTATGCGAAAGAACCATAAAAAGAACGTCTATTTTTTGAAAGTAAAGAACAAAACCATATGGGTGAGAAACACTCCTCACACTGGAAAAGAAGATTGTTATGTAAATCAATATGACTGAAGTTATTGAACATGCGGGTAAAAAATATAGTTTCAAAAAATACCTTGGAACTTATTCCAATCTCTATTGGGTTTAGATGAGAATTAATTTAGCTTTAAAAAGATTAGTTTTGGGCAAACAACATTTAGGATATGTGCCTGAATGGTTGTCGGAGGCTTATATTATTATGGATGATCAAGTATATTGTTTAGAATTATCGAAATTATTTGTATTAAAAGAACAGGTTAAAAGAGCAGTGGGGAAAGAAAGAATTTATATTCCTTAAATAGTTGAATTGAGTTAGTAAATAAGAAAGTCTGGTGCTTCATATGCGAAAATTCAAGTTTTGTGAGAGGAATTTAAAATAAATTCATTCTTTTATTTTAATTGGAGGGGTACATTTGGGCATACTCAACTTTTTCAAGAACAAAGTTAAAAATGAACAGAATGAGAGTAGAAATAATAATATTAATACTTCTGAGGTTAATAACGAAACAGAGGTGACATCTAAAAAAGAAAATTTCCCAATCTTGATTCAAGAAACAGCCTTCTCAAGGAAATATGAAGAAAAGTCTGCATTTTTTGAGTATATAGACTTTAAAGTTGCAGGAACATCACACTATCAAAAAGATATTAAGAAAGCCATCAATACTGAGGATGAAAATAGCTTTTCCTTCGATGAAAAATATGATGGTATGACAAATAAAGAGATTTTAGAATCTACTTTTGATGAGCCAATATTTGTTTATCATAATGCCCTTTTCTCTAATTGTGAATTGCGGTTAGAAGAGAATAACGAGTACGATCCGGAAGCTATAGCTGTCTATGTAAATGATTTCAAAGTAGGACATGTTCCTCGAAAGAATTTTCAAGAAGGCAAGAAATACATTTACGATCAGTTAAAGAGTGGTATAAGGCACCCAATCTCAGCAAGTTTGTATGGAGGGAAATATAAAGTTAACCGCGATGATACAAAGATTGAAACAGGTGAAACAAATTATAAAATTGAGTGTCAAATAGTCATTAAGACAGACAAATAGACTATGAAACCACAATTTTGAGGGGAGCGGGTGAGTGAACTATATGGCGGTCAAAATGATAACTGTCTGGTATAAATACAATGATGAAGGCAGCGAAATTAAATCATATTGAAGACGGATGGATAAATGGAGACTATCCAAAACCGAAAGATCCATCATATTCAAATCAAGAAGCGTGGAAGAAAAGTAGTTGGAAAAGAAAACATGCTTATTTAGATGAACAATATCAAGTATTGAACGTTCCAGCAGCTTATTGGATAAAACAATGAGGAGTGACTGACTTTGTAAGATCCAATTAGGTTCTGTCACATTAAAAACGAGGAAATTTACATGGTACATATGGCAGAAGAGACATACATGAAAATCGCTGAAAAAGCAAGTGAATATACGATCTGTGAAAACTCTTGGCTTTTTACAGATGGCGACCTGAAGAGGGAGAAGAATTAAACAAGTTAAATCATTTAACGAGTTTAGTGGATTGCCTGATCGAAGCAAATAATAAAAGAAATGTTTTAAACAAAAAGAGCATTAATCTAAATGCTCTTTTTCATACCGCATCGCCGACATTCACGCAAGAATATTCCACTCTTCGCAGAGCTTTTGAACAAAGTGTAATCACAATTGGCGCAGCGGCCGTATTTTACATCAGAATATTCTTTGTAATCATAAACGATTGAAGTATCATACCCGTTTGTATTTCTCTTCCACAAGATCACCTACATAACTTATTCAACATACTCAAGAATACCAAATTTCGTTCGATATAGGGAAGAAAACAATGATTGGATTAGCTTATTTTTTAATTATCTGGCTTGGAGTTGGATTGTTGACTGGCATTAAGTTTATTTTTGTTGATCAGGTCTATGATGAAGAGTTTAAAGAACTCATGGATAAAGAAACAGCGGCGGGCATGGAAAGGAATTTGGCCAGCCTGTTTTTCAAAAATAAGCTTAATGCAATTGCCTTTTTCATGATAATTGGTTTGCTGCCATTAGCAATGAGGATTACAAAATTATTTAAAAGAGGTTGATTTATACCTTTGCTTGATTATTTTTATGTACTGCAGTTTGAAAACAAGGAATACTTCAAATCAAAGTTAGATGAGGAAGGTTATTTGACATCTAGCTACCGCCACGGAACATCTAAATTGCAAACAATGTATGAAATCATTGAGGTAGCAAATGAGCTTAAATCAAAGTGTAATGTGCAATGTGAGGTAAGGGAAATTCAAGTCGTAAAGCGTTAGAGGGTTTAGGTGTATTGGATAGAGTGGATTGAGAACGAGGAAAAAAAGTCTTATTGCGGAAGGATGGATTGAATGGGCTGCTATACTGGAAGACCGGTATCAAAAGCGGTTTGGGTATGTTGAATGGAAGCGGCTTTAAAAAGGGGTGAAATGCCATTAAAAATTTAGTTTTATTGTCCAGCTTTTTCGGGATTGTGCTATCGCTTATAGGGCTATTATTTGGAGTCCTAACAGATTTCTTTATTTCAGGTATTGCACGGCTTATGGGTGTTTTAGCTGGTCTCCTCGTATTACTTAGCTTGAAGTCAAGAAACACAGAAATGCAGGCATTTATAGTGAGTTCTAGTACCGCGTTAGGAATAATGGGTGCAGGAATTTTATATCTTCCAGCAGCTATTGTCAATGTCTTAATTGGTTTCAAACTAAACAAAAATTTAAAAGAAGAAAACGCTAAGGAACAGATCTGAATAGACTGCTTTTTGTTTAGTATGACCATGGAAAATTGTAGTATAATAGTAATAAAATAATCATTTTATTGTGAGGTTTAGAGGGTGCTTAAAGAAAGAGGACAAATAGGTCAAGAATTTGGCGCGGAAGAAATTGCCGACTATTTAAAATCAAAGAGTTATAAACCAAAAATTTAAGTTAGTCACTATCGAGATCACTTTGGTGGCTCTATAACCTTTTGGTACAGACTTAGGAAATACTATATAGCTCTTATACAATTTGATACCCCCGAGATGGAGATCCGTTAAGCACTAAAAGTGGCTTTACCCAATTAGGTATGGATTCTAAAGGACAAGCAGAAAAATAATGATTCATTTGATTGCCCACTTTAACGGCTGGTACATAACTAACAAAGAGCCAAATCCTCGAGAAGAGCATTGGATTAATTTATATATTGACTATGAGGATCGAAGCTAAACGCTGTTGGGAGGATTAATAATGACTGAAGATTTTTATTGCGATGAAGTATTAAGTGGAAAAACAAAAGTAAATAAAGTCTTTGAAACCGAGAAAGTCTTAGCGTATCATCATACAAGACCTTTTTGGCCAGTCCATATAGTTGCAATTCCAAAAAAGCATATTTCTTCTTTAATAACTTTGGAAGAAGGGGATAACGAGCTACTACTTGAGTTGCTTGGTGTGATAAAAAAGGTTGCAGCTATGGTAACAAAAGAAAACGGTTCTTGTAGAGTACTTACAAACTTGGGAGAATATCAGGATTCGAAGCATCTACATTGGCATATAGCTTCGGGAGAGCCATTAAGATAAAAGAATCCTTTTAATCAAAAGGTGTGAAACTAAATGGATTTGTACATATTTATAATAGTTATTAATTGTTTAGCAGCTATAACTACCATTGTACTTACCTTTTTTAAATCAAAACTTACAATTGTACCTATATTAAACTTTTTGTTTTCTTTGATAACAGCAATAACAACAGAGTATAACGCCTGGACAATCACTTTAATAATTATAAGTTTAATTCTTTTGGGAGTTTTTTCAGCTGTTAAAAAATATGCTCAAGTTGAATACCATTGCTCACAAGCATCTGTCCTATTTGGAGGAGTTCCAACCATAAAAGAATGAATTAGAAAAGCAACTGCAGAAAGAAATCCTAAAGCAATAATCCTCTAATGTTCTCTAAAGGGATTGAGACAGTTGCAAGGAATGGTGAACCGTACACAGTTTTGAACGATTTACTGTTTGCTGCAGGCAATTTACATATTGGTCTGGGGTACGATTATTTAAAGTGCATTGCCTTACTAATCAATGTCAAAAGATTTTTTAGTTTAACAGAGTCATATGGAATATTTATGATAAATTAGCTGTTGCTGCTATGAAGGGTGTGCAATTTGATCAGTTTGAGGAAGCTTACAAAGCTTATAAAGAAACAGTTGAAATAAATCGAAATTGCTTAGTGGACTTTTTAAGTGCTTTAATTACTCTGATAAAACCAGGTGAGAAGCCACAAAAAGCTGGTGAAAGTTTAGCTATCATCATGAATAAACTTCTTGAAATGAGTCCAGAAAATTCAATAAAATAATTGTTTTATGCAAAAGCCCTTATGCGGACTTTACTAATTGTTGTTTGCAGTAATCAACTTCAAAATTTTCCGGATAGGATTTAACATCTCAGGGGTAAGTTTATATCCATCCCAGTGAATATCGGATTTCTAAAAACTCTTTTAGATTCTTTCTTTTCACTTTAGGATCAGGATCATCTGTTAACCTAAGTATGTAATCAACTGAAACATCTTATAGTCTAGCTAAAGTAACCAATTTGTCCAATGGTGGTTTTTTGCTTTCAGCTTCATACCCGCCGTAACTTGATTTTGCAATTCTAATTTTCTCAGCTAACTGTTCCATTGTTAATTTGTGTGCCTTTCGTAATTGACGTAATCTTTGGCCATACATTTTGAATAAACGCCTCCCAAAACCATCTAGTTCAATTATATGAGCTTTCATTTCTCAATAAAATAAAAAATCTCAAAAAAATTTCAAAACTTTCACGATTTCTGGTGGAAAATGCATTATAATGTGAAAGCATTACTTTAAAAATGGCAGCAATGAACTAGGAGGAAGTCATGGTAAGCAAGAAGAACAAAATTGTAGCGGCATTATTAGCATTTTTCTTCGGGGGTCTGGGAATACATAAGTTTTATTTGGGAAGAGTAGGACAAGGTATTCTATATATTTTGTTTTGCTGGACTGGTATTCCGTCTATTATCGCATTTATTGAATTCATTATTTTTCTTTGTGGAAGCGAAGAAGCGTTTGATCAAAAGTACAATTTTTATTACTTCCAGCAGCAATCTAAAGCTTAATTTTAAAGAGGGATATACAGTCCCTCTTTAAATAAAATAAGAATTTTAAAGATATTTATTTTGAATTGGAGGCTCGGTTACATCCCACAGTTACCCTGATTGTCAATTCTTTTTTTTCTTTTTCAGAGCCCTTTCAAATAAAAATCTTTTTGGTCAATAATTCTAATTGAGCAGTTCTTTCTTAGTATAACCTTAATTGTTTTCTTCTTCAGTTCTTCATATTCTTCATAAATTTGCTTCCCTTCATTAGACAAGCGGCAGCTACAATAATTTCACAATCTCTAATGTATATCTCCTTTATTTGAAATGGTTCAATGGGAATTCATTACAGATATTACTCCATCTGAATTAGAAACAAGAGTTGTGATCCTACGAAAAAAGGATCAGGATATGGTGGAAGAAGACCACTTATAATGTGTTTCTAGGTATTTGTAATTAAATTACAAATACTTTTAATATTCACTCGTGAATTCGTGTTATTATACTGAAGGGGACGATCAAAAGCTTTGGCGTTAGTAATTAAGAATGTTTTAAATGTATACGAGTGCTACCTCAAAGTCGGAAAAAATATTATAGGAGGTAACATATGTTTAAGTTTAAAAAGAATTTCTTAGTTGGATTATCGGCAGCTTTAATGAGTATTAGCTTGTTTTCGGCAACCGCCTCTGCAGCTAGCACAGACTACTGGCAAAATTGGACTGATGGGGGCGGTATAGTAAACGCCGTCAATGGGTCTGGCGGGAATTACAGTGTTAATTGGTCTAATACCGGAAATTTCGTTGTTGGTAAAGGTTGGACTACAGGTTCGCCATTTAGGACGATAAACTATAATGCCGGAGTTTGGGCACCGAATGGCAATGGATATTTAACTTTATATGGTTGGACGAGATCACCTCTCATAGAATATTATGTAGTGGATTCATGGGGTACTTATAGACCTACTGGAACGTATAAAGGTACTGTAAAAAGTGATGGGGGTACATATGACATATATACAACTACACGTTATAACGCACCTTCCATTGATGGCGATCGCACTACTTTTACGCAGTACTGGAGTGTTCGCCAGACGAAGAGACCAACTGGAAGCAACGCTACAATCACTTTCAGCAATCATGTGAACGCATGGAAGAGCCATGGAATGAATCTGGGCAGTAATTGGGCTTACCAAGTCATGGCGACAGAAGGATATCAAAGTAGTGGAAGTTCTAACGTAACAGTGTGGTAGCAGATCATCTTTAATCAGGGGTAGCTAACGGGCTGCTGATCGTTCCTTGAGAAGTTTTATAATCAATGATTATTAAAATCGTTAGTATGGTTAAAGGTTGTTTTCTACTAAGAGAACGGCCTTGGCATTGCTGGTGGTAGGGTATTCTCCATCTGGTTTTAAAACTTTTCCTATAGGTTAATAGAATGGTATTTAAATGAGAATGCTATCAATTTTTTGTAGTCAGCGCTTCCTCACAACAGATACCTTTACATAACCCTTCTATATCAAACATAAGCCTTACTCAAAATAAAAATATCTCAGTAGTTAGCCAGATCCTCATAACTTTATACTAGTTAAAGGTGGGACTGTTAAGAACAAAAAGTCTAATTTATAAATGGGGACTCTACGGAACAAGACAGGTTAGTTCGAAAAGAACCCAACTTTAGGATTTCCTTAGAGGGTTGTATCAGCTCGAACCAAGTTTTTTAATGCGAATAGCTATGGAAATTAAGAAAGAACCTGGTGAAATTGCCCAGGTTCTTTTTATTTTTTATATTGCACAAAAATAGCCACGGTGATATAATCACACTACGTGCGCTTTCTAGTTAGAAGTTATAGATGTCCATCTTATAATTTTATTATATCCTGCTAGGAAGCTCTTGTCAATATTTTTTTTGAAGGGGAGATGTAGAATGAGTTCTTTGGTTCTCGGTTTACATGAAATTGAAAAAACACAGCTTTCGCTTGTTGGAGGAAAAGGGTTACATTTAGGGGAATTATCAAAAATTCAAGGTATACAAGTACCAGAAGGATTTTGTGTCACAACAGTAGGATATCAAAAAGCCATCGAACAAAACGAAACGTTACAAGTGTTGTTGGATCAATTGACCATGCTAAAAGTTGAGGACCGAGATCAAATTGGTAAAATCAGCAGAAAGATTCGGCAAATCATTATGGAAGTAGGCATTCCTTCTGATGTTGTGAAAGCAGTTGCTCAATATCTCTCCCAGTTTGGCGAGGAACATGCCTATGCCGTGCGTTCTAGTGCGACTGCTGAAGATTTACCACATGCTTCTTTTGCCGGTCAACAAGACACCTATTTAAATATTATTGGCGTCGATGCAATCTTGCAGCATATCAGTAAATGCTGGGCGTCCCTATTTACGGATCGCGCGGTTATTTACCGTATGCAAAATGGATTTGACCACAGCCAAGTTTATTTATCCGTTATCGTTCAAAGGATGGTTTTCCCTCAAGCTTCGGGGATTTTATTTACCGCTGATCCGATTACCTCCAACCGAAAGGTGTTATCCATCGATGCCGGTTTTGGACTTGGTGAAGCACTGGTTTCCGGCTTGGTATCTGCTGATTGTTATAAAGTACAGGATGGGCAAATCATCGATAAGAGAATAGCAACTAAAAAATTGGCTATCTACGGACGAAAAGAAGGCGGAACAGAAACACAGCAGATCAATTCTGATCAGCAAAAGGCTCAAACACTGACTGATGAACAAATTTTACAGCTGGCACGCATTGGAAGACAGATCGAAGCTCATTTCGGCCAGGCTCAAGATATCGAATGGTGTTTGGCCCGCGATACTTTTTATATTGTACAGAGTCGTCCAATCACTACTTTATTTCCCATTCCTGAAGCGAGTGACCAAGAAAATCACGTCTATATTTCTGTTGGTCATCAACAAATGATGACGGATGCCATAAAACCACTGGGATTGTCTTTTTTTCTGTTGACGACTGCTGCACCCATGCGTAAAGCCGGTGGAAGGCTATTTGTTGATGTCACACATCATCTGGCATCCCCTGACAGCAGAGAAGTTTTCTTAAAAGGCATGGGGCAGCACGATCAGCTCTTAAAAGACGCACTTATGACCATAATAAACCGACGAGATTTCATAAAGTCGATACCAAATGATAAAACAGCACCCAATCCCAGCAGAGGCAATGCAGATATGCCGGCTCAAGTTGAAAACGATCCGACAATCGTGTCTGATTTGATTGAGAGCAGTCAAACATCGATAGAAGAGTTAAAACAAAACATCCAAACGAAATCAGGATCAGATTTATTTCGTTTTATTCTAAAAGATATCCAAGAATTAAAGAAGATTTTATTTAACCCAGAAAGTTCGGTTGTGATTCGAACTGCTATGAATGCTTCATTATGGATTAACGAAAAAATGAACGAGTGGTTAGGTGAAAAAAACGCAGCAGATACGCTTTCTCAATCTGTACCCCATAATATTACTTCAGAAATGGGTCTTGCGCTATTAGACGTCGCAGATGTGATTCGTCCTTATCCAGAGGTAATTGATTACTTACAACATGTAAAAGATGATAATTTTTTGGATGAACTGGCTAAGTTTGATGGCGGAAGCAAAACCCGAGACGCGATCTATGATTATCTCAGCAAATACGGAATGCGATGTACCGGAGAAATTGATATTACAAGAACTCGATGGAGCGAAAAACCAACTACACTTGTCCCAATGATTCTTAATAATATTAAAAATTTTGAGCCTAATGTCGGCCATCGGAAATTTGAGCAAGGGCGACAGGAAGCTTTGAAGAAAGAACAAGAGTTATTAGATCGATTAAAGCAATTACCGGATGGTGAACAAAAAGCCAAAGAAACAAAACGAATGATAGATATCATCCGGAATTTCAGCGGGTTTAGGGAATATCCAAAATACGGCATGGTTAATCGATACTTCGTTTATAAGCAGGCTTTACTGAAAGAAGCCGAACGACTCGTGGAAGCGGGGGTTATTCATGAGAAAGAAGATATATATTATCTCACTTTTAAAGAACTTCACGAAGTCGTACGCACACATAAACTGGATTATCAAATCATCAGCACACGAAAAGACGAGTACAAACTATATGAAAAACTATCTCCACCACGTGTTATCACGTCTGATGGTGAAATCGTTACAGGTGAGTATAAACGAGAAAATCTCCCAGCCGGAGCGATTGTAGGTCTACCTGTTTCCTCCGGAGTGATAGAGGGGCGAGCGCGTGTCATTTTAAACATGGAAGATGCTGATTTAGAAGATGGAGATATATTAGTTACCTCCTTTACCGATCCAAGCTGGACACCATTGTTTGTATCCATAAAAGGCCTAGTCACCGAAGTTGGGGGGCTGATGACCCATGGAGCTGTTATAGCCCGTGAATATGGCTTACCTGCAGTTGTTGGCGTTGAAAATGCTGCCAAGCTGATAACAGATGGGCAACGAATTCGCGTTCATGGTACAGAAGGCTACATTGAAATCTTATAATGTCTGATGTGTGTAGAGAACCATCAGATATTCCGCCATCAGCCCTAACTAGAAGTTGGGAGGCTGCAATTGTACCGAATGATAAAGTTCCCGTTGAACTAACGAAGATCGATAGCCCATTAAGAAAAGCTGGAACCTCTTGGAGGAGGTCTGGCTTCTCTATATAAAATTGGCGTAGTGTGCAAAAGCCGCATTTTGCGGGCGGCGCTTCTTTAAAGTGAATTTTTTATTACCAGCATTTAAACTTGTATTTGTGCTTAAAACAAGAGAAAAAGGAGCTAAAAAGCTCCTTTATAAATTTAAACAACTTTTGTATAAATAGCCGTGTAAAACCCGATTGAGTAATCAAAATAATGACGTGTAAGCTTATAAGTATAACCGTTGTATTCTATTGTTGGCTGGAAGTCCATTGGCAGAGGACTAATGCGGTATATAGTGTCATAATCATATTCATCACTTTTTACTGCAACCTCAGACGAAGTGCCAGCAGCCAATGCGGGAACCGCGGATATGAGCATGCCAAAGGATAAAGCAGAACTCAATAAGATTTTCCTAATCTTCAATTACATCAACTCCATTTACAATTTATACATATATTATGTTGTAATTGGAAGTTTTTTAGAAGTGAATAATGGATCATAAAAAGTGAAAATCTCGATTTTAGCGGAATAAGAGTAAGGGTATGGTTCGAAGACAACCACATACAAACATTTGAGAAAGAACAAAAAGAAGTAGATCCGTTTGGTGAATGTCCCTGTTGTTTATTTTAAAGATCAAAAAGAGTTTAAAATGGCCGGTATTACATTAATGACACGCCAAAATGTTGCTATTTACGAAAACAAAGAGAGGAAGAAAAAATTGGTTCAGGTAGTTTTATCTATAGATAGAGGTGGCCACAAAAGCAGCTTAGAAATAAGCTTAAACAAATAATACTCCCACAAAGGGAGGGTTACTTTACTTTTTAACTAAAGTGTATGTCAATAAATAATGAATAAAAAATACGAAATATAAGATATTGCTTTTGAAGAACTTGTTTTATGTTTTTGGAATGTATAGATAAGTGCAAAACCCAAGAAGAAAACTGTTACAAACCAAGAAGTGTATTGTGGAAAGATGGCGACCACCAATACCATGATTGTTGAAAAAATAAATGAAGAGTAATGAGTTACTTTATGATCATCATTCAATGAAATTACCTCTACGAATTTTTACCCGATTTAGTCTGTGTATTAACAGCTTGTAAAAGATTCAATATGAGAAAATGAAGAAGTTTCTGGATAGATTTACACTACAGTTTATTGATATGTAGTTATGGAGTGAGATTGTTTAACATGACGGGAGGGAGAAAGATGCCGAAAATCGGAGTAAGCTTGATAGTGCTCATTATACTCATTATTTTCCTTGCAGGCTGCAATAAAAATGAACAACACGGAGACGAAACAAAGATGCAGAGCCTAGTAGGCTATGTTGTGCTTAAAGACAATGAAAGGGCAATTCTCATTACCGATACAAAAGCTCCAGTAAAAGAAGATTACAATCTTTCTGAAGGACAACTTATGAACAAGTTTAAAAATAACATAATAATTGTAGGATTAAGTGAGATTGATAACACAGAAGATCTCAAAAGAGGTGAAAAAATAAAAGTGTTGTTCCATACACGAAAAGAGTCAAATCCACCAAGTGCAACGATACAACAATATAAATTATTACAAAAAAAATAATTGAATTCTCGTATAGATAACCTCTGATGGTCTGTTTCAAACTTTACTTGGTTTCATAAATGAAAACTTGCCATTCATGTTAACGATTCGTGTTTTAAGATACTTAAAGAAAGAGAGGTATTAGTGAGAATATGAAAAAACCGTTCATTAAAAATGAACGGCGGGGTTTACAAAAGTAATGTCTTTTTTCCTTTATGGCAAAAGGATAAAGGAATTCGCAATATTGTACTTCAAATTTTTTATTTGAGATCGTTAAGGACGACTTTTGCAGCCTCAGCGATAAGAGCATTATCATAATTAGCATCTTTCGTAAAGCGGTTTGACAGAATTGCCAAAACAATAGGAGCTCTGTTTGGCGGCCAAACGATAGCAATGTCGTTTCGTGTCCCGTAACTTCCGGCTCCGGATTTATCGCCGACTTCCCATCCTATTGGAGCGCCTGCCCGAATCAGTTCGTCACCAGTAGCATTGCCTCGCATCCAATCGGTTAAGATCGTGCGTTTGTCAGTCGTGAGAGTGTTATCTAAAGTGAAAGCTTTAAGATCGGTTGCCAGTGCTTTTGCGGTGCTGGTGTCACGAATATCACCAGGAATCGCAGAGTTTAGATCCGTCTCGAATCGTTTAGCTTTCGTTACATGATCCCCAATCTGTTTCAGTGACTTTTCAAAACCTTTAGGGCCGCCAAGCTGTTGCAACAAGATGTTCCCAGCGGTATTATCGCTGTAACGGATAGCCGCTTCCGAGATTTCTTTTAGACTCATGCCTGTATCTAGGTGTTTCTCTGTGATTGGAGAATATGTAACAAGATCGTCCTTGCTGTAGCGGATGACTTCATTAAGTTTTTCAATTGAGTTTTTCTTCAGGACAGCAGCTGCGGCTAGAACTTTATAGGTTGATGCGTAAGCAAATCGCTCATTCGGCCGATAGGCGATTGTCTTGTTTGAACCTGTATCAATTGCATAAACACCAAGCCTGGCATCAAATTTTTTCTCAAGTTGAACAAATTTTTTATTCGTTATACAGCTTGCCATGTTTGTGTCTTCTATGGATTTTGCTTCGGCATGCGTTGAGCTGTAAAAAGGTGTGAAACCAGTAATGCTTAAACATAAAAGCCCAACACATATTCCGAATTTTATTGACGTTTTATTTTTCAACTTCATCAGGCCTCCTCATTCAAATGATTTTGTATTACCTTCTAATTCACATCACAAAAGCAGGAATGAAATCGAGATATTTCCAATGAAATGTTTCCCATGACAGTTAGTGTAACAAACCCCTTTGAGCTAGTAAACATAGAATCAATTGATCTTATATTTTCAATAAGTTGGGAGAACAAGGGCAATTGCCCACCTACATGGTATTATATAAGAATAGGCAAATCAGATTACATATGCTGACAATGGCTGTCAGCAAAGTCATCTATTAGAAAGCTTTATCAATTGTGATTGGAGTGTTATTGGATGCAAACGAGAAAAGTTTATCTCTACGTATTTCACACAATGTCAGACTGGGAATATGGATATTTAATTGCGGAACTAAACTCAGGGAGATACTTTAAACAAGATGCAGCATCTTTAAAAGTAGTTACAGTAGGGGTTAATAAAGAAATGATAACTACGTTGGGAGGATTAAGCATAAAACCAGATATTTCTCTTGACGAATGTACTCTTGGGAGTCAAAATCTTATCATTTTACCCGGAGGAAACACTTGGGGAGAAGATATTCATCAGCCGATCTTGAAAAAAGTTGGCGACGCTTTAAAGCTCGGCACGACTATTGCTGCAATTTGTGGGGCAACCTTGGGCCTCGCGAATGAAGGATACTTAAATTCGAGAAAGCACACAAGCAATGACCTAGAGTATATGAAAATGGTCTGCCCTAATTACAAAGGAGAAACACTATATGAAAAGGAACCAGCAGTATCTGATAAAAATTTGGTTACTGCATCAGGAATTGCTCCTCTGGAATTTGCGGTAGAAGTATTGAAAAAATTAGATGTATTTGCACCAGATACATTGCGTTCATGGTATAAGCTAAATAAGACTCAAAAGCCTGAATATTTCTTTGAGCTAATGAATACAATAAATCGATAGAAAACACTTTAGCAGTTTTTTGTAGTGCTCCTGAACTTATAGGAGCATTTTTTATATGTGTCTAGGAGCTAAATAAAGAAATGCAGAAACTCTAAAAAAGAATATAGATTGGTAGGCCTTATTTCGAATAGAGTTTGATTTGGGTTAAAACTGTTCTTATTAAGGCTCATTTCATGGTGCTAAAGATTCATTTGGAGAAGACTGTCTTGATCAGAACAGACCCTTCCAATATATTGAAGTAAAAGATATCGGGAGGAACTCTTTTGAAAAAGATGTTGATGTTAGCTTTTACATTTCTTTTGGCTTTCACTATCCATGTAGGGGAAGCTTCGGCCGTTATCGTGAAAGATGAGGAGAAAGTGAGTTTTACAATGACAGAAAATGAAAAATGGTTTATGAAGTCTGATGACCAAAATTCAAACCGTTGGACATCTCACTTTGGGTACAGATTCACCATTTTCGATACTGAAGGATGTACAATTAACGCAAGAATCATGCGAATGACTTTGTCAGGATATGAAATAACCGTTAGTGAAAAAAACTTCTCGGGGGATCATTTTGATTTGAGTGCAACTGATCGAGTTGAGACGATGCCTTATAAGACTCATTATTTGATTTTGACAAAAGATCCAGATTGCGGAGATGTTAAAGTAAAAGGTCTATACGGTTTTCAGTTTGATCAGCCAGAATGGTAATAAAAAAGAATCTGGATTCTCACCAGCCTAAACGCCAGCCAAGCTAATGTCTACATGCAGACATTAGCTTTTTTCATTGTTTAATAGGCTGTCGTCACGATTCTAGAAGACTTATAGTCGTCTCCTGTCACATGAAGCCCAAATGACAGGGGAAATGTATATCATTCACACTTTCCGTCGTGAAAATGTAAATGTATTCATAAAAATCCCGCAGCATATCAGCAGTGCGCCGAGGATAATATTGATGGTGATCTGTTCGTTCAATTGCAGCCATCCAAAGAATAGGGCCAATACGGGAACAAACATTAATGCCATGGATGCTTTTGACGCTTGGATTTGATTGAGCACCCAAAACCATACGACAAAGGTAAAGCCGGTGGAAAGCAAGCCATTAAACAGCAATGACCACACCGCCTGATATGTCCACTCGGCTGAAGGGACCGGCTCCAATATAAAGGAAAACACCAATAACATGACGGCTCCCATCATAAGGTGCCAGGCATTCATGTGAATAATATCGATATGCTTGAATTGTAGCTTGCTGAACACATTCGCGATTCCCCAGCTAAGCGCTGCCGCAAGTACGCACAGCTCCCCAAATAAAGCGCTTTGATCGATATTGAGCATTTCCTTTCCAAATATAAATAACAGTCCGAAGAGGCCGCAGACCAGTCCCATCGTTTTATACACATTCATTTTCTCGTTTAATGAAAAATGGCTGATCACCGTAACAAATATAGGCATTGTATATACTAAAACAGAGGTTTTCCCTGAATCGACAAACTGCATTCCATACGTCAAAATCCCCATATAGCCCAGCCCCATCAACAGGCTCATGATGATATAGCTTTTGAGATGTTCTTTTTGAATTGAAAGCTTTTTTCTTTGGATGAAGAGAATGAGAAATAAAGGAACTGCTCCGATGAACAGGCGCAAACCCGAAAATAAAAGCGGGGGGATGTCATGAATTCCTACTTTCATCGCAACCCAAGTATAACCCCAAATAAGTGTGACAGATATGATTCCCAGCATAACTTTTACCATAATGAAGCCGCCTTTCTTGTTTAAATATCGTGCTGGTTTCTATCATATGTTACATTTATGTATAACTGAAATACATTTTTATTATTGGGGGTATAACCAAATGGTTATGAACATGAACCATCTTCACATATTTGTAAAAGTCGGGGAGAAATTAAATATTACAGAAGCGGCAAAAGAATTGTTCATCTCTCAGCCGGCGGTAAGCAAAGCGATAAAAAACCTGGAGAGCTCACTGCAGCTCAAATTATTGATCAGGGATAAACATCATGGTTTAATGCTGACTGACATCGGAAAAGAAATATTGCTGCTGGCGAGGCAAATGAAGGGAATTGAAAGCAAAATATATCAAGTAGCCAACCGGGAAAACAAGCTGTTAAACGGGAAGGTGAAAATTGGTTCATTTCCTGCAGTTTCAACAAATATCATGCCACAGGCGATTGCGGCATTCAGATCAAACTACCCGCTGATCCGCATAGAATTGATCGAAGGAACCTCTGAACAAATAAAAGGATGGGTTGAAGATCGGACGGTTGATATCGGGATCGCAGCATCTCCATTTGAACCGTTTGAAAATCAGCTATTGTGTAACGACTATATGGTGGCCGTCATCCCGCCACAGCGTGACGAATTAAAACTTGAAAAGCATGTCGACCTTGAAACATATCAAGATGACCTCATTTTTTGTAAAGGCGGTCATGAAATCGCGATGTCAAACGCATTTTCGCAATACAACATCGAATTAAAGGAAAACTTAACTGTGCAAAATGCCGAAACCTTAATTAATATGGTTAAAAATAATTTGGGTATCGGCATCATTTCAAACTTTACACTTTCATCCGTCCCGCATCAATTGATTAAAAAGGACATCTTTCCTAGGGTCACACGCGATATTGGCGTCATCGCACATTCATTTGAAGAGATAACGCCGGCGGCGCATGAGTTTGTCAAAGTGTTGAAAGCAGTTGTAATCTGAATCAGTTATCGTGTTGCGATGAAATTTGAAGAAGATGAATACTCACCGGCAGAGTTACATAAAAGAAAAAAGCAACCATTTGAACGTTGCTTTTCACTCTATTGGGACCTTGTATGCGTATGCTAAGAAAAAGATTCATCCATCTCTGCCTTTGTGGGACTCTGCTCCTTAACTTGTTTTAATGATGCTACTATAAGAAAGCTAACAATCACTAGCAAGAGCCATGAACTTACCTTTCCAAGGTGTACAAGACTCCATGTATCGATTTGGTTTGGATATTTCCAAGCTCCAAAAAACGTAGCGATATTTTCCGCTATCCATATAAAAAATCCGATGAGTACAAAAGAAAGTGCGAGCGGCATACGGTAACGAGCTCCATTCACCTCGTATGTAACCCATGTTTGCCAAAAGACAATGATGACAAGCCCAGATAACCACCATCGAATATCTATAGAAAAATGGTGGGTGAAAAAATTCAAATAAATCGCTGCGGCAAGCGGAACAACTGCAAAAAAAGGCGGCCACTTAACCAGCTCAACCTTAAGCCTTCTCCATGCCTGGCACAAATAACTGGCTACACTTGCGTACATAAAGCCGCTATACAAAGGTACTCCAAATATTTTGGAGTATCCTTCTTCTGGATAAGACCAGGAGCCCATATGGACTTTAAAAAGTTCCAAAGCAAGCCCAATGAGGTGGAATAATGTGATCACTTTTAATTCATCCCGTGTTTCAAGACCGGAACGCACCATCCACAATTGCATGAGAACGCAGATAATGAGCAGCCAGTCATATCGCGGCAAGAAGGGCAGTGGGATGATTTGCGTAATAGCCAAAGAGGCAAAAATAACGGCAGGAAACAAACATGAAAGGGCTTGTTCCCAGCCAAAATGAACGATTTGTTTTATTGCTCTCATGATGTATGCCTCCTCCATAGTTGTATTCTTCGTGTATGGAAGGGACGCTTAGTATAGTAGCTAGATGGATATAAGTTTATGTCCATAAGCTCACCGCCAATCACTTTATTTTTCTGTTGATCTTACCTATTTTTTTACGAATCCTGTGTGGCTTCATTACTTCGGTATTCCAATATATCCCCGGGCTGACATTCTAAAGCCTTGCAAATCGCTTCTAAAGTTGATAATCGAATAGCCTTTGCTTTTCCGTTTTTCAATATCGAAAGATTAGCCATGGTGATGCCAACTCTCTCTGAAAGCTCTGTTACGCTCATTTTCCTCTTAGCAAGCATCACATCAATGTTGATAATAATCGCCATGTCATCACCTCAGACCGTTAAGTCATTTTCTGATTTTATATCTATCGCTTCTTTTAACAGTTTTTGAAGAACAGCAGCAAAGACCGCAATCACCATTGAAGCAAAAATAATAACCAATCCGATCACAATGATACCCGGGGCGTCGTCTATCTCGGCCATCAGATAAAAGACAGGCATGCCTGCTGCGTAAAAGATACTGATAGTGACTGCGCAATATTTTATATTCTTCAAAGCTCTTACAGACAAACCCGAGAAAGCTTTGTTTTTGTCAATATAGCTTAAAAGTTTGAACGCTTGATAAAGAGCAAAGTAAAAAGGTATCGCCGTTACATACAAATAGATGAAAACGAGATATTTTATATAAGCGATATTTGGAAATAATTCTGCTGAATAGTTAGCTATCTTAGGCACTAAAAAAATGCATAAAGCAAGAATTGGAATTCCAATAAGAACCAAAGCTATCTTTAAAAAAATTGTCGACATTCGATTCATAACAAGCACCTCATTTATTTGTTGTCTAATTGAATGTAACAAAAAATTTATCGTTTCTCAATAAAAAAATATTGAAATGGATTGATTTGTTGTTGTTATAGGAGACCCTTTTCATTTTTGACAAGACAAAAAAGCATCCCTCATCACTGGGAGATGCTGAACTACTTCAAACTTGCCGACTGAATGAACCGTGTGCCTCAGTGAGCTCAGGGATCGGTGTGAACATAAAGCTAAGCTCTTTTATGAAGGTTTTTATCAACGTCTAAAGATTCAAACAAACGATGGGAAGAAATACATCAAAGGATAAGCGGCTGTTCATACTAATGATCGGGAGGTAAACCGACTTATGATACAAATTTTGATCACTGGTCTTTTTTTATTGGCTCAGCCGAGTGAGCCGCAGGACAGTTTAACGGTCACACAGCAAGGACGGACGATTGCCACTGTTAACCGTGAAGACTTTACAATGCCTCTTCCCGGCACTCCAATGGTTGACTATGAAAAATACAGTAAATTCATCAAACAGCTTGATCAGAAAGTGTACCGTGAGCCGATAAATGCTGTCCTTAACGATCATGGAAGCATCGTCCCGGGCAGGGTTGGCTACAAACTGTATCAACAGGCGTTTATGGAAAAGTTTTATGCGTATTTTTATGGGCAAGGTCCCTCCAAGATAGAAGTGCCGGAAATGAACATTTATCCGAAAGTTGACAGCGAGCTGCTAGCTCACATCAGTACGCAGCAGCTTGGTCAGTACGTGACGTATTTTAACTCAAGCAATAAAAGCCGTTCACACAATATTTCTCTTTCTGCAAAAGCAATCGACAATCACGTTGTTTTCCCTAATGAGACGTTTTCGTTTAACCAAGTTGTGGGAATGAGAACTCGGAACAAAGGATATAAAAGTGCACCCATTATTGTAAAAGGGGAGTTGTCTGAAGGTGTAGGAGGAGGAATTTGTCAGGTGTCCTCAACTCTATTTAATGCAGTCGATCGTGCAGGACTGCAGATCGTTCAGCGCTATTCTCATACTAGAAGTGTACCATATGTACCGCCCGGACGGGATGCGACGGTAAGCTGGGGAGGTCCTGACTTTCGCTTTCAAAACCAATATAACCAACCAATCTTAATTCGGGCAAAAAGGTATGGCGGAAGTATGATTATTACGCTATACTCTTCTGATGTGATAAACAGCAAATTGAGAAAAATCCCCAAAGCTCCATCTCGGATACCGAAAGAAATAAATGCAGAGCAGTAAAGACAAAACCTCAGGTAAGGTTTTGGTTAAGAGAGCTTGTAGATTGCTCAAAATCAATTCTTTAAGGAACGGCCAGTGAAAAGGAAGGAGGGATAAATGAAGTGAAAAGGGTATTATTTTCTGTAATTGTTTTTACAGCAGTTGGATTTACGTTTTGCCAATCAAAAGCGCATGCCCTGACTTTTACGGTGTTGCCTATTACACAAAAAACAGACCAGTGGTCAGTAAAAGTAAGTGAAGCAAAAAATGCAAAGGAATTTGCGAGACCTCAAAAAGGAGAATATCAAGTATATTCCTTGGAAGTCAAAAATATAGGGGGAAAAGCAGCTACAGTGGATGTGCAATTGTATAGAAATGACCCTAATTCAATCACAAGGTTTTCACTTTTTGGATGCCCCGATGAAAATTGTGACAAACCAAAAGAAGATTCTAAAATGTTAGCTGAAAGTTTAAATGATGGCTCACCGCTGAAGTTCAATCATTTTATGCTGGCAGATAAGGCCTCTGAATTAGAGGTTGTCATTATTTGGACACAGAAGGGGCAAGAAGGACGCAATTTAAAACAGACCTTTAAATTCACTGAAGATGGCGTTAATTAGACAGTAAAGATGGAATGGCTTTGATGATTCGATCTCTTACTTTGCCTGAGGAAAAAACGAAAATAATTGTTGGAAAACCAATCATAGCTGAGTCAAATGTCAAAGTGACTGTGATTTATGACTATAGAGAAGAACCAGAGGAGGCTTTTTGGATACACTTATCCGATGGGAGTGAAATGTTTGTCGATGATCACAAAGTCTTTATTGAATACGAATAGAGACTTTGTGACTGACTGCGCATTTCAACTTAACATTTTACTGATAATGACAGTAACACCTAAACAAGTGCAGCCCGTTCATTATTAAAAAACTCTAATTTCGAAATTTTCAGAGTTCAATTTCAGTTAATTCAGTTATCATCGAAAGAAGAGGCACAAAAGTCACCAGCTATGGACAACTTTTAGCGTTTTTTTTGATGGGAGATTTGTGACTCACGAAATCATGAGTATAAATAAATTTGAAAAGTTACTTAATACACTAGCTTGATTTTTAATAATAAAAAGCCATTTTAAGGTTCTTGACTCAATGAAACAAAAAATGCATTTAAGAGCTGTTATACGTTTTAATCTTGTCTTTAGAGAGCGCTTTAATTTAAGTCAAAAGTTTAGACAGTCATCTGTTAGATCATTAGCCCTTTTTTATTTTCTTTTCAGTAACATTTTGATCATATTTTCCTACTAAAGAGTTAGGAAAGTGGGGAAAAACATGAGAAAAAAGAACAACATTAAGAAATGGCTATTGATCATTGCTGGATTCTTGATCATCTGCATCATCACATTATTTGTAATGGTGTCAGGAAACAAAGTGAAATATGAGGGCAGCGGGAAAAGCGGACTGTGGATGTCTAACCTTGAAAAATCAGGAAAAACTTCAATTGGACCTAATTACTTTTTGAATTTGTATTGGCAGGGGAGTAAGAAAGATGAGAAAAGAACTGTTGTTGAAAGAATTACTCTGTATGTAGATGGCGAAAAGTATCAAGATGATAACGTAGATGAGTACGACTTATCAGAGTACACAGGTGATGAAATGCCGGGTGGGGGACGCATGGAGGACCATATCGCCACCTTTGATTATATGCCTGAAGATGAAGTGATAGGACATGATGTATTATTGAAAGTGGAGTGGAAGACAGGCCAGAAAAAACAGACAGAAGAAATCAAATTACATAAGAAGCCATGGTATAAAAAATAGCTTATTTGATATGTTTGTGATCACATTCGTGGTCACTTTTTTATTTGCGGATTCCTAGGCACAGCAATCTAAGATTCTGCATAGGCTGAAATAAAATCATGTTCATTTTTAAAACGAGGTGCATGCTGTTGGAACAACAACCAATCAACCATGAAGCCAGAAACGTGCCGCAGCCTATTCGAAGTGATGGAGCTGGAGCTATTGATGCAGGCCCGCGAAATATAATGCGGGATATTCAAAATCCGAATATACTTGTTCCGCCTGTTACAGATGAGGGTATGATTCCTAACTTGAGATTTTCATTCTCTGATGCTCCCATGAAATTAGATCACGGCGGCTGGTCAAGAGAAATCACCGTAAGACAGCTTCCGATTTCAACTGCGATTGCAGGTGTAAACATGAGCTTAACTGCGGGAGGCGTCCGTGAGCTTCATTGGCATAAGCAAGCGGAGTGGGCTTATATGCTTTTGGGACGGGCACGTATCACCGCTGTTGACCAAGACGGACGAAATTTCATTGCTGATGTTGGTCCCGGCGACCTTTGGTACTTCCCAGCAGGAATTCCGCATTCCATACAGGGATTGGAACACTGCGAGTTTCTGCTCGTATTCGATGATGGAAACTTTTCTGAGTTTTCAACGTTAACCATTTCAGATTGGCTTGCACACACACCAAAAGACGTTCTGTCTGCAAATTTCGGTGTCCCGGAGAATGCTTTCAACTCTCTTCCGTCTGAGCAAGTCTATATTTACCAAGGGAATGTGCCAGGATCAGTCGCGAGTGAAGACATTCAGTCACCATATGGAAAAGTCCCCATGACCTTTAAACACGAGCTGTTAAATCAACCCCCAATTCAAATGCTAGGGGGGAGTGTACGAATTGTGGATTCTTCTAACTTCCCAATTTCAAAAACGATAGCCGCTGCACTTGTTCAGATTGAGCCTGGCGCGATGAGAGAGCTTCATTGGCATCCCAATAGCGATGAGTGGCAATATTATCTAACAGGACAGGGACGAATGACGGTATTTATCGGAAATGGGACTGCCCGCACATTTGATTATAGAGCAGGCGACGTTGGATACGTGCCTTCTAATGCTGGCCACTATATACAAAATACTGGTACAGAAACATTATGGTTTTTAGAAATGTTCAAAAGTGACCGCTATGCAGATGTGTCACTCAATCAGTGGATGGCATTGACGCCTAAAGAATTAGTGCAAAGCAATTTGAATGCTGGATCAGTCATGCTTGATTCTCTGCGTAAGGAGAAAGTGCCTGTTGTGAAATATCCCGGTACGTAAAGACGTAACAGATCACACAGCTTCCCTTCATATCTTTTTAAAGTAAATAGAGCTGAATTTTGGCCTGTGTTTTACCAAATCCCTATATATACGTTATGTAGGGTTTTTCTGCTTGAATCGTATTGTAATGAGCTTTAAAATGTTAATGTGGAAATGATAACCATTCGATAATGGGAATTCAATGGCCGATTTCTACCAGTTTGATTGGCTTTAAAGGAGGACAAGAATGAAAGTACTCATATTTTTAAACTGCTATTGGGAGCTCTATATTGGGGCGATGGTTAGGGATGCTGGATGATTCTTATGCTGTTGGCGATGCTTGGTTTATAGGTGTTTTAGCTGGATTGATTTCACTTCTATTATTGATTGACAGTCAAACGATGACAAAGAATTACATAGTAAGTTTAAGTACAATACCAGGCATTCTTGGAGTGGGATTTATATATTTTCCAGCTACATTTATCAACATATTATTAAGTATTACACTGGATAAACAAAAGAAAGAAGACCTTCATGTAAGATGAAAGAAATTTCATTTAATTCTTAGGAGGGAAAGTGTATGGATTTACCTCTATGGGCTTATATCATATTTGCAATCACAGGTGCGGCAGGTTTCATAAGTTTAATGTGGTTCAGTTTTTTTGCTGACAAAATAGAAAAGTGAAGCGATTTTATAAAAATGTAAACTATTTTATATGAAAGGGATAACATTGCTTATTTAAGTTTACATAATAAAATTATTTCAAACTGATGCTAAAAATAACTAGTTGATCTATGTACTAAATATTCATAATTACTAGAGGGATTGGCACCTAAGGAACAAAGCGATTTGACAAGTTCTTGCTAGAGAATTTCAATCACTACATATGATTTTCTGCATCAAGAAGCTCAGCTGAATTATTTTTGGGTGAATTTACTAATGATGAAACCTGGTATGCTTCCATGTCATCAGCATCATAAGGCAGCAGCAAACTTTGCAGATAATCAGGGCTTGTATTTTTGGGGTTAAGCCACTCCTTTTTATGATCATGGGCCAATATAACCGGCATTCGGTCGTGTATATCTTTCATGAACTCATTAGGCTCAGTTGTTATGATGGTGCAGGTATAAAGAGGATCTCCTTGATGTGTGCTCCACTTTTCATATAAGCCAGCAAACGCAAAAAGAGCAGATGATTTCAATTTGATCCGCATTGGGATTTTGGTTTTGGAATCAAGCCGTTTCCATTCATAAAAACTGTCTGCTGGTATGATGCAGCGTTTGCTGACAAGGGGTCTTCGAAAGGCCGGTTTCTCGGTAATGGTTTCGGCTCGAGCATTGATCATTTTATAACCGATATTTTCATCTTTTGCCCAAGGTGGAATAAGTCCCCATCTAAGCTTGCCTAAGCGATTATTTGATCCATCATTGATGATTGCAAGGATTTTTTGTGATGGTGCGACATTATAGCTTGGCTGGTATTCATCTTTAGGAAAAAATTGATCGATGTCAAACTGGTCAATAATATCATCAAATGCAGAGTACAAAGTAAACCTGCCGCACATATCCATCATCCTTTTTGGGGGTTTTTGAATAGTGTGTGGGACGAACGTTCATTTAATACAGGTCCAGAACAATGATTTCTTTTTACTTGTGATAAACTGGTATAATAAGAAAGCCATTTAAGAAGTTATTATGGAAAAAAACATATGCTTTTTAATTGGACCGAAGCTGGATCTTGATGGAGTTACAAGGATCGCTTAAAAATAGCCTATAAGTATAAAAAGAGGCACAGCGTTTTTAACGCAGGGCCTCTTTTATATCAGTAGCCAAATACCAGAGTTGTACTTTGTGATCCGGCATATTTCGTGACAAATTCCTTTGTATATTCCGGCGTTTGGACACGATAGCTATAGTTTGACCCGGGATTCCAAGAAGTCAGCGGAGAGGTTTGCTTGTTGAGTGATGGATAGCTGCCTATGTCTTTGAAATAACCAGTGCCCTTGTCGTCAAGGATGCCGCCTTTTTCACTGCCTTTCCCAAAGTAATTATATTCGGAATATATTTTTGCTTTTGTAGCAATTGTAATCGCCTGGTTAAAATTATTGCTGTAATTGTTTTTAACATGAAAGTAACCGTATCTCATCAGACCTGGGCCTCTAACATACAAGTTCTCAAAATAATTATTGGCGATTGTCATGTGGGGGTAGCCGTCATATTGATGCTGAGAATCATCCGGGTATCCTAAAATCAAACCGTATTTATGATTCGCAAATTTTGAGTTGCTGATCGTGATATAATCTGCGGATTTTCCGATATACACGAGTTTGTCCAAATCGCTTCCGCTTGCATTATAGCTATGACCTGAGAATGTGACGTGATCAATCCAATAGTTCATACCGGAATCTAAATAAAGCTGGATATCATTATTTCCGTTAATCTGCGGACTGTGTTCAAACGTTAAATTTTGAAAAATGACATTTCCAGAAGCTGATGAAGTTGTTAAATAAATATTTTTCAGCGTTTTTTTCGCGTAAGAGCCCACGAGTGTTTTATTTGAGCCAATGGTAACTGTTGTTTTCGCAGATGCGGAAAGATCATTTTGAAGCACTAAAATTTTCGGAGTGGATCCTCCTAGATGTGTTTTTAAATCATTTACGCTTTGAATGTAAACAATCTGCCCGTTTTTTCCACCCGTTGTGCCCGTTTTAGAAATGCCTTTTTCATTTTTGGCATTTCCGGCAAAACCTAAAAGGCCATTTGTTGAGGTATTCGGAAAATCGACTGCACCTAATGCTTTTCCAGGCAAGAGAACCAAAAACAAACTAAAGACGGTGAACCATAAACAAAGTCGTTTCATCACAATATGCTTCCTTTCAATTTTAATAATTTCCTTGCGGGGATTATTATTACAGTTAATGGAAAGGAATGATAGGTTCTATCTTCCTAATTAATGTTGGGTTACTTAAAAAATAGAGATTGCGCCAAAAGACATACTAACAATTGAAATAGAAGAAAGGATTGATACACCGTTGACTGCAGCAGCTTATCGAAACACCTTGCTATCACTTTTATGTTTAACAGCTGGAATCGTGGATGTAATCGGGTATTTAAGCCTGGGACATGTGTTCACAGCTAATATGACTGGAAACATTGTATTATTGGGGTTAGCTATCGGCAAATCCATTCAGGTCACTGTTTTTAATTCCTTGACTGCGCTAATCGGTTTTATATGCGGCGTGATCATTGCTACATTGATGGTCGGAAAGGCGGAAAATACCCTTTGGCCTTCTGCTGTGACAAAAGCCCTCGCACTTGAAGCATTCATTTTGTTTGTCTTTGCTTGTCTTTCTTTTTACCGGGCATTTGTTCCTGTGCACATTCTAATTATGCTCATGAGCATTTCTATGGGGATTCAAACTACAGCAGCAAAAAAACTGGGGATTGCAGGTATTTCTTCAACTGTGTTGACCGGCACTTTGGCTTCTCTTTTAGAGGATATATCCGGCCGTTTGTTTTTTAAGAAGCAAAAGAAGACTTTCTTAAGAGATACTGTGTTAAGAGCACTGGCTATTATTTTGTATTGTATAGGGGCTATTATTGTTGCTCTGGCTGAGCCTGATTTTTATCACTTCATTATTTGGGTTCCGATTGTGCTGATATTTGGCATTATGATGACAGCTAAGTTGAAACTGAGCGGGGAAAAATAGCTTTTCCTGTATAGCTGTTATCAGGCCAACAGCCTGTCTCATTTCGTTATTGTTATGCGAATTTTGAGAGGGAAAAATAAGACATTCGGCTGAAGTGCACATTCGTTCATTTGTATTGGCTTTTTCATAAGTACCTACATTTGATATATGAATGATAGTGAATTTGCCTTAAAATCATCTATGAATCTATTTCCTCTTTCAAACCAGATGGATTGAGTCTTATAATGATAATGATTCTCATTTGAAGTCTGGTTTGAGGAGGACCAAATATGAAAAAGATCATGAGTGCATTTGTTGGTATGGTTTTGTTGACGATCTTCTGTTTTTCCCCGCAAGCTTCGGCAGCATATGACGACCTGCATGAAGGTTATGCAACGTATACAGGGTCAGGTTATTCAGGAGGAGCTTTCCTGCTGGATCCCATTCCTTCCGATATGGAGATTACTGCAATAAATCCGGCGGATCTCAATTACGGAGGAGTAAAAGCGGCACTTGCCGGCTCTTATTTGGAAGTTGAAGGGCCAAAAGGGAAAACAACCGTATATGTTACCGATCTTTATCCCGAAGGCGCTCGGGGAGCTCTTGATCTGTCACCTAATGCCTTCCGTAAAATCGGCAATATGAAAGACGGAAAAATCAATATTAAATGGCGTGTTGTCAAAGCCCCAATCTCCGGCAATTTCACGTACCGGATCAAAGAAGGCAGCAGCAGGTGGTGGGCAGCAATCCAAGTCAGAAATCACAAGTATCCTGTGATGAAAATGGAATATGAAAAGGATGGTAAGTGGATCAACATGGAGAAAATGGACTATAACCATTTTGTGAGTACGAATTTAGGTACAGGCTCTCTCAAAGTCAGAATGACTGACATCCGCGGAAAAGTTGTGAAAGACACCATTCCAAAGCTGCCTGAAAGCGGAACGTCCAAAGCCTATACAGTACCGGGCCATGTTCAGTTTCCTGAATAAAAAATACGAAACAGCGGATCTTTTCCCGCTGTTTTTTCATTGTTCTGCATCTGCATGTAAAAATGTTTTAATCATGTTCAACTGCTCCTGCTTTGGATAACTGGTATACAGCCTGCTTGAAATCCGAATAGGATCTCCGAAAAAATATCTTTCGTAGTGAGTTTGTCTAGTTCCGAATGAACTCATTGTTAAATCCCATGCCAAACGGAAAATTTTCACACGTTCTTCAGCATTTGTATTGGTTGCTTGAAGATATTGGTCAAGATCTTCCCGTATCTCTGAGTCAAATGCATTTTCGGTAGGCAGTGTCACCATTCCGCTAGCTCCAATTAATTGTATGATTTCAGTAAATCGAGGATATAGCTTAGGGATGATCGTACTGATGACTTGAAGAGGAATTAAACAGGGGCGCATATAGCCGAATTCATCTAACTGAGCATCATTTTCCGATTTGTCAATGAGCGCTTTGATTGTTTCCAATCCCACAATGATTTCTGAGAGCTTTTCTTGGATGTGCTGATATTCGGAAACATTAATGGTGTCGACAAGAAGTTGTGCAACTCCTAATAGAAATTCAATTTTTATCATTTGCCTAATGACAACCTGGTGAAAGGTAAAGGCATGAAAAGAGCTTTTTGTCATAAAATCTTTAGCTGCTTCCACATTATCGTAAAAAAACACACGATTCCACGGCACTAACACATGATCAAAAACCACAATTGAATCCATTTCTTCATACCTGGAGCTTAAGGGATGATTAAAGGAAGAGTCGCTTAATACAAATGATTCTCTAGTGATGAATTTTACGCCTTTTGTATTAGAAGGGATTGAAAAAGCATAAGCTTCATCTGTTTCAAAGAAAAATTTAGGCGCTGAAAAAACCAAGATTTCATCGGTCAACCCGCCTTGTGTTGCAAGCAGACGTGCGCCATGAATCATTAAACCTTTTTCGGTTCTATCAATGACTTTAGCAGATATCGGTTTTTCACTTAGCCCAAAATAGGACTGTGACCGGTTCACTTGCGGAGTAATGAATGTATGGGTAAAAGAAAGGTCATGCTTAGCAGCTTGTTCATACATATCTAGTATATGTTCAGGAAAGCAATTCTCTTTATCTTTTAGAAGCTCCGCTGACGAAGCAAAGCTCATCATAACCGTATTCATGTAATCCGGACTTCTCCCCATCATTCCATGAGTATGTCTAGCCCAATGTTCAATCATGGTCCTTCTTTTTTTCAAATCATTTTTGGTTTTAGGTTGGAGATAGGAAAGGCCGATTCGATCATCATCTCCAGGAAGGCAATAAGTCATTTCATGTATTAACTCATCCTTTGTTTGCAATTCATAAAGTGAGCTTTTTGTTTTGATTATTCCTTTAAATGCAGGATGCTCAGAAATGTTACCCTTTATTTTTTCGCCATCATACCATATTTCGTTTTCTAGTTTATTCAATCGGTCAATGAATTCTTTACCATTGATGATCCCCATTTAAGTTTCGCTCCTTCATATTATGCTGCGTATTGTATTATATTTTCGAGAAAACAGCCGGTTCAGCCAATTTGAGGTGGGAAAAGCCTTTTTTGTATGCCTAATAGAAAATGAGAATAAGAGTGACTTATACGACAAAAGACACCCAATTTTTCTTGAAGCCTTTCTGAAGATTTAGAGCCGTAAAGAATTTGCTTATTCATATGAAAATAGCACTATAAAACTTGATAACACGTGTCGATATTATGGACATGAGCGTAAGCGAATTGGATTCAAACGCGCTTGAACATATTTTATTTCAGCCATTACATTGTGCGGAAAGGGAAAACGACACATGAAAGTGAAAACAAAATTGCTGGGGATTATATCAATATTAGTTGTTTCAATTATTGGAATTGGAGGCTCCTCAGTATTTATGATTTCTTCTACTGTGAAAAAGAATGAAGAACTTAAAGACAAAATGGAATTCCAAAAAGAGATAAAACACATCCAATATGAATTGACCGGGTTATCAAATGATGAAAGAGGCTTCTTGATTACCGGAGACAAAGAATACGACGAGGGTATGAAGGAAAAAGCAGACGATGTCTTAAAGAGCCTTGACCGGGTTAATGACTTGATTGATGAAGAGAAGTATCAATCCAATATTGAAGACATTAAGACAAGTTTTACTCAGTATAGAGCTTTGAATCAGCAGGTAGTAACAGCCTACTCTTCAAATCCTAAAAAAGCAGAAACCATCCATTTTGGAGAAGAAAGAACATTAAGAAAAGAAGTCGTAGATCCGGCTGTCAATAAGCTGTCTGATCGCCTGGATCAAGAGGTAGAGGATCTAAAGGATGAAATAAGGGGCAATGGGAAAATGAGTCAATCGCTCATTATCATTGTCACAGGGATATCAGTAATATTAGGCATTGTTCTAAGCATAATGCTGTTAAAGTCCATTATGGTGCCACTAAGAAGCATAAATAAGCAGCTGGAGGAAATTGCACACGGCGACGCTGATTTAACCAAAAAAGTCATTGTGAAAAATAAAGATGAATTTGGCCAGCTTGCCCAATCGTTTAATTCTTTTACTCATTCATTAACTCAAATTGTGAAGCAGATCAGCAGCTCATCTGAACAAGTCGCCGCTTCCTCCGAAGAATTATCGGCAAGCGCGGAAGAATCGAAATCAACATCTGAACATATTTCACGAGCCATGCAGATGGCTGCCGACAGCAATGTGAAGCAAAGCTCAATGACAGAAAAGAGCGCAGAATCCATCACTGAATTATTAGACAGTATATCATCAGTCGCTTCAAATACAGGGAACATACGTCAGCAAATACAGAAGCGGTTGCAAAATCATCAGAGGAACAGCTACATTCAATGGAGGAAATCTCCTATGCCGCAGAATCTCTATCTCAGTTGGCAGAAGAGCTTCAAACCGTCATTAATCGTTTTAAATATTAAACAGGCTACTTACGTGCAACCCCCATCTTATTCGGTGGGGGTTTGCTACTTTACTGTGGTTGTTTCTACAAATAGAGCTAACTGACTTCTTTTAAGTTAGCTCCGTTTGTATGGCTAGTCCAAATTTTGATCGATCGTTCCTTCAAAATAGTCATCGCTCACCTGTTCGTGAGTTTCAGCCAATCCTTTTTCTAATTGCGTGCTTCCTTTATAATCTGAGGGCTCAAAGTATTTCCCGGCAACATCTGTTGTGTCATTTTTGTTTTCTTTGTTATGAGTTTGTGTTTCAGTGTTTACACTTTCTGTCTCAGTATTGCTGCTTATAGATTGCTGAAAATCATATTCCTTGTCTAATGAAGAAAATCTTTTATAATCATCAGGTCTGTCTGCACCGTTTTTTTGAGTCACTTTACTTCCTCCAGATTATTGATATTTTAGTGGGGGTAAGAACTTATTTCGTTCTTTTAGGATCATCTGCTTTAAAAGCTGTTTCAGTCTCATGGTCATTTCTCATTTGTTCAATACTTGAATTTTGAATTCCCTTTTTACTCATTGGTTTCACTCCTTTACGAAAAGTGTTGAATATCAACTCTTCTTATTTTGTCTGTTGATCAGGTATTCATTCACTTTTTTCATTCGCGCTTTGGCCAATCAGGAGAGGTATTTTCATGCCAGTCGTATTATTTAATAAAAAGTCGTATTTTTGAAACCTTTTATCATCGCATTGTTAATACAAAGGTTGTGATTTTATACTAACAGCACTGTGAATAAATCAAACAAGGGGGGTGAAAAAATGAAAAAAATCGCATCATATTATTTAATGACATTAGGGCTATCCAGCCTTACATTTGGTTTGTTTTTAGGGCTTTATTCTTTCGTTATGTATGGCGATATGATAATTGCATTGTTTACGGCAGCAATTGCTTTATTATACGGTTTTGTGGTGTATGGCCTTTTTGCTGTTCCGCTCCAAATGAAGTTGCAGAAAAAAGCGAGAACATTCAATGTCATGTACCTCTTGATTTACAGTGTGGTTGCTTTTATCGCAGCTTTCCTGTTTTTTGTTATCAATGAACCTGCGTCAATAGCATGGACATTGCAATCGTACTTTTATTATATGTTAAGTATTGCGGCTGCAGTAATTTACTGGTTATGGGATTCTCTGATCCTTTATAAACGTACAGCTTCCGGTGTATAGGCTGATTTTTACCAATCGGAGAAATATGGAGGTTCAATAAAAATTCAGGATCTAAAAGCTTTAGGTTTCATATTTTTTTTTAAAAATCCTCCGCGGATAAAGGCGCAGTATGGGGGCATAATGAGAGCACACATTCGAACCGAATAGATTTTCTAAGTGTTTTACGATACATACGTTCATCAAGATCATCACGTCATCGGAATATAAAAACTATTGTTTTGAAACGGGCATCTCGAGCCGTTTGAGGAAAGAACATAGATGGTGGTTTATCGTTTTATCAGCGCTTATAAAACAAAGTTTTGGTGGCGGTCAATCCATACACCTAAACAGAGGAGAGCGTGACAATGAATCTCGCTCTCCTCAGATTTGTTTTATTCACCCTGATGTTTTTCAACTAATGTGAATGTCCAATCTTTTAACATATGTTTCTGGACATATTTTTTTCCGTTTATTTCGATGTAAGGCAGGTCTGCCATGTCTCCAGCTAACTGTTTTGCTTCAGTCGTTGTTATTCCTAAAAAAAGTCCGATGTAAAAGTAAATATCCCGTTCTTTTATTAGCAAGATATCATTTTGTTCATTACCTTTGGTTTGGTTCCTCTGCTTTAAGCCTTCACCGATAAAATATCCAGCCAAAGCAATACCAATTCCTAAAAAAACGTCCATGTGTATGCCTCCATTATGTCGATGTTATGTTATACGGGCTTGGCATACTAGGGGTTTCATTATTTTTTCGAACCTTTTCAATCTGTACACGGCCTGAAAAAAAGGTGGCGCCGCCTCCCATATCGGACAGCCGGTCTGGGGTTAGCGCGTTTACAAGCTGTTTTTTTCCTTGCTCATCTGCCCATAATCCTTGGCTGACAACGACACCTGGCAGTACTTGTTCTCCGACTGATGCGGTCAGCTCACATTCTCCCCGGCTGTTCCAAACTCGTACAGGAGCCCCATCAACGATTCCATGTTCTTCAGCATCTTTTGTGTTGATAAAGAGCTTTGGCGTCTTTTCGAGTTTGATGTGTTTTTCATTGTTTGAAAACGTTGAGTTTAAGAAATTATGGTTTGGCGCCGGAACATACATAAACGGATGTTCATTATCGGTTACAAGAGGCGTAAATGTCGGTAAAGCCGGGAAGCCAGCTTGTTTCATTTGTTCTGAATATAATTCTATTTTTCCGCTTGGCGTTGGAAGTTTGCCAGGAAACAGCGGTTTATTGCGTTTCGCTTTCATAAATGAATGCTTAGTAAGCGAATCGTAATTAATCTCTGCCAAATGCGGATTATCTGGATGGTCAAGCGCTTGGCGGATTAATTCTTCATCTGAATCCTTGAGCTCCTGGTCTGTGAATCCCATTGCTTCAGCCAGTAATCGGAACACCTCAGTGTTAGACTTGCTTTCTCCATAGTTCTCAATCACCGGCTGCTGAAGCTGAATGTAATGGTGCCAGTAGGAAGTGTAAAAATCAGTGTTCTCAAAAGCGGATGTTGCAGGCAGTACAATGTCCGCATATGCAGCCGTTTCCGTTAAAAACAAATCATGAACCACAGTAAACAAGTCTTCCCGCAGCAAGCCCTGTCTGACTTTGTTTGCTTCGGGCGCGACGACGGCAGGGTTTGTTCCGTAAATAAATAGAGAGCGGATAGGCGGATCTGTTTCCAAAAGCACCTTGCCAAGCTGATTCATATTAAACGACCTCGGTGTGCGTCCTTTCAATAAGTCGGGCCGCTGCAAGGCATTTGTGTTATATTCTAAAATTCCGCTGTTATGCTTAATTGCGCCGCCCCCTTTATGCAGCCATTGGCCGGTGATCGCCGGAAGACAGGCAATCGTCCTTACAATCATCCCGCCGTTATCGTGATGCTGGGGTCCGTTTCCGATTCTGATAAAAGAAGGGGAGGTTTCCCCGTACATTTTTGCCAGTCGGTAAATATCTTCGGTACTGACACCGGTGATCGTCGATACCTTTTCAGGATCATATTGTTTCACGTGTTCACGGAGCTCTTCATAGCCAACCGTGTACTCGGACAGAAATGCTTCATCATGAAGGTTTTCTTTAAATAAAATGTGCATGATGCCAAGAGCAAGTGCACTGTCGGTTCCCGGTTTTATTGGGATAAACCAATCTGCAAGACGTCCTGTTTGATTTTTATGCACATCGATCACGACAATTTTGGCACCTTGTTTTCGCGCTTTTTGGGCGATCGTAATTTGGTGCATATTTGTGCTGACCGCGTTGATTCCCCAAAAAATAAATAGTTTTGTATGAACGGTTTCCTCAGGATCGATTCCCGCGCTTATGCCCATTGTATATTTATAGCCTTCAGATCCCGCTTTGCTGCAAATCGTCCGTTCAAGCTGGCTTGACCCCATGCGGTAAAAAAAGCGGCGGTCCATTCCTTCAGCTGTCAATTTCCCCATATTTCCGTAAAAGCTGTAAGGAAGTATGCTTTCAGCTCCCTCTGCATCAATCAGCTGTTTCCAGCGGGAGGTGATCGTATCGATTGCCTCTTCCCAGGAAATCGGTTCAAATATCGCTTGGCCTTTCGCACCTGTTCGTTTGAGCGGTGTAGTCAGCCGCTTTTCATCATATATGCGCTCCGTCATATTCCGGACTTTGTTGCATATGTTTCCGGCTGTGACAGGATGATCAGGGTCTCCTTGCATTTTTACGATTTTCCCGTCTTTTTTATGTATTAACAATCCGCACTGATCCGGGCAGTCCAGCGAGCAAACGGATTTGAAAATGCCGTTTTGTTGTGTGGCAAAAGATTTCATGGCCCAGTTCCTCTCTCTAGTTAGATATTTTGTAAGAATTATAACATTTCGGATGATAACGTCAATTCTGAAAAAAGAGATTGACATCAATCTGAGACTTCTTTATGATAAACGTATTCTTCATTCTGAAAATTACATACTCAACATTTTCTATCCAGAGAGGTGGAGGGACTGGCCCTATGAAACCTCGGCAACATTATTGTGCCAATTCCAGCAAGCGCTAGCTTGAAAGATAGGAAAGCAAGGTTTATACCGGCGTCTGCCTGTAACAGAGCGCGCCTATATATGAATCTCTTTCCATCTTTGGAAAGAGATTTTTTTATGAAAAAATACGATGAAAAGGATGTTTTGCACCATGACGGTTTTGGTTACAGCACCGTACAAAGAAGAAGGACGAAAAGAGCTAGAAAACTTGTTTGGCTCAGTTGCTTATCAATCTTGGAAGGAACAAGGCCGGGCATATCGGGAAGATGAACTCATTCAGCTGCTAAAAGCAACAAATGCGACAGGCTTGATTACTGAGCTTGATCAGGTAACAGCCAGCGTATTTGCTTCTGTTCCCGAACTTTCATTTGTCGGTGTTTGCAGGGGAATGCCCTCCAATGTGGATGTGGCAGCTGCCTCAAAAAGAGGCATACCTGTTTTTTATACACCAGGGCGGAATGCACAAGCTGTTGCTGAAATGTTTATTGGAAATGTGATTACCTTTCTCCGCCATACCATCGTCTCCAATCAATGGCTGAAGGATGGAAAGTGGGACAGTGATTACCTACAGGCTTATGTCAAATTTAAAGGAAATGAATTATCAGGAAAAACGGTTGGCATGATTGGGTTCGGGGCGGTTGGTCAAAGGATTGCAAAACTGCTGACTGCGTTTGACTGTAAAATAAAGTATTACGATCCATTCATTCAAGACGATCATCCGCTGTATGAAAAAGTATCTCTTAAAACGGTGTTTTCAGACAGTGATATCGTTTCTGTCCATCTGCCTCGTACTGAGGAAACACTTGGACTTATTGATCGGAAGTATTTTGATCTGATGAAACAGAGTGCGATTTTCGTCAATACTTCAAGAGCAGTTGTTGTAAACCGTGAAGATCTTTTATCTGTATTAAAAGAACATAAAATCAGAGGTGCGATATTAGACGTTTTTTATCATGAACCTCCAGAGGAATCAGATTATGAATTGATTTCATTGCCTAATGTTCTGGCAACACCGCATCTCGCTGGAGCAACATTTGAAGTGGAGGATCATCACGTGACGATACTGAATAAAGCCCTCAAAAAGTGGAAGGGTGAAAAAACTCTCAATATTCCGACAATGTATAACAAGGACGAACTGAAAACAGGGGTATAAGAAAGGAGGCTAACAGAATGAAAAAACAAAAAGGCTATCTCGTTTTTGATATTGGCACAGGCAATGCGAGGGTAGCGGTCGCGAGTGTAACCGGCAGTGTTTTAACAGTTGAACGGGAGGACATCGTATATTCCACAGAGACGCTTTACCCGGACAGCCGTTATTTTTCTCCTCAGGTGCTGTGGAAGCAGGTGATGAATTTGGCAAAACGTGCGCTATCCCGTTCGCATGATATTGACATCATTGGTTTGACATCAACGAGCCAAAGACAGGGGATTGTTTTGATTGATCAAAACGGCAATCCTTTTCTCGGGCTGCCGAACATCGACAACCGCGGCCGAGAGTGGGAGGCGAGCATTCCCGATCGGGAAGAGATATACAGCCGCACAGGCCGCCTGCCAACCGCACTTTTTTCCGCGCTCAAGCTTTATGGATTAAAACAGCGCCAGCCCTCTTTATGGGAAAAGACTGCAAGCTTTACTAGCATCAGTGATTGGGTGACGTACCAACTGAGCGGAAGATTAACATATGAACCATCACAGGCAACAGAAACCCTGCTGTTTGATGTGAAGCAAAACACTTGGTCAGAAGAGATGTGCGACATATTCGGCTTTTCTCCATCTATCCTTCCGCCTCTTGTAAGAGCGGGAACAGCAATTGGAACGATAGCAAATGAATATGCATCCGAATTAGGCCTTTCAATAAATGCTAAGGTTATAGCAGGGGGCGGGGATACACAGCTGGCTGTCAAAAGCACCGGAGCTGGACTTGAGGACATTGTCATTGTATCAGGGACAACAACGCCAATAACCAAAATTACTGCGGATCATGGCGACACAAAACATAAAGCCTGGCTGAACTGTCATACAGATCAAGGGCATTGGCTTGTGGAAACGAATCCGGGAATTACCGGCTTGAATTATCAAAAATTAAAACAGATTTTTTATCCGAATGAAACGTACGAAGTAATGGAGGAGGAGATTTCTGCACTTGCAAAAGAAGACCATGCATGTGTAGCGGCTCTCGGCTCTTATTTATCGGATGAAAAGAATGCATTAACGAGAGGCGGTTTTCTTTTTGATGCCCCGCTGTCAGCACATTTAAAGAGGGCACATTTTGTACGTGCAGCGCTAGAAGAAATCGCATTTTCAATCAAATGGAACTTTGACATTTTAACAGAGGTTACTCCGTTTGAACGTGACTATGTTTGGGTGTGCGGAGGGGGATTCCAAAGCAAAGCGCTCACTCAATATATCGCGGATCTTCTTCAAAAAAAGGTCTATGTCCAAGAGGGATATCATCAGGCATCTGTCGTTGGTGCTGCAGTCATTTGCAATGAAACCTTTCAATTAACGGAGGAGGTGTCAGCAAATGTCCGGGTGATTGAACCGAAGGACTGTCAGACAGAATTGGCTTTATATGAGAAATGGAAGCAAACACAGCGCTTTTTTTCAGGTTCAGAAAGCAAAGTATTGATTTAAGGCGGCAGCATTTTTGCTGTTTTGAGGAATCATTTAATTTTCAACTTTAATAAGGTAATACGGTAATGGATATAAGCATCTAAGGAGGAGACAGATATGTTGGATAAAATAGGAATACCGAAGCGGCTTGCCTGGGGATTTTTAGGGGTTGTTTTGTTTATGATGGGAGATGGCCTTGAACAAGGCTGGCTCAGTCCTTTTTTGATCGAAAACGGGCTCACCGTTCAGCAGTCCGCTTCTATTTTTAGTATATACGGAATTGCGCTTGCCATAGCTTCCTGGTTTTCGGGTGTATGTCTCGAAGCATTTGGCGCAAAACGAACGATGTTTATGGGGCTGTTGTTTTATGTGATCGGTACAGCTGCTTTTATCGTATTTGGATTTGAACAGCTGAACCTGCCTGTGATGTATGTGACTTACTTCGTAAAAGGGTTAGGTTACCCGCTTTTCGCTTATTCTTTCTTGACATGGGTCATTTACAGAACACCGCAAAGCAAACTGAGCACTGCTGTCGGCTGGTTTTGGATAGCATATTGCCTCGGCATGTTTGTGTTCGGCGCTTGGTACTCAAGCTACGCGATCAAAGCGTTCGGTTATTTGAATACGCTTTGGAGCTCTATTTTCTGGGTATGTCTCGGTGCATTTTTTGCATTGTTTATCAATAAAGACCGTTTTGTAAAGAAGAAAAGAAAAAGATCAGAAACAGCCGAGGAGCTTTTAAAAGGGGTTACGATTTTATTTACAAATCCACGCGTGCTTACAGGCGGAATCATCAGAATCATCAACAGCATTGGTACATATGGTTTTCCAGTCTTTTTGCCGATGCACATGGCCCAGCATGGAATTTCAACCAATGTGTGGCTGCAAATTTGGGGAACGATTTTCCTGGGGAACATTGTGTTTAACCTTATCTTTGGTATTGTCGGCGATAAATTCGGCTGGAAAAATACTGTTATTTGGTTCGGCGGAGTCGGCTGCGGCATTTTCACCCTCTTATTATACTACGCACCTGTTTTCTCCGGCGGAAGCTTAGCGGTTGTCAGCGTGATCGGCTTTATTTGGGGCGGTTTGCTGGCAGGCTATGTGCCGATTGGTGCAATTGTGCCGACGGTGGCAGGAAAAGATAAAGGGGCAGCCATGTCTGTATTGAATTTGGCTGCAGGTTTATCAGCGTTTGTCGGCCCTGCACTCGCTTGGCTGTTCATCGGTCTCGTCGGCGCGCAAGGCGTCGTCTGGATCTTTGCGGTCCTTTACCTTGCAAGTGCGGTCTTGACGAAATGTATTCATATACCTGAGGAAAAAGCAGTTAAGGAGGAAGCATCTCCTCAATATGCATCTTAATTAGAAAGCGCCCTGTTTGAGGGGCGCTTTTTTATCTTTTTAAAGGAAAAGGGATGTGGCACAAACCAAGAGAATACCGTCATTCTCTTGGTTTCACAATAGAGTACACATTTGTATCATATGGAGTCCCATTTTGATACATGTACTGTCTTAAAACGCCTTCTTTTTGAAACCCCATTTTTAGAAGCAGACGATTTGATGCTTCATTATCGGTAAATACAACTGCGCCAATACGCGACAGTCCAAGGGCAGAAAATCCGTAAGATACGACCTTTGAAATGACTTCTGATGCAAATCCGTTTCGCCAATGCTCCGGGATGATTTCATAACCGATTTCCGCGCGCCTATGCTTTTGGGCCAGAGCGTGAAAGCCTATTGTTCCGATCAGTTCTTTAGTGTCCCGTCTTTCAATTCCCCACCGTATACCGCGTTTTTCTTGATAGAGGGCAGCAAACGTTTGAATCATTGAAATGGCCTGTTCTATAGATTCCATGTTTTCAAGCCCATAATAGCGTGTCACCTCATCGTTTGAGAAACAAGCAAAAATGGCTTCCACATCCTGATCTGTGATTTGCCTAAGTGTAAGCCGATCGGTTTCTAATATAGGAAACATTCAACCACTCCCCGCGTTTGTGTCTTTGTTTATCATATCCCTTTTATTTCCTCTTTTCTATAGTGAAATCAACCAATGCAGCAAAGGAACGAATTTGTGTTTCTAGTTGCTCTTTGTTTTTGTTGAATTGTTTCAAACGATGGCCGTTCGCGCCTGATGGATGGGGAAAGCCATTAAGGCAAATCAAATTCTGGAGGCTGTGCTGTCTGATCAATGTTTCACATACTGTTTCGGCCGCTTTTCCTAACGGAATGAGAAGAGCTGGTCCCGTCACATGGTTAAGCTCCGCAGGGAAGTGCCCAAAAGCATAAGTGCTAGATAGGAGAATGAGTGATAGCCGGTTTGTATCCGGTATAGTTTTTTTGCTGGATAAAGACAGGATATTTAATAACGGAAGTTGTATGGAGCATATGCCGTAATTCTCCAAAAAGCTTTGCGGCGCTTTGAATGCCGAAAGCTTGCGGCAGCCCGCATAAATCCAGCATGGTGATAAGGTTATGTCTCATCGATCCGGAGAAACCCGCTGCTATTTTTGTATCTACCGCCATTTGCTCAAGAGTGCGGCCTTGCCGCAGACTTTCGACTGCTGTTTCGTACGCTGTTTTCATCTGGGAAAAACCCGGCGTGATCCCGGCAATCACAATCGTAGCAGTCCGATTGATATATTCATTATGAGGTGAATAGTAGATGTCAAGTTCATTTTCTTGATGAAGATGAAATGAAGAAATAAGTAAATCCGACTTTGTAAGTGAAGAGGGAAGAGAATGTAGTTTTTCTGCGAACTCCTTTAAGCAACTGTGGTTTACAATCATGCGAAAGCCTCCTCAAAAAATGATATCCCATTGTCCATTCTGATCGAAACAACGGGATATCATTCATCATGACCTGCTATTTAAATGGCCAGCCTGCCACACCTCTTTAACAGCTTTAGGAACTTCTTTTACTTCAGCTGCGGTCTGCTGAAACGCGGATTTTTTCATTTGGACATCCTGCTGAATCTTCTTTTGTTTTTGCGTCAGCAGCTCTGTTTCTGTTTTTAATCCTTCGATTTGTTTTTGCATAGCCTGCGTAACAGAGGAAAGCTCCTTTAGTGCAGGGTCCATTTTTTTCTTGTTTTGAATCACGGTAACTCCTAAGAAGATAATAGAAACTGCTAATACTGCAAGACTGATATAAACAATAATCATATGTTCACTCCTTTTCTTATGTCATTACCCTGTATCCGTTTTTTTAATCAGAAGAAATGATATTTACACAGTTCGTTTGATTTGCGTATTGGATGTATTGTACTTATAATGTGATATCGTACATATGTAAACAAAGAAAGGGTGCTTCAATTGCAAAATTTACAACATAAAACTGCACTAATCACAGGCGGAGGCAGAGGAATTGGCCGCGCTACTGCTTTGGCGCTTGCCAAAGAAGGCGTGAATATCGGGTTAATTGGCCGGACTTCCGCTAATGTAGAAAAAGTGGCTGAAGAAGTCAAAGCGCTTGGTGTAAAAGCTGCATTTGCTGCTGCAGATGTAAAAGATGCCGATCAGGTTAACCAAGCTGTAGCTCAAGTGAAGGAACAGCTCGGTGATATCGATATTCTCATTAATAATGCCGGCATCAGCAAATTTGGCGGTTTCTTAGATCTGTCAGCCGATGAGTGGGAAAATATTATTCAAGTCAACCTAATGGGTGTGTACCATGTCACGCGCGCGGTGCTTCCGGAAATGATCGAACGCAAAGCCGGAGACATCATTAATATTTCGTCTACAGCGGGTCAAAGAGGAGCTGCTGTAACAAGTGCTTACAGCGCTTCTAAATTTGCCGTTCTCGGGTTAACAGAGTCTCTTATGCAAGAAGTGAGAAAACATAATATCAGAGTCAGCGCGTTAACGCCGAGCACTGTCGCTAGTGATATGTCTATCGAATTGAACTTAACAGACGGTAATCCTGAAAAAGTTATGCAGCCTGAGGATCTTGCTGAGTACATGGTGGCACAATTGAAATTAGATCCTCGTATTTTCATCAAAACAGCGGGATTATGGTCAACAAATCCTTAAAAATGAAAACCTGTCTTTCGACAGGTTTTTTTATTTGAATGAAATCCGTACCGGTAAAATGCGATATGCAAACCCTGGCAATCGTTTAAATTGAAGATAGCAGTGAATGCAGGCTATAATAGAACTAATAAAACTATGTACCAAATGTTCAGTTGGAATTTATTTTTTCCGCTACACCTATAATCAGTAAACATGAAATGACTGGACTATCAGTATTTAATATAAAGAAGGAAAACAATAAAAGAAAATTGAATATTTAGTACATAGTGTTGTCAGTGGCAGAAGAAGGAGTGCATATGATGAAAGAAGAAAAAAGGAGTTCAACAGGCTTTTTAGTGAAACAGCGTGCATTTTTGAAGCTTTATATGATAACGATGACAGAGCAAGAGAGACTCTATGGGTTAAAGCTGCTTGAAGTACTTCGGTCTGAATTTAAAGAGATTGGTTTTAAACCAAATCATACAGAAGTATACCGGTCTTTGCATGAGCTTCTTGATGACGGGATACTAAAACAAATTAAAGTAAAAAAAGAAGGGGCTAAGCTCCAGGAAGTCGTCCTCTATCAATTTAAAGATTACGAAGCTGCCAAGCTATATAAAAAACAGCTGAAGGTAGAGCTGGATCGCTGTAAAAAACTGATTGAAAAAGCTCTCTCAGATAATTTTTAATAGAAACAAACACCCGGCGCAGCAGTATGAACCGGGTGTTTTCTGCTTTTCATTATACATATTTGTCGAAAAGAAACAATACAAATCAATAATGGCCTTCAAACTTGACATCATTTCCTCACGTGGTAACATTTTAAACGTGTGAAAATGCGAACAAAAAAGCGAACAAAGGAGATGTTACCGATCTTTGATCAAAAGAAAGTAGCCTTTATAGGAGCAGGATCTATGGCGGAAGGAATGATATCAGGTATCGTTCGTGCCAACAAAATCCCGAAACAAAACATCTGCGTTACAAACCGCAGCAATACAGAGCGATTAACTGAACTTGAACTTCAATATGGCATTAAAGGCGCCTTGCCGAACCAACTATGTATTGAAGACATGGATGTGCTCATTTTGGCAATGAAGCCAAAAGACGCCGAAAACGCTCTGTCATCACTAAAATCACGTATTCAACCCCATCAATTAATATTGTCGGTCCTTGCCGGCATAACTACCTCTTTTATTGAACAATCATTGCTTAATGAACAGCCGGTTGTCAGAGTGATGCCCAACACTTCCAGTATGATTGGCGCTTCTGCAACAGCTATTGCCCTTGGCAAATATGTGTCGGAAGACCTGAAGAAGCTGGCCGAAGCATTGCTCGGATGCATGGGCGAAGTCTATACAATCCAAGAAAATCAAATGGATATATTCACCGGAATTGCAGGCAGCGGACCCGCGTATTTTTATTATTTAATGGAATTCATTGAAAAGACAGGCGAGGAAGCGGGCCTCGATAAACAGTTATCTCGAAGCATCGGCGCACAGACACTTTTAGGTGCCGCAAAAATGCTCATGGAAACAGGAGAACAGCCTGAAGTTTTAAGAGATAATATCACGTCACCGAACGGAACGACAGCAGCGGGGCTGCAAGCCTTGAAAAAGAGCGGCGGCGGAGAAGCGATTTCTCAAGCGATAAAGCATGCGGCTAAGCGTTCAAAGGAAATCAGCGAAGATATCGAAAAAACTGCAGCGCCGCTATCAGGAGTGATAAAGTGACGCCTGATACAAGCATGAAAAGAGTCGTTGTGAAGATTGGAAGCAGTTCATTAACAAGCCTTCATGGAGAAATCAGCATTCGAAAATTAGAAGCGCTGGTCGACCAGGTCGTCAAACTCAAAGACGCCGGTTATGAAGTGATTTTGGTTTCCTCAGGCGCAGTGGCGGCGGGATATCGGAAGCTCGGATTTATCCAAAGGCCCGAGAAGCTTCCAGAAAAACAAGCATCAGCTTCAATCGGCCAGGGATTGCTGATGGAGGCTTATTCAAAGCTGTTCTTGGCACACGGCTATGTCGCATCCCAAATTTTAATTACGAGAAGCGATTTTTCTGATGAATATCGATACAACAATGTTAGGAATACAATGAATGTACTGCTCGAGCGCGGCATCATCCCGATCATAAACGAAAATGACACAGTTACCGTCAATCGGCTCAAGTTTGGCGACAATGATACACTCGCGGCAAAAGTCGCAGGATTGATTGATGCAGATATGCTTGTGATTTTATCAGATATAGACGGATTATATGACGGCAATCCGCGCACAAATCCAGAAGCGAAAAGGATACAGCGGGTGAGTGAAATAACACCTGACATCGAAGCATGCGCAGGTGACACGGGAAGCATCGTTGGCACCGGCGGCATGCGCTCTAAGCTTGATGCGTTTAAAATTGTAATGGCGTCTGGCATTAAAGGTTTCCTAGGTCAGGCAGATGCTGGCGATATTTTATACCACGCCGTTCATGAACAGGCGGAAGGCACCTATTTTGAAGCAGAAGGAACGCTTCCGTTGAATCAAAAGGAGCAATGGATCGCTTTTAATTCCGGCCCGGAAGGTGAAATGATTTTATCAGATGATTGTTCACGAAAAATAACAAACGGCCAATCGAGTTTATACCTGGACGGTGTACAGAAGATTAAAGGGAAATTCAAAAGCGGTTCAGTTGTTCGGCTGATGGATTCAAAAGGGACGGAAATCGGCCTTGGAATCGTCAATTACTCTTCTGTACAGCTTCAAGAACCGGAAAAGAAAAAGGAACTGACAAACAGAGCTCTAATTGATCAGGAAGCATTTGTTTGCCATGTGGATTTTTCTTTACCTGTAAATTAATTTGCAGAAAAAAACCCGAAGCTTCTATATAGAAGCTCGGGTTCATTTTTTTATTGATACTGCTCCAGCTTAGAGAAAAATTGAATGACAAACTCATAAAAATCATTCGCAGAAGGCGCAAGCTCTCTATTTTTCGGTTTAATGATTCCGACAGTCCGTTTTACTTGAGGGAACTCAATTGGAATTTTCACAGTAAAACGAGGTGTTGTTTCAGCAAAAGTACTTTCAGGCAGAAGGGTAACGCCCATTCCTGCGGACACTAACCCTTTGATAGCATCCAAATCCTCACCCTCCGTGGAAACGAGAGGAGCAAAGCCTGCTTGTTTGCAAGTATCGATTGCCATCTCTCTAAGTACAAATCCTTCCGGGAACAATACAAATTGGTCGTTGCGCAAATCGATTAAATGAACCGTTTTTTGTTTAGCAAGCGGATGATTTAATGGAACAAGCGCGTAAATTTTTTCAGTAAATAATATTTTTCCCGTTATGTCAGAGAAATTCGTCGGCACCGGTCCTAATAAGGCCAGATCAATATCGCGGTTTCTGACAGCTTCAATCAGAAACTTATAGGAGCCTTGGCGCAACAAAAATTCGACGTGCGGATATTCTTCTTTAAACGCTGAAATGACAGTCGGCAAAAGCTGGCTGGCGAGGCTTGTAGGAAAGCCGATCTTTACCGTTCCGCGATGCGGGTCAAGATACTCATCAATTTGCTCTTTCGCATAATCAATGGCTTTCATCGCCGTTTTCACATGAATCAAAAATTCTTTTCCGATTGGCGTGAGTTTGATATTTCTCCCTTCACGCTCAAATAAGGTCACATTTAATTCTTCTTCAAGATTGGCAATTTGTCTGCTGATTGCTGATTGGGCCACATGCAAATGATCAGCGGCTTCTGAAACGTGTTCTCTTTCAGCCACCTCCATGAAATAACGCAGTTGGCGCAGCTCCATGTTTGTCTCACATCCATCTATCTCATTTTGAGATTCTTTTGATCTAAATTATATATTGTTTATATCGTTTTGAAAACCTACAATGATTATAGAGTTGTTAGATTTTATGACCGGTATTATCGGAAATTGATCGGGGGAGAGGAATTATGACGTACAATCAAATGCCAAAAGCTCAAGGTCTCTACCGCCCTGAATTTGAACATGATGCATGCGGAATCGGCCTATATGCACACTTAAAGGGCAAGCAGACTCACGCCATTGTCAAACAAGGACTTAAGATGCTTTGCCAGCTAGACCATAGAGGAGGGCAAGGCAGTGATCCGGATACAGGAGACGGAGCCGGCTTACTGGTTCAAATCCCTGATGCTTTCTTTAGAAAAGAGTGCAAAGACATCAATCTGCCAGAAAAAGAACGTTACGGGGTAGGAATGGTCTTTTTCTCACAGAAAGAAGATGAAAGAAAAAAAATTGAAAAGCAAATCAATGCACTGATTGAACAAGAAGGCCAAGTCGTTCTTGGATGGAGAACTGTACCTGTAAATGTCGGAAAAATCGGAACAGTGGCGCAAAAAAGCTCTCCGTTTGTCCGTCAGGTATTTATCGGCGCAAGTTCTGATCTAAAGGACAATTTATCTTTTGAACGAAAATTGTATGTCATTCGTAAACAGGCTGAAAATTGGGGAGTAACGGAAGGTCTTGATTTTTATTTTGCCAGTCTTTCAAGCCAGACCATTGTTTACAAAGGCCTTTTAACACCTGAACAGGTTGATGCATTTTATTCTGATCTGCAAGACGAAGCATTCGTTTCTGCTTTTGCGCTTGTTCATTCACGCTTCAGTACCAATACATTCCCTACATGGGAAAGAGCGCATCCTAACCGCTATTTGGTTCACAACGGTGAAATTAACACCCTTCGCGGAAATATCAACTGGATGAGAGCACGTGAGCAGCAATTTGTTTCTGAAAGCTTCGGTGAGGACTTAAACAAGATTTTGCCGATCCTCAATGCTGATGGCAGTGACTCTTCCATTTTGGATAACGCATTTGAGTTTTTTGTGATGGCTGGACGCAAACCGGCACATACGGCAATGATGCTCATTCCAGAGCCTTGGACGGAAAATACGCATATGTCCAAGGAAAAAAGGGCGTTCTACGAGTACCATAGCTCCCTGATGGAGCCTTGGGACGGACCGACAGCCATTTCATTTACTGACGGTAAACAAATCGGGGCGATCCTTGACCGGAATGGTCTCCGTCCGGCCCGTTATTATGTTACAAAAGATGATTATATTATTTTCTCATCTGAAGTAGGCGTTATTGAAGTTGAACAGGAGAACGTTTTATATAAAAACCGCCTTGAGCCTGGGAAAATGCTTTTAATCGACCTGGAAGAAGGCCGTATTATCTCCGATGAAGAAGTCAAAACACAAATTGCAACTGAGTATCCGTACCAAAAATGGCTTGAAGAAGAGCTTGTACAAGTAAATCCTGATCCGGAGTCAAGAGAGGAAGAACAATTTAGTGATCTTCTTACTCGCCAGAAGGCATTCGGATACACATATGAGGATATCCAAAAATATCTAATTCCTGTTATTAAAGAAGGCAAAGATCCCCTTGGTTCAATGGGGAATGACGCGCCGCTTGCTGTACTTTCTGACCGAGCGCAATCACTGTTTAACTACTTTAAACAGCTGTTTGCACAAGTAACAAACCCGCCAATCGACGCGATTCGTGAGCAGCTTGTCACTTCAACAATGACTTGGCTCGGTGCGGAAGGCGATCTTCTTCATCCAAGTGAACGAAATGTTCGCCGGATTAAACTGTATACACCTGTTTTATCCAATGAACAGTTTTACGCATTGAAAACGATTGTTCATCCTGATTTAAAAAGCCAAAAAATTGATGTGCTGTTTTCAGAGGATCTTGAACGCGGATTAAAGGACATGTTCACACAGGCAGAGAAAGCCATCAGCCAAGGCGTAAGTTTGTTAATTTTATCAGACAAAAAGATGAATGAACGACTGACACCAATTCCGCCGCTTCTGGCAGTAAGCGCGCTGCACCAGCACTTAATCCGCAAAGGGCTGCGTACGAAGGTCAGCATTATTGTGGAATCGGGAGAAGCACGTGAAGTGCATCACTTTGCAGCGTTAATCGGTTATGGCGCAGATGCGATTAACCCTTATCTCGCTTATGCGACCTACAAGCAGGAAATTGATGAAGGCCGTTTGGATATCAGCTATGAAGAAGCGGTTAGCAAATATGGAAAAAGCATTACTGAGGGCGTCGTAAAAGTGATGTCCAAGATGGGAATTTCAACTGTGCAAAGCTACAGAGGCGCCCAAATCTTTGAGGCTGTAGGAATCAGCCGCGATGTGATCGACCGCTATTTCACAGGTACTGCATCACAGCTAGGCGGCATCGATTTACAAACAATTGCAGAAGAGGCACAGCGCCGCCACCGGGAAGCGTATCAGGATGATTACAGCAAAACGCTTGAACCGGGAAGTGACTTCCAATGGAGAAATGGCGGAGAGCATCATGCGTTTAATCCGAAAACGATTCATACTTTGCAATGGGCGTGCCGCAGAAATGATTACAATCTGTTTAAACAGTATACAAAAGCGGCTGATGAAGAACGCATCGGATTTTTGCGGAACTTGTTCGCATTTGACGGAAACCGCAAGCCTTTGAAGTTGGAGGAGGTTGAATCCGCTGAATCGATTGTCAAACGTTTTAAAACGGGTGCGATGTCATTCGGGTCCTTGAGTAAGGAAGCGCACGAAGCTTTAGCAATCGCAATGAACCGTCTTGGAGGAAAAAGCAACAGCGGTGAAGGCGGAGAAGATCCCAAACGCTTTGTTCCAGATGAGAACGGCGATGATAGAAGAAGTGCGATCAAACAAATTGCATCCGGACGGTTTGGTGTCAAAAGCCATTACCTCGTCAATGCTGACGAGCTGCAGATTAAAATGGCTCAAGGTGCTAAGCCGGGTGAAGGCGGGCAGCTTCCTGGCAACAAGGTATATCCATGGGTTGCCGATGTCCGCGGGTCAACGCCAGGAGTCGGATTAATCTCGCCGCCTCCGCATCACGATATTTATTCGATTGAGGATTTAGCCCAGCTGATCCACGATTTGAAAAATGCCAACCGTGGCGCAAGAATCAGCGTAAAGCTGGTGTCAAAAGCAGGTGTAGGAACAATCGCTGCAGGTGTTGCCAAAGCGACTGCAGATGTCATTGTGATCAGCGGCTATGACGGAGGTACAGGCGCTTCTCCGAAAACCAGTATTAAACATACAGGGCTTCCGTGGGAGCTTGGCCTTGCAGAAGCACATCAAACACTAATGCTGAACGGACTTCGTGACCGTGTTGTATTAGAAACAGACGGAAAGCTCATGACGGGCCGCGACGTTGTGATGGCTGCCTTGCTCGGCGCCGAAGAATTTGGTTTCGCAACGGCTCCGTTAGTTGTACTCGGCTGTGTCATGATGCGTGCCTGCCATTTGGATACATGCCCTGTCGGAGTAGCGACACAAAATCCAGAGCTTCGCAAAAAATTCATGGGTGATCCTGATCATATTGTGAATTATATGATGTTCATTGCTGAAGAAGTTCGTGAGTACATGGCTGCGTTAGGCTTCAAGACATTTGATGAAATGATCGGCCGCACTGATGTACTTCATGTAAGTGAACGGGCGAAGGGGCACTGGAAAGCAAGCCAGCTTGATTTATCTACACTTCTTTATCAGCCTGAAGGGGTGCGGACATTCCAAGCTCCGCAAAATCATAAAATTGATCAATCGCTTGATATCACAACAATTCTCCCCGCTGTACAAGAAGCCATCGAATCTGGAAAAGAAGCTGATATTTCGATTGAAATCAATAATACAAATCGTGTAGCCGGAACGATAACCGGCAGTGAAATCTCAAAGTACTACGGAGAAGAAGGGCTTCCTGAAGATACAATCAAGCTGCACTTTACCGGATCAGCCGGCCAAAGCTTTGGAGCTTTCGTTCCTAAAGGGATGACGCTTTATTTGGACGGAGACTCAAATGATTACGTCGGAAAAGGGCTTTCTGGCGGAAAAATCATCGTCAAGTCACCAGAAGGATTCAACTCTGCTTCGGATGACAATGTCATTATCGGCAACGTGGCTTTTTACGGTGCGACAAGCGGAGAAGCATATATTAACGGACGTGCTGGTGAACGCTTTGCCGTTCGAAACAGCGGTGTGAACGTAGTTGTAGAAGGCATCGGCGACCACGGCTGTGAATACATGACTGGCGGCAGCGTTGTCGTTCTCGGTGATGTAGGAAAAAACTTTGCGGCAGGTATGTCCGGCGGAATCGCTTATGTACTGGCCGAAGATATCAAAGCGTTTAAACGCAAATGCAACCTTGAGATGATTTTATTTGAATCATTAGAGGATGAGAAAGAAATCCAGCAAATCAAAGCAATGCTTGAAAGACATACTGCGTATACAAACAGCCAAAAAGCAGAAGATCTGCTAGATCAATGGGAAGACAGTGTGAAAAAATTCGTCAAAGTCATTCCGAAAAACTATAAACAAATGCTCGCAAGCATCGAAGAGCAAAAAGCTGCAGGTTTATCAGATGAAGAAGCCATCATGTTCGCTTTTGAGGCCAACACGAAGCCAAAGCAGAATACAGCAGCATCGGGACAAAAACAAGCGGTAGTACAGTAAGGAAGGGGAGAGGAACATGGGGAAACCAACTGGATTTATGGAGATCAAACGAGAAAAACCTGCGGAGCGGGACCCTCTCACTCGCTTAAAGGATTGGAAAGAATATTCTGCTCCTTTTTCAGAAGAAGCATCGAAACGGCAAGGGGCACGGTGTATGGATTGCGGTACACCGTTTTGCCAGATCGGTGCGGACATTAACGGATTTACATCCGGCTGTCCGATTTACAACTTAATTCCTGAATGGAATGATCTTGTCTACCGGGGCAGATGGAAGGAAGCATTGGAACGTCTGTTGAAAACAAACAACTTTCCTGAATTCACAGGGCGGGTATGTCCCGCTCCTTGTGAAGGATCATGCACTTTAGCGATTTCAGACCCGGCCGTTTCAATTAAAAATATCGAGCGAACCATTATCGATAAAGGATTTGAGAACGGCTGGATCCAACCTAGAATTCCTAAAAAACGAACAGGCAAAAAAGTGGCCATCGTCGGGTCAGGCCCAGCCGGACTGGCGAGTGCTGACCAGCTGAATCAAGCGGGACATTCCGTCACTGTTTTTGAACGAGCAGACAGAGCGGGCGGCCTTTTAACATACGGCATTCCAAACATGAAGCTAGAGAAGGGCATTGTAGAACGCCGAATTAAATTGCTGACGCAAGAAGGAATTGATTTTGTCACGAACACAGAAATCGGTGTTGACATTACAGCTGATGAGCTAAAGGAGCAATTTGATGCTGTGATCCTGTGCACAGGCGCTCAAAAACAGCGGGACCTCTTAATTGAAGGACGCAACTCAAAAGGAGTCCATTACGCGATGGACTACCTGACACTTGCAACAAAAAGCTATTTAGATTCTAATTTTAAAGACAAGCAATTCATTGATGCTAAAGGGAAGGATGTCATCGTAATCGGAGGCGGAGATACAGGAGCTGACTGTGTGGCTACCGCTCTGCGTCAAAAAGCCAAAAGTGTGCACCAATTCGGAAAACACCCGAAACTTCCGCCAGCCCGCACGAATGACAATATGTGGCCTGAACAGCCACACGTCTTTACGCTTGAATATGCATACGAGGAAGCAGAAGCAAAATTCGGAAGAGATCCGAGAGAATACTCCATTCAAACGACAAAAATGGTTGCGGATAAAAACGGAAAGCTGAAAGAGCTTCATACCATCCAAATGGAAAAAGTGAAAAATGAGCATGGAAAATACGAGTTCCGCGAGCTGCCTGGAACGGAAAAAGTATGGCCTGCTCAGCTTGTCTTTATCGCTATCGGCTTTGAAGGCACAGAACAGCCGCTGTTGAAACAGTTCGGTGTTGATTCAGTAAATAACAAAATCAGTGCAGCATATGGGGATTATCAAACAAATATCGATGGTGTATTCGCCGCAGGGGATGCAAGAAGAGGCCAAAGCTTAATCGTATGGGCGATTAATGAAGGCCGGGAAGTGGCGCGGGAAGTGGATCGATATTTGATGGGGAGTTCAGTTCTTCCGTAAATAAAGGGGATTATCATATAAGAGAAACCGGTCTGGCTGCCAGCCGGTTTCTTTTTTTATTCCATTACGATCCCGATGTTTCCAAACTGTCTGCCTTCCTGCATTCTTTTATATGCTTCATATGCTTTTTCTAAAGGATATATCCGGTCAATTACAGGCCGCAGCTTATGTTTGTCAATGAAAGCGAGCATAGCTTGAAATTCCTCACCGCTTCCCATCGAGGTTCCCAAAACATTGACCTGAGGAAAGAATAAAGAACGCACCGGAAAACTGAGATTATCCCCTGAGCTTGCCCCAAAGCTGACAATACGGCCATTTGGTTTTACATGGCGGAAGTATTCCGAAAAGAGGGCAGGTCCTATGCTGTCAAGAACAACATCTATCTTTTTTCCCTGCAACTGCTCATCCCAATTGTTGTAGCTGTCAAATGCGTAATCAGCACCTAATTGCAGCGCCCTTTTTCTTTTCTCCTCACTGCGGGAGGTCACGCTTACTGTTGCCCCAATCGCTTTAGCCATCAATAAAGCGTAGGTTGCCACACCGCTGCCGATGCCGGGTATCAATAGATGCTCGCCTTTTTTTAATTGCCCCTTTGTAAACAGAGCCCGATATGCGGTTAAAGCGGATAAAGGTAGAACGCCCGCTTCTTCCCAAGATAAATAAGCAGGTTTTTTGATTGCATTTTGTGAAGGAATGATCACATATTCAGCAAGTGTTCCGTCCGAAGGACCTCCCAGAATCTCAGGTACAGGTGGAACATTTTCTGTCAAATCCCAGTTCAATGTCGGGAAAATGACTACTTCTGTCTGAACAGCAACATTTTTCACGCCTTCACCAATCTCTTCGATGATACCCGCGCCGTCAGAACCCAGTATCATGTGAGGATCTTGTTCAGATTTGTTTTTCATAAGAAACAAGTCACGATGATTCAGGCCTGCAGATTTCAATTTAACCTTTACCTCTCCGTATCCAGGCTTTGTTGATGGAACGTCCTGAACTGATAACCCCAGAAGACCGGCTTTTCCGTTGTGAATTACAGCTTTCATGCTGTCTGCCTCCTCATTGAATTGTATTTTCATATCTTTACATATTTTACATAGCGGTTTTCTTCGAGTAAAATGAACAAATATGATAGCCACTATCACTTTTCATCATAGCAAGCAGGTGAGAGCGCGTGGAAAGCGGAGATTTAAAGATTTTTCAGGCTGTTGCTCGCGAAGGAAGCATAACGAAAGCAGCCCAAATGCTGAATTATGTTCAGTCGAATGTGACAGCCAGAGTGCATAACCTTGAGGAAGATTTGAATATCAGGCTTTTTCATCGAACGAATCGGGGAATGAAGCTGACTGCTGCAGGAGAAAATCTTTTACAATATGCAGATCAAGTATTATCGCTGTTAGACCAAGCTGAAAAATCGACCCGAATGAGCAGACAACCAAAAGGGCCTTTGCGGATCGGATCACTGGAAACGACGGCGGTAACGCATCTGCCTGAGCATGCAGCATCCTTCCTCAGGCGTTTTCCTGAAGTGGATTTATCAGTGAACACAGCTGATACGCATCATTTGATTCAACAGGTTCTTGATCATAAAGTTGATGGCGCTTTTGTATATGGGCCGGTTGAGCACGCTGCAGTTAGACAACTCCATGTCTCCCATGATGAATTAGTTTTGATTTCATCACGAGAAGGGACGGCAGAAGACATGCTTCAGCAGCCGATGCTCTTTTTTGGGGCTGGCTGTTCTCATCGTGACAGGGTCAAAAGATTACTAGAGGAAGCAGGCATACACAATCAAAAAATCATAGAGTTTGGCACATTGGGGGCTATTATAAAAGGTGTTTCCGCCGGGATGGGTACGGCCCTGCTCCCAAAGTCCGCTGTTGACTGCTCCGAGCATCGTACAAATGTATGGATTCATAAACTGCCGCCAGCATATCAAGACTTAGAGATCGTCTTTATATACAGGAAAGACTTTTTTATTACGAGTGCGTTTCAGACATTTCTTGATGAGATAAACGAAATGAAAAGATGAAGATAGACGTGCATTAGCAGAATAAAGATTTTGTCAAAGAAGCAGTCATCATTCTGTCATTTTGGATTGCAATCAGGGATACAGAGCATTACCAATGCCCGTTGTTATTAAAGATCTGCATGAAAAAACTGTACTCATTTGAAGCGAGTACAGTTTTTTAATTTATTTACGTTTTAAATTAATGCCGATCGCCGCGCCGTTTCTGCTTGAATCAGCTACGCCTTTAAAGGTGCCGTTTTCATGGTCGATCGATATGCTTTGCACGTTTCCGATATCCACCGGACTTGTGCCGAATTTGTGGCCCATGCCGTTTAGCTTGCTGAGGACATCTTTAGGAACTCCGTCTTCGTAACGGTAAGAGCTCATGCTGTTTGTATAAATTCTCGGCTCTTCAACAGCCGCTTTTAATTCCATACCATATTCAATGTGGTAGAGAATGGTTTGCAAAACGGATGAAATAATCGTGGCCCCGCCAGGAGATCCAACAGTGAGGACAGGCTTGTCATCCTTAAATAAAATCGTCGGGGTCATGCTGCTTAAAGGCCGTTTGTTTGGCTGTACTTCGTTAGCTCCGCCTGGTATCGCATCAAAATCCGTTAATTCATTGTTTAAAATAACACCGTAATCAGGGACCATAATACCCGTTCCGAATAGCTGTTCGATTGTTGTTGTGTAAGAAACAACATTTCCCCAACGGTCAGCAACTGTAAAGTGGGTTGTTTGGCCTTCTACTTTGTCTTTCGGCTGTTCAACTTGTTTATAGTTTGCTGATCCTTCTTGGTATTTCCAAGGGTCACCGGCTTTCGGTTTTTTATTCACTTGATCTAGGTTGATTAATTGCTGGCGTTCTTTAATATAATCGGGATGAAGCAGGCCTTTGAGAGGAACATTTACAAATTCGGGATCACCTGCGTAAGACGCACGGTCGGCATATGACAAATGCATCGTTTCAGCAAGCAGCTGATATTTTTCCCATGAGCGGACATCGTATTGTGAAAGGTTAAAATCATCAAGGATTTTCAGCATTTGCAATAAGAAAATACCGCCGGAGCTTGGAGGAGGAGTAGTAGCGATTTGATAGCCTTGATAGTCTCCCCAAATCGGTTCATCAATTGTAATGTCGTAATTTTCTAAATCTTTTTCCGTCATTGATCCGCCGAAATCCTGGACAGTGTCAGAAAGCGTCTTAGCGAATTTTCCTTTATAAAAAGCGTCAGTGCCTTTGGAGCGAATAAGCTTAAATGTTTTAGCCAAATCCTTTTGAATAAGGGTATCTCCTTCTTTAAGCGGTTCGCCATTTGGTAAAAATACATCTTTTGCGGCAGTCCGTGAAAGCTTTTCCTGATAATCAGAAATGGCCTCTGCCAACACCGAATCAATCGGAAAGCCTTTTTCAGCGAGTTTAATAGAAGGGGTAATTAATTGCTTCATCGAACGGGTTCCCCATTTATCCAAGGCTTCTTCCAGCCCTTTCAGAGTGCCTGGAACACCAACGGCAGTACCTTTTGTTACACGTTCAGAGAAAGGAATTGCTTTGCCGTTTTCGTCCAGAAACATATCAGGAGTTGCGCCTGCTGGAGCACGCTCACGGCTGTCGATTATCGTTGTATCCTTCGTTTTTCCGTCATACACCATCATAAAACCGCCGCCGCCAATACCTGACATCATCGGCTCTGTTACATTGAGTGCAAATTGAATGGCAACCGCTGCGTCAATAGCATTTCCTCCTTTTTTCAGCACATCAGCACCGATTTCAGAAGCAAGAGGATGTGCGGTCGCAACCATGCCGTCTTTTCCAACATCTACTTGTTTGTACTCATCGTAGCTTTTGGGCGGTTTTTTAGCTTCCGCGTGAAAAGGGACACTTCCAGCGACTAACAGAACACTAAGCAGAGCTGTTAAACAGACGTTCCACGTTCTTTTCATGTTCTCCCTCCTAAATGAAGCTGTATTGTTACAATCTTAGCGTAAAAAAATTACAGCGTTTTCACAAGTGACAAATGGTATATTATATAGTACATAAAGCCGTTTTTCTGTGCAAAATTGATTATATTGATATGAGCCATGTGCTATATTAGAATCAGCATACGGATTAAGAAGGGACTGCTATATGTATTTAACGATTGAAGAAACAGCAGAATATACAAATCTTTCAGAGGATTATATTAAAAGCTTGGTGCTCGAAGGGAAAATCAGAGCCGTTCATGACGGGGAGCAATTTTTGATTTATAAGGAACAGTTCAAAACGCATCTCGAACAGCTGGAGAATTACAAAGCACTGGTGCAGGAAATATTAAATGAACCGATCCCGGAAGATATTGATGTAAAGGATGAGGATTAGGACACAATTTGAAATTGTGTCTTTTTTTGTATATTTTTGCGGAAGCTCCAGAAAATTGGGAGTGTCAGATTTCGTTTTAAGAGGATTTTTGATGATTAGTAGGGTGATGAGTATCCAAGAGGTTAAAAGCTTTATAAGAGGCTTTAAAGCTTATTTTATAGGGTGAAGGTTGGAAGAAGCTTTTTTAAAAGCTTATGTAACACTATGTATATTATGTTACATAAATGCCGCCGCACTTTGACATTCAACGTTTTTCAGCTATAATAGTAACATAGACCTCAAAACGTTACATGACGGTTTTTAAGGAGTTTTTTGATGCATATTGTACAGCCGATTCGCAGTCTAGAGAAAATCCAAGAAGTCAAACAGTATTTACTTAACAAAAACAAGCGGGATTATTTTCTGTTTATTTTCGGCATCAACAGCGCGCTTCGCATTTCTGATATTCTGCCGCTGCAAGTGAAGGACGTTCAAAATAAAGATCATTTATGGGCGACTGAAAGCAAAACGAAAAAGAAAAGAAAGATTCTTATTTTAGAATCGCTGAAACAGGAAATATACGAGTATACGAAAGACATGAAGGAAAACGAATATCTTTTTAAATCAGTGCGGACCAGGAAGCCGATTTCCCGCATTCAGGCCTACAGAATTTTAAGAGAGGCCGCTGCGGCGTGCGGACTTGAGGAGATAGGGACGCATACACTCCGGAAAACGTTTGGCTATCATTTTTATCAGCGAACGAAAGACATCGCCGAGCTGCAGAGAATACTGAATCATTCATCACCATCAATTACAATGCGGTATATCGGTATTGATGAAGATACAACTAGAGCCGCATATAAGGTTTTTGGAGGGCTTTAATACAAATCGCTTGAAAATATTGATCATCAGAGCTACTATATAAATACCAAAAGCTCTAGTAGCACAGCGGATAGTGCAGCAGTTTCCTAAACTGCAGGTCGGGAGTTCGAATCTCTCCTAGAGCATTATATTCACAAAAAGACAACAGGCACTTTTCGCCTGTTGTCTTTCTTTATGCAGACCAAATAAAAAACGCCCGCTTATCCCGGGCGTTTTTCTTATATAACTGCGTCAAATTGATTGACTTTCCATTTTTTATTTTCTTTCACGAATGTCACTTTCCGTTTTGCAGAAGGGGATCCGTCTAATGTAGGAACGGTAAATTCGTATGTGATTGTGCTGCCTTTTTTAGAGATCAGTTTAGCAGTTGATTTTTTCCAATTCAAAAGATTGTCTCCGTCACCGATTGGAACAGCAAGTTTTCCTTTTGAAACAGTGAAATGATAATCTTTAAAGCCTTTTTCGATTGCTGTTTTTGTAAAAATAGGAGTTAAATAATTCACCGCTTTTGCTTTAGTGCCTAGATCACTGCACATGTATACATATTGAAGATTTTGATACTCGAATGTGCCTGATGGGCAAACTGCTTTTTTCACCTTCGGATTGTGGCCGCTCATGGTGTTCCAAAAATGTTCTCTAGCGGATAATGCCAACTGTAATGCTTGTTTTTGTGATAAATCGCCTGATGTATTTTTCGCAAATGCATTTGTGCTTAATGACAGAATAAGTGCAATGGTTGTTAGAAATAGAAGACATTTTTTCATTATCGCTCTCTCCTTCAAAATCTCTTTCTCTTATGTTACAAATGTTACAATAATTACGGATAGATTACAATACTTTTGCATAAATTATTTTTTATTCTTTCACTCACAAAAAATACGCCATTACTTGCTAGTTTATTCTTCATAAGCTAAAAAGATGTGTAAAATTAGAAGAATCGGGAAGGGTTTCATATGTGCAGTGATGAATAATAACATGTTACATATCCTGTTTTTGTCAAAAAATGAGGGCATGTTTAAAAACGATTTCAAATAAAGGAGTCCTTTAATATGGAAACATCACAAGAACCTCTTGTAACTCAAAAGAAAAGCAAACCATCAGTTTGGCGGTCGATGTCACTCTTTTTAGTGCCGCTTCTGCTGAGCAATGTGCTGCAATCAGTCGGCCAGCTAGTCGGGATGATGGCTGTAGGCAGATGGCTCGGTGTTGATGCAGTGGCAGCTGTATCATCCTTTTTCCCGTTATTTTTTCTTTTAATCTCATTTACGATTGGGATCGGTTCAGGAAGTTCGATTCTGATCGGACAAGCTTATGGAGCGAAAAATGAGGAACGGCTAAAGGCTGTTGTCGGGACGACGCTCACGTTTACATTTTTATTAGGCGTTGTGTTAGCCGTCATCGGCAGTATTTTCACCCTCGATATTCTTCGTTTAATGGGAACACCTGAAAATGTCATTCATGTCAGCGCTAACTATGCACGTATTTTATTTTATGCTATGCCGTTTATGTTTTTATATTTTGCATATACTACCTTTTTGCGTGGAACAGGGGATTCTAAGACACCGTTTTATACGCTGATTGTGAGCACGGTCATCAACATTGCGCTTTTGCCTGTCTTAATCCTTGGCATGTTTGGATTTCCGAAACTGGGCATATACGGCTCGGCATATGCAACTGTCATTTCCACGATTGCGACTTTTCTCGTGTTAATGGTGTATTTACGAAAGCGAAAACACCCGCTGCAATTTGATAAAACAGTGCGTCGTTATTTGAAAATGGATAAGGAACTGCTGGTTCTCCTGCTGCGTCTAGGGGTCCCAGCAAGCATCAATATGATTCTTGTCTCATTATCAGAGATAGCGGTTATTTCATTCGTCAATCATTACGGCTCTAATGCAACAGCTGCATACGGAGTGGTCAACCAGGTGGCCAGCTATGTACAGATGCCGGCCGTCAGCCTTGGTATTGCGGTTTCTATTTTCGCTGCGCAATCGATCGGAGCGAACGAGTTTGACCGCTTGAAGCAGGTCATTCGTGTGGGGATTTGGCTGAATTATATTATTGGCGGCGTACTGATTATTCTGATCTATGTTTTTTCACATCAGATTTTATCGTTATTTTTAACCGAGCAAGAGACGCTTTACATTGCGCACCGTCTTTTGATGATTACATTGTGGAGCTATTTGCTGTTTGGAAATGCCCAAATTATTTCTGCAACGATGCGAGCAAGCGGAACGGTTTTATGGCCGACCGTCATCAGTATTTTTGCAATCTGGGGAGTTGAGGTGCCTGTCGCGTTCGTGCTTTCTCACTACACACAGCTTGAAATACTCGGCGTTTGGGTTGGCTATCCGGCTGCGTTTGCCGTCAGCCTGCTGTTGATTTATGGGTATTATCAATTCGTCTGGAAAAAGAAACAAATCACACGTCTCATCCAATAGCCTCCGAATCACACCGTTCATAAGTTTGAACGGTGTTTTTTTATTTGATAGGGGAAACTATAAAATGGAGGAAATATGGTACAGTACATTGAATTCTTATACTAGCAATGAATCAAGGAGAGGTTGAGTAAACATGGCAAACTTTATTGAGAAAATCACGTATTTGGGAACGCCGGCCATCAAAGCGGGCAACGAACATCTAGAAATGATTGTTGTCCCTGAGTGGGGGAGCAACGTCATTTCTCTCGTGGACAAAAAAACAAAAGTCCAGCTTTTGCGTGAACCGGAAACAGCAGAAAATTTTCACGACACACCAACATTGTATGGCATTCCAATCCTATTCCCCCCTAACCGCATAAGTGACGGTACATTCAGTTTCCGGGGCAGAACGTATCATTTTGATATCAACGAGAAGGATAAACACAACCATCTTCATGGGTTTCTTTACCATGAAAAGTGGAATGTCGTGACCACGAAGCAAACTGATGAAGAAGTGACTGTTGAAACAGAAATTGATCTTTCTGAGCTTCCCCATGTGCAGAAGCAATTTCCTCATCATGCCGTCGTTCGGATGACATACACGATCAAGGGGAATACCCTATTTAAACATGCGACGGTCATGAACAAAGGAAAGGAAGCGTTTCCTTGGGGAATTGGTTATCATACTACATTTATATTTCCGGCAGAAAGCTCATTATTTTCCCTGACAGCAGATCAGCAATGGGAGTTGGATGAACGCTTGCTGCCGACCGGGAAGCTGATGGATGTCCCGTATAAAGAAGCTTTGCATGAAGGAATGGATTTGCGCCACAAGCAGCTGGATGATGTCTTTTTATCTTCTTATCAGAAGAGAGGCGGAGAAAATCAGGCTGTCATTTATCATCAGCATGCACATATCAGCATTATTTATAAGGCAGATGCACAGTTTAACCATTGGGTTGTATACAATGCGGACGGAAAACAAGGGTATTTATGCCCTGAACCTTACACATGGGTGACAAACGCTGTGAATCTTGATTTACCTTCGTCACTCACTGGTTTACAAGTGCTGGAGCCGGGAGAAGAAACGACAGCTAAAAGCAGTATCACCATTGAACTGAATCATCAATAGCCAATGATGAAGCGCAGAGAGGCGGGGAAATGAATGAAAAAAAGCATAAAGCTTTATGTTGCTGTTTTACTGCTTTTCGTCGTTGCTTCGGTGCCTTATATGCATCAGGCTGCGCTTGCCGCTGAAAAACAAGATGCACTTTCCGGGCAGATCGATAAGATTTTAGCTGATCATCCTGCCCTCGAAGGCGCAATGGCCGGCATCACCGTTCGCTCTGCGGAAACAGGTGCTGTTCTATATGAACATTCAGGAGAAACCCGAATGAGGCCTGCCTCTTCTCTAAAGCTTTTGACAGCGGCCGCGGCACTTTCTGTCCTTGGCGAGAACTATTCTTTTACAACCGAGGTCCGGACGGATGGAACACTGAAAGGGAAAAAGCTGAATGGTAACCTTTATTTGAAAGGGAAAGGCGATCCGACACTTTTACCATCTGATTTTGACAAAATGGCTGAGAAATTGAAACATTCCGGCGTAAAAGTAATTAAAGGCAATCTGATCGGTGATGATACGTGGCATGATGACATGCGATTATCACCTGATATGCCTTGGAGCGATGAATACACATATTATGGCGCGCCAATCTCCGCTCTAACAGCGTCTCCAAACGAAGACTATGATGCAGGCACTGTGATTGTTGAGGTCACCCCAAATCAAAAAGAAGGGGAAGAGCCTGCCGTGTCTGTCTCTCCGAAAACCGATTATATAACGATAAAGAACGATGCTAAAACGACTGCTGCCGGTTCAGAGAAAGACCTCACAATCGAAAGAGAGCATGGAACAAACACGATTACTATTGAAGGGAGCGTACCGGTTGACGCAAACAAGACAAAGGAATGGATTTCTGTCTGGGAGCCTGCCGGATATGCCTTAGATTTATTTAAGCAGTCACTAAAAAAACAAGGTATTACTGTGAAAGGGGACATCAAGACGGGTGAAGCACCTAGTTCTTCAGATGTGCTGCTCTCTCATCGCTCAATGCCTTTATCGAAACTTTTTGTGCCGTTCATGAAATTAAGTAATAACGGACATGCCGAAGTGCTCGTAAAAGAGATGGGGAAAGTGAAAAAAGGAGAAGGGAGCTGGGAAAAGGGGCTCGAAGTGTTAAACAGTACGCTTCCGGAATTTGGTGTTGATTCTAAATCACTCGTCTTAAGGGACGGATCAGGAATCTCACATATTGATGCTGTATCCTCAGATCAACTTTCACAGCTGTTATATGACATTCAGGATCAGAGTTGGTTCTCGGCTTATCTAAATTCTTTACCTGTTGCGGGCAATCCTGACAGAATGGTGGGCGGAACGCTGAGAAACCGCATGAAAGACACTCCTGCACAAGGAAAAGTAAGAGCAAAAACCGGATCGCTCAGTACGGTAAGCTCTCTATCGGGGTACGCAGAAACAAAGAGCGGAAAAAAACTTGTATTCTCTATTCTTCTAAATGGATTGATTGATGAAGAGGATGGAAAAGATATTGAGGATCAAATCGCTGTCATTTTGGCAAATCAATAATAGCGGCAGACCTGTTTTCCAAGAGAAAACAGGTTTTTTTTATGTCTGTAATAACGCTTTGTCGAACCTTCCAACAATTAGAAGAATGATGCGCAAAAGCAAATTAGTTCGATTAAAAAGTAGTGTATAAGACCTTATACAAAACAATACTTTTATCACTTTATATCCGGAAATTTGATAAAAAAAGAAACGAAAAATAAAGAAATAATACTATATTCAAAAAAATGTTATAAAAATTTAATGTTTTTTATTGTACTTTAAAAAATATCCGTTAATATAGTGCATATATGGATTATATAGTCATATAATTTCTTTTATTGTCATTTTTCTGCTTTTTTCTACTTTTTCTTATCCTCTTATTATGAGAACTGGAGGGAATCCGTTGAGCGAACATACTTATTCTTTAACCCATGCCCAAAGGAGAGTGTGGTTTACCGAACTGCTGGAGCCAAATACCAGCATTTGCAATCTCACAGCCTGTGTGAAATTCAAAGGCAATATTGAGCTTGATACTCTGGAGGGAGCGCTGAATCATTCCATCTCCCGCAACGACGCCATTAGATTTCAGCTGTTAGAAGGAGAAGAGCTTGAGCCGCGATTGCACCTTACTGAATATAAATATTATCCACTTAGAATAATTGATTTTTCAAAAATTGAAATGATAGAAATAGAGCAATGGATTCAGGATCAAGCGAGCATTCCATTTAAACTGTTCAACTCGCCTCTTTATCAATTTTACCTCCTTAGAATTGACTCTCATGAAGTTTGGCTATTTGCGAAATTCCATCATATCATAATGGATGGAATCTCTTTAAACGTGATGGGAAATCAAATTATAGATCTTTATCAAAAAATGAAAAAGAAAGATCCTTTACCTGATCAGCCGGAACCTTCTTACTTGAGCTACATCGAAAAAGAGAGTCAATATCTACAATCTCCGCGGTTTGCAAAGGACCGTTTATTTTGGACGCAAACCTTTGAGCACCCGTTGGAATACCACTCGTTAGCCGACCAGGCGTCCTTACAAAAACAGAGCACATCTGCATCCAGAGATACCATCATTCTTTCACCTGATCTAGAGCAAACGATTCGAATCTTCTGCGAAGAACACAAGATCAATATCATTTCCTTATTTATGGCTTCATTTTACATATGCATCAGCCGAATCACTTCTAAAAAAGATCTTGCCATTGGCACCTACTATGGCAACAGAGGGTCAAAGGCTGAAAAAGAAATGCTCGGCATGTTCGTTAGTTCTCTTCCAATCAGAATAACGGTTGATCCTGACACAGATTTTCTTTCCTTTGTCCGCACAATAGGCAGGGAACAGCTTTCTGTTATGCGTCATCAACGGTTTCCTTATAATTTGCTTGTAAATGAATTAAGAAATGAACAGAAGGATTTACACAACCTTATCGGTATATCTATGCAGTATCAGCCACTTCAGTGGCATAATGCAGATGATTTTGACTATGAAACAGCGCTTTATTTCAGCGGATACACCGCGAACGAGCTTTCAGTTCAAATACAAGAACGGATAGACAATGGAACCATTCAATTAAATTTCGACTATCAAAATACCTTGTTTTCTCTTGAGGATATTAAACGAATACAATCTCATCTGCTTACCATACTGGAAAACGCCCTTCAACATCCGCACAGCTTTATAAGAGAATTAGATATGACGAATACAAGAGAAAAGCAAAAATTGTTGTATGAGTTTAACAAGACGGAAGCTGTTTCGCCTAAAGCTTTCACCCTGCATGGGCTGTTTGAGCGACAGGCAGCTTTCACACCGGAGCGGCTGGCCATTCGCTTTTCAGGCGGTTCGCTGACATACGCTGAGCTTGATATGTACGCCAGCCGGCTGGCTGCGCACCTTGCGGCACGCGGCGTCACAAACGAAAGTATCGTCGGTATCCTGTCTGAACGCTCACCTGACATGCTGATCGCTGTCCTTGCTGTATTGAAGGCCGGAGGGGCGTATTTGCCGCTTGATCCTGCGTATCCAAAGGAGCGGCTGAGCTACATGCTGAAAGACAGCGGGGCATCGCTCTTGCTGACACAGCCGGGATGCTCCGCACCGAACTTTTCTGGCGAAACGCTTGAAGTGGACATGACATCTCTCGCGAGCGAAAAAGCAGAAAACCATGAGTTTACTCCTGCTGACGGCGGATCTCTCGCCTATGTCATCTATACATCGGGCTCTACCGGGCAGCCGAAAGGAGTGGCCGTTGAGCACCGCCAGGCTGTTTCTTTTCTGACCGGCATGCAGCACCAGTTTCCGCTTTCGGAAGATGACATTGTCATGGTGAAAACCTCTTTTTCCTTTGATGCGTCTGTCTGGCAGCTGTTTTGGTGGTCGCTTTCCGGCGCTTCGGCGTATCTGCTTCCGCCCGGCTGGGAAAAAGACCCCGCGTTGATCGTACAAGCCATTCATCAGGAAAAAGTGACAATGGCTCATTTTATTCCGGCTATGCTGAACAGCTTTCTCGATCAAGCGGAAATGTTAGCGCTCGGTGACGGAACAAACCTAAAGCGTGTATTCGCCGGAGGTGAACCGCTTGCGCCGCGTACGGCAGCCCGTTTTGCTTCTATCTTGCCGCAGGTATCATTAATCCATGGTTACGGGCCGACAGAAGCAACGGTAGACGCGGCATTTTACGTGTTGGACCCAGAACGGGACAGGGACCGTTTGCGGATTCCGATTGGGAAGCCCGTACCCGGTGCGCGTTTGTATGTTTTAGATCCACATTTAGCCGTACAGCCTTCTGGTGTCGCCGGCGAACTGTACATTGCCGGAGCGGGTGTTGCCAGAGGTTATTTGAATCGGCCGGCATTAACGGAGGAGCGTTTTCTTAAGGACCCGTTTTACCCGGGTGAACGCATGTACAAAACCGGGGATGTGGCGCGCTGGCTCCCTGACGGGAATGTTGAATTCCTCGGGCGCACGGATGATCAGGTAAAAATCCGCGGCTACCGGATTGAGCCGGGAGAAATTGAAGCGGCACTAAGAAGTATAGAAGGTGTAAGGGAGGCGGCCGTTACCGTACGGACAGACAGCGGCGAGCCGGAATTATGCGCTTATATAGAAGGGCTCCAAAGAAACGAAGTGCGAGCACAGCTTGAGAGACTGTTGCCGGGCTACATGGTCCCAGCCTATATGATAGAGATGGAACAGTGGCCGGTTACGCCAAGCGGAAAGCTCGACCGAAACGCCCTGCCAGCTCCTGGCGGAGCGGCAGATGCGGAGACCTACACGGCGCCGAGAAACGTGACTGAGATGAAGCTTTCTCAGCTGTGGGAGGACGTGCTGAAAAATGGCCCTGTCGGGATTCACGATAACTTTTTTGACCGCGGGGGGCATTCCTTAAAAGCAACAGCGCTTGTCTCACGGATCGCCAAAGAATTCGATGTACAGGTGCCGCTAAAAGATGTGTTTGCCCATCCGACGGTAGAAGGACTGGCTACCGTTATCCGTGAAGGAACGGACAGTCCATATGAAGCGATTAAGCCCGCTGAAAAACAGGAAACCTATCCGGTTTCCTCTGCCCAAAAGCGGATTTATGTCCTTCAGCAGCTGGAGGACGGAGGAACAGGCTACAATATGCCGGCTGTGTTAGAGCTCGAAGGGAAGCTCAACCCTGAAAGGATGGACAGAGCTTTCAAAGAGCTGATCAAGCGCCACGAGTCGCTTCGAACCGCCTTCGAACAGGACGCAGGAGGCGATCCGGTGCAGCACATCCATGACGAGGTGCCGTTTACGTTACAGACTACAGTTCTCGGCGCACGAACCGAAGAGGAGGCCGCAGCCGCATTTATCAAACCGTTTGATCTCAGCCAAGCGCCGCTGTTCCGTGCCCAAATCGTAAAGGTATCAGATGAGCGGCACCTGTTGCTGGTTGATATGCATCACATCATTTCAGACGGTGTTTCCGTCAACATTCTGATTCGGGAATTCGGCGAGCTGTACAATAATCGGAAGCTTCCGGCACTGCGCATTCAATATAAAGATTATGCCGTATGGCAAGAAGGATTCAAAACAGGAGACGCGTACAAAACGCAAGAGGCGTACTGGCTGAAGCAGCTCGAGGGCGAGCTGCCTGTGCTGGATCTTCCGGCTGATCATGCCCGCCCGCCGGTGCGAAGCTTCGCGGGTGACAAGGTCTCATTTACGCTGGATCAAGAGGTTGCATCAGGCCTTCACAAGCTGGCACGAGAAAACGGAAGCACACTGTACATGGTGCTCCTCGCGGCTTACACCGCGTTCTTGTCACGCTTAAGCGGACAGGAAGATATCATCGTCGGCTCGCCAATTGCCGGCCGGCCGCACAAGGATCTTGAGCCGATACTCGGCATGTTTGTGAACACGCTGGCGCTTCGGACACGTCCGGAGGGCGGGAAACCGTTTGTGCAGTATTTGCAGGAAGTGCGTGAGACAGCATTGGAAGCCTTTGAGCACCAAGATTACCCGTTCGAAGAGCTTGTCGATAAGCTTGAATTGACACGAGATATGAGCCGGAACCCAGTGTTTGATGCGATGTTTATCCTTCAAAATGTGGAAAAACAGGACATAGATCTGAGAGAAATAAAAGTCCGGCCTGCCAATTTCGCACATCACATTTCTTTATTTGATATCACATTAATAGCTACGGAAATAAGTGGATCTATTTGCTGCGAAATGGAATTTAGTACAGAAGTATTCCTAAAAGCTACGATTGAACGGTGGGCTGATCATTTTATCGAATTTCTGCATGCGGCACTTTCAACCCCTGAAACAAGCCTTGCACAAATAAACATACTTAGTGATAAAGAAAAACAAAAAATAGTCTTTGAATTTAACAAAACTCAGGTTGAATTTGCTCAAAAAGATGTTCCTTTTCATCGCATATTTGAAGCGAAAGCTGAAGAAATTCCAGAACATATAGCTGTTATTGATAACGAAACAGAGATTAGCTATCGCCTTCTAAATGAAAGAGCCAATCGTCTGGCACGAACATTGCAAAACAGAAAAGGACCGAAGCCAACTGTGGCTGTTTTAGCCAAGCGGTCCATTGATGCAATTGTTGGGGTGCTGGCAGTGATGAAAGCTGGCGGAGTGTATATCCCAATCGATTCACATTATCCAAAAGCTCGTATTGAATACATTCTTCGTGATAGCGGGGCAGATATTCTTCTTTTACAGAGAGAGTTGAAGCATTTGATTTCGAACTCGCCCGAATCTGAAATGTCTCACATCTTCCTTGACGATGAGGGCTCTTCTGAAGAAAGTAACTGCAACTTTAACTTATCTCCTGCTCCTGAAGAGCCGGTATATATCATTTATACGTCAGGAACGACGGGTGCGCCTAAAGGTGTTATTGTCACCTATCAGAACTTTACTCATGCTGCTCTTGCTTGGCGTCAAATTTATGAACTGGATCGGAAGCCTGTCAGACTGCTTCAAATCGCGAGCTTTTCATTCGATGTCTTCTCAGGAGATTTGGCGAGAACATTGACCAACGGCGGGACTCTAATCGTTTGCCCAGATGAAACACGGCTGGAACCTGCTGAAATATATAAAATCATGAACTCTCAGAGAATCACGGTGATGGAGTCGACACCGGCTCTCATTATCCCGGTGATGGAGTATGTATACCGTAACCAGTTCAAGCTTCCTGACTTAGACATACTGATTCTTGGCTCCGACATGGTGAAAGCTCAAGATTTCAAAACATTGACAGATCGCTTTGGCCAAAGCATGCGCATCATTAATAGCTATGGTGTCACAGAGGCAACCATTGATTCGAGCTTCTATGAAACCAGTATGGGTGGAGAGTGTACGGGAGATAACGTACCAATCGGCAGCCCGCTGCCGAATGTACACATGTACGTACTCAACCAGACTGATCAAATTCAGCCGATCGGTGTTGCCGGCGAGCTGTGCATCGGCGGGGCAGGTGTTGCGAAAGGCTATCATCATAAACCTGACTTAACGCAAATGAAATTTACAGAAAATCCATTTGTCTCTGGAGAAAGGCTGTACAGAACCGGTGATCGAGCATGCTGGCTTCCAAACGGAACGATCCGGCTTCTTGGCCGAATGGATTATCAAGTAAAGATAAATGGATACAGAATTGAAACAGAAGAAATTGAAAGTGTTCTGCTTCAAACGGGGCTTGTCAGAGAAGCTGCTGTTGCCGTTCAGCATGATAAAAATGGACAGGCTGGTTTGGCAGCATATATTGTGCCTTCAGACGTCAATACGAATGCTCTCCGTGCTGCTTTAACAAAGGAGCTGCCAGCGTATATGATTCCTGCACATCTGATTCCTTTAGAAAACATGCCGCTAACCCTAAACGGAAAGCTGGACAGAAATGCCTTGCCGGCTCCAAATAATGTGTTATCGCGTCCATATACCGCACCAGTTAACGACATACAAAAAACTATGGCGTATATATGGGAAGATGTACTGAGCATGTCACGAGTCGGCATTCACGATTCCTTTTTTGAGCTTGGCGGAGACTCAATTAAAGCATTACAAGTAGCAGCACGTCTGGCAGCTGAAGGCTGGAGCATGACAATACGCGACTTATTCCGTTATTCAACGATTCAGGAACTATGCGGACATATCACACCATTGGCATCTCAAGCGGACCAGGGACCTGCGGAAGGTGAAGCTGAACTCACCCCGATTCAGCGAAGATTTTTCGGACAGGTACATGCTTTTCACTATCATTACAACCAGTCCGTCATGCTTTTCAGTGAAAAAGGATTCAATGCTAACGCGCTTCATCTAGCGCTGCGTAAAATAACCGAGCATCATGATGCCATTCGCATGATTTTCCAGCGTGACCAAAACGGCCATGTCATTCAGTTTAATCGCGGAATCAATCACAAGGATCATGAACTGTTTGGCCTCTATATTTCAGATTGGACAAAAGCATCGCTGGAAAGGACTCACCTTGATGAAAAACTTGCCGCTGAGGAAACCGTCATTCAAAGCAAAATGAATGTAGAAAAAGGGCCTTTGCTGCAAGCAGGTTTGTTTAAAACGGCAGAAGGGGATCATTTGCTGATTGCACTTCATCATCTTGTGATAGATGGCGTTTCTTGGAGAATTCTGCTTGAAGATTTAGCTGCAGCATATCAACAGGCTTTAGAAAAGAAAGAAATCCAATTACCGCCAAAAACGGATTCTTATTTATCCTACGCCGATGGTCTTACCCAAATAGCTGAAAGTAAACAATTGCTTTCAGAGAAACCGTATTGGCAAACGATTTTAGACGCTCACACTGCTTTTCTTCCTAAGGACATAGAAAATGTGCCGGACAGACTCCAAAAGAACAGCGACGCAGCAGCGTTTGTACTATCCGGGGACTGGACTGAAAAATTGCTGTTTGAAACCCAGCAAGCCTATGGCACTGATGCCAACGAACTTTTGCTTACGGCTTTAGGAATGGCGCTTTCTGAATGGACTGGGCATGACCAAATCGTGATCAGCACTGAGGGACACGGCAGAGAAGGGCATGTGCCAAACATTGATATTTCAAGGACCGTTGGATGGTTTACTTCCATTTATCCTATTCTGCTAGACATGGGTATTCCCGAGCCTTTCGAGGATCAGCTCGCATACCGAATTAAGACGACTAAAGATATGCTGAGAAGAGTACCGAACAAAGGAACTGGATACGGATTGTTAACACAGATAGGAGAACTGCGGCATAAAGAGCCTGAGGTCAGCTTTAATTATCTCGGTCAATTTAGCGAAGAGAAGGAAGCTGAAACGTTTCAATTATCATATTACCAGCCCCGTTACGAAATAGCGGGTGAGAGAGAACGAGAGTATGAGCTGGACATCAATGCTCTCATTACGGACGGACGGCTTCAAGTAAAAGCGGTATACACCCAAGTGTTCAGCAAACACTCAATTGAGTGCTTTATGGATCGTTTTCACAGGCATCTTATCGAGACGATTGAGCATTGTTCGCAGAAAAAAGCACGCGAAAAAACACTGAGCGATTTCAGCAATAAGGAATTAACGTTGTCTGCATTATCTAGCATCGAAGATCTCGTGAAAGATCTTTAACTTTTGAAAAGGTGTGTGGAATTGATGGCACAATCGGCACAAATTCAAGATATTTATCCGTTATCGCACATGCAGGAAGGAATGCTGTTTCATTCACTAATGGATTTCAGCTCGAAAGCATATATCGAACAGACCTCGTTTACGATCACAGGGAATCTATGCGTCGACTCGTTTCAAAAGAGCTTAAACCTTCTTGTTTCTAGATATGATATTTTCAGAACGATTTTCATTAAAGAAGTACCAGATCTTACAGGTCCGCAGCAGGTAGTCTTATCAAACCGGGAATTGACAGTATATAGAGAAGATATTTCTCGCAAGGCTGATCAAGAACAGCAGACGCTGATTGATGCTTTTATGACTAAGGATCGGGAAAAAGGATTTGATTTGCAAAAAGATCCTTTAATGCGTCTTGCCCTTTTTGATAGAGGAGACAGCCAATATACATGTGTCTGGACACATCACCATATCATCATGGATGGCTGGTGTCTCGGCATTATTCTTAAAGAGTTTTTCAGCATGTATGATTCGCTCAAAAATAACTCACCTGTACAGCTTGGCAGCACGGTGCCGTACAGCCGTTATATTGAATGGCTCGGAGAACAAGATCAAGAAGAGACTGCTGCCTACTGGAGCGAATATTTGAAGGAGTACGGCAATACTGCTTCTATTCCCCGGATAAAGCGCCGCACGGCAGACGGGGATTATAAAGCCGACCAGGTCAGCTTTTCATTAGCGCCGGATATGGTTGAGAAACTGACAGAGGCTGCCCAAAACTGGGGAGTGACATTAAACACGCTGTTTATGAGTATTTGGGGCGTGCTGCTCCATCGATATAATGCTGCAGATGATGCCGTTTTTGGCTCCGTCATTTCGGGACGCCCGTCAGCGATTGACGGGATTGAATCAATGGTCGGCTTGTTTATTAATACAGTCCCAGTGCGAATTCGATCTGTGGAGGGCATGACGTTTTCTTCGCTGGTCAAAGCCGTGCAAGAGGATATTTTATCATCTGAACAGCATGGGTATTACCCGCTTTATGACATTCAAAACCATAGTCCATTAAAGCAAGGTTTGATCGATCATATTTTTGTATTTGAAAATTATCCTGTACAGCTTGATCAGGCATTACGCATTGAGAGTGAGAATGACGCAAATGTGCTGAAGCTGGGTGATATTTCAATGTCGGAGCAAACAAATTACGACTTTAATATCGTTATCGTTCCGGGAGAATCATTTTATATCAAATTCAGCTACAACGCAGCCGTTTACGAGCGGGAGGAGATGCTGAGGATTCAGGGGCATCTAAAGCAAGCACTAGATTGCATTTTGACAAATCCCGATGTTGCCGTCAGTGACATCAATATCGTGCCGCCGGAGGAGCAACAGATTATCCAATTGTTTAACGAAACTGAGCGTCCTTATGTGAACAAAACGATACCCCAATTGTTCGAGGAACAAGCTCACAAAACACCTGAAGCTGCTGCATTGAAAATGGGAGACGAATGCTGGACCTATCGCCAATTACATGGAAGAGCCAATCAGATTGCGCACGCCCTGATAGAAAAAGGCGTTGGATCTGGAGATATCGTGGCTGTGATGATGGGACGGTCAATGGACATGCCTGCAGCTCTGCTTGGGATTTGGAAAGCAGGCGGCGCTTATATGCCGCTTGATCCACATTTTCCAGCAGAACGTCTTTCTTTCCTGCTGAAGGACAGTCAAGCGGCTCAATTGCTGATAGAAGAAGACCTTATTTCCTTGATCCCTCCGTCCTATGAAGGAAATACGATAACGATAGAACATACAGAAAGTTACCAAACAGAAGCGCCAAATATGCCGCCAGGTGACCTAGCCTACTTGATCTATACGTCGGGAACGACGGGGCGCCCTAAAGGGGTTTTAGTAGATCATCACGGTATTGCCAATACATTGCAATGGAGACGGGAAGAGTATGGCATGGCCGAACAGGATATATCCCTCCATTTGTTTTCGTACGTGTTTGACGGCTGTGTAACGAGCTTATTTACCCCGCTTTTGTCTGGTGCGTGCGTACTGCTGACAACAGATGACGAAGCGAAGGATGTGCTGGCCCTTAAGCGAAAAATAGCCCGTTATAAGGTCAGCCACATGATCATTGTTCCTTCCCTGTACAGGGTGTTATTGGAAGTGATGACTGCTGACGATGCAAAAAGTCTTCGTATTGTGACATTTGCGGGTGAAGCGGTCACGCCTGATCTGCTTGAGTTGAGTCAAATGATTTGTCCTTCTGCAGAACTGGCAAATGAATACGGGCCCACAGAAAACAGTGTGGCAACAACAATATTGCGGCATCTGAATGAAAAAGAGAGGATCACGATCGGACACCCGATCAGAAACACAAAAGTATTTGTTTTGCACGGAAATCAAATGCAGCCGATCGGCGCGGCGGGTGAACTGTGTATTTCCGGCGCGGGTCTTGCGAGAGGATACTACAAACAGCAAGAGCTGACACAGAAAGCATTCTCCGATCATCCATTCCTTGAAGGGGAACGTTTATACCGAACAGGTGATGCAGGCCGCTTTTTGCCTGATGGAACGATTGAATATATTGGACGTTTTGATGATCAAGTAAAAATTAGGGGTTACCGTATTGAACTGAGAGAGATTGAAACAGTTCTTCGACAAGCACCGGGGGTAAAGGAAGCCGCGGTACTGGCCCGTGATGTTTCTGCTGAGGAAAAGGAGCTTGTTGCTTATATCGTTCCAGAAAAGGGAAACAGCCTCCCAGATTTGTATCAGCATCTTGCCGGGACATTGCCGTCCTATATGATCCCAGCAAGTATTATCAACATCGGCCGGATGCCATTAACATCCAGCGGCAAGCTTGACAGGTTTGCGCTTCCTGAACCAGAAAACAATACGAGTGTCACATATATGGCGCCCCGAACCTTAATCGAAGCTGATCTCGCACATATTTGGGAAGATGTGCTGAATAAACAGCAAATCGGCATTCGTGATGATTTCTTTCAGTTAGGCGGACAGTCCTTAAAAGCGGCCGCACTAGTATCAAGAATACATAAAAAGCTTAATGTCGAGCTGCCGCTCAGTGAGGTGTTTTCATATCCGACGGTTGAAAGCATGGCGGGCAAATTGATGAGCTTAAAAGAACACGCTTTTACACAGATTGAACCTGCGGATCAAAGAGATGTCTATCCGCTGTCTTTCTCGCAAAAACGATTATATGCTCTTCATCAGCTGGCAGATGACAGCACAGGCTACAACATGCCAGCTGTACTTGAATTACGCGGAAATCTGAATCGCCAGCGGTTGAGAAGCGTTCTCACAGAACTTGTAAATCGGCATGAAGCATTACGGACTGTTTTTGTGCTTGACAGAGACGAGCCTGTGCAGATCATTTATCCAGAGATAGCTTTTGATCTAAAAGAGCTTGAAATGGAATCAGAACAAATGCTTGAGTCTGCAATCGAGACTTTTATCAAACCGTTTGATCTATCATCCGGTCCGCTTTTTAGAGCATGTGTCATTAAAATGGGCAATAATCGCGGCTTTTTGCTGCTCGATATGCACCATATTATTGCCGACGGTGTCTCGATGAGCACTCTTGTCCAAGAATTTACTGACTTATATTGCGGAAAAGAGTTGCCAGCTTTAAACCTGCATTATAAGGATTTTGCTGTTTGGCAGCAAGAGAACTACCCGAAAGAGCTATACAAAAAACAGGAGGCCTACTGGCTCGGTCAGCTTGGCGGGAGTCTTCCTACACTAGAATTACCGCTTGATAAAACAAGGCCGCGTCTCCCTGATTTCAGCGGTGGAACAATTGAAGTCAACATTGATAAAGACATGGCTGATGAGCTGCACCGTTTAATGGCTGAAACGGGAACAACATTGTATATGATTCTTCTGGCTGTCTATTCTATTTTGTTATCTAAGCTAAGCGGGCAAGAGGATATTGTTGTCGGTTCGCCTGCTGCCGGAAGACCGCACGCTGATCTGGAGCGCGTCATCGGGATGTTCGTCAATACATTGGCGATGCGCAGCAAGCCCGAGGGCCACAAAACGTTCAGCTCCTATTTGCAGGACATTCGCCACCTGGCTCTGACCGCTTACGAGCATCAGGATTATCCTTTTGAGGAGCTGGCAGATAAGCTCGATACAAATCGGGAGGTAAATCGCAACCCGCTGTTCGATGCGATGCTTGTGCTTCAAAGCAGTGAAGATTTCCGGTTCGAAGTGCCTGGTCTGTCGATTTCGTCTGTCACTCCTAAACATGATATATCTAAATTCGATTTAACATTACACGCTGAGGAGCATCCGAGTGGAATACGCTGCCGTTTTGAATACAGCACTGCTCTTTTTGAAGAAGAAACCATTACGCAGTGGGCATCCTATTTTATTGAATTGGTGAAAGGGGTAACGGCGGATACCGAGATGAGAATTTCGGACATGCAATTGCTTCCTGCTGCAGAGCGTAGGTTGCTCCTTGAAAAAATGGGGCAGTATGCAGCTTATCCCAGAAATGAAAACATAGTAAGCTTATTTGAAAAGCAAGCCGCTAAATATCCGGAGCATATCGCAGTGGTGTGCGGCCATTCTCAGCTTACGTATCGAGACCTGAATGAAAAAGCCGAGCGGGCAGCTGCTATGCTGATCAAACAAGGAGTCAGCACTGGGGATATCGTCGGTCTGATGCTCGATCGGTCACCTGATATGATCATTGGCATTTTATCGATTTTAAAAGCTGGAGGGGCCTATTTGCCGATTGATCCTGAATATCCTCAGGAGCGTATTAGCTTTATGCTCAATGACAGCGGAGCAAAACGGCTGCTGACAGAGCGCGGTCGAAACAAACCTGCAGACTACACCGGACATATTTTGTATATCGATGAATGTGAAAACGACTCAATTCCGGCTGATGTAAACATTCAAGAAATAGTAACGGATCAGCCCGCATACGTGATATACACATCTGGAACGACTGGCCAGCCAAAGGGCGTCATTGTCGAGCACCGCAATGTGATCAGTCTTTTAAAACATCAAAACCTGCCTTTTGAATTTAACCATGAAGACGTCTGGACGTTATTTCATTCTTATTGCTTTGATTTCTCTGTATGGGAGATGTTCGGTGCACTATTGAACGGAGGTACATTAGTCGTGGTCTCTAAAGAAACAGCCCGTGACCCCCATGCATTCCGTTTATTGTTAAAAAAAGAGCGCGTCACTGTACTCAATCAGACCCCGACTGCTTTTTACGGCTTGATGCTTGAAGATCAAAATCATACAGATCATTTAAACATCCGCTACGTGATTTTTGGCGGCGAAGCCTTACAGCCCGGATTGCTTCAAAGCTGGAATGAAAAATATCCTCATACTGATTTGATTAATATGTACGGTATTACAGAAACAACGGTCCATGTAACATTCAAAAAATTGTCCGCAGCAGACATTGCAAAAAATAAAAGCAATATCGGACGGCCGCTTTCAACTCTGCAGGCTTATGTGATGGATGCTCATATGAATCTGCAGCCGATCGGAGTTCCAGGGGAGCTGTATATAGGCGGCGAAGGTGTGGCACGGGGATATCTCAACAGAGATGAGCTGACCGCTGACCGTTTTGTATCCAATCCTTATCTTCCGGGAGACAGATTATACCGAACAGGAGATCTTGCTAAGCGCCTGTCAAATGGCGAGCTGGAATACTTAGGCCGCATTGATGAGCAGGTGAAAGTCAGAGGGCACCGTATTGAGTTAGGCGAAATCCAAGCGGCACTTCTTCAGTATCCAATGATTAAAGAGGCGGCTGTCATTACCAGAGCAGACGAGCAAGGGCAAACAGCTATATATGCATATATAGTGATAAAAGATCAACAGGCTGCGAATATATCAGACATCCGAACTTACCTAAAAAACGCCTTGCCTGACTTTATGCTGCCTGCCCGTATGATACAAATTAACAGCATCCCAGTGACTGTTAATGGAAAGCTCGATCAGAAAGCCCTGCCAGAGCCTGAAAAACACGCTTATACAGCTGATGATATCAGTCCTAGAAATGAGATTGAAACGGTGATGGCTGAAATTTGGGAGGAGCTTCTTAATGTAGATGAGCTGGGTGTAAGCGCCAATTTCTTTGAGCTTGGCGGAGACTCTATTAAAGCGCTGCAGGTTTGTGCCAGACTGAAGCAGCGCGGATTTGAAACGACAGTACGTGAGATGTTTGAACATCAGACTCTTGGTGAACTGTCCGCCCGGGTTCGAAAAAACGTACGCGCCATTGATCAAGGCCCGGTCGAAGGCGAGATGACTTGGACACCTATCCAGCAGTGGTTTTTCTCGCAATCTCTGGAAAGCCATCATTTTAACCAGTCCGTTATGATCTACCGGGCTGAACGATTTGATGAGGCTGCGCTTAGAAAAGTACTAAAAAGCCTTGTGACTCATCATGATGCACTGAGAATCGTATGCCGGCATGAAGATGGCAGGCAGGTGCAGATAAACAGAGGGATAGATCTTTCAGATGAGGAGCTATATGCACTTGAACTGTTTGATGTAAAGGATAGCCTAACAGAAGCACGGAACACGATTGAGGAAGCAGCCAGCCGGATGCAAGAACATATTCGTTTGGAAACCGGCCCCTTGCTTCACGCTGGATTGTTTAGAACCGAGAATGGTGACCATTTATTTCTGACGATTCATCACTTAGTTGTTGATGCGGTTTCCTGGCGAATTTTGTTCGAGGATTTTTCAGCTGCTTACAAACAGGCAGTCTCAGGAGAATCTATTAAACTGCCGCAAAAAACAGATTCATATTTAACGTATTCACAAAGAATAGCTGACTACTCTAAAAGCCGCCAGGTGCAGCGCGAAGCAGCGTACTGGGATGAGTGCGAGAACCGTCACATCCAGCCTGTTCCAAAAGACAATGACGCAGCATCTAACACATTCAAAGATACAGAAGTGATTGATTTTGAGCTATCTCGCCATCACACAGAATTACTATTAACGGCTGCACATAAAGCTTACAGCACGGAGATGAATGATATCCTTCTGACAGCTTTAGGTCTTGCTTTGCAGAAATGGACGGGAAATAACCAATTTAAAATCAGCATGGAGGGCCACGGAAGGGAATCATATCTTGAGGACATCGATATTAGCAGAACTGTTGGCTGGTTCACCTCCATTTATCCTGTGTGGCTTGATATGAGAGATTCCGATCATAAGGACAAAGAAGAGCGGCTGGGCCACCTTATTAAACAGACAAAAGATATGCTGCACCGTATACCGCATAAAGGCGCGGGCTACGGCGTGCTGAAATATATCAGCAAAAGATGGGGCTCTCAGAAAAACAGCCCAGAAATCAGCTTTAATTATTTAGGCCAGTTTGATCAGGATATTCAATCAAATGCCTTTGAGGTGTCTGACATCAAGCCAGGAAATGAGATCAGCCCGAACTGGGAGCGTCCTTATGCACTGGATATCAGCGGCGCCGTTTCTTCGGGGTGCCTGAACATGCACATCATCTATAACAGGGTTCAATTTGAGGAAAAAAGAATCCAAACATTTTCCAGGCATTTTAAACAGACTCTGGAAAACATCATTGAGCATTGTACCGGCAAAGAAAACCGAGAGTGGAGCGCATCTGATTTCACTGATGAAGACTTAACGCTTGATGAATTGAGTGAGATTATGGGAGCCGTCAACAAACTATAGGGAGAGGAGATTCACTGATGCCGCAGCAACCTGAAATACAGGATATATACCCTTTGTCATTTATGCAGGAAGGGATGCTTTTTCACTCATTGTATGATGAACAGTCGAGAGCTTATTTTGAACAGGCTTCTTTTACGATCAATGGACAGCTTGACTTGAAGCGTTTCCAGAAAAGTATGGATGCTGTTTTTGACAGGTACGATATCTTTCGAACAGCATTCATCTATAAAAATGTAGCCAAACCTCGTCAAGTCGTGCTCAAGCAACGTCATTGCCATGTTCATGTTGAAGATATTTCTCATCTCAATGAAAAAGATAAAGAACATTGTACAGAGGCATTCAAAGAGCAGGATAAATCCAGGGGCTTCGATCTCCAAACGGATGTACTGATGAGAATATCTATTTTAAAATGGGCGCCTGATCATTATGTCTGTATCTGGAGCCACCATCATATTTTAATGGATGGCTGGTGTTTAGGCATCGTCATTAAAGACTTTCTCCATATTTATCAAGCGCTTGGAAAAGGGCAGTTTCCTGATTTGCCTCCCGTACAGCCGTACGGGACGTATATTAAATGGCTGATGCAGCAAGACCGGGAAGAAGCAGCTGAGTATTGGAAAAAGAGGCTTCAGCATTTCGAAAAAGCTTCACCTCTGCCTAAAAGAACAGATCAAATGTCGGATGGGACATTACAGCAGATCACGTTTACCATTCCTGAAAAAGAAACCTCCGAATTACAGAAAATCGCTGCAGCATGTGGTGCGACACTTAACACTGTTTTCCAAGCTTTATGGGGAATCATGCTCCAAAAGTTCAATCGCCGCGACGATGCTGTGTTCGGATCAGTTATATCAGGCAGACCTTCTGAGCTAAAAGATGTGGAAAACATGGTCGGACTTTTTATCAATACCATTCCTATTCGAGTCCAAAGTGATTTTCTGTCTTTTTCTGACCTAGTCAGCGGAATGCAAAAGGACATGACTGAAGCAGAAGCGTATAGTTACTTCCCTTTATATGACATTCAGGCGCAGAGTGCTCTTAAACAAGAGCTGATTGATCATATTATCGTCTTTGAAAATACACCTACTCAACAAGAGATTGAAGAGCTGAATCAAGCTGGATCATTTGATTTCTCCGTGAAAGATTTTGAGATGGAAGAGGTAACTAATTATAGATGCAGTGTCAAAGTGATCCCAGGGCGTACTTTGTACGTTCGGATTCATTTTCATACAGGCGCTTATCAACCAAATATGATGTCTGAAATAAAAGATTATTTACAGCACATGATCTCTGACGTCATCTCTGATCCATCTCTTCCTGTGTCAAAGATGACGTTGCTAGATGAGGACAAAACACGGAAAATCGTTTCTCAAAATAACAGGACAGTATCTGTTTCACCTGAAGCCCCAACCCTGCATGGGCTGTTTGAGCGACAGGCGGCAGTCACACCGGAGCGGCCAGCGATTCGCTTTTCCGGCGGTTCGCTGACATACGCTGAGCTTGACATGTACGCCAGCCGGCTGGCTGCGCACCTAGCGGCACGCGGCGTCACAAACGAAAGTATCGTCGGTGTCCTGTCTGAACGCTCACCTGACATGCTGATCGCTGTCCTTGCTGTCTTGAAGGCCGGAGGGGCGTATTTGCCGCTTGATCCTGCGTATCCAAAGGAGCGGCTGAGCTACATGCTGAAAGACAGCGGGGCATCGCTCTTGCTGACACAGCCGGGATGCTCCGAACCAAACTTTTCTGGCGAAACGCTTGAAGTGGACATGACATCTCTTGCGAGCGAAAAAGCAGAAAACCATGAGTTTACTCCTGCTGACGGCGGATCTCTCGCCTATGTCATCTATACATCGGGCTCTACCGGGCAGCCGAAAGGAGTGGCCGTTGAGCACCGCCAGGCTGTTTCCTTTCTGACCGGCATGCAGCACCAGTTTCCGCTTTCGGAAGATGACATTGTCATGGTGAAAACCTCTTTTTCCTTTGATGCGTCTGTGTGGCAGCTGTTTTGGTGGACTCTTTCCGGTGCTTCGGCGTATCTGCTTCCGCCCGGCTGGGAAAAAGACCCCGCGTTGATCGTACAAGCCATTCATCAGGAAAAAGTGACAACGGCTCATTTTATTCCGGCTATGCAGAACAGCTTTCTCGATCAAGCTGAAATGTTAGCGCTCGGTGACGGAACAAACCTAAAGCGTGTATTCGCCGGAGGTGAACCGCTTGCGCCGCGTACGGCAGCCCGTTTTGCTTCTATCTTGCCGCAGGTATCATTAATCCATGGTTACGGGCCGACAGAAGCAACGGTAGACGCGGCATTTTACGTGTTGGACCCAGAACGGGACAGGGACCGCTTGCGGATTCCGATCGGGAAGCCCGTACCCGGTGCGCGTTTGTATGTTTTAGATCCGCATTTAGCCGTACAGCCTTCTGGTGTCGCCGGCGAACTGTACATTGCCGGAGCGGGTGTTGCCAGAGGTTATTTGAATCGGCCGGCATTAACGGAGGAGCGTTTTCTTGAAGACCCGTTTTACCCGGGGGAACGCATGTACAAAACCGGGGATGTGGCGCGCTGGCTCCATGACGGGAATATTGAATTCCTCGGGCGGTTGGATGATCAGGTGAAAATCCGCGGCTACCGGATTGAGCCGGGAGAAATTGAAGCGGCACTAAGAAGCGTTGAAGGCGTAAGGGAGGCGGCTGTGACCGTACGGACAGACAGCGGGGAGCCGGAATTATGCGCTTATGTAGAAGGGCTCCAAAGAAACGAAGTGCGGGCACAGCTTGAGAGACTGTTGCCGGGCTACATGGTCCCAGCCTATATGATAGAGATGGAACAGTGGCCGGTTACGCCAAGCGGAAAGCTCGACCGAAACGCCCTGCCAGCTCCTGGCGGAGCGGCAGATGCGGAGACCTACACGGCGCCGAGAAACGTGACTGAGATGAAGCTTTCTCAGCTGTGGGAGGACGTGCTGAAAAATGGCCCTGTCGGGATTCACGATAACTTTTTTGACCGCGGGGGGCATTCCTTAAAAGCAACAGCGCTTGTCTCACGGATCGCCAAAGAATTCGATGTACAGGTGCCGCTAAAAGATGTGTTTGCCCATCCGACGGTAGAAGGACTGGCTACCGTTATCCGTGAAGGAACGGACAGTCCATATGAAGCGATTAAGCCCGCTGAAAAACAGGAAACCTATCCGGTTTCCTCTGCCCAAAAGCGGATTTATGTCCTTCAGCAGCTGGAGGACGGAGGAACAGGCTACAATATGCCGGCTGTGTTAGAGCTCGAAGGGAAGCTCAACCCTGAAAGGATGGACAGAGCTTTCAAAGAGCTGATCAAGCGCCACGAGTCGCTTCGGACCTCCTTCGAACAGGACGAAGGCGGCGATCCGGTGCAGCGCATCCATGACGAAGTGCCGTTTACGTTACAGACTACAGTTCTCGGCGCACGAACCGAAGAGGAGGCCGCAGCCGCATTTATCAAACCGTTTGATCTCAGCCAAGCGCCGCTGTTCCGTGCCCAAATCGTAAAGGTATCAGATGAGCGGCACCTGTTGCTGGTTGATATGCATCACATCATTTCAGACGGTGTTTCCGTCAACATTCTGATTCGGGAATTCGGCGAGCTGTACAATAATCGAAATCTTCCGGCACTGCGCATTCAATATAAAGATTATGCCGTATGGCAAGAAGGATTCAAAACAGGAGACGCGTACAAAACGCAAGAGGCGTACTGGCTGAAGCAGCTCGAGGGCGAGCTGCCTGTGTTGGATCTTCCGGCTGATCATGCCCGCCCGCCGGTGCGAAGCTTCGCGGGTGACAAGGTCTCATTTACGCTGGATCAAGAGGTTGCATCAGGCCTTCACAAGCTGGCACGAGAAAACGGAAGCACACTGTACATGGTGCTCCTTGCGGCTTACACCGCGTTCTTGTCACGCTTAAGCGGACAGGAAGATATCATTGTGGGCTCGCCAATTGCCGGCCGGCCGCACAAGGATCTTGAGCCGATACTCGGCATGTTTGTGAACACGCTGGGGCTTCGGACGCGCCCGGAGGGCGGGAAGCCATTCGTACAGTATTTGCAGGAAGTGCGTGAGACAGCATTGGAAGCCTTTGAGCACCAGGATTACCCATTCGAAGAACTTGTCGATAAGCTTGAATTGACACGGGATATGAGCCGGAATCCGCTGTTTGACGTAATGTTTGTTCTTCAAAACATGGATCAGGAATCGTTGGAGCTGAATGAACTTTGTCTCAAACCTGCAGCAAACAATGGGCATCAAACGTCCAAATTTGATTTAACCCTATATGCCCAGGAACAGCCCCACGGTTTGCTGACGTTCCAAATGGAGTTTAGTACTGACTTATATAAGAAAAAAACGATAGAAAAGTGGCTTCAATACTTCATCAATATGTTACGCGCCATCATCCAAGACAACAAAGCCGCTCTCGGAACAATAAATATCCTGAATGAGGATGAGACCCATTACCTTATCCACGAGCTCAATCGTACAAAAATAGATTATCCAAGAAATGAAACCATCAGCAGACTCTTTGAAATGCAGGCTGAACAAACACCTAATGCTGTAGCTATTGTCAGCGACACCCAAGTATTCACTTACGAGGACCTGAACAGCTGGGCAAATCAAATTGCCTCAGTTCTACAGATTAAGGGCGTAGGGCCTGATAGTGTTGTAGCCTTGTTGACAGGCAGAACACCAGAACTCATTGCAGGAATGCTGGGCATTCTGAAAGCCGGGGGAGCCTATCTGCCTATTGCTTCTGATCTGCCTGTTGAACGAATAGCTTATATGCTGTCAGACAGCGGGGCGGCATTACTCCTTCAATCTGAAAAAACAGAAAAACAGCTATTAGACATTGAATGTGAACAAATCATAATCGAAGATATTCAAAAGCAAGGAGAAACGAAGAACGTTGATTCTTCAGCAGAGCCACATTCACTTGCATATATCATTTATACCTCTGGATCAACCGGTAAACCAAAGGGTGTCATGATTGAGCAGCGAAGTGTAATTCGTCTTGTTAAAAACAGCAATTATATTACATTTACACCTGAAGACCGCCTTTTGATGACATCATCAATCGGTTTCGACGTTGGGTCATTTGAAATTTTCGGACCGTTGCTAAATGGTGCCGCTTTGCATCTGTCCGATCAACAAACATTTCTCGATTCCCATCAGCTTAAGAGGTACATAGAACATCAAGGAATCACAACGATTTGGCTGACATCTTCTCTATTCAATCATTTGACAGAACAAAATGAACAAACATTTTCACAGCTGAAACATTTGATTATAGGCGGAGAAGCTTTGTCGCCGAGCCACGTCAATCGAATCAGAAATGTCTGCCCTGAAGTATCTATATGGAATGGATATGGCCCTACCGAAAATACAACTTTTTCGACATGCCTTCACATTCAAAAAACATATGAACTTTCCATTCCGATCGGGCGGCCGGTTGGTAATTCCACCGCTTATATCTTAAATCAATGGGGAGTGCTGCAGCCGGTCGGAGCTGTCGGTGAACTTTGTGTCGGCGGAGATGGCGTCGCCAGAGGATATTTGGGCCGTCCTGATTTAACGAAAGAGAAATTTGTCCCACATCCATTTGCACCTGGCGATCGACTGTATCGCACAGGTGATCTGGCGCGCTGGCTTCCTGATGGCACAATTGAGTACATTGGCCGTATTGATGATCAAGTAAAAGTCAGAGGCTATCGGGTGGAGCTGGGTGAAATCGAATCAGCACTTCGTCAAATAGACGGGGTCAAAGAAGCCGCAGTGTTAGCACGTACAGCCCAGACCGGGAGCAAAGAGCTGTTTGGCTATATCAGCGTAAAAGCAGGCACGAATGCTGAACAAGTGCGTTCACTTCTCGCGCGTTCGCTGCCAAACTATATGATCCCGGCGTACATTATTGAAATGGAGACTCTTCCGCTCACATCAAACGGCAAATTGAACCGAAAAGCACTTCCTGAACCAAATTTCACATCTAAACAAACGTACGCTCCACCTCGAAATGACCTTGAAGACCAACTTGTGTTGATCTGGCAGGAGGTTCTCGGCATCCAGAGGATCGGAATAGAGGATTCGTTTTTTGAATTGGGCGGAGATTCAATCAAAGCGCTTCAAGTTTCTGCACGCCTTGGGCGCTATGGGCTAAGCTTGCAGGTAAGTGATTTATTCCGTCATCCAAAGATAAAGGACTTATCACCATTTATCCGTAAGTCAGAGAAAATCATAGAGCAAGGACCCGTTCAGGGAGACGTTCCTTGGACGCCTGTTCAGCAATGGTTTTTTTCACAAGATATTGAAGAAAGACACCATTTCAATCAGTCTGTCATGCTATTCCATTCTGGACGTTTGTCTGAAAACGCCCTTAGACCAGCCTTGAAAAAACTGGCGGAGCATCATGATGCGCTTCGGATGGTTTATCGCAACGATGATAGGCGATGGATTCAAATCAACCAAGGCATTCATGAGTCACAGCTATACAGCTTAAGAATCTCTGATCTTTCACAGTCAGAAAGCGGCTGGGAGACGCAAATCAAACAAGAAGTTGCAGATCTTCAGCAAAGCATCAATTTGCAGGAAGGACCATTGTTGCACGCCGCTTTGTTTAAAACACTGACCGGAGATTACTTGTTCCTTGCGATCCATCACCTTGTCGTTGATGGTGTCTCATGGCGGATTTTGCTGGAGGATTTGTCAGCCGGATATCAACAAGCTGATGCAGGCCAGACGATCCAGCTTCCGCCTAAAACGGATTCCTACCAGGAATACGCAAGACGCATACAGGAATATGCCCAAAGCAGTAAGCTGATTCGCGAAGAGGCGTATTGGCGAAGTGTAGAAGAACAGCAAGCCGCAGAACTGCCCTATGAAATACCGCATCATGTGAACATCGACTTCAGCAAAAGGGACTCATTAAGCTTTTCACTGACTGAAGCAGACACCGCCGTCTTGCTGCAAAACGTCAATCACGCCTATGGCACAGATACACAAGATATTCTGTTAACCGCAGCATCCTTGGCGATTTGTGAATGGACAGGAGGAAGCAAGCTCCGTATCGCTATGGAAGGACACGGGAGAGAACACATTCTGCCAGAGTTAGATATCAGCAGGACGGTCGGCTGGTTTACATCCATGTACCCGGCCCTCATAAGCTTTGAAAATCATAGGGATGAGCTCGGAACCTCAGTAAAAACCGTTAAAGATACACTGGGCCGGATACCAAACAAAGGGGTAGGTTACGGTATGCTGAAATACCTTACACACCCTGAAAATAAAAGCATTACGTTTTCAAAAACACCTGAAATCAGCTTTAACTATTTGGGCCAGTTCAACGACATCGAAAGACAGGACACCTTCCGCCCATCAAGCCTTGGTAGCGGAAAGGATATCACTCATACATGGAAGCGTGCGCAAATCATCGAGATGAGCGCAATGGTAGCAGACAAAAAGCTCCATTTCAATCTTAGTTATCCGCCAGCCCGCTTTCACAAAAACACAATGGAGCAGCTTATTAACAGGATTGAACACTTTTTGCTGGACATTATGAAACACTGCGCCGGTCAACAGAAAGCAGAAAAGACACTGAGCGATTTCAGCAGTCAATCATTAACGGCAGAGGACTTGGACAGCATATCCAGCTTGGTGGAAGAATTGTAGAAAATCGTGACAGGGAGACATGAACATGACAAAAGCGAATTCAATTCAGGATATTTATCCGCTGTCTTACATGCAGGAAGGGATGCTTTTCCATTCCCTCCTGCAAAAAGATTCACAGGCGTATGTTGAGCAAGCTTCTTTTACAATAGAAGGGAAAGTCAACCCGCAGTTTTTTCAAAACAGCATCAACGCTCTTGTAGAAAGACATGATATTTTCAGAACGATTTTTATCAGCCAAAATGTTTCCTCCCCCCAGCAGGTTGTTCTGAGAGAACGAAATGTCATCGTACTGGAAGAAGACATTACTCATTTAAACGAGGCGGAGCAATCACAGTTTATCGAGCAATGGAAAGAAAAGGACCGGGACCGGGGGTTTCATTTGCAAAAGGATGTGCTCATGTGCATCGCTCTGATTCAAACAGGAGAGAGCCAGTACTCTTGCATTTGGACCTTTCATCATATCATGATGGACGGTTGGTGTCTCAGCATTGTGCTAAAGGAGTTTCTGCATATTTACGCATCTTATGTAAATGCATCCCCAATAACATTGGAGCCGGTCCAGCCATACGGAAAGTATATCAAATGGCTGATGGAGCAAGACAAAGAGCAGGCGGTTTCTTATTGGGACCATTATCTTTCCGGCCACGAACAGCAAACCGTGCTCCCGAAGCAGAAAAAAACAAAGGGAAAAAGCAGGCAGGAACACGTTACATTTTCATTTTCTAAGGAAGAAAGCAGCAGACTTTCAGAGCTTGCTGCAAGAGAAGAAGTGACACTCAGTACGATTTTTCATACCATTTGGGGCATTCTGCTACAAAAATATAATAATAACGATGACGCCGTATTCGGTTCTGTCATTTCAGGAAGACCCGCAGAAATCGAAGGCATTGAACATATGGTAGGTCTTTTCATTAATACGATGCCGGTTCGGGTGCAGGGAGCAAAAACGCCTTTTCTTCAACTTATAAAAGATATGCAAAAAGACCGTCTTGCCGCTGAAGCGTACAGCTACCATCCTTTATATGAGATTCAATCCCGCTCAGCTGTTAAACAAGGGCTGATTGATCATATTCTCGTATTTGAAAACTATCCGGTGCAGCAAGAGATTCAAATGCTGAACAAACAGGAACATGCTTCTGATCTTTTTCAGATTCATAATTTCACTGTCGCAGATGAAACCAACTACAGCTTTTATCTTATGGTGGCGCCAGGGGAAGAAATTCATATCAAAATGAACTATGATGCGGAGCAGCACGATCGGTCTTTTGTGCTCTCTGTCAAAGAGCATCTTCTGAATGCTGTATCACAAATCTTAAATAATCCGAATCTTCCACCTGAAGAAATCGATATCACGACAGATACTGAAAAGCGGCAGCTGATTGGAGAAATCACAGATCAAACACCAGTTTACGAAACCATCCATGCCATGTTTGAAAAGCAAGCGGAAAAGACACCAGATGCTCATGCTGTAATTGATCAAGCCTGCTCATTAACATACAGAGAACTAAATAAAGCGGCTAACAGATTGGCACGGCATTTACGAATGAAAGGCGTTGTGAGACAGGAACCCGTTGCGATTATGATGGAACGCTCTGCGGCGTTTATCACCGGCGTTCTTGGAATCTTAAAGGCAGGCGGCGCCATTGTTCCGGTTGATCCGCATTACCCGGCTGACAGAATCCGTTATATTCTGCATGATTGCGGCTGTTCGCATGTTGTTTCACAAGCGCATCTTTCCTCATCGTTAGAAGACAATTACATTATCACTCATCCAGAAGATATCGAAAGCAAAGTAGACGGCAGTAACATAAAGTCAGTCAACAATGCTGACGATCTGCTGTATATGATTTATACATCAGGCACAACAGGTAAACCAAAGGGTGTTCAATTTGAGCATCGAAACATGGCTAACTTGCTGAAGTTCGAATATACTCACTCCGGCATTGACTTTGAAGCAGATGTTCTGCAATTTGCGACACCTTCCTTCGACGTCTGCTATCAAGAAATATTTTCTGCGCTTCTGAAAGGCGGCACACTCCACATCGTGCCAGAAGCCATAAAAAGAGATGTGCCTCAGCTGTTTGCATTTATAAACAAGCATCAGACGAATATTGTGTTTCTCCCAACTGCTTTTATCAAAATGATTTTCAGCGAGCGTGAACTAGCAAACTCGTTTCCTGATGGCGTCAAACACCTGATCGCAGCCGGGGAACAATTAATGATTTCAGACCTTTTCCAAGATGTATTGCGTGAACGCGGCATACACCTGCACAATCATTACGGACCTTCAGAAACTCATGTGGTATCTACGTATACCATTCATCCTGGAGATCCTATTCCTGAGCTTCCGCCAATCGGTAAACCGATAGGCTGTACTGATCTATATATTTTGAATCATCAAAAACAGCTTCAGCCATGCGGCGTACCAGGCGAACTCTATATTTCCGGCGCAAGTGTTGCCAGAGGATATGTCAATCACGATAAACTGACAAGCGACAAATTTTCATCCGACCCATTCAGGCCTGGTGTGATCATGTACCGGACAGGTGATTTGGCCAAACGGCTTGAAGACGGCAACATCGAATATATCGGACGGGCAGACAATCAAGTGAAAATCAGAGGTTATCGAATCGAGCCGCAAGAAATCGAAGTCACGTTAATGAATCATCCGGACATTAGTGAGGCTGCCATTCTCATCTGGCAAGATCAAAACGGTGAACATGAATTATGCGCTTACTATTGCAGTGTACAAAAGCTGAATGCAATAGATTTACGCAGTTATATGGCTAGTGAGCTCCCAGAATACATGATTCCGGCGAAATGGATATGGGTTGACAGCATACCTCTTACCCCAAACGGAAAAGTAGATCGCGCAGCACTTCCGGAGCCAGATGCTTCAATCAGCGGAAACCCATATACTGCCCCTCGAAATCTGTTAGAGGCAAAGCTTTCGCAACTATTTGAAGATGTGCTAAAGAATGGACATATAGGCATCCAAGACAACTTTTTTGACAATGGCGGTCACTCGTTAAAAGCAACAGTGCTTATGTCACGGATCGCAAAGGAATTCCATGTGCAAGTTTCGCTTAAGGACATCTTTGCTCATCCGACTGTTGAAGGATTAGCTTTAATCATTCGAGAGGCAGAACAAAATCCGTATGCAGCAATTGAACCAGCAGAAAAAAGGGATACATATCCTGTATCTTCGGCCCAAAAACGAATCTATGTGCTTCAACAGCTTGATGAGGGTGTCGCCTATAACATGCCTGCGGTCTTAGAACTGGAAGGTGCACTAGATGTCGCCAAACTGTCTGCTGTATGTAAAGAATTGATCAGCCGGCATGAGCCGCTTCGAACTTCCTTTGTATCCGGAGCTGATGACGAGCCGGTTCAGCGTATCCACACCGAAGTGCCGTTTACATTAAGTAAAGAGACCACTATCGAGGGATTTGTCCGTCCCTTTGATCTCAGCCAGGCGCCATTATTTAGAGCAGGCCTTATAGAAGTGTCAAACGAGAAGCATGTATTGCTGGTGGATATGCACCATATCATTTCAGATGGCGTATCCGTTCAGCTCCTAATCCGAGAATTTACCGATCTTTATGCAAACCGGCAGCTTAAGCCATTGCGGATCCAATATAAAGATTACGCCGTATGGCAGCAGAAATTTAAAAAGGGAGACTCGTACCAAAAGCAGGAGACTTACTGGCAGCAGCAGTTTAGCGGGGATCTTCCTATACTGGAGCTTCCAACAGATAAACGACGTCCGGCAGAACGGCAATTCATAGGCGGAAAAGTAACCTTTCAATTGGACAAAGAGATCACGGCCCGCATAAAGCGGCTCGCCCATAAAAACAGAAGCACGCTTTATATGACGCTTCTCGCTTTGTATTCAGCCTTTTTGTCTCGGTTAAGCGGTCAGGATGATATCGTGATTGGTTCACCTATCGCCGGACGGCCCCATGCCGACCTTGAAGCTGTTCTTGGGATGTTCGTCAATACATTGGCTCTCCGCACACGCCCGGCGGGTAATAAGACATTTGAGGAATTTCTGAAAGAAGTCAGACAGACGGCACTAGAAGCGTATGAGCATCAGGATTACCCGTTTGAAGAGCTTGTGGACAAACTCGGTGTGCAGCGGGAGATGAGCCGGAATCCTTTGTTTGACACAACGCTAGTCCTTCAGAATATGGAACAGCAAAAGCTAAAAATGAATGATGTACAGCTTCAGTGGAACGACTTGGAGCACCCAATATCAAAATTTGATATTTCCCTATACGTTACAGAACATGATTCCGAGCTTTTCTGTCAGTTTGAATACAGTACAGCTTTGTTTGAGAAAGAAACCATCCAAAGGTGGGCCAGCCTTTTCACCACGCTTGTGGAACATACAGCTGCCAGCCCTGAAACAGAATTGGACGATATTCCAATCTTAACAAAAGAAGAAGAGAGAGATTTCATTGAAGCATGCCATCCGTTTGAGGAGACGGGCTATTCAATGAATCAAACGCTCCACTATGCACTTGAACAGCAGGCAGCAAAAACGCCTGATCAGGCGGCCGTTATCTTCGAAGATGGAGTGATGACCTATAAAGAATTGAACGAACAGGCTAACCGTATCGCCTGGGAGCTGATCGGACGGGGGGTAAAACCCGAAACGACTGTGGCTATTATAGGAAAGCGTTCACCTGAAATGCTGCTTGGCATTTATGGCATTCTTAAAGCTGGCGGCGCTTATCTGCCCATTGACCCGGATTATCCGGAAGAACGAATCAGCTTTCTGCTGGAGGACAGCGGTACAAACATTCTCCTCGTGCTTCAGTCTGCCGGTCTCCATGTTCCGGCATTTACAGGAGAGATTGTCTATCTCAATCAGACAAATAGCGGACTGGCACATCGTTTGTCCAATCCGAATGTGGATGTTCTCCCGCAATCTTTAGCCTATGTCATCTATACATCCGGCTCTACCGGGATGCCTAAGGGTGTTGAAATTGAACATCGATCAGCGGTGAATTTTTTGAATTCCCTACAGTCCCGCTATCAGCTAAAGCATTCAGATATGATTATGCACAAAACATCTTATTCATTCGATGCTTCAATATGGGAGCTGTTTTGGTGGCCTTATGCCGGAGCTTCTGTTTATCTGCTTCCTCAGGGGGGCGAAAAAGAACCTGAAGTGATCGTGAAGGCCATAGAAGAACAAAAGATCACAGCTATGCATTTTGTGCCTTCAATGCTCCATGCATTTTTAGAACATATAAAATATCGCTCTGTACCGATTAAGACAAACAGACTCAAGCGAGTATTTTCTGGGGGAGAACAGCTGGGGACCCATCTTGTCTCCCGATTTTACGAGTTGCTTCCAAATGTTTCAATAACCAATTCCTATGGGCCAACGGAAGCAACCATAGAAGCTGCATTCTTTGATTGTCCGCCGCATGAAAAACTTGAACGGATTCCAATTGGAAAACCTGTTCATCATGTCAGATTATATATCCTGAATCAGAATCAGCAGATGCTGCCTGCTGGATGTATCGGCGAACTGTACATTGCCGGAGCGGGTGTTGCCAGAGGTTATTTGAATCGGCCGGCATTAACGGAGGAGCGTTTTCTTGAAGACCCGTTTTACCCGGGGGAACGCATGTACAAAACCGGGGATGTGGCGCGCTGGCTCCCTGACGGGAATGTTGAATTCCTCGGGCGCACGGATGATCAGGTGAAAATCCGCGGCTACCGGATTGAGCCGGGAGAGATTGAAGCGGCACTAAGAAGCATAGAAGGCGTAAGGGAGGCGGCCGTTACCGTACGGACAGACAGCGGCGAGCCGGAATTATGCGCTTATGTAGAAGGGCTCCAAAGAAACGAAGTGCGGTCACAGCTTGAGAGACTGTTGCCGGGCTACATGGTCCCAGCCTATATGATAGAAATGGAACAGTGGCCGGTTACACCAAGCGGAAAGCTCGACCGAAACGCCCTGCCAGCTCCTGACGGAGCGGCAGATGCGGAGACCTACACGGCGCCGAGAAACGTGACTGAGATGAAGCTTTCTCAGCTGTGGGAGGACGTGCTGAAAAATGGCCCTGTCGGGATTCACGACAACTTTTTTGACCGCGGGGGACATTCCTTAAAAGCAACGGCGCTTGTCTCACGGATCGCCAAAGAATTCGATGTACAGGTGCCGCTAAAAGATGTGTTTGCCCATCCGACAGTAGAAGGACTGGCTACCGTTATCCGTGAAGGAACGGACAGTCCATATGAAGCGATTAAGCCCGCTGAAAAGCAGGAAACCTATCCGGTTTCCTCTGCCCAAAAGCGGATTTATGTCCTTCAGCAGCTGGAGGACGGAGGGACAGGCTACAATATGCCGGCTGTGTTAGAGCTCGAAGGGAAGCTCAACCCTGAAAGGATGGACAGAGCTTTCAAAAAGCTGATCAAGCGCCACGAGTCGCTTCGAACCGCCTTCGAACAGGACGCAGGAGGCGATCCGGTGCAGCGCATCCATGACGAGGTGCCGTTTACGTTACAGACTACAGTTCTCGGCGCACGAACCGAAGAGGAGGCCGCAGCCGCATTTATCAAACCGTTTGATCTCAGCCAAGCGCCGCTGTTCCGTGCCCAAATCGTAAAGGTATCAGATGAGCGGCACCTGTTGCTGGTTGATATGCATCACATCATTTCAGACGGTGTTTCCGTCAACATTCTGATTCGGGAATTCGGCGAGCTGTACAATAATCGGAAGCTTCCGGCACTGCGCATTCAATATAAAGACTACGCCGTATGGCAAGAAGGATTCAAAACAGGAGACGCGTACAAAACGCAAGAGGCGTACTGGCTGAAGCAGCTCGAGGGCGAGCTGCCTGTGCTGGATCTTCCGGCTGATCATGCCCGCCCGCCGGTGCGAAGCTTCGCGGGTGACAAGGTCTCATTTACGCTGGATCAAGAGGTTGCATCAGGCCTTCACAAGCTGGCACGAGAAAACGGAAGCACACTGTACATGGTGCTCCTTGCGGCGTACACCGCGTTCTTGTCACGCTTAAGCGGACAGGAAGATATCCTTGTGGGATCGCCAATCGCCGGCCGTCCGCACAAGGATCTTGAGCCGATACTCGGCATGTTTGTGAACACGCTGGCTCTGAGGACACGCCCGGAGGGCGGGAAGCCGTTTGTGCAGTATTTGCAGGAAGTGCGCGCCACTGCATTAGAAGCTTATGAGCATCAGGATTATCCGTTCGAAGAGCTTGTCGATAAGCTTGGAGTGACGCGGGATATGAGCAGAAACCCGCTATTTGATACCATGTTAGTTGTTCAAAATAATGATTACGAGCCATTGCATCTTCATGATTTGCAAATGAAGCCGGCACAAGTTTCTCATCTCGTTTCTAAATTCGATTTGACACTACAGGCAATTGAAGGCGACGGAAACATTCATTTCCTTTTTGAATATTCAACCGCATTGTTCGAGAAAACCACCATTGAACGCTGGGTATCGCATTTAACAAATGTACTTAGCATCATCGGCAAAAACCCGGAGGTGACACTCAACCATATCGACATCCTGACCCAAGAAGAGCGGCACCAGCTGCTTAATGAGTTTAACACCGGGCAAGCGAATCAATACGGAGTTCAAACAATCAGTCAATTGTTTGAGCAGCAAGCTGCACGAACACCAAAAGCTTCTGCACTTGTCAGCGGAGACAAAACACTGACGTATCAAGAGTTGGACGAGTGGTCCAATGGAATCGCACGTGCATTGCGCAACAGAGGTGTTAAGCCGGACACACCAGTAGGCATCATGATGCATCGTTCGTTCAGTATGATAGCAGCCATACTTGGTGTGTGGAAAGCAGGCGGCTGTTACGTTCCCATTGATCCTGAATACCCGACAGAACGCAAACGCTATATCCTTAGCGACAGCGGAACGAAACTGCTGATGACAATAAATGAAGCGGATCGGGGAGTACTTGCTGACTTTGAAGGAGAGATCTTGACGATAGAAAGCGTAGAGGAAGACGACAAATCGCCGCTGCCGCAAATGTCGTCTGCCCATCATTTGGCTTATATCATTTATACCTCTGGAACGACGGGCCGTCCAAAAGGGGTAATGGTCGAGCATAAAGGTATTGCCAACACTCTTCAGTGGCGGCGAAACGCTTATGCATTCAACGAGACAGATACCATTCTGCAGCTCTTTTCTTTCTCATTTGACGGCTTTATAACTAGTATGTTTACACCGCTTTTGTCAGGTGCAAAAGCCGTTTTGCTTCATGAAGAGGAAGCGAAGGATATTCTGGCCATTAAGCATCAGCTGTCTCGTCAACGGATTACACATATGATTATTGTGCCTGTTTTATATCGAGCGCTTTTGGACGTAGTGCAGCCGGAAGATGTAAAGACGCTTAGAGTCGTCACACTGGCGGGAGAAGCGGCTGACCGCGAATTGATCGCCCGCAGCTTAGCTATATGTCCGCATACCGAACTCGCCAACGAATATGGACCGACAGAAAACAGCGTGGCGACTACCGTCATGAGACATATGGAAAAGCAGGCATACGTAAGCATCGGCCAGCCGATTGACGGAACTCAAGTGCTGATTTTAAATAGCAATCATCAGCTTCAGCCAATCGGTGTTGCGGGCGAGCTTTGTATAGCAGGAACAGGGCTTGCAAGAGGGTACGTCAATCTTCCAGAACTGACAGAGAGAGCATTCACGCAGAATCCATTTAAACCCGAAACACGAATGTACCGAACAGGAGACGCCGCCAGATGGATGGCCGACGGTACACTCGAATATCTCGGAAGAATCGATGATCAAGTCAAAATCAGAGGATACCGTGTAGAAACGAAAGAAATTGAATCGGTCATCCGGTGTATAAATGGTGTAAAAGACGCCGCAGTAGTTGCTCATGTAACAGCGTCAGGACAAACCGAATTAAGTGCTTATGTGGTGACAAAACCAGAGTTGAGCACAAATGCTGTACGCTCAGAATTACAAAACAAGCTGCCGGTGTTTATGCACCCTGCGTTTATTGAAAAACTGGACTCACTTCCATTGTCACCAAATGGCAAGCTGGATCGCGGAGCACTTCCAAAACCTGTATACAACCACGAAGGTGAACGTCCATTCCTCCCGCCAGCCAGCAAAATGGAACAAATACTGGCAGATATATGGAAAGAAGTACTGGGGGCAGAAAAGATCGGAACAGCTGATTCGTTCTTTGAACTTGGCGGAGATTCGATCAAAGCGTTACAGGTATCTGCGCGGCTTCACCGGATAGGCAAGCAAATGGCAGTGAAAGATTTGTTTAGCCATCCGACCATTCAAGAATTGGCAGCTTATATCCGTGATTCAGATACAAGTTCCAGCCAAGCTGCGGTTGAGGGAAACGTACAATGGTCGCCTGTTCAAAAATGGTTTCTTTCTCAAGATATAAAAGAAAAACACCATTTTAATCAGTCCGTAATGCTGCATCGAAGCACCTCTGTACAAGAAGACGCACTGCGAAAAACGTTAAAAGCAATAACGTGTCATCATGATGCGCTGCGAATGGTGTTTACACAGAATGAACAAGGAAAGTGGGATCAATATAATCGGCCGCTCAGTCATTCGGACGACGCGTTGTACGGCCTTCAGATGATTGATTTATCAGCTCCGGACGGCACTGATGGAAATAGAGCGTATGAGCCTATTATCAAACGTCATGTACTTGATATTCAGCAGAAAATGGATTTGAAGAATGGTCCGCTGCTGCAAGCCGGTCTTTTCCACACAATTGACGGTGATTTCTTATTTTTATCGGCTCATCACCTCGTTGTTGACGGCATCTCATGGCGGGTTCTGCTTGAAGATTTGGCTTTAGGGTATCGCCAAGCTGCAGGCGGGGAAGAGATTCAGCTGCCTCCTAAAACAAGCTCATTTAAAGCGTATACGAAAAAGCTCTCTGACTACGCTGAAAGCCAGCAGCTAATGAAACAGCTCAAGTATTGGCGCGAAGCCGAAGAGTATCAAACAGAGGCATTGCCTTTTGATCACATCGATGGCACTAGAGCAGACGAGGGACAACGGTCCACGATTTCGTTTACCTTAAACGAGAAAGAGACAGCAGCACTCTTAAAAGATGCCAACAGCGCATACAACACAGATACGCAGGATTTGCTTCTCGCTTCTGTCATTCTCGCGCTGCGCCATTGGACCAATCAATCCGCCTTCAAACTATCATTAGAAAGCCACGGGCGAGAGGATGTATTAGACGGGATAGATGTGAGCCGTACGGTTGGATGGTTTACCGCCATTTATCCGTTATTGATTAAACTGAACGCAGACTTGCCAGATTCGGAAGAAGGCATGGTTCATGTGCTAAAAACAACAAAAGATACACTGAGACGTGTACCTGACAAAGGATTCGGCTACGGTGTCATCAAATATTTGACGCCGCCTGGCAAAAAAGACATCGATTTCACAGGGGCACCAGAAATCAGCTTCAATTATCTTGGTCAATTTGAAAGCGGCCGCACAGCTGAAGTACCTGAGGAGGACGCCTTCTCATTCTCTCCGCTGGGTGCCGGAGGTGATATCAGCACAACATGGAACCGTGAACAGTCGCTGGATATCAGCGCAATCGCTGCAGAAGGAAAATTGACTGTCAATATGACTTATGACAATGCCCGCTTTCAGCACAAAACCATCGAACAGCTTAGCGAAACATGCCGTCAATTTTTATTACAACTGATCGAACACTGCCAGAACAAAAGCGAAACAGAAAAGACGATCAGCGATTATGATGATCAAGAACTGACCGAGGACGCGCTGCAAGAGATCGCTGATATGCTCAGTTTTCACTAATGAAACTGTGAAGAAAGGTGCAGACACTATGGATAACATCAAAAAAATCAAGAACATTTATCCTCTGAGTCATATGCAGGAGGGAATGCTGTTTCATTCCTTCCTCCGTAAAGAGGAGGGGGCGTATATCGAGCAGTCGCTCTTCACCATTAAAGGAAGCCTCAGCTATGACTGGTTCCAGCGCAGCATTCAAGCCATTATCGACCGCCATGATATTTTCAGAACCGTGTTTTTGCCGCACGTCCCGCATTTGTCGGGACCTCGGCAAGTCGTGATGACAGAACGTGAATTCTATTTGTACAGCGAAGACATTTCTCATCTGCCAACAAACGACCAGAATGAGTATATTGAACGCTTTAAGGAGAAGGACAAGCAAAAAGCCTTTGATCTGCAAAAAGACATGCTGATGCGGATTTCTCTATTCAAAACAGCTAAAGATGAGCATGTCTGTATCTGGAGTCACCATCATATTTTAATGGACGGATGGTGCCTAGGTATTGTTATGCAGGAATTTATGCAAATTTATCAATCGATTCATGCAGGAAAACCGCTTTCATTAGAACCTGTCCGTCCGTACAGCACCTATATTTCCTGGCTGACAAACCGAGACAAAGAAAAAGCAGCAGCCTACTGGGATACCTATTTAAAAAACTACAGCACTCCATCACCTCTGCCCCGTGTGTCTGATAAAGAAACAAAAGAAGGTTATCACCGTGAAGATTTGATATTTTCATTAAATAAACCACTGACAGACAAGCTGAAAGAGACTGCAAAACAACACGGCGTCACGCTCGCTACCCTAATTCAGGCGGTCTGGGGTGTGATGCTGCAGCAATATAACCGCACAGACGACGTTGTGTTTGGCGCAGTTGTATCAGGAAGACCGTCAGAAATCCCAGGCGTGGAGCAAATGATAGGGTTGTTTATCAATACCATACCGATTCGAATTAAAACACATCAAGACGAAACGTTTCACGAGCTGCTCATACGATGCCAGAAAGAAATGCTGGAAGCTGAGCCGTTTACCTGCCAGCCTTTATTTGATATTCAGGCAAACACCGCATTAAAACAGGAACTGATTGATCACATTATCGTCTTTGAAAACTATCCGTTACAGCAGAAAATCGCCGATTCCGCTGATCAAACCGATTCACCGCTGCAAATCTCTCAAGTTCAAGTATCCGAGCAATCAGGATATAACTTTAATCTTGTCGTTGCTCCCGGCGAAGAGCTTGTCGTCAAGTTCAGCTATAATGCATTCGTTTACGATGCTGCCTGGATCAGCTGTATCAAGAGGCAATTTACGCAAGCGCTTAGCACAGCGGCACAGCACCCTCATATGCCAATTGCTGATTTTTCTTTTCTTGATGCAATAGAAAAAGAGCAGATTGTCACACAGTTCAACAATACAAAAACGGAGTATCCAAAGAATCATACAATTATCGATTTATTTCGCGAACAAGCAGAAAAGACGCCAGACCATACCGCACTTGTGTATGGCAATATGTCTATTTCGTATAAAGAGCTTGATAAACGCTCTAATGCGCTCGCCAGAGAGTTAATTCAAAAGGGATTTCGGAAAAACGAGACAGCCGGAATATTGGCTGCACATTCTCCCGAATTCATGATCAGTGTGCTCGCCGTATTAAAAGCAGGGGGAGCATACCTCCCGCTTGATGCGGAGCTTCCGCCTGAACGAGTCAGCTTTATGCTTGAGGAAACGCAAGCAAAAATGCTGATTGTTCAAAAGGGGCTGGAGCAAAATGCTGCGTTCTCAGGAACATGTATGATTGCAGATGCGCAGGCATTGATGGGAGAGAACCATTTTCCTATCAACACCATCTCCAGTCCAGACGATCTTGCATATATCATGTATACCTCAGGATCAACAGGCCGGCCGAAAGGGGTCATGATCACGAATCGCAATGTCGTGTCCCTTGTCAGAAACAGCAATTACACGTCTGCGTCCTGTGATGACCGGTTTATTCTGACTGGATCTATCAGCTTTGACGCCGTCACCTTTGAAATATTCGGGTCACTTTTACATGGCGCAAGCCTTCATATCATTGATAAATCGACAATGCTGACACCTGATCGGTTTGGAGCGTATTTGTTTGAAAATGACATCACAGTGCTATTTTTAACGACAGCTCTTTTTAATCAGCTGGCACAGGTACGAGCTGACATGTTTCGCGGACTCCATACGTTATATGTCGGAGGAGAAGCACTCTCTCCTGCCCTGATGAATGCCGTCAGACACGCCTGTCCAGATCTCGCGCTTCATAATATTTACGGTCCTACGGAAAACACGACTTTTTCAACCTTTTTTGAAATGAAGAGAGACTATGCGGGGCCGATTCCGATTGGAAAACCAATCAGCAATAGCACCGCTTACATCTTAGATACAAAAGAACGTCTTTTGCCAATAGGCGTTCCCGGCGAGCTTTGTGTTGGCGGTGATGGAGTCGCTAAAGGCTATTTGAACAGAGAAGACCTGACAAATGCTGTTTTTTCTCCTCATCCTTTCTTGCCTGGAGAAAGAATATACCGTACCGGTGATTTGGCGCGCTGGCTGCCTGATGGAAACTTAGAATACATCAGCAGAATTGACAGGCAAATGAAAATCCGCGGCAAACGAATTGAGCCTGCCGAAATAGAAGCGCGCCTGTTAGAAATGGAAGGCATTCAAGAAGCAGCAGTGACATTGAGAGAAAAAGATGGAGAGGCGCAGCTGTACACTCATTACGTCGGTGATCACACAAAAACAGATACGGATTTTCGCGCCGATTTGGCGCGTGTGCTTCCAGACTATATGATCCCGCAGCACTGGGTGCGTGTGGAGCGGATGCCGCTTACCGGAAACGGAAAAATAGACCGCAGCGCGCTGCCTATTCCAGAAAATAAGCCTGCCAAACGACAGAACATCATATTGCCAAGAAACTTGGTTGAAGAAGAGTTGGCGAACATTTGGAAGCAAGTCCTCGGTGTTAACACAATCAGTATTGATGATGACTTCTTTGCTATTGGCGGACATTCACTAAAAGCACTGCAAGTCATACATACACTAAAACATCAGCAGAACATTGATATACCGATTGATTTCTTGTTCGAACATCCGACAATCGCTCAGCTTGCCGAAAAACTTTATTCTAAACAGCTGACAGCGGCAGATGAACAGCATGTGATCAAACTGAACCAGCACGGCGCGCAAAATCTTTTCTGCTTCCCGCCGATATCAGGATTTGGCATTTATTTTAAAGACCTTGCTTTATTACTGAATGAGAAGGCAGCCGTATACGGGTTTCACTTTATTGAACAAGACACCCGCATTGAACAATATGTTAATTGCATGACGGACATACAGCCTGAGGGCCCATACGTTTTATTAGGCTACTCTGCAGGCGGAAACCTGGCTTTTGAAGTGGCACAGGCTATGGAGCGCAAAGGATTAGAAGTCAGCGACTTCATTATCGTGGACGCTTATCTAAAAGAACAGCCTTTGCCTATTGATACCGAGAATGACGAATCTGCAGCATATCTGCCTGAAGCAGTCAGAGAAAAGGTGATGAAGAAAAAAAGAAACTATCAAGAATATTGGGCACAATTGCTGAATGAAGGGCACATCAAAGCAAGCATTCATTTCATCGAAGCTGGAATTCAAATCGAAACCAGCGAGAATACAGGCTTAACGAAATGGGAAGGCGCCTGTGGAAACTACAGCGAGTACACGGGTTTTGGCGCTCATAAAGACATGCTGGAAGGAACATATGCTGAAAAGAATGCTGACATCATCCTTGACATTTTAGAAAAGATCACTTCAAATAAAGCAATCCCGCACAAACAATAGAACAGATTCGCGGACAGAGGCATTCTCTGTCCGCTTCTTTTTGTATCAAAGAATGGATCGATGACACTAGGGAATGATAACATCATCCTTTTTCTTGGAGGCTTGTCATGGATCATCTATCTTTTCTTACGTTTATCATGCTGATTCTAGCCAGTTACAGGCTGACACATTTGATTGTATTCGACAAAATCACAGAATTTATCCGAAAACCTTTTATGAAAAAGAAAAGGATTGTTGATCAAAATGGGCATGTAGATGAAAAAAGCGTGCCGGCTTCTAACTTTGGATACATGCTCAATTGCTACTGGTGTGCCGGTGTTTGGTGTGCCATCTTGATCGGACTTGGCTATCTTTTTTTGCCTCGTATTGCAATACCGCTGATCTTTATTTTAGCTATTGCCGGAGCACAAGCGATCCTTGAAACGGCTGTCGGAGTCGGCGTAAAACTTATTGACGTGTTAAAAAGTCTGCAAACCATGATGAATGATAAAAAGTCCTAAAAGCGGCTCACAACATGCTTTAGGACTTTTTTCGTTTATTTAGTGAGATAGACATTCTGTTAATCACCCTTTTATAGCCCGGGAATACCGTAATAGCGAATAGTGAAAGTGATGTAATGGGGGAGAAGAAACAGAATGAAGGTTTGCCAAAAGTCGATTGTCCGTTTCCTTGTCAGCTTGATCATCGGAACGTTTGTCATTTCCGTTCCGTTTATGGCCAATGCGCAGTCTGACAGGGAGCTGAGAGCCGTATGGATTGCTTCCGTATTAAATATTGATTGGCCGTCCAAAAAAGGGTTATCTGTGAAAGAGCAAAAACAGGAGTATAGCAAACTGCTGGACGATGTGCAAAAAATGGGAATGAATGCCGTTATCGTTCAGATTAAACCGACGGCTGATGCCTTTTATCCGTCAGCTTACGGGCCTTGGTCGGAATACTTAACCGGTGTCCAAGGGAAGGACCCGGGCTATGATCCTCTTGCATTTATGATTGAAGAAACCCATAAACGAAATTTGGAATTTCACGCGTGGTTTAACCCTTACCGTATTACAATGAATCATACAGATCTTAATAAATTGTCTGAGAGTCACCCGGCAAGAAAACATCCAGATTGGGTTGCCGCCTACGGAAACCAGCTGTATTATCATCCAGGCATTCCAGAAGCGAGAGATTTTATCGTCAAAGGCATTGAAGAAGTCGTAAAACATTATGATATCGATGCTGTTCATATGGATGATTATTTTTACCCTTATAAAATAGCAGGACAGGAATTTCCTGATCAAGCACAGTATGAACAATACGGAAAAGACGCTTTTTCTAATATCGATGACTGGCGGCGGGACAATGTGAACCAGCTTGTCAAACAAATCAACCAAACAATTAAAGCTGCAAAACCGTATGTCAAATTCGGCATCAGTCCCTTTGGAGTATGGAGAAACGCCGCAGATGACCCGACCGGATCGAATACAAAAGCAGGCGTCAGAAATTATGACGATCTATATGCAGACACAAGACATTGGATCCAAGAAGGCGACATCGATTATATTGCTCCGCAAATTTATTGGAGTATCGGCTTTAACGCAGCGGCTTACGACGTGCTGGCTGATTGGTGGAGCAATGAAGTCAAAAATAGACCTGTTCACTTATATATTGGCCAGGCAGCATATAAAATCAATAACAATTTTGATCCGCCTTGGTCCGACCCTGAGGAATATGTGCGGCAAATCACTTTGAACCGCCAGCTTGAACTGGTGAAAGGAAGCATGCATTTCAGCCTCAAGGACCTCAACAAAAATCCGCTTGGCATCAAAGACAGGCTTATCGCCGATCTTTACAGCAAGCCGGCACTGGTTCCGCAAATGCCTTGGCTTGACAATACCGCCCCAAAAAAACCGAAGCTTACGAAAGTCACCGAAGACAAAAACGGCAATCTTCTGCAGATTAAAGATCACCCATCAAATCAAAAAACGAAAGAAACAGCCTATTATGCGATATACAGAGCCGAAGGGAAAAAGCAGAGAACATTGCTGGAAACGCAAAGAAAAACACATGAGCAGCAAACCTTCTTAGATAACACGGCAGATCCCAACAAGAAATATACGTATTATGTCACTTCAGCAGACCGGCTTCATAATGAAAGCAAGGCTTCCAAACGAACAACAAAATAAGAAATGAGAAGGACGGCTTTCTAAGTCGTCTTTTTTTAAAAGTGATTTTGGAGACAGGAAACGATGGTAAACCGCTGAATTTTTTAAAAAACAAAGGTGAGATTCACATGAATATTGGAGGCGGTGTTTGGACATTTTCCATTATTGGAATCTGAGAAACTAGTACTAAGTAAAATCGAAGAGAAACACGTACAGGACGTGTTTTACGTTTTCATTTCTAGTCTGGTTAGGTGCCACATTATTTTTTGTGCTGTTCGAAGATGCTGTGTTGACTGATCCGGCTGAAGAAGCCTTTTTGACGAACTTTCTTCTCTTGGAAGCGGGCACCGCTCTTGTTTTATGCCTTGTGTTCTTTCTCTATCAAAAACTCGATCAATCACAGTTCGCGGTGATCAAGCTATATATGGGGATCAGCGGTCGGTTTATTGATTTGATTGATACGATTTCCCTTTGGAATCTCCCTCATCCTCCCGGCTTTATCAAAGGGCCAAGTTATTGCGTTTGCGATATGGATGGTATGCGCCTACGGATTCAGTTTTAATTTTCAGACTTTTCTTGTCAGGGAATGATTATAGAACTCGCCTAATAGGATGTTACAAAGATGTGAAGGAGGAAACGATGTGAATTTTGAGCTGACAAAAGAACAACAAATGGTGCGTGAAATGGTAAAAGATTTTGCGAAAAAAGAAATTGCTCCTCACGCTGAACATGTAGATCAAACAGGCGAGTTCCCGATCCAAACATTTAAAAAAATGGGTGAACTCGGTCTGATGGGTATTCCATTTCCAGAAGAATACGGCGGATCTGGCGGTGATACGATTTCATATGCCTTAGCGGTTGAAGAAGTCGGCAAAGCCTGCGGCAGTACTGGATTAAGCTATGCTGCAGCGGTCTCGCTAGGCGCAAGCCCTCTTTACTACTTCGGAACAGAAGAACAAAAACGGATGCATTTGACGCCGCTGGCTTCAGGCACAGCACTCGGATCATTCGGCCTGACGGAACCAAATGCCGGCTCAGATGCAGGAGGCACTCAAACAAAAGCAATTTCAAATGGTGACGAGTATGTAATCAACGGCGAAAAGTGCTGGATCACGAATGCAAGCTACGCACGCACAGTTATTGTAACCGCCGTAACAGGCAAAAACAAAGACGGAAAAAACATCATCTCCGCATTAATCGTGCCAACTGACACACCCGGACTTACGATTACGAGCCCGTACGATAAAATGGGCGTCCGCGGTTCGAATACAGCGGAAATTTTGCTTGAGGATGTAAGAGTGCCTGCGGCCAACTTACTTGGCGATCCAACAAAAGGGTTTAAACAGTTTCTATATACGCTGGACGGAGGGCGAATCTCCATCGCTGCTCTTGCAGTCGGCATTGCCCAAGCGGCCCTTGACGCATCATTGGCATATGCGAAAGAACGAAAGCAGTTTGGACAGCCGATTTCTTCCTTTCAAGCGATTCAATTTAAGCTTGCTGACATGGCGATGGAAATTGATCTGGCACGGCAAATGGTGTTAAAAGCCGCCTGGCTGAAAGACCATAACCGCCCGTTCACCAAAGAAGCGGCGTACGCCAAGCTATTCGCATCTGAAATGGCGACAAGAGCTTGCAATCAAGCCATTCAAATCCATGGAGGTTCAGGCTATATGAAAGAGTATGGGGTGGAACGGATGCTGCGGGACGCAAAATTAATGGAAATCGGTGAAGGCACATCTGAAATTCAGCGTCTCGTGATCGCCAGACAGCTTTTAAAATAAAAAAATGTAAACGCTTTCCGATCATTAAGAAAGGAGGAGCAATGAATGGCTGAACTCATCCATTCCACAATCGGCAGGCTGCTGGAACAAACAGCTGATACGTATCCCGATCGAGACGCTGTTGTGTATCCAGACCGAAATATCCGCTATACGTACGCCGAATTTGACAGTCTGTGCCGTCAAACCGCTAAAGGGCTCATGCGAATGGGGATTGGAAAAGGAGACCACGTCGCCATATGGGCTTCTAATATCCCTGAATGGCTTGCCGTCCAGTTCGCAACTGCGAAGATCGGAGCCGTGCTCGTGACCGTCAATACCAATTATCAAGCACACGAGCTGGACTACTTGTTAAAGCAATCGGATGCCTCCGCGCTTATTATCATGGATTCATACAGGGGCACTTCTTATCCAGACATCGTGAGCAGTTTAATTCCAGAACTGCAAGAAGCAAAACCCGGCCAACTGAAATCAGAACGCTATCCCTTTTTAAAAACGCTGATCTATATTGGCAATAAACGGTTGCCTGGCATGTATCATTGGGACGATACAGAGATATTGGCGAAAACAGTGACAGATGCTGAGCTTGAAGAGAGAATGAACAGCCTGGATAAAGACGATGTGATTAATATGCAATACACATCAGGAACGACAGGGTTTCCAAAAGGCGTGATGCTAACCCATTTTAATGTCATTAATAACGCTGCCAATATCGCTGAATGTATGGTTTTAACTTCTCAAGACCGCATGTGCATCCCGGTTCCGTTTTTTCACTGCTTTGGATGCGTCCTTGGGGTTTTGGCATGTGTATCCGTCGGGGCAGCCATGATACCCGTGCAAGAATTTGATCCCGTTACCGTCCTTAAAACGGTAGAAAAAGAGAGATGCACAGCGCTCCATGGTGTGCCTACCATGTTTATCGCCGAGCTGCATCATCCGAATTTTGATGCATATGATCTATCGACGCTCCGAACAGGAATCATGGCCGGCTCTCCCTGTCCAAGTGAAGTGATGAAAGCTGTGATTGAAAGGATGGGCATGAAAGACATTACGATCGCCTATGGACAAACCGAAGCCTCGCCAGTCATTACGCAAACGAGAGCAAATGATTCCTTCATAAGAAGAGTCGAAACAACCGGCCGCGCCCTGCCACATACTGAGGTGAAAATTGTAGAACCTAGGACATGTCAAGAAGTTCAAAGAGGCATGCAGGGAGAACTGTGCACCCGTGGCTATCACGTCATGAAAGGCTATTATAAAGACAAAGATGCGACCAGAAAAGCAATCAATCATGACGGATGGCTGTTTACCGGAGATCTTGCTGTCATGGACGAAGACGGGTACTGCCGCATCACCGGGAGATTAAAAGATATGCTCATCAGAGGCGGCGAGAACATTTATCCGCGGGAAATTGAAGAATTTTTATACCGGCATCCCGCTGTTTTAGATGTACAGGTCGTTGGTGTGCCTGACGCCAAATTCGGGGAGGAAGCCGCAGCCTGGATTAAACTGAAAGACGGTAAAAGCGTATCACCTGATGAGCTTAAAGCCTATTGCAAAGGGAAAATCGCCCGCCACAAAATTCCGCGTTATGTTATTTTTACGGATGACTATCCGATGACGGCCTCAGGCAAAATTCAAAAATATAAACTGCGAGAAAAAACGATTGAAATGTTCAACCTATCATCAAGTCAATGAGGTGAAATCATGTTTACAAAAGTACTGATCGCCAACCGCGGAGAAATTGCAATGAGAATTATCCGAACATGCAGCCGTCTCGGCATTAAAACGGTCGCTGTTTATTCAGAAGCAGACAAGGACGCGCTCCATACAAAAGCCGCTACAGAGGCTTATTTGATCGGGGAATCGAGAGTCAGTGAAAGTTATTTAAATATAGAGAGAATCATAAAGACGGCGAAAAAAGCAAATGCCGACGCGATCCACCCTGGATATGGATTGTTATCAGAAAACAGCCGATTCGCTGAACGCTGCAAGCAAGAAAACATCGTGTTTATCGGACCTTCCCCTGATATCATCGCAAAGATGGGCAGCAAAATTGAAGCGCGAAAAGCAATGGAGGCTGCAGGTGTCCCTGTGGTGCCGGGCGTTTCTGAATCCCTCGGAGATATAGAGGCAGCCTGCCGCACCGCAAGTCAAATCGGCTATCCTGTCATGCTGAAAGCTTCAGCGGGCGGAGGGGGCATCGGAATGCAGCGTGTTGAAAATGAAGAAGCATTAAAAAAAGCGTACGAGGGAAACAAAAAGCGCGCAGCAGATTTTTTCGGTGACGGGTCGATGTATATAGAAAAAGTTATTGAACATGCGCGTCACATCGAGGTTCAGCTTTTGGCCGATCAACACGGCCATACAGTACATCTGTTTGAACGTGATTGCTCTGTTCAGAGGCGCCACCAAAAAGTCATTGAAGAAGCACCGTCTCCATTTGTAGACGATGAACTAAGAATGAAGATCGGGCAAACAGCGGTAAAAGCAGCGAAGGCAATCGGCTATACGAACGCAGGCACCATCGAATTTATAGTTGACCAGAAGCAAAATTTTTATTTCCTCGAAATGAATACGAGACTGCAAGTTGAACACCCCGTGACTGAAGAAATAACAGGCCTGGACTTAGTTGAGCAGCAGCTGCGGATTGCTGCGGGCCATACACTCACATTCTCCCAAAAAGACATCCAACGGAACGGGCATGCGATAGAGGTTCGAATATACGCGGAAGATCCCAAGACCTTCTTCCCGTCACCGGGTACGATCACTGCGTTTTCACTTCCTGACCAAAAAGGAGTCAGACACGAATGTGCGGTAGCAAAAGACATCACCGTTACCCCTTTTTATGACCCGATGATCGCTAAGATGATTGTCAAAGGCCAAACCAGAACAGAAGCAATTGAAAAACTGGAGACAGCGCTCCGCGACTATCGTGTAGAGGGAATCAAAACAAATCTTCCGCTTCTCATACAGGCTGCGGCAACAAAGGCATTTAAAGAAGGGGATGTCACGACTGACTTTTTGAAACAACACCTATAAAGGAGGCAGTTGTCATGACGGTTAGCATACAAATGGCAGGAAACCTGTGGAAAGTCCACGTCAAAGCCGGCGACCAAATCGAAAAGGGCCAGGAGGTAGCCATTTTGGAATCGATGAAAATGGAAATCCCGATCGTTGCAGATAGAAGCGGAATCGTAAAAGAAGTCAAAAAAAATGAAGGCGACTTTGTAAATGAAGGAGACGTACTGCTCGAACTGAGCGATTCCACTCAATAATTTGGAGGAAGACCATGTCATATCCTAAAAAAGTGACAATCAAAGAAGTCGGCCCGCGTGACGGCTTACAAAACGAGCCCGTATGGATCGCAACAGAGGATAAAATAACCTGGATCAACCAGCTTTCCCGGACAGGGCTGTCGTATATTGAAATCACATCCTTCGTTCACCCGAAATGGATTCCGGCGCTTCGAGATGCTATCGACGTAGCAAAAGGCATCGACCGTTTAAAAGGGGTAACGTACGCGGCACTTGTCCCGAATCAAAGAGGACTGGAGAATGCGCTTGAAGGAGGCATTAACGAGGCTTGCGTTTTTATGTCCGCCAGCGAGACGCACAACAGAAAAAACATCAATAAATCCACTTCTGAATCCCTTCATATACTCAAACAAGTAAACAACGACGCAAAAAAAGCAAACCTCACAACCAGAGCCTACCTCTCGACTGTTTTCGGCTGTCCGTACGAAAAAGATGTCCCCATTGAACAAGTCATTCGCCTTTCAGAAGCTCTATTTGAATACGGGATTTCTGAACTGTCGCTTGGAGATACGATTGGAGCGGCTAATCCCGCCCAAGTGGAAACTGTACTTGAAGCTCTTTTGGCACGATTCCCGGCTAATCAAATTGCCCTGCATTTTCATGATACGAGAGGAACCGCTCTTGCCAACATGGTCACAGCACTCCAAATGGGCATCACGGTGTTCGACGGCTCGGCAGGCGGGCTTGGTGGATGCCCATATGCGCCAGGTTCATCAGGAAACGCCGCAACTGAGGATATCGTGTACATGCTTGAACAGATGGATATCAAAACAAATGTAAAGCTAGAAAAACTGCTATCTGCGGCCAAATGGATAGAAGAAAAAATGGGCAAACCGCTGCCGAGCAGAAATTTACAGGTGTTTAAATCATCTTGATAAAAGGGAGGACGCATACAATGGGAGAATCTATTCTTTTTACTGTTAAAAATGAACATATTGCGTTGATCACCTTAAACAGGCCTCAGGCAGCAAATGCTCTTTCAGCGGAAATGCTTAGAAACCTGCAAATGATTCTTCAGGAAATTGAATTCAACTCAAACATCCGCTGCGTCATCCTCACAGGCACCGGTGAAAAAGCGTTTTGTGCAGGGGCAGACCTGAAGGAACGGATAAAACTGAAAGAAGATCAGGTTCTGGAAAGTGTATCTCTCATTCAAAGAACGGCGGCTTTACTTGATGCCTTGCCGCAGCCGGTCATAGCTGCGATAAATGGAAGCGCATTAGGCGGCGGACTAGAATTGACATTGGCATGCGACCTTCGAATCGCAGCTGAATCAGCTGTGCTGGGACTTCCGGAAACAGGATTAGCTATTATCCCGGGCGCTGGAGGGACCCAAAGGCTGCCCCGGCTGATTGGCAGAGGAAAAGCAAAAGAATTCATTTATACAGGCAGACGCGTGACCGCACACGAAGCAAAAGAAATAGGCCTTGTAGAGCATGTCACGGCTCCTTGTGACCTTATGCCAAAAGCAGAGGAACTGGCCGCAGCCATTTCTGCCAACGGGCCGATCGCTGTCCGTCAGGCTAAATTTGCAATCAATAAAGGATTGGAGACAGATCTCGCTACAGGCCTTGCGATTGAACAAAAAGCGTATGAACAAACCATCCCGACAAAAGACAGGAGAGAAGGGCTTCAGGCCTTTCAAGAAAAAAGACGGGCCGTATACAAGGGAATATAAAAGGGAGGCAATGCTGATGGATTATGAAAAGGAACGAACAGAACGGGCTGAACGGATTCGAAAAGGCGGAGCGGAAAAGTATCATCAAAGCAATCGGGAAAAAGGCAAGCTCTTTGTCAGAGAGCGGCTTTCCCTTCTCTTTGACGATGACATTGAGCTAGAAGACGCTTTTTTTGCGGAATGTATGTCAGACGGGCTTCCCGCTGACGGAGTTGTAACCGCTATCGGCAAAATCGGCGGCCAAACCGTTTGCGTCATGGCGAATGATTCAACAGTGAAAGCGGGGTCATGGGGAGCTAAAACAGTTGAAAAAATCATCAGAATTCAAGAAACCGCCGAAAAATTAAACTGTCCGCTCATTTATTTAGTCGATTCGGCAGGCGCCCGAATTACCGACCAAATCAATGTCTTTCCAGGGAGACGCGGTGCAGGAAGAATTTTTTACAATCAAGTCAAATTATCAGGACGCATTCCGCAAATCTGTCTGCTTTTCGGACCATCTGCAGCAGGTGGCGCTTATATTCCGGCCTTCTGTGATATCGTCGTTATGGTAGACGGTAACGCCTCCATGTATTTAGGCTCGCCAAGGATGGCGGAAATGGTTATTGGCGAAAAAGTGTCTCTTGAAGAAATGGGTGGCGCCCGTATGCATTGCTCAATCTCCGGCTGCGGAGATATTCTTGCAGAAACTGAAGAAGAAGCCATACAGCTGGCGCGGGCTTATTTGTCTTACTTTCCGGCAAATTTTCAAGAAAAAGCGCCCATTCATAAGAAACGCCCGCCAAAACACTTCGACACTCCGCTTGCCGACGTCATTCCGCAAAATCAAAACGCACCTTTTGATATGCATGAGCTGATTGAGCGGGTCATAGATGAAGACTCATTTTTTGAGATCAAAGCCTTATTTGCACCGGAATTATTGACGGGCCTCGCACGAATCCACGGACAGCCTGTCGGCATTGTTGCAAACCAGCCGAAGGTAAAAGGAGGCGTCTTATTCCACGATTCAGCAGACAAAGCGGCTAAGTTTATTACCTTATGTGACGCTTTTCATATCCCATTGCTGTTCTTAGCCGATATCCCCGGTTTTATGATTGGCACAAAAGTAGAACAGGCTGGGATTATCAGACACGGAGCGAAAATGATTTCTGCGATGTCGGAGGCAACTGTTCCAAAACTCTCAGTCATTGTCCGAAAAGCTTACGGGGCTGGGTTGTATGCAATGGCAGGGCCGGCATTTGAACCGGATTGCTGTCTAGCGCTCCCAACCGCCCAAATCGCCGTCATGGGCCCTGAGGCAGCTGTAAACGCTGTCTACGCTAAAAAAATCGCCGAGCTGCCAGAAGAAGAGAGAGCCGCATTTATCAGCAGCAAACGGGAAGAATATAAAGAGGACATCAATATCTACCGTCTGGCTTCAGAAATGATCATTGATGCTGTTATCCCAGCCAATTCGCTGCGTGATGAGCTGGCCAAACGGCTCAAGGCATACATGACAAAGGAAATGACATTTACCAATCGAAAACATCCGGTTTATCCGGTGTAAAAGCAAGAACTTAGGAGCGCAAAAAAAGCGCTCCTTTATATATTTACAATAACAACATTATGTCAACTAATTACCATTGCATAAAACGCTTGGTTTTTTAGAATAGTAAATAAAGGCTGCCGCACCTCTAGTGGCAATTGTCAGTTTATCATAAAAAGGGGCCTACATTATGTATCATTTATATTCACATAACGACTTGGATGGAGTAGGATGCGGAATCGTAGCAAAATTGGCGTTCGGAAAAGACGTAGAGGTCCGGTATAACTCTGTCAACGGCTTAAACGCACAGGTGCAGTACTTTTTAGAAAAAGCGAAGGAGAGTAACAGACAGGACGCGTTATTCATCACCGATCTCGCCGTCAATGAAGAAAACGAAGAGAGATTGAATGAGTATGTTCATGCAGGGGGCAAAGTGAAGCTCATTGACCATCATAAAACAGCCCTTCATTTGAATGAGCATGAATGGGGATTTGTCCAGGTGGAATACGATGATGGAAGGCTCACATCCGCGACATCGCTTTTATATGGCTATCTCGTTGAAAATGGCTTCATGAAACCGACAAACGCCTTAGATCAATTCACAGAGCTCGTCCGCCAATACGATACATGGGAGTGGGAGCGGTACGACCAAAAACAGGCGAAGCGGCTTAATGATCTTTTCTTTTTGCTGTCAATCGATGAATTTGAAGCAAAAATGATCCAGCGCCTTTCCACGCATGACGAATTTTTCTTCGATGATTTTGAAGAAAAACTGCTTGATTTAGAAGACGAAAAAATCGAGCGCCACCTCCGCAGAAAGAAAAGGGAAATGGTACAAACCTTTGTTCACGAACACTGTGTAGGCATCGTTCACGCTGAATCGTACCATTCAGAGCTGGGGAACAGGCTAGGGAAAGATAACCCGCACCTCGATTACATTGCGATTTTGAGCATGGGGTCAAAACGAGTCAGTCTCCGCACCATTCATGATTACATCGATGTGTCAGAAATCGCCGGCCGATATGGCGGCGGAGGGCATGCAAAAGCGTCCGGCTGTTCAATAACCGATGAAGTATACGAGTTGTTTGTAGCTGAAGCTTTCCGCATTGATCCTGTACGGCCGGATGCCTTCCGTAACATCTATAATCTAAAGGGATCTGCGAATGGATCATTATATGAAAATCGCGCACAAATGAGATTTTTTCTTTTCCCTTTAGACAACGAATGGAATATTCAAATTAACGGAGAAACCCAAGACGAAACATTCGCAGCGTTTGAAGAGGCAGAATGGTTTATTAAGAGAAATTATGCCGCATCGCTCGTGCGGGATGAAGTGTTTGTCGCATTTTTAGCGGAGAATCTGAAGCTGGCAAATCAACATCGGAAGTAAAAAAATATGCATAGGGGAGCGTCAGTCACCCCTATGCATATCCGCTAGCTATCGTTTAAATATGGCTGTACGTTTCTTAATCACAAAATAAAGGGCTATCACGACAACAGCCAATATCATAATCGGTGTTGTATAAGTGCCTGCTATATTCTCAACATCATCCCACTGGCTTCCTAGCTGTATGCCTAAATAAACAAACAGAATAGACCATGGAATGATAGCAAGCACAGTCAGTACCACAAATTTGAGAAAAGGCATTCTGGCAATACCTGCCGGAATGGATATGGCATGTCTGACAACCGGTATAAAACGAGCCGAGAAGACAACTCCGGCGCCGTATTTCTGAAACCAGTTTTCCGACATGTCGATATGATGCTTTTTAATCAATAAATACTTCCCGTATTTGTCCAGAAATGGCCTGCCGCCATAGCGGCCGATCCAGTAAATAAAGATCTGGGCAATGGTGCCCCCGATAACACCCGCAATAATTGCGCCAATAAATCCAATCGTGCCCTCCGATACCATATAGCCGCCATAAGCTAATACAATCTCACTCGGAATGATTTCAATCATTAACCCAATCGCAATACCCGCATATCCCATGTTCGTCAGCCATGTTAAAATTTCGCTTATCAAACTGCCCACATTCTTCACAACCTGTCCTAATCTTTTTCACTATTATATGACTGATTGACGAGCAAGATGGTTACAATTTTTTTACCGCAGCATTTCTTTCGTTTCCCGTTTGATCACATCTTCTAAATAGGCCAAAAGCTGAGATCTCATTTCGGGACGCATTAAGCCGATTTCGGTGCTCGCTTTAAAACAGCCCAGCTTATCGCCAATGTCATATCGATTTCCTTCCAGCAACCGGGCATGGATCGGCTCCTTACGGCAAACCTCACGAAGCGCATCTGTCAGCTGAATTTCGTTGCCCGCGCCTCTGCCAATTGTCTTCAAAACGGAGAAGATCGAAGAATTCAGCACATAACGTCCCATTACTGCGATTTCCGAAGGTGCTTCTTCAGGAGAAGGCTTTTCCACTAAATCGTTCACTTCATATACATGCCCTTGAGACCCTGATGTATTTATAATACCATATTTGCTGACATCCTCAGGGAGAACTGACTGTACACCGACAACCTCTGTGCCATAAACGTCATATACATCCATTAATTGCCGAAGAGCCGGTGTTTCAGACACCATAATATCATCACCTAAGAGAACAGCAAAAGGCTCATCTCCGATAAAATGCTCCGCACACAGCACCGCATGGCCTAATCCGAGCGGTTCTTTCTGGCGGATGTAATGAATGTTGGCCAAATCGGCAATCTGCTGCATTTCCTTAAGTGTCTCCGTCTTGCCTTTTTCCCGGAGATTGAATTCCAATTCCGCCGACCGATCAAAATGATCTTCAATCGAGCGTTTGTTTCTCCCTGTAATAATCAGTATATCTTCAATTCCTGACTCTGCGGCCTCTTCTACAATATATTGGATTGCTGGTTTGTCGACGATTGGGAGCATTTCTTTAGGCTGCGCCTTTGTCGCCGGCAGAAATCTCGTTCCTAAACCCGCTGCGGGAATAACTGCTTTTCTCACTTTTTTTCTCATTCATCCTCACTCCTGATCCTGTATGTTTTTCATCGAATCTCCAAATACCCAGATTCGGTTTCCGATAAAATTCATCATCATTCCGCCGATAGTGGCGGCGAGCTTACTCACCAAAAGCGAGCAGCCGCAATTTTGAAACAAATAAAGCAGCAAAAAGGTGATCCCTGACGCGGCAATATTAATCATGAGAAAACGCACGATCTCTTTCCCGTCAGCCTTACGTTTCACACAAAACGTCCAATTCCGGTTCCACACATAGCTGTTGACGATACCTGCAGTATAGGAGCAGATCTGCGCCGGCAGATAAGAGACATGACAAGCGGTAAGAAGAAAGAAGACACCAAAATCTATCAGCGTATTGCCGACGCCTACGGTGCAAAAACGGCCTAAGGTCTTTATTTTTTCTTTCAGCGTAACGGACCTCCTTTCTTAAAAGATGCGAGTGGCAGTCATATTTGTTGATATGGATTACTATAGCGGACAGTGTTGAATAAACAATTAATAAAATATGAACAAAACATGAAAAAAGCGGGTATACCGCTCAATAGTTCTTATACTCTTTAAAAAGCAGCGGCATGAACGGCTGATTTTTCGAAAACGCTCATTACATAAAGATGAAAAAATATGACATATTTCGCGGGGAAGAGGGCGAAATGATAACGAAAGGTCTTGCAAAGAAGAGAACAATACTTCAATAGATTGAGTGGTTTTAAGCCTTGATTCCCTATCAGCAGAGATGATGTCTATTATGTCAATAATCGAGGGAACAGTCTAAGCGAAGAAAAGTCGGTAACAGCCGTATATGTAGCCCCATCTAAACAATGAATAAATGTATCCAGTTCCTTTGTAGAATCGAACACGAATTCCTCCAAAAGTATTCTATACACTATTTTTTTAATAATGTAGGATGTTAGATAAAGGGATTTTTTTGAATAAATATACATACCTGCTCGAGCGTTATAGGGGACTTGAACAATTCGCCATTTTATTTTCTGGACAATGACCGCTAGGAATGGGGGAACTTTTCTAGATTGATCTTGAAGAAACAAGTGGTGCAGTCTTCATGACCTGTTGTTAACAAATTTCAAAAGAACCCTTCATTATTAAGGAAAAAGGAGGATGTGAAGTGATGAGGAAAAAGTGTAGCGTATGTTTATTTGTTTTTGCTTTATTATTGAGCTGTTTATCTGGAAAGTCTGCGTATGCTGCCACCAGTAGTACAATTGCAAAACATGTAGGGAATTCAAATCCGCTTATCGACCATCATTTGGGAGCGGATCCGGTTGCGCTGACCTATAACGGGAGAGTCTATATTTATATGTCAAGTGATGACTATGAATATAATAGCAACGGAACGATTAAAGATAATTCATTTGCCAATTTGAATAAAGTATTCGTCATTTCTTCAGCGGATATGGTGAACTGGACAGACCACGGAGCCATTCCGGTAGCAGGTGCCAATGGAGCTAATGGTGGCCGTGGGATAGCAAAATGGGCAGGGGCGTCATGGGCACCGTCAATCGCAGTAAAAAAAATCAATGGCAAGGATAAATTCTTCCTTTATTTCGCAAACAGCGGCGGAGGTATCGGGGTTCTCACCGCAGACAGCCCGATTGGTCCATGGACCGACCCAATCGGAAAACCGCTCGTAACGCCAAGTACGCCAGGAATTTCTGGTGTTGTATGGCTTTTTGATCCGGCAGTATTTGTAGATGATGACGGCACCGGTTACCTGTATGCCGGGGGAGGCGTTCCTGGCGGTTCAAATCCAACGCAGGGACAATGGGCCAATCCTAAAACGGCAAGGGTCATAAAATTGGGGCCTGATATGACGAGTGTTGTTGGAAGTGCATCTACAATTGATGCGCCTTTCATGTTTGAAGATTCGGGATTGCACAAGTATAACGGAACATATTATTACTCCTATTGCATTAATTTCGGCGGCACGCACCCGGCCGATAAACCCCCAGGTGAGATCGGCTACATGACCAGTTCAAGTCCCATGGGCCCCTTTACATATAGAGGGCACTTCCTGAAAAATCCGGGTGCATTTTTCGGAGGTGGCGGAAACAACCATCATGCTGTTTTCAATTTTAAAAACGAGTGGTATGTGGTGTACCACGCGCAAACTGTCAGTTCCGCTCTGTTCGGGGCCGGCAAAGGATACCGTTCTCCCCATATTAATAAGCTGGTGCATAACCCAGATGGATCCATCCAAGAGGTAGCAGCAAATTATGCAGGTGTAACACAGCTTTCCAATTTGAATCCTTATAACCGGGTAGAAGCTGAAACGTTTGCCTGGAATGGACGCATTTTGACAGAGAAGTCCACAGCACCCGGCGGGCCAGTTAATAATCAGCATGTAACAAGCATTCAAAATGGAGACTGGATTGCTGTAGGAAATGCAGACTTCGGAGCGGGCGGTGCCAGGTCATTTAAAGCAAATGTAGCATCCACTTCAGGCGGGAAAATAGAAGTTCGCCTCGACAGTGCTGATGGTAAGCTTGTTGGAACTCTGAATGTACCTTCCACAGGTGGAGCGCAAACGTGGAGAGAAATAGAAACTGCAGTAAGCGGGGCAACCGGTGTGCACAAAGTATTCTTTGTATTTACCGGAACAGGTACAGGAAACTTGTTTAATTTTGATTACTGGCAGTTTACGCAAAGATAGTACTCGTAATGGGACCGCTTAAAAACGAGGCGGGTGAAGTACGGGCCAGCACCGGAACAGCCCGTCATTATGGATATGCCATGCAGATTTTTTAATACCGTAAAAGACACATAACGAAGGAGAGGAATAAATGATTCCACGCATAAAAAAAACAATTTGTGTACTATTAGTATGTTTCACTATGCTGTCAGTCATGTTAGGGCCAGGCGCTACTGAAGTTTTGGCAGCAAGTGATGTAACAGTTAATGTATCTGCAGAGAAACAAGTGATTCGCGGTTTTGGAGGGATGAATCATCCGGCTTGGGCTGGGGATCTTACAGCAGCTCAAAGAGAAACTGCTTTTGGCAATGGACAGAACCAGTTAGGATTTTCAATCTTAAGAATTCATGTAGATGAAAATCGAAATAATTGGTATAAAGAGGTGGAGACTGCAAAGAGTGCGGTCAAACATGGAGCAATCGTTTTTGCTTCTCCTTGGAATCCTCCAAGTGATATGGTTGAGACCTTTAATCGTAATGGTGACACATCGGCTAAACGGCTGAAATACAACAAGTACGCAGCATACGCGCAGCATCTTAACGATTTTGTTACCTTCATGAAGAATAATGGTGTGAATCTTTACGCGATTTCGGTACAAAACGAGCCTGATTACGCTCACGAGTGGACGTGGTGGACGCCGCAAGAAATACTTCGCTTTATGAGAGAAAACGCCGGCTCGATCAATGCCCGCGTCATTGCGCCTGAGTCATTTCAATACTTGAAGAATTTGTCGGACCCGATTTTGAACGATCCGCAGGCTCTTGCCAATATGGATATTCTCGGAACCCACCTGTACGGCACCCAGGTCAGCCAATTCCCTTATCCTCTTTTCAAACAAAAAGGAGCGGGGAAGGACCTTTGGATGACGGAAGTATACTATCCGAACAGTGATAACAACTCGGCGGATCGATGGCCTGAGGCATTGGATGTTTCACAGCATATTCACAATGCGATGGTAGAGGGGGACTTTCAAGCTTATGTATGGTGGTACATCCGAAGATCATATGGACCTATGAAAGAAGATGGTACGATCAGCAAACGCGGCTACAATATGGCTCATTTCTCAAAGTTTGTGCGTCCCGGCTATGTAAGGATTGATGCAACGAAAAACCCTAATGCGAACGTTTACGTATCAGCCTATAAAGGTGACAACAAGGTCGTTATTGTTGCCATCAATAAAAGCAACACAGGAGTCAACCAAAACTTTGTTTTGCAGAATGGATCTGCTTCAAACGTATCTAGATGGATCACGAGCAGCAGCAGCAATCTACAACCTGGAACGAATCTCACTGTATCAGGCAATCATTTTTGGGCCCATCTTCCAGCTCAAAGCGTGACAACATTTGTTGTAAATCGTTAAGAGCACAAAGACACACATAATTGGCGATTTTCCGATGGGAAATCGCTTTTTTATTTTGTTGCTGAATTACAGGAAGAAGAAAGGATGTACATAAAAACAGCAAAGCTTTAATCTTCATCTTTTCTAGTTTACATAATATATATTCTAGGAAGTAAACAAAATAAATAAATTTCTGTCTCAATATAAAAGTATACTTAAGTTAGTGAGACAGAAATTGAAATTTTTCTGCTGAATGACAAATCAAAAAAATGGCGTTGTCAATCCATAATAAACGGCTTCTAAATCCTCCAGCGTCATATCGCCATATGCGCATTTGATAACAGAGTCAGCAAACACATCATAGTCATAATCTGTAGAAAATCCTTGCTGCAGCTGTTTTTCGTAAACTTCGATCTGATCTTTTTGATGCTGGATGTCTTTTTCCTTACCTGGATAGTCCGGACCATTTATCACATTACTCATTTCTTTGTACATCACCATATACTGTTTCAGTATTTCATCCACAACGCAAACCTCCTATTAGATGATAAAAACGGACATCGTTACTGATGTCCGCCAAAAAAAGCTTAACTAATTTGGTTCTGTTCCCCAAATCAGTTTTCCTTGATCATATAATGTGATTTTTTTCGTTGTTTTAAACGTATTTGATTTGAAAAAGGAATAATCGCCGCTTTGTGCATAATTGCTCCAGTCATCATTGTGAAGACGAAGCTGAATATTCCCTGTGCTTGCTCCTGGTGCCAGCGTTCCGTTTTTAAACCCAAGTTCCAGATAGGTATCTGCACCTTGCTTTGGTTTATGCAACGTCACAAACTTGTGTGTCATATTGCCGCATCCAAGCTGCGCGTAGTCACAGTCAAAATTTTGGCCTTTGTTTTTCGCGTTATACCAGTAACGGGCAGTGACATCTTTTAAATCAACCGTGGTATTGCCGTTATTTTTTATTTGAAGCTGCGGACTGATTTGGTTGCTGTTCATACCCCCATCCCCTGCTCTGTATTGTACAGAAATACCGTTTTCCTGTGTGGGTTTATCTTGTGCTGGCTTTTCAGGAATGTCCTTCGTCGAATCTTTGGTGCCGAGAATGTTTTCTCTAACGAATGTTCCTGAAGCAGATAAATCTGACAACCGCCAGCCGCCTGTTTTAGATGCCCCCGGCTTTAAAGCTGAGGATGATTCCTGCTTATCAGAAAGATTCCAGTTCACCCAGCTAATGGTCTTGCTATCGAGATATTTCAGCCATTCCCGCGATTGATCAAGGAATACACCGCCATTTCCGGAAGCATCACTTGTCCCCCATTCTGTCACAAAAATAGGCGCTCCTTTGCTGAGTGCATAGTTTGCTTTATCCCGTAAAAACTGGCCGTGTGTGCCGGCGTAAAAATGAAGTGCGTACATAACGTTTGCATCTTTTAGCTGGTCATCGGCAGCATCATTTACATCCTGGCTCCATGTACCGGTTCCGACAATGATAATGTTGTCTGGATCATTTTTGCGGATAACGGAAATCACTTCTTCCGCATACGGTTTAATATCACGCTTCCAGTTCACATCACCGTTTGGTTCGTTTGCAATTTCATAAATGACGTTTGGCGTGTTTCCGTAAAGACTTGACATTTCCTTGAAGAATTCTTTTGCCTTCTCTTTATTTTGGTTTGGATTACCGTCATTTAAAATATGCCAGTCAATGATGACGTATATCCCAAGCTCTTTTGCCGCTTCAACCGCTTCTTTTACTTTATTTTTCACGGACGGGTTGTCAATATAACCGCCATCTGCCGTATACATCGCTGCACGGAAAACGGTGATACCCCAATCGTCCCTCAGCCATTTTAAGCTGTCTTTATTGACATATTCTCCATACCATTGCAATCCGTGTGAACTGATCCCCTTCAGCTGTACCGCTTTACCGTCTCGGTTAACGAGCTGTGTACCTTTTATGCTAAGCTGGCCATTCTTGGCTACTGGCGTTTTTGTCCCTGCTGCTGATGCCGGCGAAGCCATCATGCCGCCCATTGTCAATAACGTAATCAATAAACACGTAATAAAAATCGAGATTGACCGTTTCATATCTGATCTTTTCCTCCTTCGCATCATTTTGGCTCTTCACTTCTTATGAGCACGAACTCATTGTAAAAATCTTTCTCATGATTGTCTATCAACCTAATTTCTTGTTTTTGGGAGGTTTAAAAGCCTGTCAATTTGCTCTATATTCATTGAATAAGACACACATGACACATATAGAACAAAGAAAACTGGACTGAATTGGGACTTTACACGTCATTTTTCATTCGAGTCGAAAAATTAAATTTATTTCCAATAGTAAAAAAGCTGCATTCAACTATTGAATGCAGCTTTGTTTTATATTTATTATGCTTCTTGTTTCTCATCTTCCCATGTTTCAGCGTTTTTCAGCCCTGGGATGTTTTTCGCTTTAAACACAGGATCAAGTCCTTGCTTACGCTGTTTCGCGTAATCTTTATACACTTTGTAAGCAACGTTTGACAGCAGCGTAATCACAATTAAGTTGATCAGCGCCATGATACCCATAAAGAGGTCCGCCATATCCCAAACGATTTGGAAGCCTGATAAAGATCCATACACAACCATAGCAATTACAGCGATACGGTAAATGTTCAGCCATGTTTTGCTTGTTTTAATAAATTCAATATTTGTCTCACCATAATAATAGTTGCCGACAACTGAACTGAATGCAAACAAGAACATTGCGACTGCGATGAAAGTCGGCGCCCAGCCTCCAATGTGATGGTTAAGGGCAGCCTGTGTGACTTGGATACCATCGCCTTTTGGTGTTACACTATACAGCAAAATGATAAATGCTGTGGACGTACATACGATAAATGTATCGAAAAATACGCCTAATGTTTGAATAAATCCTTGCTTAGCCGGATGGGATACATGAGCTGTTGCAGCCGCATTTGGAGCGCTTCCCATCCCTGCTTCGTTTGAGAAAAGTCCGCGCTGCGCACCGATAACGATGATGCCGCCAATTCCGCCGCCGACAACTTGTTCAAAACCTAAAGCGTTTTTAACAATTGTAGCGATAACACCAGGGAAAGCCGTAATATTCGTGATGACAACAAATAAAGCGATAAGGATATAAATGCCTGCCATAACCGGCACAATTAGCTGTGAAACAGCGACAACACGTTTTAAACCGCCGAAAATGATAAACGCAGTTAAAACCGCCAGAACTATGGCTACAACTATTTTATTCACATGGAATGCGCCATCCAATGCTCCAGCAATGGTATTTGTTTGAACAGCGTTAAAAATCAAGCCGAATGAAACGGTAATTAAGACAGCAAAAACGATCCCAAGCCATCTGACTCCAAGACCTTTTTGAATGTAGTAGGCCGGGCCTCCGCGAAAATCGTCCCCGTCTCTCACCTTATAAAGCTGCGCTAACGTACTCTCAACAAAGCTTGAAGCCATACCTACAGCAGCTACTACCCACATCCAAAATACAGCGCCTGGTCCGCCTGTCGCGATTGCTAAGGCTACACCAGTCAAATTCCCTGTACCGACTCGGGATGCGGCCGAAATAAAGAATGCCTGCATAGATGAAACACCTTTATTTCCTTCCGGCTTCTCCCCTACTATTCTGAACATTTCAATAAAATAACGGAATTGGATAAAACCAAAACGTATGGTAAAAAATAATCCAAGCCCTATTAAAATATAAAATAGGTATTTCCAGATGAAATCACTTGGAATATTAATCAAACTATTGAAAAAAGACTCCATATTTACCTCCCGTTTTCATCAATTCAATACGAATTCGATTTTGATGTTAGATTTTTTAACATAACGAGTTTTATTATATCACAATATGACGAATTAGGAAGTTTTTTCGAGAAGAATATTGTTATAGCCAGATGTTACTCTGTCGACCCCTTCTCTATTATTTTCCTACGAATAAAAACATTCCTTGCAAGCTGGCATTTAATTAAGAGTGCCCTATTAACAATGTAATCATTTCTTCCCATTCTCTTGCCTTTCTCTTTGATTTAGCACATAAATAAAGTAATAAACCCTAAACAACAAACATATCATTTAAAATATGTTTTTATTCACACCATAAACCGGGTATACATATGCTAATAAAAGAAGTTTTCTCTTTCAAAAATAAGCAAAAAGATATATACTTAACAAGGTTAAATTTATTTTTAAATTTAATAAATCAGGTTTACTTTTAGGATGGATTGGGGTATTATTATAAAAATATTCAGTAATATTAAAGGAGGGGGAGATCATTTGAAAAAAGTAACGATATTGAAAGCATCCATCTTATTCTTGGCGATTGCCAGTTTTCATTTGCTCTCAATTCCCCACGCCTTTGATATCGGTCATCATTATAAAGCCGTAGCCGACCAGCAGGAAATGCATGAGATGAAAGCCGGCCAAAATGCTGATGATGAGAAGAAATCCATCACAGGGGCATTTACACTGACCGCTTTATGGGCAATGGCTGTTCTGCTGCTGACCGCTGAAAGCAAAAGTACGGGATACTCCCGCAGACGTCAGCGGAAAAAAAGCTTTATACTGGCCAAATTTTATCAATCGTCTTATTTCGGCAAACTTCATGTTCAACATCACCCGATTATGTAACGAAAATATGAGGAGGCTGTTTAACATGTTGTTTATCTTAAGAATGGTGATTTTAGGCTTATTCTCTTTCACAGCGCTGAATTTATTTGTATGGCAGGGAATTGAAGTCATTCATGCGGTAACAGATCTATTCACCAACCATGAAAGCTGATAAAAAACAAACGAAACCCGCTCATATAGTATGAGCGGGTTTTTTATTATTGTTCTGTATGAAGGCGCCAAACAGCTGTAACCTTGCCTGATTCCTCTTCATCAAAAAAGAAAGAGCCATTGCTGTATCTGTCGTTTGTCCGTAACTCTTTTGCCTGCAGTTCTTTTCTGTCGCCTTTTTCTGTTTCTGCCATTAGTCGCTGTTCAAGACCGCAAGCGAACAGTGCTACAACTCGGTGAGGATTCTTTTTCAGTTCCCTTAGCATTACGACACCGCGTTTTGCGCGGGATGTCTTCTCGAACTCAGAAAGACTCATGCGTTTTACCGCTCCCCGCTGTGTGAACAAGACAATTGAATCAGATTGTTGAAGGATCTCACCGGAGACAACAAAGTCATCCTCTTTTAAGTTAATCCCTTTGACACCTGCCGCACGCGCGCCAACTACATTCACTTCGTCTTCTCCAAACCATAGACCGTACCCTAAGTGAGTGGCCATAAAGATCTGGCTTTCCCCATTTGTTACATGTACATCAATCAGTTCATCTTCACCCTTCAGATTTAAGGCCACAAGCGCCTTAGAATAACGCTGTGCTTTATAATGGGTGAGCTCTGTCTTTTTCACCATGCCGTTTTTCGTAAAGAATAGAAGATATGCCGACGGATCAAATTCTTTTATCGGTATGGCCTTTACAATCGTTTCATCACGGTCAATAGTGATCAGATTTGAAAAATGCTGGCCCATGTCCTTCCATCTGATATCAGGCAGCTGGTGAACAGGACAATAGATGTAGCTTCCTTTGTTTGTAAAGAGCAGCAGCACGTCCGTCGTATTCATTTCAAACTGATGCAGCATCCTGTCCGTATCTTTCATTCCGAAGTCCTGACCGTTGGAAGCGGCAAATGAGCGCTGGCTCGTCCGTTTTAGGTAACCATCCTTCGTAACGGTTACATATACATCCTCAGATGCAACCATGACTTCGAGATTGATTTTAATTTCTTCAATTTTTTCTTCAATCACGGAGCGTCTCGTATCTGCATATTTCTTTTTCAGTGCTTTTAAGCTGTTTGTAATCACTTTTAGCAGTTTTTTATCATTGCTCAGAATAGATTCGAGCTCTTCAATTTTTTTACCGAGCTCTTCTGCCTCTTCCTTAAGCGCTGTGATATCGGTATTGGTTAAACGATATAGCTGCAATGACACGATGGCTTCAGCCTGAGGCTCTGTAAATTCATATTTTGCGATCAAATTGTTTTTAGCGTCACGTTTATCGCTAGAAGAACGGATTGTTGCAATCACTTCATCCAAAATAGACAAAGCTTTCATGAGCCCTTCTACGATATGATGTCTGTCTTTTGCTTTTTGAAGCTCGTAAACGGACCGGTTTGTGACAACTTCCTTTTGGTGTCCGATATATGCATCCAAAATAGACGGCAGGCTCATCAGCATCGGACGGCGGTTATGGATAGCCACCATATTGAAGTTATATGTGATCTGCAAATCAGTATTTTTATATAAGAAATTCAAAATGCCTTTGGCATCAGCTTCTTTTTTCAGTTCAATGACCACTCTCAGCCCTGTTCGATCCGTTTCATCACGAACCTCTGAGATGCCTTCAACCTTTTTATCAATACGGAACTCGTCCATTTTTTTCACAAGGTTTGCTTTATTTACTTCAAATGGAATTTCAGTAATGACAATTTGTTCTCGTCCGCCTCTGATTGTTTCAATTTCAGCTTTTCCGCGGATAATGATTTTTCCTTTTCCTGTTTCGTAAGCTTTTCTTATGCCGTCAACGCCTTGAATAATACCGCCTGTCGGAAAATCAGGCCCTTTAATGACTTCCATGAGTTCATCAACAGAGCAAGATGGCATTTGAATACGCTTAATGACAGCATCAATGACTTCTCCCAGATGATGAGGGGGAATGTCGGTCGCGTATCCTGCTGAAATCCCGGTAGATCCGTTGACCAATAGGTTAGGAAACATCGCCGGGAGTACGACAGGCTCCTTGCTTGTATCATCAAAGTTCGGCACAAATTCAACCGTGTTTTTGTCAATATCCCGAAGAAGCTCAGATGCAATCGGAGATAATCGTGCCTCTGTATAACGCATGGCTGCCGGGGGATCTCCATCGATGCTTCCATTGTTTCCATGCATTTCGATTAACACATTACGAACTTTCCAATCCTGGCTCATCCGCACCATTGCTTCATAAACCGAGCTGTCACCGTGCGGATGATAGTTACCGATGACGTTACCGACCGTTTTGGCCGCTTTTCTGAAGTTTTTATCAAACGTGTTTCCATCTGTATGCATCGCATACAGAATTCTGCGCTGTACCGGCTTTAATCCGTCTCTCGCATCGGGCAGCGCCCTGTCTTGAATAATATATTTACTGTAGCGTCCAAAACGGTCGCCGATCACCTCTTCTAATGGTAAATCATGAAATAATTCTGGCTGTGACAATCATTAAACCTCCTCAGCGACCGATAAGTTTTCATTTTCTAAAATATTGCTTTCTTCATCTAAGCCGAAAGCGACGTTTTTCTCAATCCACTTTCTGCGCGGCTCTACTTTGTCTCCCATTAACGTCGTCACACGTCTCTCTACACGTGCCGCATCGTCAATTTTGACCCTAACAAGTGTGCGGGACTCCGGATTCATCGTCGTTTCCCACAGCTGGTCTGCGTTCATCTCTCCAAGACCCTTATATCGTTGAATGGTATAGCCTTTGCCGACTTTTTTCAGGACATCACCCATCTCTTCATCAGACCATGCATATTCAATGATTTCCTTCTTCCCGCTTCCTTTACTGACCTTATATAAAGGTGGCAATGCAATGAACACCTTGCCATGCTCAATGAGCGGTTTCATATAGCGATAGAAAAAGGTAAGAAGCAGCACTTGAATATGGGCGCCGTCAGTATCGGCATCGGTCATAATGATGATTTTGTCGTAGTTGATGTCATCGATTGAGAAATCTGCTCCGACTCCCCCGCCGATCGCATGAATGATCGTATTGATCTCTTCATTTTTAAAGATATCAGCAAGCTTAGCTTTTTCTGTATTAATGACTTTACCGCGTAAAGGCAGAACCGCTTGGAATCTGCGGTCTCTTCCCTGTTTGGCTGACCCGCCTGCTGAATCTCCCTCAACGAGATACAATTCATTTTTTGCCGGGTTTCTTGAACCCGCAGGCGTCAGCTTTCCGCTTAAAGTCGCTTCTGATTTTTTTCGTTTTTTGCCGCTTCTTGCTTCTTCACGGGCTTTGCGTGCCGCTTCGCGCGCCTGGCTCGCCTTGATTGCTTTTTTGACAAGAAGCGTTGCGGTGTCCCGATTTTCCTCTAAAAAGTAAGCAAGCTGCTCTGAAACAATCGCATCAACCGCTGATCTTGCTTCACTGGTACCGAGCTTTCCTTTTGTTTGTCCCTCAAATTGAAGAAGCTCCTCAGGAATGCGGACAGAAATAATGGCTGAAAGCCCTTCCCTTATATCGGTGCCTTCAAGGTTCTTATCCTTTTCTTTCAGCAAAGCCACTTTTCGCGCATATTCATTAAAAGCACGCGTCATCGCAGTTTTTGCACCTGACTCATGCGTCCCGCCGTCTTTTGTTCTGACATTGTTGACAAACGACAAAATATTTTCAGAATAACCATCGTTAAACTGGAACGCAAAGTCCACTTCTATAGAATGATGCTCACCCTCAAACGAGACCACTTCAGACAAGACGTCTTTTTCTTCATTTAAGTAAGTAACAAACGCTTCTATACCGTTTTCATAATAAAAGACCTCATGCTGGTCATTGCGTTCATCAATCAGCTCAATTTTCAGTCCTTTTAACAAAAACGCAGACTCTCTTAAGCGCTCAGAGAGCGTTTCAAAATTATAAGTGGTTGTGCTGAACATCGTTGGATCTGGCTTAAAGTGTGTAAGAGTTCCCGTCTTTTTTGTTTTGCCGATCTTTTCGAGAGATGTAACCGGTTTTCCTCCATTTTCAAATCGCTGCTGATAGACAAAACCGTCCCGCTCAATGGTAACCGTCAGCCATTCAGATAAAGCATTCACGACTGATGCACCAACTCCGTGGAGCCCACCGCTTGTCTTATAGCCGCCTTGGCCGAATTTTCCTCCGGCATGAAGCACCGTTAAAATCACTTCAGGGGTTGGTTTGCCGAGCTTATGCATTCCGGTCGGCATGCCGCGGCCTCTATCCTGTACAGAAATACTATTGTCTTTATGTATTTTGACGATTATGTGATCTCCATGGCCGGCAAGCACCTCGTCGACAGAGTTATCTACAATTTCATAAACCAAGTGGTGCAAACCTCGCGCGTCAGTAGAGCCAATATACATACCCGGCCTTTTCCTGACAGCCTCAAGGCCTTCGAGCACCTGTATGGCATCTTCGTTGTAATCAAATTGCTGTTTTCTAGCCAAACGTACAAACCCCTTTCAAAAACTAACATTGTCTTTCTCTTTTTCAGTGTTACACATCATTTGTATATAAGATATTTTTTATAAACCTCGCCTCGAGCCAGTACTGCCTTGGACTCCTCATTATAACCAATATGTTTGCAATCGCAACATAGAGCTAACGAATCAGTTCTTCTCAAAACATCGGCTAGTGCTGTTTTTACACTATGAGAACGTATGTTTGTTTATTATATATAAAGCAGCAGACCTTCGCAAATCGAACGGCCGAAACCCAGCTGGACAAGGTATTCAAAAAAAGCTGTTCAAGCTTTATTGTATCTGTTTCACCGTAATACGCAAACAATATCTTAAAATTAAAAAGCAAAAATCCTTGAATTTACAAGGATTTTTGCAGTTCTGCACCTATTTTGTTACAGCGTGTGCCACTTTTATGCACAGATCCATGATAACCGTTCTGCCTTTTTGTTTTAGCGTCTGGTATGCTTCCTCATTAACTAGCCCTTGCTGTGCCCAAAATACTGGCGCATCTGTCTCTAAAAACTCTTCCGCCACTTCAGGAAGCTGTTCTGAGCGCCGGAATACATTTACGATGTCAATCGGACCGTCAATCTCTTTTAAAGATGAAACGGCTTTGACACCTAGCGCCTCATCAATTGTCGGGTTCACAGGGATAATTTCATAACCCGCGTCCTGCATTGCTTTTGAAACCATATGTGACGTTCTATCCGGACGGTCTGAAAGCCCTACTACGGCTATACGTTTGCTTCTTTGAAGAATCTCTTTAATTTCCGCTTTAGAAGGGTTTTGCATCGTGTGTCACTCCTTTTTCACTTATTTTACACGATCAAAACAGGAGAAATCAAAATATGATGCATGTTTGATTGGATTTGTAAGCAAACTTTACAAAAAAACTTATCATCAGATCATGACATCTCATGTTAAAATAAAAAGAAGGGAATTTGAAAAAGGAGAAATGTAGATGTTAATTGCTTTATTGATTATTTTGGCCTACTTGATAGGCAGCATTCCATCTGGCTTAATTGTGGGCAAGCTTGCCAAGGGAATTGATATTCGGGAGCACGGAAGCGGCAACTTAGGCGCTACCAATGCATTCCGCACATTGGGAGTAAAAGCTGGTTCGGTCGTCATAGCCGGAGATATTTTGAAAGGGACACTGGCAACGGCATTGCCTTTTCTCATGCATGTTGATATTCACCCGCTTCTTGCAGGAGTCTTTGCGGTTTTAGGCCACGTGTTTCCCATCTTCGCCAAATTTAAAGGCGGTAAAGCCGTGGCGACATCAGGAGGCGTTTTGCTGTTTTACGCACCCCTGTTATTTATCACGATGGTTGCGGTATTCTTCATCTTTTTATACTTGACTAAATTTGTTTCTCTCTCATCGATGTTAACAGGGATCTATACTGTTATATATAGTTTCTTTGTCCATGATACGTATTTATTGATTGTCGTTACCCTGCTCACTATTTTTGTGATATACAGACACCGGGCGAACATTAAACGAATTATCAATAAAACAGAGCCTAAAGTAAAATGGTTATAAGCTTAAAAAACTTCTCTTTTGACACAGAATAGCCTAATACGTTTATAATAGAGAAAATTCAAATGAAGAACAAAGGGGTGTTCTGTTATGAATATGACAATTAACGAAGACGCATTGAACTGGTATAAAGAAGAACTCGATTTGGAAAGCGGAGACCAGGTTCGCTTTTTCGTCCGCTATGGAGGCTGCAGCAACGTTCAAAAGGGTTTTTCTCTCGGTGTAGCGAAAGATGCCCCACAAGAGGCTGGAGTCACTGCAGAAGCTGATGGCATTACCTTCTTTATTGAAGAAAGTGATTTATGGTACTTTGATAACCACGACCTTCTCGTCAGCTATTCAGAAGACGCTGATGAACCGGTTTTTGAATACCAATAAAAAAGAACGCACTTCATGTGCGTTCTTTTTTTACAAATGAAATCGTATAAGATGATCGGTTAGGTTTTCTTGTTCCAAAACATATTTTTGTGTTTCACCCAGCAGATCAAAGTGAGGAAATTCACTTTTCTTATGGATCCATTCTTTTTTTAACCCGTACGCCGCTCCCCACTGAACCAGCTTATCAATGTCTGCACAGCCGGCTTTTGTCACAGTCCTTGCTTCTGGAAATCGGTCATCCAGCCAGTAATGTGTTAAAAATGCGATTTCTCCTCTTTTCACTGCTTGTTTCCACCGGTTAAGTTCCTCCCGTTTCACACCAAACGCCATTTCCCGTTCACTTCCCTATTTTTTGGCCTTTTCATATGCTGTGTGCCAATCAGGAAAAGCTTTGCGGAATTGAATTGGCTTAAAGCTTTCTTTATCCACACAAATATGAGATGAGGTGGCTTTGATGGAAAGCTCACCGGCCGGATTATAAATGTGATAACCATAGACGGTTTTAAAGCCGTTATATTCCTCTATCCATGTATGTACAACCGCGGTTTCTCCGTAATGAAGCGGCTTTTTATAAGAAATATTGATATCAACGACTGGGGACAGAACGCCTCTCTTTTCCATATCACTATATAAAAATCCTAAGTCCTTGATTAAAGCTGTTCTGCCGACCTCCATCCACACAAGATAATTTGCGTGATAGACAATCCCCATTTGATCTGTTTCTGCATAACGCACTTCTATTTCTTTTTTTGATACATGCAAGATTACTCTGCTCCCTTAACGTCAATTTAGCCCCATTTTACCATAACCAAATCAGAAAGAAAAAAACCAGGTTTCCCTGGTTTTTAAGAACGGTATCCATTTTGTCTCGCTGCGGATTCGTCCTGTATTTCATTGCGAAATGCTTCAATGCTCTGTTCGCGTCTTGCATTTTTTTCTTTGATACGCTGTTTATCTTCTCCTGAAGCAAACTCCATTGATGCTTCTGCTTCTTCTATATTTTCAATTGTATTTTGAACCATATCCTGCAATTTTTCTACATTATCAGAACGATCATCAGGATTAGGCTGCTGATATTGATTTTTGTTCTTTGTCATCGGATGTACCTCCTAGAAATAAACTCGATTTTTCGCTACTCGCCTTTTGTCTGCATGATGATCGGCTGCTGTCCTGAAGTATCATGCATTTTTTCCCCTTTATTGGCTTTATATTTCACAGGCTTTGTACCCAAGTGGCTTGGAGCATATTGAGGCTGACCGTTTTTCTTGTTGTTTCCCATGCTTATCCCTCCTCAACAGATAGGTTTCTCAAAAGGAGGGGTAAACATGAATACAAATTAAAGGTTATTTTTGCTTAAATCGCTGTTCAAGCTTTTCCTCAAGCTGATTTAAATACTCTGTATTAGTCATCAGCTCTTTTTTGTTTTCCATGACGAGCTCATGAAAAGAACGTTTTCTCATCTTCTTCACGCTTCTCACCTCCGCATATTCTTTTATTTTTTCCAATTCTGAAAACTTGTAAGCATATCTGAACATAAAAAAACTGAATCTAATCAAGATCCAGTTTTTGTTCCATTTCTTTTTTTGTCATGGTGCCAATGTGTATGTCTTGAATAACACCTTTTTCATCCAAGATATATGTCGTTGGATATGACATCACGTTAAAATCAGCATTGATCCCTTTTTTATCAATCAGAATGGGGAACGTTAAATCATACGTATCAGCAAACGCTCGGACCTGTTTTTCACTTTTCTCAGCTGAAGTGAAATTTACCGCAACAACCGCAAGTTTGTCGGCGTACTCTTTTTGCAGCTCTTCCATCGCCGGCATTTCCTGACGGCACGGTTTACACCAAGTTGCCCAAAAATTGAGCAATACTTTTTTGCCTTGTGAATCCTTTAAGGAGCTTTTTTCTCCTGACAGCGTTTTCAAAGAAAAATCAGGTGCTTGTTGCCCCTCTTGAATTCCGACTTCTTTTTTGCTGTATGTTTGATATAAATTCCATCCCGTATAACCAGCAAGCATGATAAGCAGGATCCCTGCGAGCCATTTTTTCAGCATATGCCACCTCCGCAGCACATTGTGTCATAAAAAGAAGAGAAAGCGAAATGCCTTCTCTTCCTATTGATTCATCAGGACTGCTTCAATTTTTCACGAAGCACCATTTGAAGGATGCCGCCATGGCGGTAGTAATCAATTTCAACTTCACTATCAAAGCGGACGACTGCTTCAAAAGTTGTTACATTGCCGTCTTCATTGATTGCTCTTACAGTCACAAGGTCACGAGGACGAACTGTTTCATCAACATCTACCTCGATGACTTCTTTACCCGTTAAGCCGAGTGTATCCGCATTTTCACCTTGTTTAAACTGAAGCGGCAGCACACCCATGAATACAAGGTTGCTTCTGTGAATTCTTTCAAAGCTCTCTGCAATGACCGTTCTGATGCCGAGAAGGTTTGTTCCTTTTGCAGCCCAGTCACGTGAAGATCCCATACCATAGTCTTTTCCTGCTAATACGACAAGACCAGTTTTATCTTCTTTGTATTTCATGCACGCATCATAAATGGATGTTACTTCACCAGTTGGCCAGTACGTCGTAAATCCGCCTTCTGTACCCGGTGCGATTTGGTTTTTGATACGAATGTTTGCAAATGTTCCTCTCATCATGACTTCATGGTTTCCGCGGCGGGAACCGTAGGAGTTAAAGTCACGAGGTGAAACCCCTTTTTCTTGCAAATACTTTCCGGCAGGCGTATCTTTACCGATTGCACCAGCAGGAGAAATATGGTCAGTTGTGACTGAATCGCCGAATTTACCGACAACACGCAAACCTTTTAATGGTTCAACCTTGCCTGGTTCAACAGACATCTCTTCAAAGAATGGCGGGTTTTGGATGTAAGTTGACTCATTATCCCATTTATATAACGCTTCATCTGTTGTTTCAATCTCGTTCCAGCGCTCGTTGTCATCAAATACCGTTTCATACTCTTTACGGAAGAGCTCAGGCGTAACAGTTTGCTTAACAAGTGAATTGATTTCGTCTGTTGATGGCCAAATATCGTTAAAGTATACGTTTTGACCATCTTTACCCACACCGATCGGGTCGGTTTTCAGGTTAATGTTTACCGTTCCAGCCAGCGCATATGCCACAACAAGCGGCGGAGAAGCAAGGTAGTTTCCTTTAACAAGCGGGTGAATACGTCCTTCAAAGTTACGGTTTCCGGAAAGGACAGACGTAATCAGAAGATCATTTTTCGCAACCGCTTCTTCGATTTCTGGTGAAAGCGGACCCGAGTTTCCGATACATGTTGTACAGCCGTACCCAACGAGGTTAAAGCCAAGCTCTTTCATGTATGGAAGAAGGCCTGAATTCACAAGATATCCTGTAACGACTTTAGAACCCGGTGCAAGTGACGTTTTCACGTAATTAGGCACCTTAAGCCCTAACTCAACCGCTTTTTTCGCTACTAGTCCGGCGCCGATCAGAACATATGGGTTAGATGTATTCGTACAGCTTGTAATCGCAGCAATGGCAATCGCACCCGTTTTCATAACTGTTTCTTCGCCGTTAAGGAGTTTAAACTTAATTTCTTTATTTTCTTCCTCAGCGTTTAAACCGAACCCTTGGTTACCCGCAGGGCTGACTAAGTGCTTTTTAAACGTTTCCTGCATAGCAGAAAGCGGAATTAAATCCTGTGGACGCTTTGGACCTGATAAGTTCGCTTCAATTTGAGACAGATCAATTTCAACCACATCAGTAAATTGAGGGTCTTCCGCATCAGGAGTGTAGAACAAGCCATTGCTTCTGCAGTACGCTTCGACAACATCAATATGTTCAGGATCACGGCCTGTCAGGCGCATGTAGTTGAGCGCTTCTTCATCTACTGGGAAGAATCCGCATGTAGCACCATATTCCGGAGCCATGTTCGCAATTGTTGCGCGGTCTGCGAGCGGCAGTTCAGCAATTCCTGGCCCGAAGAATTCAACAAATTTACCGACAACGCCTTTTTCGCGCAGCACTTGTGTTACTTTTAACGCCAAGTCAGTAGCTGTTGTTCCGTTTGGAAGCTTGCCGACAAGTTTCGCGCCGATTACCTCTGGAACTGGGAAGTAAGAAGGCTGTCCAAGCATTCCCGCTTCAGCTTCAATTCCACCGACACCCCAGCCGAGAACACCGATACCGTTAATCATTGTTGTGTGTGAGTCTGTTCCGACAAGCGTATCAGGATACGTTACAAGCTCGCCGTCTTCTTCAATGGCATGGACAACACTTGCCAAGAACTCAAGGTTGACCTGGTGCACAATACCTGTTGCAGGCGGCACTGCCTGATAATTGTTAAACGCTTTCTTTGCCCAGCTTAAAAATTTGTAGCGCTCTGCATTTCTTTCGAATTCCAAGTCCATATTTACTGCTAATGCATCTTCTGTACCCGCTTTATCTACCTGTACAGAGTGGTCGATAACGAGATCAACAGGAATTTCAGGGTTGATTTTATCAGGATCTCCGCCGACAGCTGCCATTGCTTTACGCAGTGAAGCCAGATCTACTACTGCCGGAACCCCTGTGAAGTCTTGTAAAATAACACGAGACGGTTTGAACGGAACGTCGATATCCTTTAATTCGGCAGTTCCCCATTTTGCCAAATTTTCCACGTGTTCTTTTTTGATAACGAAGCCGTCAACTTGACGCAATACTGATTCTAAAAGAACTTTGATGGAATAAGGAAGCTTCGAAACCTTTCCTATACCTGAATCTTCTAACGCTTTTAAAGAGTAGTAATGATATGTTTTCCCATTTGTAGTAAACGTTTTTCTCGCTTGGAAAACGTCTTTTGCTGCAGTTTTTTGCTCGTTTGCCATTCTCCAAAATCCCCCTTCAGATCAGATCATTCTCAGATGAACATTATATTCCATCACAATTTTCTCACAATTTCATATTAAAACAAAATCATACATAAGTAAATATCAATGTTTTTATTAAATACAATAAGTTCGACTTATGAGAAAAATGTACCGGTAATTTTTACTGTTTACGCTCTCTCATATAACACAATAAAAGGAGCCATATTATGATTGAGGTGATAATGATGGTCAAAAGAAAAGCGAATCACGTCATTAACGGAATGAATGACGCAAAAAGCCAAGGCAAAGGCGCCGGCTATATTGAAAACGACCAGCTTGTACTGACTGAAGCAGAACGCCAAAATAACAAAAAAAGAAAAACCAATCAATAACACCGAACTCTTTTAAGGAGGTTCTCATTTTATGACCAATAAGAATACAAGTAAAGATATGCATAAAAACGCCCCTAAAGGACACAATCCCGGCCAACCTGAGCCTCTAAGCGGAAGCAAAAAAGTAAAGAACCGAAACCATACAAGACAAAAGCACAACTCAAGCCATGATATGTAAGAAAAGCAGACCTTAGTGTCTGTCAGGCTGTCGAGAAAATCTCGACAGCCTTTATTTTTCCCTTAAAATATCAATTCCCCTGTAATAAAATAAAAGAAAGACTGAAAAGGACGGTGTCTTTCTCATGTTCCACACAAGAAACTCTTCTC
>NZ_JAXCHE010000007.1:0-283525 GCF_037027505.1 Bacillus sp. 204(2023) | reverse complement strand
AGAAGAGTTTCTTGTGTGGAACATGAGAAAGACACCGTCCTTTTCAGTCTTTCTTTTATTTTATTACAGGGGAATTGATATTTTAAGGGAAAAATAAAGGCTGTCGAGATTTTCTCGACAGCCTGAGGATAGACAGATGTCTATCCTTTTTTGTATGTAAGTTAGAGCGCTTCTCTCTCAGCAGGTTCGATGAAATTTTGGAATTTTTCAATGAGCTGTGATGCTTTTGTTCCTTCAACTACGATCAAATATTCCTTTTCATTATGAGCCATGCGGAACGTTTCAAGCTCAATTAAGCTTTTGATTTTGCACATCGTTTTCTTTGAATAAATATAAACCTCGTGGCTTCCGGAATGGCACATTTTATAAAGATGAATCAAATTTCTTAAAGTAAAGGCCTGTGCGGCTACTTTCAGAGACTTGATATTTTTCATGATCTTTCTCCTCCATCGATTGTTGTCTTATATAGCCTAAGTTCCCAAAGTTGACAAGTCGTAAACCTATTTTTGCACATTTATGATTTCCATTGCAGCGCACCGCCTCCGATGCGTTTGACACCGCGGATGGAGCTTAATTCATCCATCAAGCGGAGAAGCGCCTTGTCTTTCTGCTTTGCTTCAATCATGAAATCAATATTCGTTCCCCATTGCCTAAAGCGTTCCAACAGCGGCAGCAAAAAGTTGGCGTCAACATAATCGGCATGGCTGCGTATCGCTTGCTCCGATTTTGGGGAAGACAAGTGAACCTTTGGCTGAAGGCCGATCCGCTCCCACGTTTTGATCATGCGGGGCAGTGCTTCATTCAGGTCGGCGTGATCGTCTGGATTGGCGTAAAAATGATGAAAGTCAAAGACAAACGGAACATCCTCCTGCTCACAGACCTGAAGCGTTTCTTCCGTTGTATATGTTTTATCATCATTTTCAAGTGTCATCCGCTCTTTGATCTCCTGCGGTAGCTGTTTTATATTTTGATGAAATTGTGCAATGGCGGTGTCTTTATTTCCGTAAGCGCCGCCAATATGAATGTTGATAACGGAGCGATCAGCAATGCCCATGGCCTCAAGCATGCGGTAGTGATACGCCATATCGGTTACCGCATTTTTGGTGAGGGATTCCTTCGGGCTCGTAAACAGAGTGAATTGATTAGGATGAAAGCTTGTTCGCAGTTGATGGGTTTTAACAAGCTCTCCAATCTCCCGAAACTCTTTTTGAAACGGTGTTACAAAATCCCACATCACGTCGGGATGCGTAGCCAGCGGCACAATCGAACTGGAAAAACGATACAAAGGAATGCCGTGGCCGATGATATAGTGAAGGGTTCTCATCGTATTGCGCAAATTGGCTTTTGTCACAGTCAGAAGCGCTTCTTTTCTTTCAGTCTTTGAAAGCTTTGAATAACGCGCGAATGTCAATGTTTTAGCGGGAGACGCATCCCAAAGGCTCATCGCATTTGAAACGAACCCGAATCTGAAAATCATAGGAACTCTCCTTTATAAGAAATAAGATAATGCCCTGCCGAGCCATTCCGCCGGGCGCTGCCTGAATGTGCGCTTGCTGAAATCCTCCATCGTCAGCCGCTCCGACTTTTTCATATCCTCCTCAATCGTGGCATAGACTTCACTTGTAAACGCTTCGTCATCAATTTCGACATTCACCTCTTCATTTAAAAACATGCTTCGTTTATCGAAGTTGGCTGTTCCGATTATGCTGAGGTGGTCGTCTATGATGAGGGCTTTTACATGATAAAACCCTTGATAATAACGATAAATAAGACAGCCGGCATCCAAGAGCTCCGAATAATACGTAAAAGCCGCTTCTCGTACCAGCGGATGGTCTGATTTCATCGGTACAATGATTCTCACGGATACGCCGTTTTTTCTTGCGTTAATGAGGGCCTCTTGAAGCGGTTTTGATGGAATGTAATAAGGCGTGCAAACCGTAAGGCGATTCTTCGCTTGGGCAATATTGGCCAAGTATTTGTTTTCAAGGGAATAACCGTCGGTCGCATATATCTTGTGAGAAATAGTCCCTTGCTGAAGCTTTGGCCAAACATCCGAACCCAGTTGGATTCCGGTATTTCGTTTTAGATCAGAAGCAAAAAGCGTTTGAAGATCATGTACGCCTTCTCCCATCATGCGCAGATGATAATCCTCCCAATTGCCGAACTTCGCCTTCTTTCCAAGATATTCTTCGGCGATGTTAAACCCGCCGATATAACCAATTTTTCCGTCTATCACTGTAATCTTCCGGTGATTCCGTTTTTGCATGTGAAAAAAGAAAAAAGGAAAACGGGGACGATTCATCACATGGACATGGACGCCGGCATTTTTCATCGTCTGCAGCGCCGTTTTTTTAATTGCCCGGCAGCCAGCCCAATCCAGAAGCAAATAAACGGAGACGCCAGCTTGGGCTTTTGTTTTCAGCAAGGTATACATATTGTGGCTGACCTCATCATTTTTCATAATAAAAAACATCATGTGAACAGAAGAGGCGGCCTGGCGAATATCATTCATCATCCGCTCAACGAGATCAGCGCCGCAGTGGATCAATTCGATGTCACTCTTCTTTTTTGAAAAAACAGGCTCGTACGCCTTTTTTCTGTATCCGGCACGGCCCATGAAGATATCAAGCAGAATCAAGGCAAAGAAAATAACGACAATGATCATAATCACGATAAATACCTTCATACCGGCACTCCTTTCCGTAGTAAAGGTAGTGTGCCCGAACAGCAGGAATTTAATTATTGACTGAACACTCATTCATTATTTATCATAAAGATAATCTTATACAGATTCGGGGGTAGGGGATCGCGGTCTTTATCAGTAAAAAGGGGGAATTGGAATGAGCGGCTTTCTCATCGCAAATGCATTATTATTTCTGATTGTAACCGCTTACGCTGTCTATTTGTTTGTGTACTTGGTCAAAACGAGACTGGCCTATATCAAGTTCGGCCAGAAAGAACAATTTGATCAACGGTTCAAGGAACGGCTTCACGCCATATGGGTGAATGTATTCGGACAGAAAAAACTGCTCAAGGACAAGAAAAGCGGAATCATTCACGTCATGTTTTTCTACGGATTTATATTGGTTCAGTTTGGAGCTATTGACTTTATCATCAAAGGACTGGCTCCCGATCGGAATCTGCCGCTTGGCCCTGTCTATCCCGCCTTCACCTTTTTTCAGGAAATTGTTACGTTTCTCATTTTAATTGCTGTTGGGTGGGCATTCTACAGACGTTATATCGAAAAGCTCGTGAGGCTGAAACGCGGTTTCAAAGCCGGACTCGTTCTCATTTTTATCGGAGGATTAATGCTGACCGTTCTGCTTGGGAACGGGATGAATCTGATTTGGCATGAGCATGGGCTTTCTTGGAGCGAGCCAATTGCCTCAGGTATTGCGTTTATGCTTAGCGGTGTCGGGAAAACAGGCGCGGCGGTGATTTTCTATATCGCATGGTGGATCCATCTCTTATTCTTGCTTAGCTTTTTAGTGTACGTGCCTCAGTCGAAGCATGCCCATTTAATCGCCGGCCCGGCAAACGTCTTTTTCAATAGAATGGAATCTGCCGGAAAACTTGAAAAAATTGATTTTACCGACGAAACGAAAGAAAGCTACGGAGCAGGAAAAATTGAGGATTTCAGACAGTCTCAGCTGCTTGATCTGTACGCGTGTGTCGAGTGCGGCCGCTGTACTAATATGTGTCCTGCAACAGGCACCGGAAAAATGCTTTCTCCGATGGACTTGATTTTGCGTCTCAGAGACCATCTCACGGAAAAAGGCGCTGCCGTCACCTCGCGCTCCCCATGGGTGCCCGCAGCAGCGTTTCGGCATACTAGAGGCAATCAGCTGGCTGCTTCGTCAGCGGGCAGCGGATCGCAGGAAGCCGCAGCGGCGCTTGATTACAATCCAAGCTTGATCGGCGACGTCATCACAGAGGAAGAAATTTGGGCATGCACCACTTGCCGAAACTGTGAGGATCAATGCCCGGTCATGAATGAGCACGTGGATAAAATCATCGACCTCCGCCGCTACCTCGTACTGACAGAAGGAAAAATGGACAGTGACGCCCAGCGCGCAATGACAAGTATTGAGCGGCAGGGGAATCCGTGGGGACTCAACCGCAAGGAACGTGAAAATTGGCGTGACGAGGCGCCGGATGTTGAGATTCCGACTGTAAAAGAAATGAAAAAAGAAGGAAAAGAATTTGAGTACCTTTTCTGGGTAGGTTCCATGGGGTCTTACGACAACAGAAGCCAGAAAATCGCAATTTCCTTTGCCAAGCTGCTCAATCACGCGGGCGTGTCCTTCGCGATCCTCGGCAATAAAGAAAAAAATTCAGGAGACACGCCGCGCCGCCTCGGAAATGAATTTTTGTTCCAAGAGCTGGCTGAGAAGAATATTTCTGAATTTGAAAAAAATGATGTCAAAAAAATCGTTACGATCGATCCCCATGCATACAATTTATTTAAAAACGAATATCCGGATTTCGGATTTGAAGGCGAGGTTTATCATCATACAGAAGTGCTGGCCGAGCTTGTGAAAAACGGAAAATTAAAGCCGCAGCACCCGCTTCATGAGACGATTACCTTCCATGATTCGTGCTATTTGGGCCGGTACAATGAAGTCTATGATCCGCCGAGAGAGATTTTGAAAGCCATTCCGGGCGTGCAGCTTGTTGAAATGGAGAGAAACCGGGAAACCGGCATGTGCTGCGGAGCTGGCGGGGGATTAATGTGGATGGAGGAAGAAACAGGCAACAGGATTAACGTCGCCAGGACAGAGCAAGCGCTCGCAGTCAACCCATCGGTGATCAGTTCTGGCTGTCCGTATTGTCTCACAATGCTTGGGGACGGCACAAAGGCGAAGGAAGCCGAAGACCAAGTCAAAACGTACGATGTCGTCGAGCTTCTGGCTCAATCCGTTTTAGGCGCTGATCTGAAAATGGGGGAGAAGCAATGAATTTTTCATTATCAGAAGAACATGAGATGATACGAAAATTGGTGCGCGATTTTGCGAAGCATGAGGTGGCCCCGACAGCGGCAGAACGAGACGAACAAGAACGCTTCGATCGCGAGTTGTTTCGGGAAATGGCAAATTTGGGGCTGACGGGAATTCCGTGGCCTGAAGATTACGGCGGAATCGGAAGTGACTATTTAGCCTACGTCATCGCGGTGGAGGAGCTGTCAAAAGTGTGCGCCTCCACCGGAGTGACGCTTTCCGCCCATATCTCTCTTTGCAGCTGGCCGCTGTTTGCCTTTGGGACAGAGGAACAGAAGACAGAGTACTTAACACAGCTGGCCCTCGGAGAGAAAATCGGCGCATTCGCTTTGACCGAAGCAGGGTCTGGCTCTGACGCCGGCAGCATGAAAACAACTGCTGAACGAATCGGCGATGACTATGTGTTAAATGGTTCCAAAGTGTTTATCACAAACGGCGGCGTTGCTGATATTTACATTGTTTTTGCCGTCACCGATCCCGAGAAAAAGAAAAAAGGCATTACCGCTTTTATAGTAGAAAAGGATTTTGAAGGATTTTTTACAGGCAAGAAAGAAAAGAAGCTGGGCATCCGTTCTTCACCGACAACGGAAATCATGTTCGAAGATTGTGTAGTGCCCGCATCAAAGCGTCTCGGAGAAGAAGGAGAAGGCTTCAAAATCGCGATGAAGACGCTTGACGGAGGCAGAAACGGCATAGCTGCACAAGCCGTAGGCATCGCCCAAGGAGCGCTTGATGCGGCGCTTCAATATGCAAAAGAGCGAAAGCAATTCGGAAAATCGATCGCCGAGCAGCAGGGCATCGCTTTTAAACTCGCGGATATGGCGACAATGATAGAAGCTTCAAGGCTATTGACCTACCAGGCTGCGTGGTTAGAATCATCGGGCCTCCCATATGGAAAAGCTTCCGCCATGTCCAAACTGATGGCTGGAGATACGGCGATGAAGGTGACGACCGAAGCCGTGCAGATTTTCGGCGGCTACGGCTATACAAAAGATTATCCGGTGGAACGCTATATGCGTGATGCAAAAATCACGCAAATCTATGAAGGCACTCAAGAAATTCAAAGACTGGTCATCTCCAGAATGCTCGCGGATTAACGGAAAACATCTCTCAGTCGGATCACTCTTGTAAAATTATTTAAATTAACACTGTTAAGGGTAGCATATTCTGTTTTATTTTGTTTATAATGAGAGGTATGGTTTGTATAAGAACGATACAAAATCGCTTTCATTATTGATAAAACAGATACATATAAGTAATAGAAAGGGAGTGTCCGACCTTGGGTATCAAACAATATTCACAGGAAGAGCTAAAGGAAATGGCTTTAGTTGAAATCGCTCACGAATTATTTGAAGAACATAAAAAACCAGTTCCTTTTCAGGAGCTTTTAAATGAAATCGCATCTTTGCTCGGCGTGAAAAAAGAAGAGCTTGGAGACCGCATCGCTCAATTTTATACAGATTTAAACATTGACGGCCGCTTCCTGGCGCTTTCTGACCAGACGTGGGGACTTCGCAACTGGTATCCGTATGATCAGCTTGATGAAGAAACTCAGCCGACAGTCAAGGCGAAAAAGAAAAAAGCGAAGAAAGCAGTCGAAGAAGATCTTGATCTTGACGAGTTTGAAGAGATCGACGAAGACGACCTTGATTTGGATGAAGTTGAGGAAGAACTCGATCTTGAAGCCGACGATTTTGACGATGAAGATATTGATGAAGACGACGATGATCTTGAGATCGAAGAAGATATTATTGATGAAGATGATGAAGACTATGATGATGAAGAAGAGGAAATTAAATAGTATCAGATTTCATCTTCAAAACGATCTTGACTTTCATAGTCGAACTATGTAGTATGTATTTTGGGCTCTTCAAAAACGAAGAGAGAACATAGTACGTTATGCTCCCTTTCAAGAAATTGAAAGGGAGCTTTCTTATTTTCACCCCTCATTTTTCTTATAAATCATTTAAAAGGCTAAATGATTTTTTATAAAATAGTACATTTTAAAAATGTAGCTAAGAGCGAAGAGAGGAGTAAACGAAATGACGAAATATATTTTTGTAACCGGGGGAGTTGTATCCTCACTTGGAAAGGGTATTGTAGCAGCTTCATTAGGGCGTTTGCTGAAAAACCGCGGACTGAACGTGACGATTCAGAAATTCGATCCATACATCAACGTTGACCCGGGAACAATGAGCCCGTACCAGCACGGTGAAGTATTCGTAACGGATGACGGCGCTGAAACAGACTTGGACCTAGGTCACTATGAGCGTTTTATCGACATTAACCTGAATAAATTCAGCAACGTGACAACAGGTAAAATCTATTCAACAGTTCTTAAAAAAGAACGCCGCGGAGATTACCTTGGCGGAACCGTACAGGTCATTCCGCACATCACAAACGAATTGAAAGACCGTGTTTACCGCGCGGGGAAAGAGACAAACGCAGATGTTGTCATTACAGAAATCGGCGGTACTGTCGGAGACATCGAATCACTGCCATTCCTTGAAGCGATCCGCCAAATGAAGAGCGATATCGGCCGTGAAAACGTAATGTACATCCACTGTACCCTCGTACCTTACATTAAAGCTGCTGGTGAATTAAAAACAAAACCGACACAGCACAGCGTAAAAGAATTGCGCAGCTTGGGCATTCAGCCAAACATCATCGTCGTTCGTACAGAAATGCCGATTTCTCAAGATATGAAAGATAAAATCGCGCTATTCTGCGACATCGATACAAAAGCGGTTATTGAATGTGAAGATGCGGACAACCTTTACTCCATTCCGCTTGAGCTTCAAAAACAAGGGCTTGATAAGCTTGTTTGCGAGCACATGAAATTGGCATGCAAAGAAGCGGAAATGTCCGAATGGAAAGAGCTTGTTAACAAAGTCAGCAACCTGTCTCAAACGATTACAATCGGCCTTGTCGGCAAATACGTTGAGCTTCCTGACGCATACATTTCTGTTGTCGAGTCTCTCCGCCATGCGGGCTATGCGTTTGACACAGATGTAAAAGTGAAATGGATCAACGCGGAAGAAGTGACAGAAAACAATATCGCAGAGCTCACAAGCGGAACAGACGGCATCATTGTGCCGGGCGGATTCGGAGACCGCGGTGTTGAAGGCAAAATCGTCGCGACAAAATACGCGCGCGAAAATAACATTCCGTTCTTGGGCATTTGCTTGGGCATGCAGGTGGCGTCTATTGAATACGCACGAAATGTATTGGGCTTAAAAGGCGCTCACTCAGCGGAAATTGATCCGTCAACTCAATACCCGATCATTGATCTTCTTCCTGAACAAAAGGATGTTGAGGATCTTGGGGGGACGCTTCGTCTCGGCCTTTACCCTTGTAAGCTTGAAGAAGGCACGAAAGCCTTTGAAGTGTATCAGGATGAAGTGGTGTACGAGCGCCACCGCCACCGCTATGAGTTTAACAATGAATTCAGACAGCAAATGGAAGAGCAAGGCTTCGTATTCTCAGGCACAAGCCCTGATGGACGCCTTGTTGAAATCATCGAGCTGAAAGACCACCCTTGGTTCGTGGCTTCTCAGTTCCACCCAGAGTTCAAGTCAAGACCGACAAGACCTCAGCCTCTATTCAAAGGCTTTATCGGAGCGTCTGTCGAAGCTGCAAATCAGAAGTAATAAAAAAGACTTGCCGTTTGTCAAAAGCGGGCAAGTCTTTTTTATTTGTTTCCGGCAAGTTCCAGCATGTACAATAAGATATTATGCATACTCTTGCAGAATTTCTTTTAGTGTAAACGATAAAGCGTGATAGACATACAGTGCTGTCATTAAAGAGGGAAACCCGTAACGGGTGCCGTCTTCATCAGGCACAAGCGGCATTTTTAATTTAGAATCAATATGCACATCACAATACTGTTCTATTCCCGCACTGTCTTTGGCTGCGGGCGATACGCATACGACTCCCGCACCTTTTTCATAAAGCTCTTTTGCGAGCGCCTGTTCTTCGGCTGTGCCCGTCCCTGAGCAAAACATCAGCACCTTGTCGCTTTCTGTCACTTCCTCAGCGCTTTCTGGAAAGGCTTTGACAGATGGGAAGGGTTCTTTGCTTTCGGTGGCCTCATAAAAGACGCCCTGAAGCTCATTCGCTCCGTATAAATAAATGGAATGCCCGCTGATCACCGCTTGAGCAAGCAGCCGCGCCCCATCTTCAATCGCGTCAGATTCCTTATCCTGAATGCGGGAAAAAATACCTGTTAACTGCGTCGTGAATATTTTCAACATAAGTGAATCCTCCTTTATAACGTACAATATCAGTATACAACAAAAGAGAAAATGCTCAGAAAATGTCGTAAAGTAGACTATTATAATTAAAGGAAATAGGAAAATCAAACAGAATACATACAATACTGCTTACTTTTGACGAAAATCATAATATTGGGGTGTAAAATGATGAATGAAAAAATTTTAATCGTTGATGATCAATACGGCATTCGTATTTTGCTAAATGAAGTGTTCAATAAAGAAGGCTACCAGACGTTTCAGGCTGCGAACGGCCTGCAGGCGCTTGACATTGTGACAAAAGAACGGCCCGACCTTGTGCTTTTGGACATGAAAATTCCCGGCATGGACGGAATCGAAATCTTAAAACGGATGAAGGTCATTGACGAAAACATCCGGGTCATTATCATGACGGCATACGGAGAGCTCGACATGATCCAGGAATCGAAGGAATTGGGCGCTCTGACGCACTTTGCCAAGCCGTTTGACATCGACGAAATCAGAGACGCCGTCAAAAAATATCTGCCCCTGAAGTCTAACTGACAAAAAGAAGAAACAAATGAATCATGTCATTATGTTGCCGATTTGTCGAAAAGTTGGTATCCTAGTTATGGAGAAAAAGCGATCTGAGTATTTACATATGACAGCAATATATGGGTCATGCTAGGGTGGAAAGCTTTTTTCGCTAGAAGACAATCAGGCTACATAAGGAGGACATTCGACATGCCTTTAGTTTCTATGACGGAAATGTTGAATACAGCTAAAGAAAAAGGGTACGCTGTAGGACAATTTAACTTAAACAACCTTGAGTTTACTCAAGCGATTTTACAAGCAGCTGAAGAAGAAAAATCTCCAGTGATCCTTGGTGTTTCCGAAGGTGCGGGACGCTACATGGGCGGCTTCAAAACAGTCGTTGCTATGGTAAAAGCACTTATGGAAGAGTACAAAGTGACAGTTCCTGTTGCGATTCACTTAGACCATGGTTCAAGCTTTGAATCTTGTGCGAAAGCGATTCATGCAGGTTTCACATCTGTAATGATCGACGCTTCTCACCATCCATTTGAAGAAAACGTAGCAACAACTGCTAAAGTTGTTGAGCTTGCTCATTTCCACGGAGTATCTGTAGAAGCTGAGCTTGGGACAGTAGGCGGACAAGAAGATGACGTTATCGCTGAAGGCGTAATCTACGCTGATCCTAAAGAGTGCCAAGAGCTTGTTGAGCGCACTGGCATCGACTGCCTTGCACCTGCATTAGGTTCTGTTCACGGCCCTTACAAAGGTGAGCCAAACCTTGGCTTCAAAGAAATGGAAGAGATCGGAAAATCAACTGGTCTTCCGCTAGTTCTTCACGGCGGTACTGGAATTCCGACTGCTGACATCAAAAAATCAATTTCACTTGGTACAGCTAAAATCAACGTGAATACTGAAAACCAAATTTCTTCTGCAAAAGCTGTTCGCGAAACATTGGCAGCTAAGCCTGACGAGTACGATCCACGTAAATACCTTGGACCAGCTCGTGAAGCGATCAAAGAAACAGTTATCGGTAAAATGCGTGAATTTGGTTCTTCAAACCAAGCTTAATTCAATTGGAACTTTTTATAGCCGCCTGACAGCTTGACAGGCGGTTTTCCGTCTATCTTTAGAAAGCGCAATCATATTCGCAGTTCAGAAAATTTCTTAATCAGGGAGGCTTTTTGAAAATGTTATTCTTTGTTGATACAGCCAATATCGATGAAATTAGAGAAGCGAATGAATTAGGAATTCTCGCCGGTGTAACGACGAATCCTAGTTTAGTAGCAAAGGAAGCTAACGTATCATTCCACGACCGTCTTCGCGAGATCACAGACGTCGTGAAAGGGTCTGTAAGCGCAGAGGTTATTTCTTTGAAAGCTGAGGAAATGATCGAGGAAGGAAAAGAACTGGCGAAGATCGCTCCGAACATTACGGTGAAAATCCCAATGACGTCTGACGGTTTAAAAGCGGTAAGAGCACTTACTGACTTAGGCATCAAAACAAACGTTACATTGATCTTCAATGCCAACCAGGCGCTTCTTGCTGCCAGAGCGGGGGCAACATATGTATCTCCATTCCTGGGACGTTTAGATGACATCGGCCACAACGGGCTTGACCTAATTTCAGAAGTTAAACAGATTTTTGACATTCACGGCCTTGACACGCAAATCATTGCAGCGTCAATCCGCCATCCGCAGCACGTGACAGAAGCTGCTCTTAGAGGGGCTCATATCGGCACAATGCCGCTGAAAGTCATTCATGCGCTCACGAAGCACCCATTAACAGACAAAGGAATCGAACAATTCCTGGCAGACTGGAACAAATAATGAAAGGGGCGGCAAACAGCTGTATGCCTGTTTGCCGCGGCCTTTGTATTTCACCGACCTGATACAGCGGATCTTCAGATGCTGACGCCGCTTTACAGAGAAGGAATCATTGGGCTGCAGAAGCTGATATCGGAATGAAGGGTATGCGTACTGCTTTTGCCGGATGACGACGATGTCTCTCGAGCCGGCGGGTCTCTGTGCATCTTTTGAAACCTGTACCCCCCAAAGCTTCGCTATTTTCTTCCTGATATTTTACAATGTGTTGTATTCTTTCTCTTCGAATTGGCTAGATTTTGGACATGAGCTTTATTTGCAGAGACAGAATAAAATGACATTTTATTTAGCTCCGCAGCTATCTTCTTATGGAAGGAGACTATCATGGAAAAGTTGAATATTGCCGGCGGTGACTCGTTAAACGGTACAGTACATATCAGCGGCGCTAAAAACAGCGCTGTTGCGTTAATACCTGCAACCATTTTGGCAAATTCCGAGGTGACAATTGAAGGGCTTCCAGAGATTTCAGATATTGAAACGCTGCGTGACCTGTTAAAGGAAATTGGCGGCAACGTGCATTTTGAGAATGGGGAAATGGTTGTTGACCCTACGTCGATGATCAGCATGCCGCTTCCTAACGGGAAAGTAAAAAAGCTTCGCGCGTCATATTATTTAATGGGGGCGATGCTCGGCCGCTTCAAGCAGGCGGTCATTGGATTGCCTGGCGGCTGTCACTTAGGGCCCCGTCCGATTGATCAGCATATCAAAGGCTTTGAAGCACTCGGAGCTGAAGTAACCAATGAACAAGGCGCCATTTATTTGCGAGCTGAAAGGCTGAGAGGCGCACGGATTTATTTAGATGTCGTAAGCGTTGGGGCAACGATTAACATTATGCTTGCCGCTGTTTTGGCAGAAGGGAAAACGATCATCGAAAACGCTGCCAAGGAGCCTGAGATCATTGACGTCGCGACATTGCTTACTAGCATGGGCGCCAAAATCAAAGGTGCGGGCACCAATGTGATTCGAATCGACGGCGTGAAGGAGCTGCACGGCTGCAAGCATACGATCATTCCGGACAGAATTGAAGCCGGGACATTTATGATTGCAGGGGCTGCAATGGGCAAGGAAGTCATTATCGATAACGTCATTCCCACTCATCTAGAGTCGTTAACGGCAAAGCTGAGAGAAATGGGCTATCATATCGAAACAAGCGACGACCAGCTTCTCATTGTCGGCGGGCAGAAGAACTTAAAGCCGGTTGACGTCAAAACCCTCGTATACCCGGGGTTTCCGACTGATTTACAGCAGCCGATGACGGCGCTTCTGACAAGGGCGAAAGGGACGAGTGTCGTCACAGACACCATCTACTCGGCAAGATTCAAGCACATTGATGAGCTGAGACGAATGGGTGCCAATATGAAAGTAGAAGGCAGATCTGCCATCATCACAGGTCCTGTCGAGCTTCAAGGCGCAAAAGTGAAGGCGAGTGATCTGCGTGCCGGAGCCTGCTTGGTGGTAGCCGGACTGATGGCTGATGGTGTCACGGAAATTACGGGACTGGAGCATATTGACCGCGGTTACAGCAGCCTTGAGAAGAAGCTTGAGGGGCTTGGAGCGACAATTTGGCGTGAAAGAATGACTGACGAAGAAATAGAACAGCTTCAAAATTCATAATGGTTTCTTGTGAGAGGAGATCGTGTTGAAATGGAAAGAAGTTTATCAATGGAATTGGTACGTGTAACCGAAGCTGCAGCATTGGCATCAGCAAGATGGATGGGCCGGGGGAAAAAAGATGAGGCTGATGAAGCGGCAACAAGTGCAATGAGAGACGTTTTTGATACAGTGCCGATGAAAGGGACCGTTGTAATCGGTGAAGGGGAAATGGACGAAGCGCCGATGCTGTATATCGGGGAAAAACTCGGAAACGGGTACGGCCCTCGCGTTGATGTCGCAGTTGACCCTCTTGAAGGCACAAACATCTTAGCAAGCGGCGGCTGGAACGCGCTGACGGTGATCGCGGTCGCAGACCATGGCACGCTTCTGAATGCTCCTGACATGTATATGCAAAAAATCGCAGTCGGTCCGGAAGCGGTGGGCTGCATTGACATCGAAGCACCTGTCATTGACAACCTTAAAGCGGTGGCAAAAGCGAAAAACAAGGACGTTGAGGACGTCGTTGCCACAATTTTAAACCGAGAAAGACACGAAAAAATCATTTCCGAGCTTCGTGAGGCCGGCGCCAGAATCAAATTGATCAATGACGGCGATGTCGCAGGCGCCATCAACACGGCTTTCGACCACACGGGCGTTGATATCCTGTTCGGATCAGGCGGCGCTCCTGAGGGTGTGCTTTCCGCTGTTGCGTTAAAAGCACTCGGCGGAGAAATCATTGGTAAACTTCTTCCGCAAAGCGAAGAAGAAATCACTCGCTGTCACAAAATGGGCCTTGATTTAAGCAAAGTCCTTCGCATGGAAGACCTTGTGAAGGGTGATGACGCGATTTTTGCAGCTACAGGGGTTACTGACGGCGAGCTGTTAAAAGGAGTTCAATTCAAAGGCTCTGTCGGTACAACTGAAAGCTTAGTTATCCGCGCAAAATCGGGTACTGTCCGTTTCGTTGACGGCAGACACAGCTTGAAAAAGAAACCAAATCTTGTAATCCGTCCATAACAAACAGAAAAAGCGGGTGTGAGCCCGCTTTAACTTTTGCAGAAAAGCGTCAACTCTATCAATTCCGTGTCAAAACCTTATTTCAGTTGAATAATTTTTTGAAATAAGGTAAAAATAAAGAGTGCTGCGAATTTTACTGCGTAATACCTTCTTTTAAGCACTAGGAAAGTTTCAATTTCTACCGCATACAGACGATATAAGTATTGATCTTCTCATGTTTTTGTCCTCGCTTCCTTCAAAACTCATTAAGACAATCCTTTTAACAAAAGCGCCGATCATGGGTGGAAGTGTTACCGATAGAAGTTCCTTTATGTTAAAAAAAGAATGTGCTTTGGCGGATGTTGTGCAAAAGCAGCAGATGACATGTTCAGAGTAAGATATTGACTATGAAAAGCGTGGTGTTTTTATGAAAGACGTATCTATTTCCTCTTTGGAAAATATGAAATTGAAAGAGCTTTATGAACTTGCAAGACATTATAAAATCTCCTATTACAGCAAACTGACAAAAAAAGAACTCATTTTCGCCATTCTGAAAGCGAATGCAGAACAGGAAGATCTGCTGTTTATGGAAGGCGTTCTCGAGATCATCCAGTCTGAAGGTTTCGGATTCCTGAGACCGATCAACTACTCTCCAAGCTCAGAAGACATTTACATCTCAGCTTCACAAATCCGCCGTTTCGATTTGCGGAACGGAGACAAAGTATCTGGCAAGGTTCGCCCGCCAAAAGAAAATGAGCGTTACTATGGACTTTTGCACGTTGAAGCAGTAAATGGGGATGATCCCGAATCTGCAAAAGAGCGTGTGCATTTCCCGGCTCTTACGCCACTTTATCCGGATCGTCAAATGGTGCTTGAAACAAAGCCGAACTTCTTGTCTACAAGAATTATGGACATGATGGCGCCGGTTGGATTTGGGCAGCGCGGATTGATTGTTGCGCCGCCGAAAGCCGGAAAAACGATGTTGCTGAAGGAAATTGCCAACAGCATTACAGCGAACCAGCCTGAAGCAGAGCTGATCGTGCTTTTAATTGACGAAAGACCTGAGGAAGTAACCGATATCGAGCGCTCTGTAGCTGGGGATGTCGTCAGCTCAACGTTTGATGAAGTGCCGGAAAACCATATCAAAGTGGCCGAGCTTGTGCTTGAACGTGCGATGCGTCTCGTGGAACACAAAAAAGACGTCATTATCCTGATGGACAGCATCACACGGCTTGCCCGCGCCTACAACTTAGTGATTCCGCCAAGTGGAAGAACGCTTTCCGGGGGGATTGACCCAGCGGCGTTCCACCGTCCGAAACGCTTCTTCGGGGCTGCGAGAAATATCGAAGAAGGCGGCAGCTTAACCATCCTTGCTACGGCTCTGGTCGATACAGGTTCACGTATGGATGATGTCATTTATGAAGAATTCAAGGGAACAGGCAACATGGAACTCCATCTTGACCGCTCTCTTGCCGAGCGCCGCATCTTCCCTGCCATCGATATCCGCCGTTCAGGAACGCGCAAAGAAGAGCTGCTTGTGCCTAAAGAGCATCTTGATCGTTTATGGTCTATCCGCAAAACGATGTCTGATTCACCTGATTTCGCCGAAAAGTTCATGAGAAAAATGAAAAAAACCAAAACAAACCAGGAATTTTTCGATATTCTCAATCAAGAATGGAAACAGGCAAATCTATCATCTGCAAGAAGGTAAATTGTATTTGCAAAAGAAGTAAATCACTGATATAATTTTCTCATATGCGTTTCGGACAATGCTCCGAAATAATAACTCTGTTTCCACACGGGATTCAGGGCGGAAGGAGATGGATACGATGAAAGCAGGAATTCATCCTAATTTCAAAAAAGCAACAGTTAAATGCGCTTGCGGAAATGAATTTGAAACAGGCTCAGTAAAAGAAGAGGTACGCGTTGAGATTTGCTCTGAATGCCACCCATTCTACACTGGCCGTCAAAAATTCGCTTCTGCTGATGGTCGTGTTGATCGCTTTAACAAAAAATACGGTCTTAAGTAATAATAGATTTCTCAACAGGCAAGCAGCAGTCTTGCCTGTTTTTTATATTGTCTAAAACACAGCTGGCAGAGAGAGGGGAGCGAAGCCTATGTACATAATGAAACAAAGCGGGTGGCTTGAGCTGATTTGCGGCAGCATGTTCTCGGGGAAATCTGAAGAGCTGATCAGAAGAGTGAAGAGAGCAACTTATGCCAAGCAGGAAGTCAGGGTATTTAAGCCTGTAATTGATAACCGATACAGCGAAGCTGCTGTTGTCTCCCATAATGGAACATCGATGACGAGCTATGCCATTTCGTCTGCTGCGGACATTTGGGATCACATCAGTGAAAGTACAGATGTGATTGCGGTTGATGAAGTGCAGTTTTTTGATCAGGAAATTGTTGAGGTTTTATCATCTCTTGCCGATAAAGGCTACCGTGTGATAGCAGCAGGCCTTGATATGGATTTTAGGGGAGAGCCGTTCGGTGTCGTCCCGAATATCATGGCGATTGCGGAAAGTGTGACAAAGCTGCAAGCCGTCTGTTCTGTTTGCGGATCACCGGCGAGCAGAACACAGCGCCTCATTGACGGCAAACCTGCTTCTTATGATGATCCGGTCATTTTGGTTGGTGCATCTGAATCATATGAAGCAAGATGCAGACATCATCACGAAGTCCCAGGAAAATCTAAAAAATAGTCCAAAACATGGGTATAAAGATAGAATGCACCGGCTAAAAACACCGGTGTTTTTTTTATATTCTGATAATATCCAATTAAAAAATTTAAATAAGTATATTAAAAAATTAAGTAATTTTCTTCCCTTGAATTTTGATTTTGACAGGCATACAATAGCTTACGTAATGTAAATAGTTTTGAGACATTGTTCGAATAATTGTCACAAAGTCGCATAAAGATCATGATCGGTCATATTTTAGATGGGTTATTACTTAACTTGGTTAACTATTTCAAGAAAGAAGGAGATTTGCTTGAATAACATAAAAAAAACGAAAGAAGGCCACTTAGAAACAACTCTTAGAGGAAAAGAAGTTTTATCTATTCCTACTTTAAATAAAGGCGTTGCTTTTTCACTAGAAGAAAGACAAGAACTCGGCTTAGAAGGACTTCTGCCGCCAACTGTACTTTCTCTTGATCAACAAGCACAACGCGCGTACGAGCAATTCCAAGCGCAGCCTGACCGCCTTCGTCAAAATGTTTACTTAAGTGATCTTGCAAACCGTAACGAAGTTCTTTTCTATAAATTGCTGAAAAACCATCTTCGCGAAATGCTTCCTGTTGTGTACACGCCAACAGTTGGTGAAGCGATTCAGGAATACAGCCATGAATATAGAAGACCTCAAGGAATCTACTTGTCAATCGATAACATTGACGGTATTGAAAAAGCGTTTGAAAACCTTCATGCGACAGCAGGCGATATTGATCTTATCGTTGCTACTGACTCCGAAAGCATTCTCGGTATCGGTGACTGGGGTGTAGGCGGTATTAATATCGCAATCGGTAAATTGGCTGTTTACACTGCTGCAGCTGGTATTGATCCTAGCCGTGTTATCCCGGTTGTGCTTGATGTCGGTACGAACAACGAAAAACTTCTAAACGATCCTTTATATATTGGTAACAAGCATGAACGTGTTCAAGGTGAACGCTACGAAGCTTTCATTGACGCTTATGTAAAAGCTGCATTGAAATTCTTCCCTAAAGCGCTTCTTCACTGGGAAGACCTTGGCAACAAAAATGCACGCAACATCATGAAAAAATACAATCATGAAATCCTGACATTTAATGATGATATTCAAGGTACTGGCGCGATTACACTTGCAGGTGTGCTTGCCGCTATGAAGAAAACCGGCGCTTCTATTAAAGATCAGCGTGTTGTTATCTTCGGTGCTGGTTCTGCTGGTATCGGTATTGCTGACCAAATCCGTGACACAATGGTGCTAGCCGGATTATCTGAAGAAGAAGCTAACAAACGTTTCTACACACTTGATTACAGAGGCTTGCTGACTGAAGACATCGAAGGCATCCTTGATTTCCAAAAACCTTACCTTCGCAATGCGGATGAAGTGAAAGACTGGAAGCGCGATGAAAAAGGTCAAATTCCATTCGATGAAGTGGTTCGTCAAGCGAAACCAACGATCTTAATTGGTACTTCAGGGGTTTCAGGTGCATTCACAGAGGAAATTGTAAAAGAAATGGCATCTCACGTAGACCGTCCGGTTATCATGCCGATGTCTAACCCGACTCACCTTGCTGAAGCTGTTCCTGAAGATCTGTTCAAATGGACTGACGGAAAAGTGCTTATTGCAACAGGAAGCCCATTTGACAATGTAGAATACAACGGTGTTTCTTATGAAATCGGACAATCTAACAACGCATTCGCGTTCCCTGGCCTTGGACTTGGTTCAATTGTAGCTGAAGCGCGTATCATTACACCTGCTATGTTTGCTGCAACTGCTGATGCGATTGCTGAAATGGTTGATCTTGAAACACCTGGAGCAGGATTGCTTCCAAGCATTGATAAGCTTCAAGAGGTTTCTATCCAAGTTGCGATTGCCGTTGCTGAAGCAGCAATTAAAGATGGCGTGGCAAATCGTCAGCCTGAAGATGTGAAACAAGCGGTACTTGATGCAATGTGGACACCTGAATACAAAAAAGTCATCGCGAAATAATTAGCGAGTAAATTTTTCTGTCCGAGGGAAAGCTTTTTGTAAAGCTAAAGTATACGGACATAGGATTTGGAGGAGAATATTTTGAGCATCTTAGATATCTTAATCCTCCTGGCGCCGATCTTCTTTGTTATCGTGCTGGGTTGGTTTGCAGGACATTTTGGAAGTTATGATGCCAAGTCGGCAAAAGGGGTAAGTACGTTAGTAACGAAATACGCACTTCCAGCTCACTTTATCGCTGGTATTTTGACAACTTCCAGAAGTGAATTTTTATCACAAGTACCTTTAATGATTTCTTTAATTATTGGGATTGTTGGTTTCTATATCATCATTCTTTTGGTTTGCAGATTTATTTTCAAGTATGATTTAACGAACTCATCTGTATTTTCTTTGAACTCTGCACAGCCGACATTCGCATTTATGGGTATCCCGGTATTGGGAAGCTTATTCGGAGCGAATGAAGTTGCGATTCCGATCGCGGTCACAGGTATCGTGGTTAACGCGATTCTTGATCCGCTCGCGATCATTATCGCTACTGTTGGTGAGTCTTCTAAGAAAAACGAAGAGAGTGGCGACAGCTTCTGGAAGATGACAGGAAAATCAATCCTGCATGGTCTTTGTGAGCCGCTTGCAGCTGCTCCGTTAATCAGTATGATCTTGGTGCTGGTTTTCAATTTCACTCTTCCTGAGCTGGGTGTTAAAATGCTTGATCAGCTTGGAAGCACAACATCTGGTGTTGCTCTCTTTGCTGTCGGTGTTACCGTTGGTATTCGTAAAATTAAACTCAGTATGCCGGCTATCGGTATTGCGTTACTAAAAGTTGCGGTTCAGCCTGCATTAATGTTCCTGATTGCTCTTGCTATCGGACTTCCGGCTGACCAAACAACAAAAGCAATCCTTCTTGTTGCATTCCCTGGTTCTGCCGTTGCAGCCATGATTGCGACTCGTTTCGAGAAACAAGAAGAAGAAACTGCAACTGCGTTTGTGGTCAGTGCGATTCTGTCATTGATTTCACTTCCAATCATTATCGCGCTTACTGCGTAACAAAAAAAGCTCCCTTTACGGGGAGCTTTTTGCTTTAGGTTTGAAATTTGAACAGTGACAGCAGCGGTTTTTTTCTTGTTTTGGTTTTTTCAGAAGCAGCAGCGGTCTCGGGGATCGGCTGAGCGGTGAATTCTTTCATTTGTGAGGTCAGTGATTGCAGATCTGCAAGAATATCATCGATTTCTCTGCGGTGCTGAAGCAGCTGGTAAGATACACCTTCATCGGCTTTTTGTTTCAGCTGGCGTTCCAGTTCCGACATCCTTGCCATCAATTCACTTTCGTCCTGCCTTTGCTGTAAAAGGGTGTCCAGCTTTTGTTCAAGCTGCTCGATTCTTCGTTCTGTGTCGCTATTTGTTTTTTGGACAAAAAAGCCTGTGCGCTTTTTAGCGCTTTTCGGCAGATGAATATCCTGAATCGCCGTGCCTTCAGAGATTTGTTTTTGAACGGATTTTAGAACCTTCACGTCTTCTGCCGTGAACGAATAGTGTCCGAGCTCATTGCGTTCGGCCGGAAGATTCAGCTGCTTCACCCACCGCTGCACCGTTTTTGCGGAGACGCCGAGTTCACTTGCTACCATATTTGTATTCATGATCCCATACCTCCTTTTAAGCTAGGTATTCGACCATAGAATGCGGTTCCCTTCCCGTTAGACAAAACAAGAAAAGATTCGGCAAAGAAAGTGGGTATCTCCTTTTTTTCTTCAAAAACTGTTATTGTTCATACAGTTCTAATGGAAGCTGGTCAGGATCAAAAAAGAAGGTGAAACGCTTGCCGGTCAGCGGATCTGTTCTGATTGGCTCTGTTTCGATTCCTTTTTCATGAAGCTCCTGAACCGCTTTATCCAAGTTGCCGACTGTAAAGGCGAGGTGGCGCAGGCCTGCGGCTTCAGGCCGGGTTTGTCGTTCGGGCGGATCGGGAAACGAGAACAGCTCAATGACATACGAGCCGTTAAGCGACAAATCAAGCTTATAGGAGCCGCGCTCTTTGCGGTACGTTTCTTGAATCACCTGAAAACCAAGCTTATGTACGTAGAAAGCTTTCGACTTTTCGTAATCTGAACATATGATTGCAATATGATGTATGGATTTCAGCAACATCATCCCTCCTCGAATTCCAGTATAGCAGAGGGAGCTTTTCCAGCTGGGATTGAAATGCTTTTGACTGGGGTTAATCACTATACTATAATGAGAATGTTACGCACAGGAAAACAGAGGTGAAGACCGTGTTAGACCGTTTAAAATCAATTGAAGAACGATACGAGAAATTAAATGAGCTTTTGAGCGATCCAGAAGTAGTCAACGATCCGAAAAAGCTAAGAGAATATTCAAAAGAGCAATCTGATATACAAGAAACAGTTGACGTATATAGACAATACAGAGATGCGTCAGAACAGCTGGCTGATGCAAAAGCGATGCTTGAAGAGAAGCTGGATGCTGAGATGCGCGACATGGTGAAGGAAGAGATTTCTGAACTTCAGAAGGAAACGGAAACACTGTCAGAACGGCTGAAAGTGCTCCTGATCCCGAAAGATCCTAATGATGATAAAAACGTTATTATGGAGATCCGCGGAGCCGCGGGAGGCGAGGAAGCCGCTTTATTCGCGGGCAACCTGTACAGAATGTATTCCCGTTATGCCGAGCTTCAGGGCTGGAAGACAGAGGTCATGGAAGCGAATGTAACCGGAACAGGCGGCTACAAAGAGATCATCTTTATGATTACGGGAAGCGGCGCGTATTCTAAACTCAAATATGAAAACGGCGCCCACCGCGTACAGCGTGTTCCGGAAACAGAATCAGGCGGACGCATCCATACATCCACTGCAACAGTAGCATGTCTTCCTGAGGCAGAAGAGGTAGAGGTTGACATCCATGAGAAGGATATCCGCGTCGATACGTTTGCTTCAAGCGGACCGGGCGGACAAAGCGTTAACACAACAATGTCTGCGGTTCGTCTGACTCACTTGCCGACAGGTGTAGTTGTATCATGCCAGGATGAAAAATCTCAAATTAAGAACAAAGAAAAAGCAATGAAGGTTCTCCGTGCCAGAATCTATGATAAATTTCAGCAGGAAGCCCAGGCTGAATATGATCAAACACGGAAATCAGCAGTCGGATCTGGTGACCGCTCTGAGCGTATCCGCACATACAACTTCCCGCAAAACCGTGTGACGGATCACAGAATCGGTTTGACGATTCAAAAGCTTGATCAGATTCTTGAAGGAAAACTTGACGAAGTGGTTGAAGCGCTGATTGTTGAAGATCAGGCAAGCAAGCTTCAGCAGTCGGAAGGTTAAGATGAAGACGATATTCGAAGCCCTGAAATGGGCTTCTTCTTATTTAACCGAAGCGGGAAGAGAAGAAAATGCTGCCGAGCTCCTATTGCTTTATGATACCGGAATGGAGAGAAGCAAACTGCTCGCAAGCTTACAGGAACCGATTGGTGAAGACGAGCTGTATCGCTTTAAGCGTCACGTTGAGATGCATAAAGAGGGCGTGCCGGTTCAATACATTATAGGAAAAGAGTTTTTTTATGGACGGGAATTTATGGTGAATGATGATGTGCTGATCCCGCGGCCGGAAACTGAAGAAGTTGTCTTTCATTTGCTTGAAAAATATCGGAGTGTCTTTTCTGAAGACGGCAAGCTCGAAGTTGTTGACGTTGGTACAGGGAGCGGCGCAATAGCCGTCACGCTTGCGCTTGAAAACCAAAACTTTTCTGTGTCGGCGGTCGATATTTCGAAAGAGGCGCTGCAAGTCGCCTCTGCCAATGCAGAAAAACTCGGAGCAAATGTGCGCTTTTATCAGGGCGATCTGCTTGAGCCTTTTATTAAGGCGGGAAAAAAAGCGGATATCATTGTCTCAAACCCGCCATATATTTCAGAGGAAGAACTGGCTGATCTATCGGAAATTGTCCGTTTTCATGAGCCGCTGCACGCGCTCACCGATGGCGGAGACGGGCTGAAATTTTATAAGCGGTTTATGGAAGACATTCCGCTTGTCATGAAGGATAAAGTATTTGTCGTTTTTGAAATCGGCTGGAAACAGGGAGCGGCGGTCAAAGACCTGATCCTCAAGGCGTTTAAGGGGGCGGAAGTGGAAGTGCTGAAAGATATTAATGGAAAAGACAGAACCATATGCGCTCTGATTCATAAAAATAAATAAGCAGCTTGCTGGCGAGTGAATGGATCAAGCTGTTTAACACCAGCAAAGGGGATGTAAACATGAAAAAGGCCCTGACAGCAGGAATCCTGCTCATTGCGATTGAGAGCATGATTGGCACCATTTTTCCGCAGGCTCTTTCATATGAAGCGATTTTTGGCGTTGCGTCTCTCGTTTTAGTGGGGCTCGCGATCATTACATCGGGTTTGGCTGTAAGCGGAAGCGATCAGCGGGCAAACTACCATTCAGAAACCAAAGAAGGCCGTACATCTCGCATGAAAATGGCGGCCGCTTTCTTTGTTGCGGCGATACCTTCCATTCTATGTTATTTGCTGACGATTTTGTTTTAATAAAAAAGGAAGCCTCTTAGGCTTCCTTTTTTTGCAGTAAAACAGAGTCCCATATCCAATAGATAAGAGCTGTTAATACAGCGAAAAGATAGAAGGCTGTATTTTGAAACAAAGATTGTCCCGAAGGCTGAAGCACGACGAAAATGATCGCGTTGGCAATAAAAGCAGCGACAAGGTAATACAGCAGATACAAAGGGCTGAACCGTTTCGGCTTTTTATTCATCATGATTTGAAGCGGCAGTGCGAAGATCAAATAAGGAAACAGAAAATAAAATGCCATTGTGATGAGAGCGGCAATGTTAAATGAATGAATATAAATTACTGAATAAAGAACGGACATCGTGAATGCTGATAACAGCACTGTATAATTGTATTTCATCTTAAACCTCCTAAAACACTATCGTACCATAAATAAGATTAACAGCTTGCTAGATTTTTTTCACCCTGCACGTTTACCCCCGGCTCTCCTTGTCCATAATAGGGCTAGAAACAAAGCACGGAGAGGAACGGTGGGGACCGATGAAAAAAACAGTAATCATTTGTATATATATCTTTCTTTTATTATCTGGAGCGCTCGTAGGGCTGGCAAAAGAAGAGACGGCACAAAAATCGGAAAATCAGCCGGTGGTCATACCGGATCAGGCGATTCGTTTGAGAATATTGGCAAACAGCGATAGTGATCAAGACCAGCAATTAAAACGTCATATAAGAGACGCGGTGAATAAAGAAATCACAGCTTGGGTAAAGGATATTACTTCTATTGAAGAAGCGCGTCGCGTGATTCGTTCAAAGCTGCCTGAAATCAAAGCAATTGCAAAGGAAACAATGGAGAAAGAAGGAGCGAATCAGTCGATATCCGTTGATTTTGACAAAATCTCGTTTCCGACAAAGCTTTACGGCAACATGGTATATCCCGCTGGTGAGTATGAAGCGATTTTGATTACGCTTGGAAACGGAGACGGCGCCAACTGGTGGTGTGTGCTATTCCCGCCCCTCTGCTTTCTTGATTTTTCTAACGGGGAAGCCGTCAAAGAACAAGAAGATAAAGAAGCCTCAAAAAAGCAGACTGAAAAAGTGCTTGAGGACGTAACCGCTAAAGCGGAAAAAGCCAAAAAAGAAGAGAATGAAGAAAAAGAAGACGGCACAGAAGTGAAATTCTTTTTAGTCGAATGGATTTCCGACCTTTTTTCCTAATCATCTGGTCTAAAAATAGATTTGCCTCATAGATTGGAAGAAAGAACGCAAAAACGGGGTGAACGGATGTTTTATCAACTGCGGGTGGCAAGGGAAAAAGACGGAGATGTGCTCGAGGCATTTTTAAAACAGGCAAAAACCAGCTATGAAGGCGTGAAAGAAGGCTTCACTCAATTTCTTATGCTGGAGGACAGTGAGAAAAACATTGCCGGATGCCTCGGTATTGAAAAAATAAGCTGTGACCAGGGGCTGCTGCGATCACTTGTCATATCGGACAAGCTTCACCAAGGCCACATCGTCACGCTTTTTCAAAGCATGGAGGTGCTGTGCGAAAAGCATCAGATCAAAACCGTGTACCTAGTAGCAAATCAGCATTCCTCTGCGGACTTTCTGATGGCCATGGGTTTTGAAAGAGCTGAGAGTGTACCGGAGGAGCTGTTTTCTTCTGATCACTTCTGTGAATCGCGGCAAACAGAAGGAGCCGTTTTAATGAAAAAAGCGTCTGGATAAGTGCAGTTTATACACATACTTATCCACTTCTTTATTAGCGTTGTCCACAATTTGTGGATAACGCTTGTTTTATTACAGGACATCTTTTATACTTTCAAAAGGATTACACGCGTAAAACAATCGTTTTATTGTTGTGAATAAGGAGTTTGGTTAGAAATGAAAACGAAAAGATGGTTTGTGGATGTAACTGACGAGTTATCCACAAATGATCCACAAATTGCACAAGCAGCCGCTTTGCTCCGAGAAAATGAGGTCGTTGCCTTTCCGACAGAAACAGTATATGGCCTAGGCGCAAACGCAAAAAATACGGATGCCGTCAAAAAAATATATGAGGCGAAAGGGCGGCCGAGCGATAATCCCCTGATTGTCCACATTGCGGATATCAGCCAGCTTGAGGATTTAACGGGCCCGGCGTCGGAAAAGGCGAAAACATTGATGAAACGGTTTTGGCCGGGAGCACTTACGCTCATTCTGCCTTGCAAACCTGATGCGCTTTCACCTCGTGTAACGGCAGGTCTTGAAACGGTTGCCATTAGAATGCCGGATCATCCGCTTGCCCTTGCATTGATTCGCGAATCGGGACTGCCGATTGCAGCACCGAGCGCCAATCTATCAGGCAAGCCAAGTCCCACAAAAGCGGAGCATGTGGCTCACGACTTGGATGGCCGCATAGCTGGTATTATGGATGGAGGCCCTACCGGAATCGGGGTCGAATCAACCGTGCTTTCATGTGCGGACGACATCCCTGTTCTCTTGCGTCCTGGCGGCATTACGAAGGAACAAATTGAAGCGGTGATCGGGCCGATCCATGTGGATAAAGGGCTCAGCGACCAAAACGAGAAGCCGATTTCTCCAGGGATGAAATATACACATTATGCGCCGACAGCGCCTCTTGCCATTTGCGAAGGCAGCCCAGAGCGCATTCAGCACCTCATTCAAGAATATCAACAGGGCGGAAGACGGGTCGGTGTCCTGACGACAGAAGAAAACGCGGGCGTTTATTCCGCTGATTATGTGAAGAGCTGCGGAAGACGGGCTCAGCTTGAGACTGTTGCGGCAGGGCTGTATGATGCTTTGCGCAGCTTTGATGAGAATAAGGTGGATTTCATTATAGCGGAATCCTTTCCGGATACAGGTGTCGGTCTTGCTATTATGAACAGGCTGATGAAAGCCGCCGGAGGAAGAGTGATTCGCTGAAAGCAGTCAGATGTTCTAACCCTTTTTGGACACGCATAGGCTAAAAAAGCGGGGCGTGTCCAAGGGGGTTATTTATGTATGTCGGATTTGTTTATAGGCGAACTGATTACATTAAGCATCATGGCGTTTGCTTTAGGGATGGATGCTTTTTCTGTCGGCCTTGGAATGGGAATGGTCAAACTTAGAAAGAAGCAGATATTCTATATTGGTTTCATCATCGGCCTCTTTCACGTCATCATGCCTCTCGCAGGGATGGCGGCCGGTAACATGCTGTCAGGGCTCCTCGGCGTGTTAGCGGTTTATATCGGTGGGGCGCTGCTTTTTGTTCTTGGGGTTCAAATGCTTATGGCCTCTTTTAAACAGTCAGAAGAACGATTCATGTCACCGGCAGGACCGGGATTATTGCTGTTTGCCATCGGCGTCAGCCTTGACAGCTTTTCCGTCGGCTTGAGCTTGGGGATATACGGCTCGCATCCGCTCCTCACAATTACCCTGTTCGGGCTGTTCAGCATGATGTTGACATGGCTGGGCCTGCTGGTCGGAAAACAAGTGCAGTCTTGGCTTGGCACATACAGCGAAGCGCTCGGGGGCATCATATTAATCGTGTTTGGATTAAAGCTGCTTTTGCCAATTTAATATACCAATAAAAGAAACGAAGTCGCCGTTTCTTTTTTCTTCATATATAATAGAGAAAAATAAGGGGTGACTGACATGGATATTATTTTTGTCTGTACTGGAAATACGTGCCGCAGCCCAATGGCTGAGGCGCTTTTTAAATCAATTGCAGAAATGGAAGGGCTGAATGTCAATGTCCGCTCTGCAGGCGTGTTTGCTTCACCTAATGGGAAAGCGACGCCTCATGCAGTCGAAGCGCTGTTTGAAAAACACATTGCCCTTAATCATGTGTCTTCTCCATTAACTGAAGAACTTATGGAATCGGCTGATTTGGTTCTGGCTATGACCCATCAGCACAAACAGATCATTGCCAGCCAATTTGGACGTTATCGTGATAAAGTGTTTACGTTAAAAGAATATGTTACAGGCAGCCATGGTGATGTCATCGATCCGTTCGGCGGCTCAATTGACATCTATAAACAAACGCGAGATGAGCTTGAAGAGCTTCTTCGGCAGCTGGCAAAACAGCTGAAAAAAGACCGCAGATAAGTTGTCAGAAAATCTGCAAACAGGTCATTTGCAAATCCTGCGTGAAGGAGTAGAATATAGTGAAAAGCACATCATATGGTGTGAATCAAAGAGCGGACAGGCTGCGCGGTCAATAAAGCGGGCGGGCCGCATCACACACGCTGGGAGGAAAAGCAGATGAAAGTAGCCATTGCATCGGATCATGGCGGCGTTCACATTCGTAATGAAATCAAAGAGTTAATGGACGAATTGCAAATTGAATATATTGATATGGGCTGTGACTGCGGCAGCGGCTCTGTCGATTATCCGGATTATGCTTTTCCGGTGGCCGAAAAAGTGGTTAGCGGCGAAGTTGACAGAGGCATTTTAATTTGCGGGACAGGCATCGGCATGAGCATTTCCGCTAATAAAGTAAAAGGGATTCGCTGCGCGCTGGCGCACGATACCTTCAGCGCGAAGGCGACGAGGGAGCATAATGACACAAACATCCTTGCGATGGGTGAACGGGTGATCGGACCTGGTTTGGCTCGGGAAATCGCAAAAATCTGGCTGACTACTGAGTTTACCGGGGGAAGACACCAAACGCGTATTGGGAAAATCTCAGATTATGAAGAGAAAAACCTGTAGGGGTGCTGTTTAATGAATGAGTTGAAACAAACGTGGAAGACGATGCTGTCTGAGTTTCAGGACCAAGCGGAATTGAAACAAGATCAGCTCTTCGTCCTTGGATGCAGCACGAGCGAAGTGGCCGGCAGCCGGATCGGCACATCGGGCAGTGTAGATATCGCTGAAAGCATCTACAGCGGACTTGCTGAGCTCCGGGAAAAAACGGGAATCCATCTGGCGTTTCAATGCTGCGAGCATTTAAACAGAGCGCTTGTCGTCGAAGCAGAAACAGCCAAGCTGTTCAGGCTTCCAACCGTTTCTGCCGTGCCCGTTCCAAGAGCGGGCGGAGCGATGGCGTCTTATGCGTTTAAGCAGATGAAGTCTCCTGTTCTTGTTGAAACCATTCAGGCTGACGCCGGGATTGATATAGGCGATACGTTTATCGGCATGCATCTGAAGCCGGTGGCTGTCCCTGTGCGTGTCTCTCAAAACAGCCTCGGTTCAGCTCATGTGACATTGGCGCGTACACGGCCGAAACTAATCGGCGGAGTGCGGGCGGTTTATGAGTGCGAATGAAAGGACTGCATAGCCAGTCTTTTCTTTTATTTTAAGACAGTGAAATAAATTCCGAACTTTAAATTAAATTTAAGTTATTAATATTCGTTTTTACCAATAAAAATTTAGATTTTTTAAAAATAATCTTTTACATCGGCCTTAAAAACCATGTACAATAGTGATGGTAAAAACAAAGAACAGGATACGGATAGGAGAGGATCTCGCTGATGAAACATTTACCTGCGCAAGACGAACAAGTGTTTAACGCCATTAAAAATGAGCGTGAACGCCAACAGACTAAGATCGAATTGATTGCTTCTGAGAACTTTGTAAGTGAAGCGGTTATGGAAGCACAAGGATCTGTTTTGACAAATAAATACGCAGAAGGATATCCGGGCAAACGCTACTACGGCGGATGCGAGCACGTCGATGTCGTTGAAGATATCGCTCGTGACCGCGCGAAGGAAATCTTTGGAGCGGAGCATGTAAACGTTCAGCCTCATTCAGGCGCACAAGCAAACATGGCAGTGTACTTCACGATTTTGGAGCAAGGCGATACTGTACTTGGGATGAACCTCTCCCACGGCGGCCATTTAACACACGGAAGCCCAGTCAACTTCAGCGGTGTTCAATATAACTTTGTTGAGTACGGCGTAGATAAAGAAACTCAATATATTGATTACGATGACGTGCGTGAAAAAGCCCTCGCTCATAAACCGAAGCTTATCGTAGCAGGAGCAAGTGCGTATCCTCGTACAATCGACTTTAAGAAATTCCGTGAAATTGCTGATGAAGTCGGCGCTTACTTCATGGTGGATATGGCACATATCGCAGGACTTGTTGCGGCAGGCCTTCATCCAAACCCGGTTCCTTACGCTGATTTCGTTACAACAACAACACATAAAACACTTCGCGGTCCTCGAGGCGGTATGATCCTTTGCCGTGAAGAGTTTGGCAAGAAAATTGATAAATCGATCTTCCCTGGAATTCAAGGCGGCCCGCTGATGCACGTTATTGCCGCAAAAGCTGTTTCATTCGGTGAAGTATTGCAGGACGATTTCAAAACATATGCAGAAAACGTCATTTCAAACGCGAAACGTCTGGCTGAAGCCTTAACGAAAGAAGGCATCAAGCTCGTTTCAGGCGGAACAGACAACCACCTTATCCTTGTTGACCTTCGTTCGCTCGGACTGACTGGTAAGGTTGCAGAGCATGTACTTGATGAAATCGGTATTACGTCTAACAAAAACGCGATTCCATATGATCCTGAAAAACCTTTCGTAACAAGCGGCATCCGTCTTGGAACAGCTGCTGTAACCAGCCGCGGTTTTGACGGAGACGCATTAGATGAAGTCGGTGCTATCATTGCGCTTGCATTGAAAAACCACGAAGATGAAGGAAAACTTGAAGAAGCAAGACAGCGTGTAGCTGCTCTGACTGATAAATTTCCTTTATATAAAGAATTAGATTATTAAGATCCTAAAACCCGCTGGGGCTTATGCCCGGCGGGTTTTTTGACGATGTTCTTGAAACTCAATGTCTTTTTTTGTAGAATCAATAGAAGTGTGTAATTGTTGATGGGACAATAAAAAAGGAGCTGAAACACAGTATGGGAAAGGTTTATGTATTTGATCATCCTTTAATTCAGCACAAGCTGACATATATACGGAATGAAAATACAGGTACGAAGGATTTTAGAGAGTTAGTAGATGAAGTGGCCACACTCATGGCATTTGAAATTACCCGCGATCTTCCTCTGGAAGAAGTGGATATCAATACACCGGTTCAGGCTGCGAAGTCGAAAATCATCTCAGGGAAAAAACTCGGAGTGGTTCCTATCCTCAGAGCAGGATTGGGAATGGTTGACGGCATTTTAAAGCTGATACCTGCAGCAAAAGTGGGACATGTCGGCCTTTACCGTGATCCAGAAACCTTAAAACCCGTGGAATACTATGTCAAGCTTCCTTCTGATGTGGAAGAGCGTGAATTCATCGTGGTTGACCCGATGCTCGCTACGGGCGGTTCCGCAGTTGAAGCCATTCACAGCCTTAAAAAACGCGGTGCGAAAAATATCCGTTTCATGTGTCTTGTAGCAGCGCCGGAGGGTGTGGAAGAATTGCAGAAGCATCATTCGGACGTTGATATTTACATTGCGGCGCTAGATGAAAAATTAAATGAAAAAGGATATATTGTTCCAGGTCTCGGAGATGCGGGTGACCGCATGTTTGGAACAAAATAAAAAATGAAATCCCCAAAAGGGGGTTTCATTTTTTTATCCAGTTTTTTGCTATTCGGTGAATCTGTATACAATTATAGGTGAAAATGTGAACATTCTGTGGAGACGTAAAGTATAAAAAGTTTTTTAACTTTAAACAGATTGACACATGTTAGGGGCTATTGTATGCTAAACGAGGGTATTATGAGAAGGTTTTCATAGCTTTCATTATAGTCCTCATCCTCAATGTAAATCCTCTCAGCAAACCCGTATTATGAGGATTTATTTAAGCGAATGAAACAGCATCCCTGCAAGGCTTGCGGATGAATGATTTTTTCGAACAGGCCCGTTTTGCCGGTCAAAAAAGGTCTTCTACTAAGGGTTAACCGCTGATTTTTGCCGTATCCAAGCTATACATTATTTTTTCATCAGGAGACAGATAATTGATGGACGATCCCAAGCTTACATTTAGCAGACAACGCAAATATTTATTGTTCATTTTGGCAGTGTATGTACTGGGTTATGGTTTAACAGCGTATAAAACCGTTTTTTTAGGCCTTATTCTGGGAACTGTTTTCAGTTTGTTTAATTTTTTACTGCTCGTCAGGAGAATGAATGCTTTTGACAGAGCTGTTGAGAAAGGAAAGTCCATACGATCTCTCGGGAGCGCAGCGCGGTGGTGCAATGCGATTCTTGCTGTGGCTGTTGCCTATAAAAATCCCGAATACTTTCATATGGCAAGTACAGTTATTGGATTAATGACAATATACCCTGTCATTATGATAGATTCCTTTATCCAGCTTAAACGTTCATCAATGGAAGAGAGGTGAAAACCCTTTGAATCATGGTTACAGAACTATAGAATTTCTAGGTCTTACTTTTAATCTGACAAACATTCTGATGATTACTGTGGCGAGTGTGATTGTTTTATTGATTGCTATATTGACGACAAGAACGCTTTCGATCCGTCCCGGAAAAGCCCAGAACTTTATGGAATGGATTGTTGATTTCGTCCGCAATATTATTGGCAGTACAATGGATTTAAAAACAGGGGCTAACTTCTTGGCACTTGGTGTCACATTGCTGATGTACATATTTGTGTCGAATATGCTGGGGCTGCCGTTCTCTATTACAATCGGACATGAGCTCTGGTGGAAGTCTCCGACAGCCGATCCTGCCATTACATTAACGCTAGCCGTGATGGTTGTTGCTTTAACCCACTACTATGGTGTGAAGATGAAAGGGCTCAAGGAATATTCCAAAGACTATTTAAGACCTGTTCCATTCATGCTCCCGATGAAAATCATCGAAGAGTTTGCGAATACGCTGACTCTAGGTTTGCGGCTGTATGGTAACATCTTCGCCGGTGAGATTCTTCTCGGTCTGCTTGCGGGATTAGCAACAAGCCATTATTCGCAAAGCGTGGCTCTCGGTCTTGTCGGTACAATCGGTGCCATTCTGCCGATGCTGGCATGGCAAGCATTCAGTTTATTTATTGGTGCTATCCAGGCATTTATCTTTACAATGCTGACGATGGTGTACATGTCTCATAAAATCAGTCATGATCATTAAAACATTATATCCAAACGGATAACATTTTAAAGGAGGAACTTTTTCATGAATTTAATAGCAGCTGCGATTGCAATTGGTTTAGGCGCACTTGGTGCAGGTATTGGTAACGGTTTGATTGTTTCACGTACGGTAGAGGGGATTGCCCGTCAGCCGGAAGCAGGTAAAGAACTGAGAACTCTTATGTTCATGGGTATCGCATTAGTTGAAGCCCTTCCTATTATCGCTGTCGTTATCGCATTCTTAGCGTTCTTTGGCTAAGCATAAAAGCCTTATATGAACTAAAAATGGCGAAGATCATTCCAAGAGAACCTTCGCCATTGCTTTATGTCTGATAAGCATCCCGCCTTGCCGGCTGAAAAGAGACAAGTGCGGCTGCTGGATCAGCAAAGAAAAACCTGCAGAAGGGAGTTGCCGTAGTAGATGTCTCAATTACCACTTGAACTAGGATTGTCGTTTAACGGCGGAGATATCCTGTTCCAACTGTTAGCTATGTTAATCTTATTAGCGCTTCTGAAGAAATACGCTTTAGGGCCGCTATTAAACATAATGAAACAGCGTGAAGACCACATCGCTGGAGAAATTACGTCTGCTGAAGAAAAAAATAAAGAAGCGCAGCAGCTGATTGAAGAGCAGCGCGTTCTTTTAAAAGAAGCAAGACAGGAATCCCAAACTCTTATCGAAAACGCAAAGAAACTGGGAGAGAAGCAAAAAGAAGAGATTATTCAGGCTGCACGTGCAGAATCTGAACGTCTGAAAGAAGCAGCAAGAACTGAAATCGTGAAGGAAAAAGAACAGGCGGTTTCTGCTCTCCGTGAGCAAGTAGCGTCTCTTTCTGTCATGATTGCGTCGAAAGTGATCGAAAAAGAACTGGATGAACAAGCGCAAGAGAAATTGATCCAGGACTATCTTAAAGAGGTAGGAGAAAGCCGATGAGTGGATCAGCTGTCTCTAAACGATATGCATCAGCTCTTTTTGATATAGCCAATGAGTCCGCTCAGCTGAATCAAGTAGAAGAAGAGCTAACTGTTGTAAAACAAGTATTTCAAAATGAAAAAGCGCTTAATGATGTGTTGAACCATCCGAAGGTGCCGGCTGCGAAGAAAAAAGAGCTGATCCAAAATGCATTTGGCTCTTTGTCACAGTCCGTGCTTAATACGATTTTTCTTTTGATTGACCGCCATCGTGCCGCGATTGTGCCTGAGCTCACAGATGAGTTTATCAAACTCGCAAATGAGGCCCGTCAAACAGAAGACGCAATCGTATATTCAGTGAAACCGCTGACGGATGCTGAAATTTTACCATTATCACAAGTGTTTGCAAAAAAAGCCGGAGTCGCTTCACTGAGAATCAGAAATGAAGTGCAGACGGATTTAATAGGCGGCATTAAAGTCCGCATTGGAAACCGGATTTATGACGGCAGCGTAAGCGGGAAGCTTCAGCGCATTGAACGTCAATTAGCCGGGGAAAATCGATAGAAGGGGTGAAACCTAAGTGAGCATCAAAGCTGAAGAGATTAGCACGCTGATAAAACAGCAAATACAAAATTATCAATCTGATATTGAAGTTCAAGACGTAGGTACAGTCATCCAAGTCGGTGACGGTATTGCACGTGTGCACGGCCTTGACAACTGTATGGCCGGTGAACTTGTCGAATTTTCAAACGGTGTTTTGGGTATGGCTCAAAACCTTGAGGAATCAAACGTAGGTATCGTCATCTTAGGACCTTTCAGTGAGATCCGTGAGGGAGACGAAGTAAAAAGAACAGGCCGCATCATGGAGGTTCCTGTTGGTGAAGAGTTAATCGGCCGTATTGTAAATCCGTTAGGCCAGCCGGTAGACGGACTTGGCCCGATCCTTACAAGCAAAACTCGTCCGATTGAGAGCCCTGCACCAGGCGTTATGGACCGTAAATCCGTTCATGAACCGCTTCAAACCGGTATCAAAGCGATCGATGCACTGATTCCAATCGGCCGCGGCCAGCGTGAGCTGATCATCGGTGACCGTCAAACAGGTAAAACATCTGTTGCGATCGATGCGATCCTTAACCAAAAAGACCAAGACATGATCTGCGTATATGTTGCGATCGGTCAAAAAGAATCAACAGTCCGCGGCGTAGTAGAAACATTGCGTAAACACGGCGCGCTTGATTATACAATTGTTGTAACGGCGTCTGCGTCACAGCCGGCACCGCTTCTGTACCTGGCACCGTATGCTGGGGTTACAATGGCAGAAGAATTTATGTACAGCGGCAAGCACGTTCTTGTTGTATACGATGATCTTTCTAAACAAGCGGCTGCTTACCGTGAGCTGTCCTTGCTTCTTCGCCGTCCGCCAGGCCGTGAAGCGTTCCCTGGGGATGTATTCTATCTTCATTCCCGTCTGCTTGAGCGTGCAGCAAAGCTTAGCGACGCGAAAGGCGCAGGATCAATTACAGCTCTGCCGTTCGTAGAAACACAAGCCGGAGATATCTCTGCTTATATTCCGACGAACGTCATTTCCATCACCGACGGACAGATCTTCCTGCAATCTGATTTGTTCTTCTCAGGCGTACGTCCAGCGATCAACGCCGGATTGTCTGTATCCCGTGTCGGCGGCTCAGCGCAAATCAAAGCGATGAAAAAAGTATCAGGTACTTTGCGTCTTGACCTTGCGTCATACCGTGAGCTGGAAGCATTTGCTCAATTCGGTTCTGACCTCGACCAAGCGACTCAGGCAAAACTGAACCGCGGTGCGCGTACAGTTGAAGTGCTGAAGCAGGATCTGAACAAGCCGCTTCCGGTTGAAAAGCAAGTAGCCATTCTTTATGCGCTGACAAAAGGATATCTCGATGATATTCCTGTGGCGGATATCAGACGTTTTGAAGAAGAGTACTACATGTACCTTGACCAAAACCATAAAGACCTGCTTGACGGAATTGCAAAAACAGGAAACCTTCCTGCTGATGAAGACTTCAAAGCTGCAATCGAAGGCTTCAAACGCACATTTGCACCAAGCAACTAACTCGAATGCTGATGAGAGAAAAAGGTTCTCTTTTTCTCTCTTTTTACGCAGATGAAGAGAAAAGGTGGTGAAATCTTTGGCCTCATTACGCGATATTAAGTCAAGGATCACGTCAACGAAAAAAACAAGTCAGATTACAAAAGCCATGCAGATGGTATCTGCGGCTAAGCTGAATCGTGCTGAAAACAATGCAAAATCATTTGTGCCATATATGGATAAAATCCAAGAGGTTGTGTCAAACGTCGGAAGAGTTTCCGGCAACGTGAAGCACCCGATGCTTCTCAGCAGAGAAGTGAAAAAAACGGCATACCTTGTCATTACGTCTGACCGCGGTCTTGCCGGCGCTTTTAACAGTTCGGTTTTACGGAGTGCTTATCAGGCCATGCAAGAACGTCATCAGTCTAAGGATGAGTATGCGGTGATTGCCATCGGAAGAGTGGGCCGTGATTTCTTTAAGAAACGTGAGATTCCGATCATTTCCGAGTTAACAGGACTTGGGGATGAAGTAACGTTTACAGAAATTAAAGATCTTGCCCGTCAAACGATCCAAATGTTTATAGACGGTGCGTTTGATGAATTGCACCTTGTTTATAACCATTTTGTCAGCGCCATTACTCAAGAAGTAACGGAGAAAAAACTTCTGCCGTTATCTGATTTGGGCAGCGGCGGCGGAAAAAGAACGGCGTCTTATGAATTTGAACCATCTGAAGAGGAGGTTCTGGAGGTTTTGCTTCCTCAATATGCAGAAAGCTTAATCTTCGGTGCGCTTCTTGACAGTAAAGCAAGTGAGCACGCTGCAAGAATGACGGCGATGAAAAATGCGACAGACAACGCGAAGGAACTTATCGATTCACTTTCGCTTTCTTACAACCGCGCTCGCCAAGCAGCCATCACACAAGAAATTACGGAAATTGTCGGCGGAGCAGCCGCTTTAGAATAGAAAGATTTTGTCAGGAGGGATAGCGATGAAGAAAGGACGCGTTAGCCAGGTATTAGGACCGGTCGTCGACGTGCGTTTTGAAGACGGTCACTTGCCTGAAATTTATAATGCGATTAAAATTTCACAGCCAGCTGCAAGTGAAAACGAAGTAGGTATTGATTTAACGCTTGAGGTCGCTCTTCATTTAGGTGATGATACAGTCCGTACAATCGCAATGGCATCTACAGATGGTGTTCAGCGCGGTATGGAAGCTGTAGATACAGGAGCGCCAATCTCAGTACCGGTTGGTGATGTAACACTTGGACGTGTATTTAACGTTCTCGGAGAAAATATTGATTTGAATGAGCCGGTTCCTGCGGATGCGAAAAAGGATCCGATTCACAGACAGGCGCCTTCATTCGATCAGCTTTCAACAGAAGTTGAAATTCTTGAAACAGGTATTAAAGTTGTTGATTTGCTTGCTCCTTACATTAAGGGTGGTAAAATCGGATTGTTCGGTGGTGCCGGTGTAGGTAAAACCGTATTAATCCAGGAATTAATCAACAACATCGCGCAAGAGCACGGCGGTATCTCTGTATTCGCCGGCGTAGGAGAGCGTACTCGTGAAGGAAACGACCTTTTCTACGAAATGAGTGACTCTGGCGTAATCAACAAAACAGCCATGGTATTCGGACAAATGAACGAGCCGCCGGGCGCACGTATGCGTGTTGCTTTGACAGGCCTTACAATGGCTGAGCACTTCCGTGATGTACAAGGACAGGACGTACTGTTCTTCATCGATAACATTTTCCGTTTCACACAAGCGGGTTCAGAGGTTTCAGCCCTTCTTGGCCGTATGCCTTCAGCGGTTGGTTATCAGCCGACGCTTGCAACTGAGATGGGTCAGCTCCAAGAGCGTATCACGTCTACGAACGTTGGATCAGTTACATCTATCCAGGCGATCTACGTGCCTGCCGATGACTACACTGACCCGGCGCCGGCGACAACGTTCGCTCACTTGGATGCGACAACAAACCTTGAGCGTAAATTAACTGAAATGGGTATTTACCCTGCGGTTGATCCGTTGGCATCTACATCACGCGCCCTTGCTCCTGAAATTGTCGGAGAAGAGCATTATGCGGTTGCGCGTGAAGTACAGTCAACGCTTCAGCGTTACAAAGAGCTTCAAGATATCATTGCGATTCTCGGTATGGATGAATTAGGCGAGGAAGACAAACTTGTCGTTCACCGCGCACGCCGTATCCAGTTCTTCCTTTCTCAGAACTTCCACGTGGCTGAACAGTTCACTGGACAAAAAGGTTCTTACGTGCCTGTAAAAGAGACGGTACAAGGCTTCAAAGAAATCTTAGCCGGTAAATACGACCATCTTCCAGAAGATGCGTTCCGTCTTGTAGGCCGTATCGAAGAAGTTGTTGAGAAAGCAAAAGAAATGGGTGTAGAAGTTTAATCTGGTCCTAGGAGGGTAAAAGCATGAAGACCGTTAAAGTCAATATCGTTACTCCCGACGGCCCAGTATACGATGCGGATATCGAAATGGTGAGTGTGAGAGCCGAAAGCGGCGATCTCGGTATTTTGCCAGGCCATATTCCAACCGTGGCTCCTCTTAAAATCGGCGCTGTCCGTCTGAAAAAAGACGGGCAGACTGAAATGGTTGCCGTCAGCGGCGGATTTGTCGAAGTCCGTCCTGATCAGGTCACCATCCTTGCCCAGGCTGCCGAGACAGCAGAAGGCATCGATAAAGAGCGCGCTGAAGCTGCACGCCAGCGGGCGCAGGAGCGTTTGAATTCTCAATCAGATGATACTGACATTCGTCGGGCTGAGCTTGCGTTACAGCGGGCTTTGAACAGATTGGATGTAGCAGGGAAATAAGAAAAAATCCTTCTCTTTATGAGAAGGATTTTTTTATGAACGCACAAGAGAATCAAACAGCGATAACAGCGGGCGATCCTCTTTTTGGCGCAGGTATAAACCATCACAGGCATTCATTGTATGCCACAATTTGCGATGTCTTCTAAAGCCAAGTGTATAAGCGCCGTCTTTATAGGGGTAAGGTTTTACAACCCATTCAGCATCTTCATGGCGGGCAATCACGCAATCTATAAGATAAACACTGATCATTTTCTCGAATTCTTCAATAGGAAGATTCCAATCAGCAAGCAAAAGCTCTTGTATACTTTGAAAATAAAGGTTTTCAAGCTCTTCAAGGCTTTCTCTCGTATAGGTAAGAGAAATGTTAAAAAACTGACACAATTCATTCAGTTCTTCAATCTGTGACTGTCTATAATCATAATAGAATGCAATTGCTTCCCATTCCTGATCAAAAATTGGCAGGTCCTCACCATATTGCTTTTCAGGCTGAAAAAAAGAATGATTCACATTTGCCAGCTCCTTTCCAATAAAGTATACCATGTAAAAGAATCGCACTTTAAGCGGGGATTAGCCCTAGATTTGGGTGATTATTCCGTTCTGTATAAAATGTATCATCTTTATCTGTGCTTCTTATATAATAAGAAAGGGTATGAACGCAGAGAAAGGAGTGTAATAGATGAGTGTATTGGGACAGCAGGCTGCAATCGGCATTGTCGTTCACCTGATTTTTATAGCAGTGACTTGGTGGGCGTTGCAAGCCGTCAATATAGATCCGTTAATCAAAAAAGGCAAAGTCGTGCAGACTAGACTCCTGATGATTTTGCTGACAATCGCCATTGGAACGGCCGTTGCCAATTTCTTTTTAGATTATCTCAATTATTCACAGCAGCTTCCCTATCTATTTTAATAGGTTTTGAATATAAATGGTTGGGAGAAGCGGGTTGAAGCGAATAGCTCGAGTTTTGACGAAGATTTTTACGTATGGCGCCTCTTGCCTCCGGTAAAACTGGGGATAAGGGGGAGAGATGAACATGAAGAAAAAACAAGTAAGCCACGCTATTATCATTTCCGTCATGTTAAGCTTCGTCATTGCTGTTTTCCATACCATTCATGCGAGTGAATTAACGCCGTTAGCACAAATGGCAGAGGGGATGGAACGCCAAGATGTGTCAATAGATAAGTGGACATTGCATGCAAAACAAAACATGTCACTGACCGAAAAAGAATTTTATCAAAAAGTGCAACGTTTAAAATCAGAGTATCGTCAATATGATTGGGTGATTGCACGGGAAGATAAAATGATAAAGGCAATTGGCACATATACTGACAAAAAAAATCGTACTTCTTTTAGACTGCAGCTTGTCACAACCCTCAAAAAACACAATCCAACTTCGTATTTATTATATGAGCAAATGAGTCTAGAGACACCGGATAGCTGGAATGATACATATGAACAGTTTGAACGGGAGACACTTGGGATATTCCAAGAAAAAGTAGTTATTTTTACTTGTCTAAATGGTCACTTAGATGATAATATGAATATTGTTTTGCAAAAAAAAGCAAATCAGTTATTAAATGAATTTCAAGCAAGATCAGTAGAACATGTAGTTGAGCCAAATTTCGTTTCTATTTCTGCGTTTACAGATGAGTGGGAAGAGTACATTATGACCTCGAAACATAAAATGAATTTGCAAATTGCACTTAGAAGTGCAGGAATGGGCGGAAAACATACCGTTACGGTTGGCACACCAATCGTTACGACTGAATATTAATATAGAGAATTTAGGGACGCGGAGGGGAATACCTTGGAAAAAATCATCGTCCGCGGCGGTCAGAAGTTAAACGGCACAGTCAAAGTTGAAGGCGCTAAAAATGCCGTTTTACCTGTTATCGCTGCATCTTTATTAGCAAGTGAAGAAAAAAGCGTAATTTGTGATGTACCTACGCTCTCCGATGTATATACAATTAACGAAGTGTTGCGTCATTTAGGAGCAGATGTGCATTTTGAAAATAATGAAGTGACTGTAAATGCTTCATACGCTTTGCAAACTGAAGCACCTTTTGAATATGTTCGTAAAATGCGTGCGTCTGTGCTTGTCATGGGGCCGCTTCTTGCGCGTACAGGTCATGCAAGAGTTGCACTTCCGGGCGGATGCGCAATTGGTTCCAGACCGATTGATCAGCATTTAAAAGGTTTTGAAGCAATGGGCGCAGAAATCAAAGTCGGTAATGGCTTCATTGAAGCTGAAGTAAAAGGCCGACTGCAAGGCGCAAAAATTTATCTGGACTTCCCAAGTGTAGGAGCTACAGAGAACCTGATTATGGCAGCCGCTCTAGCTGAAGGAACAACAACGCTGGAAAACGTGGCAAAAGAACCCGAAATCGTTGATTTAGCAAACTATATCAACGGCATGGGCGGAAAAATCCGCGGAGCTGGCACCGGCACCATCAAAATTGAAGGAGTCGAAAAGCTTCACGGCGTAAAACACCATATTATTCCTGACCGTATTGAAGCGGGCACATTTATGGTTGCTGCTGCAATCACTGAAGGAAACGTATTAGTAAAAGGAGCGGTTCCTGAGCACCTCACCTCTTTAATTGCAAAAATGGAAGAGATGGGTGTAACAATTAAGGATGAAGGTGAAGGCCTGCGTGTCATCGGCCCGAAAGAACTTAAACCGATTGACATCAAAACAATGCCTCACCCGGGCTTCCCGACTGATATGCAGTCACAAATGATGGCGCTTCTGCTTCGTGCAAGCGGCACAAGCATGATTACAGAAACCGTTTTTGAAAACCGTTTTATGCATGCGGAAGAATTCCGCCGTATGAATGGTGATATCAAGATTGAAGGACGTTCTGTCATCATTAACGGTCCTGTACAGCTTCAGGGAGCTGAAGTTGCAGCGACTGATTTGCGTGCAGGTGCAGCGCTGATTCTTGCGGGGTTAGTGGCTGAAGGTCACACACGTGTTACTGAATTGAAGCACTTAGACCGCGGTTACGTTGATTTCCATCAGAAGCTTGCCGCTCTGGGCGCAGACATCGAACGTGTAAATGATGAGTCTGCTTCTGAGCAAGAGAATAAAGAAGTCGTTTCTGACTTAAATGCATAAACTTACTTGAAAATCAGTATGTCACTCTGGCATACTGGTTTTTTATTTTTTGTGTATTATCATCATTATGCGCAAAATAGCAAAAAAGAATACGTAAATGACAAATAAAGTTTCTGTCCAAAACGAGAGTCATATTAGCTTGTCCCTGCCCATAGACTAGACTAGAGTCGAATCCCGAGCAGGAGGCAGCTGAATATGAAACAATTCGCAATCACACTATCCGTACTATGTGCATTGATTCTCTTGGTTCCCACACTCTTGGTTATACCATTCCAGCATAATAAGGAAGCGGGGGCCAGCGTAGAATCAGAAAAGACAGCAGTCAGCACGAAACCAGCATCGAAAGGAGCAGAAACATTGAAAGCATCACCTGTTTCTATTCCCGTCTATCGAACCGCAAATCAATCCGTAGAAGACATTCCGCTTGAAGAGTATGTGATTGGAGTCGTCGCCTCCGAAATGCCGGCAACCTTTGAATCTGAAGCACTGAAAGCCCAGGCCCTCGCCGCCAGAACATTTATTGTCAGACTGATGGTGTCGAATTCAGCGGTTGAGGCTCCTAAAGGCTCATTGGTGGATGATACACAGATGTTCCAGGTGTATAAAAACAAAGCGGAGCTGAAAAAACAGTGGGGCACAAGCTATGAGACAAAACTGAAGAAAATCACAGCTGCGGTAGCCAGTACGCAAGGCAAAATCTTAACGTACAACAACCAGCCGATTGAAGCCTCCTTTTTCTCCACAAGCAACGGCTACACAGAGAATGCAGAAGCTTATTGGACAAGTGCTATCCCATATTTAAAAAGTGTCAAAAGCCCATGGGATAAAAAGTCTCCGAAATATAAGGCAACGAAAACCTTTACAGCGGCAGAATTTCAGCAAAAGCTTGGCGTCAAGCTGGATGGATCTAGCGCAGTAGGGAAGATTACCGGCGAGACACCGGGCCATCAGGTCGCAACTGCCGTCATTAACGGCAAGACGCTGAAAGGAAGAGACATACGTGAAAAGCTGGGTCTCAACTCCGCCGATTTTGAATGGAAACGAAATGGAGACACAATTACAGTCACGACGAGAGGATTTGGCCACGGTGTGGGGATGAGCCAATACGGAGCGAATTTTATGGCCAAAGAAGGCAAAACGGTTGATGACATTGTAAAGTACTATTACCAAGGCACACAAATTTCTGAGGCAGATGCGTTTTTGAATAAATATATGGCGAAAAAGTAGAAAAAGACGCTCATTGGGCGTCTTTTTCTGTTCCTGAATATCTTTTATCTAAGAGCAGCTGAAACGGTTTAGAGGAGCTTCTGACCGTATTTAAGATCAGTCCTTTTTTCCTGATTTCAGGCTTTGAGATTGTGGTAAAGTCATCCACATTTGTCGACAGACTTCGACAGACTCATATAACGAAAGCCGAAAGGCGGACAATCTTCTCTTTTCATAGGGGCGTTAGGTGGAAATCACTAATAAAAACATAGGTTTCTATGCAAAAGTAAACAACAGCAATGGGGAAGCCCGCCCTATTTATTTCTCGGTTTTTGTTGATTACGATAGATTATGTTCAGCGTTGAACATCTGCACGCAGAAACAAATTGGTAAAGGGGTACGAGCATGAAGAAAAGATTTTCACTGATCATGATGACAGGATTGCTTTTTGGATTAACTTCACCTGCTTTTGCAGCTGAAAAGACAGAAACGGAGGCTAAAGCGCCGGCGAACGTGGCGGTCTTGCTTGATGCCAGCGGAAGTATGGCGAAAAGAATAGATGGTGTATCTAAATTTAATTCAGCCAAAAAAGAAATTTCAAAGTTTGCGAGCTCATTGCCAGAAGGAACTCAGGTGAAAATGAGCGTGTTTGGCTCTGAAGGAAACAATAAAAATTCCGGAAAAGTTCAGTCATGTGAAGCCATTCGCAACGTATACGGCTTCCAAAGCTTTAACGAGCAAAGCTTCCTCAATTCTCTCAATACAATTGGGCCGACTGGCTGGACACCAATTGCCAAAGCGCTGAACGAGGCGAAATCTTCTTTTGACCAGCTTGATGCAAAAGGGGAAAAAGTGGTGTATCTGTTGACAGACGGTGAGGAAACGTGCGGAGGAAACCCGATTAAAACAGCAAAGGAACTGCAAAAAGACAATATCACTGTTAATGTGATCGGCTTTGATTATAAAGAGGGATACAAAGGCCAGCTGAACGCAATTGCGAAAGTAGGCGGTGGTGAATACTTCCCGGCTTATACCCAAAAAGATGTTGAGAAAATTTTCACTCAGCAATCACTAATGTTATCTAAATAAGAAAAAAGAGGCTGGTGATGGTCAGCCTCTTTTTGTATGTAACAAAAACTTCAAAACTAATTAGCTGTCTGCCTGTAGCATAGTAGCAGATTTCCGTTTTTCTGTCATAATCAAGGCGAAAAAAGAATGAATGATCACACAATCTGTTGAAGCTTTCTGGGCGGAAATGGCTAAAAATGAACGGCATTTCAAGCGATTTTGGACAGATCGTGAAAGCAGTACAAAAGGCAGCATGTCCTATATCTTTTTGCATTTTCGTATTCTAGCATAAAGAAGAATCCAACATATAGTTGGAAAATATGAAAAAGAAAGGAAGTAATTATATGAAAAAGTTGCTGGCTGCCGGTATCATTGGATTGTTGACTGTTTCCATTGCCTCCCCGTCTTTTGCCGCTGAGAAACAGGCTGATACAAATGTAGCTGTTTTGTTTGACGGAAGCGGAAGCATGGTTCAAAAAACAGGAGGAGAGCGCAAAATAGACATTGCCAAAAAATCAGTAAAATCTTTTGCCGAACTTCTTCCGAAGGATACAAATCTTATGCTTCGCGTTTTCGGGCATGCAGGGAATAATAAACTGTCCGGTAAAGCCCTTTCGTGCAGTACGACGGAAACCATTTACGGCCTTCATCCATATGAAGGGTCTCTGTTTGACAATTCATTGAGTGAGCTCAAGCCGACTGGATGGACACCGATTGCCAAAGCACTTGCAGACACAAGAAAAGAATTTGAAGCATTTGACGCAGACGGGAAAAACGTGGTGTATTTAATCACTGACGGTGAAGAAACGTGCGGCGGAGACCCTGCGGCGGAAATCGAAAAGCTCCGTGCATCAAATGTGGATACGATTGTAAACATCATTGGCTTCAACTTTGATGTCAAGGGTAATGAAGAGATGAAACAAGCAGCTGTCGCTGGCGGCGGAGAATATATTTCAGCGAACAGTGCGGATGAGTTCGAACAGGCTTGGGAAAAAGAAGCACAAAAATTTACTGAGTAAGGAACCTAAAGATCAGGCGCTCCCCCAGGCGCCTTTTTTTATTGGTTTAAAAACAGTTTGGGCGGGAATGATACCCTAAAAAGGGGTTGAACATATGAAATTATTCGGAATGATTTTTCTTATAGCCACCGTTGCATTCATATTGCTTGGTGTTCTTCTAAAACTGGCAGCCTTCTTTTTTGTCAGCATTCTCACCTTGATCGCAGCTATTGTGCTGTTTACGGTTCTGAAAAAGAATCAGCATAATCAAACATAGAGTCCTTTATGCAGAGGTGTCTCAGCGTGTCGACAAGCCCAGCGTTCGTTGTAAATGCACATTGGTAAAAGGAATGGCGGCTAAATGCTTAGGCGCCCTGCCAAAACACCGCCGTCATCACATCCTGTGAAAGCCCTTTATATAGAGGGCTCTTTTTGTGTCTCAGAATTCGACAAAATCCGAGGAGTGTGAAAAAATATAAAGGCAGGAACATTGCGGAGGGGAAGAGACATTGAACGATAAAGTAACTGCGGTCAGGGATGTATGGCGCTATGAACAAGGGGAAATAAGGAAAGTAGAAGACCGGATGGTGACGGAATTCCCTTTGACAGTGATACTGAATGGCAGTGAATTTGTGACGCTTGTTTGTACGCCTGAGCATATCGAAGAGCTTGTCATCGGATTTCTCGCATCAGAGGGTGTTATACGATTTCAAAAAGAAATTAAAAGGTTTACAATAGATGAAAGTCTCGGTTTTGTATATGTCGACCTCGTTCACCCTGAGACATTGGATCAAAAGGATTATACGAAACGGGTGATCGGCTCATGCTGCGGAAAGGGCCGTCATTTTTATTTTCAGCAGGATGTCAAAACAGCCAAGACGGCTGTCAGCCAAATCAAGATATCGCCTGAGGCATGTTTGGCGCTTATGAAAGACATGCAGCAAGGGAGCGAGACGTTTCAGGATACGGGAGGCGTCCATAATGCGGCGCTTTGCGACACAGAGAAGCTTCTGTTGATGCGCACCGATATCGGTCGGCACAACGCACTTGATAAACTATACGGACACTGCCTTCTAAACGGGATGTCCGTACGTGACAAACTGATTGTGTTCAGCGGCAGAATCTCATCAGAGGTCCTGTTAAAAGCGGCCAAAATCGGCGTGTCGATTGTCATTTCCAAATCGGCCCCGACGGAGCTTGCGGTTCAAATGGCTGAAGAATTGAATATCACAGCGATTGGATTTGTCAGAAACGGATCATTTAATGTATATACACACCCTGAGAGAATCAGGGGATAGGAAGGGGCTGTAGCTATGATTACAGAGTCGCGTCAGATGTTGGATAAAAGAAACAGACCGCTGAGAGACCTTCGCATTTCTGTTACAGACCGCTGCAACTTCCGATGCACGTACTGTATGCCCGCCGAATTATTCGGCCCGGATTATCCTTTTTTAAAGAAAGAGGAGCTGCTTTCATTTGAGGAGCTGGAACGGCTTGCGACATTGTTTGTCACAAGATTTGGCGTTGAAAAAATCCGCCTGACCGGCGGAGAGCCCCTCATGAGAAAGGATATGCCGGAGTTAATCAAAAAACTGGCCCGCATACCGGGTATTCGTGACATCGCGATGACGACAAACGGATCACTGCTGCCTGTTTATGCAAAGAGGCTCAAGGAGGCTGGGCTGAAAAGGGTTACGATCAGCCTTGATTCTTTAGAAGACGAGCGTTTTAAGAAGATAAACGGGCGCGGTGTTTCTGTCAGCAAGGTGTTGGAAGGCATTGAAGCGGCGAAGCAAGCGGGGCTAGGTGTTAAAATCAATATGGTCGTTCAAAAGGGCGTCAATGAAAAAGATATACTGCCTATGGCCCGTTATTTTAAAGAAAAAGGGCATATCCTGAGATTCATTGAATTTATGGACGTAGGCAACACCAACCAATGGGAAAAGAAAGACGTCATGACAAAGGCGGAAATCATAGATTTGATCAATAAACACATGCCGGTTGAGCCGATAGCGCCTAATTATATAGGAGAAGTGGCTTCCAGATTCCGCTACTTGGACGGCTCCGGAGAAATCGGTGTTATATCATCTGTATCTGATGCGTTCTGCGGATCTTGCAACAGAGCCCGTCTTTCTGCGAGAGGAGAGCTGTTTACCTGCTTATTCGCTTCAAGCGGATTTGACCTCAGAGCTCCGGTTCGCCAGGAATTAAGTGATGACGAACTATCAGAAATGATCGGGACAGTATGGAAAAATCGGATCGATCAGTATTCAGTCGATCGTACGCTATCAAAAGCATCTGGCAAAAAGAAAGTGGAAATGTCTTATATTGGCGGTTAATTTGAAGTCAAAAGCTTATCGGCACTGTCCGGTAAGCTTTTTTATTAGAATCCGAGTGCAAAAAATACGTATAAAAACCGAAATATATAAGGATAGGCATAAAGAAGGAATCATTGTAAGAAAATTTAATTCCAAAGCCATACATTATGATAAAATATAACCAATTAGAAAATAGAAAGGGTTGGAGGGGCATGGCCGCGTACGAGATCCCGTCATCTCAAGTAGGAGTGAAAATCAATAAGTGGTATAAGCACATTTTAGCATTTCAAGTGGCTGATGCCGTAAAGCTAAAGGAAGAAATTGATCTAGATATAGAACAGATGGAAGAGGATCAGCTGCTTCTCCTGTATTATCAGCTGATCAGCTACCGGCACCAAATTATGCTGGATTATGTAAAGCCTGACCTGCACGAGGAATCTCAGCTTCAATATCGTGAATTGATCAAAACGCTGGAAAGCAATCAGGACAGCATCTCCGGATTATCTGAGTATTATTTTCACTTGTTTAGAGGAATGTACGAATTTGAACAGAACAATTACATCTCGGCTATATCCTTTTATCGGAAAGCTGAGAAGATGCTTGCGTTTGTAGAAGATGAAATTGAAAGAGCGGAATTTCATTTTAAAGTGGCGGAAGTCTTTTATATTATGAAGCAGACGCACTTTTCCATGAACCACGCCGTACAGGCGCTGGAGACGTATAAGGCTCACGATTTTTACAGAGTCAGAAGAATTCAATGCCATTTCGTCATATCAGGAAACTACATTGACTACAGAAATTATGAAAAAGCGCTTGAACATTTAGATGACGCGTATCGCCTTGCTTTATTGGAAGGACAGCCCCGTTTGATCGGATCAGCCCTTTATAACATTGGGAATTGCTATGATGACAAGGGGGAGCTGGATCAGGCCGCCGAATACTTTGAAAAAGCGCTTCCTGTCTTTGAGGATTATCAGCTGGAACAGCTTCCAAAAGCGCTCTTCAGCCTGACTCGCGTTCTTTTCAAAAAACAAGATAGCCAAGCCGCGATGCGGTACTATGAAAAAGGGATTGCCATTGCCCAAAAACGAAACGACTTCTTCAGTTTGGCAAAATATAAATTTCTGCAGGCCTTATATGTGGAATCTGTCAATTTGGGTATGATTCAAGAAGTATTTGATTATATGGAAGAAAAGGGCCTGTACGTATATATTGAAGAATTTGCTTTAGATGCTGCCTCCTATTTCAGTCATCGCGAACAATATAAAGAAGCGGTGTATTTTTATGAAAAAGCGGTCAGCATGAGAGAGATGATTCAAAGGAACGATTGCTTATATGAAGTATGAGACAAAACCATCTGCTGGCAGATGGTTTTTTTATGCAAAAAATGGGGAGCATCGGAACGTTTATTTCCGGGGAGAACAGGAAAAATCGCTACAGCACTGTTTTTTGAAAAAAGCCGTTTTGGGATGCAGATATGCATGTGAGGGGGAATTCAATGTTTGGTTTTAATGATATGGTGAAGTTTCTGTGGTCTTTCCTCATTGTTCTGCCGCTTGTACAGATTATACATGTTTCAGGGCACAGCTTTATGGCTTTTATTTTTGGCGGAAAAGGATCGTTGGATATAGGCATGGGAAAAACGCTGCTTAAAATTGGACCCATACGGTTCAGAACGATTTATTTTATCGATTCTTTTTGCCGGTACGGGGAGTTGAAAATTGACAATCGATTCTCAAATGCACTCGTGTATGCAGGGGGCTGCTTGTTTAACCTCATCACGATTTTTGCAATCAATCTGCTGATTATACACAGTATATTAAAGCCGAATGTGTTTTTCTATCAGTTTGTCTATTTTTCTACGTATTATGTGTTTTTTGCCCTGCTGCCGGTCCGATATTCGGAGAAAAAGTCATCAGACGGGCTGGCGATATACAAGGTGCTCCGTTACGGAGAGCGCTACGAAATCGATAAATAACATTAGAATGTTTATTGCCTCTCAGATCGGGAAGGTAACAAGTACACACATAATTGAGAGGGGAGAATTAACATGGGTAACGATAGTGTAAAAGACAAAATGAAGGGCGGATTCAATAAAGCCAAAGGAGAAGTGAAGGATAAAGTCGGAGATATGGCTGACAGAACGGACATGCAGGCTGAAGGCAAAAAAGATAAAGCAAAAGGCGAAATCCAAAAGGATATCGGGAAAGCCAAGGATAAATTTTCAGATAAAGATTAATCGTACGGAAGAGGCAGGAAACGAAATGTTTCTTGTCTTTTTTTGTTCGATTTTTCTGATGTGAATAAATATAACAAAAAAAGAAGCTGATTTGGTCAAGGTAACTAAATTTATTAAATATTCTTTGAATTAATAGACCTCTTCTATATAATAATGACATAAGTTGTAAACTTTTATTACATCATTTGAGAAATCAAACAAAGGGGTTTTGATGACGGAATGTACTGCACCGAAGAAAGTGTCGGAAGCCACGGGAGTGCGAAAAAACAGTTGATATCGACACAAGCGGGGGTTCATTCAATGAAGGCCGAAATTCTTCACTCGTTAAGAGGAACGGTGGCGATCAGCGAAGTGACCGTCCATGATGCGGAGTTAATGGCAATAGTCGGGTTCTCGGTATCGTGGAGGACGGCGCCTCAGACTGGCCTCCATGCCATGCTTCCGGTTGCGGAGCAAAACAACGGGCTGCCATCAGGAATGTAACGTCTGGTTATGATCAATCGATGGTTTAGCACAGCCTCAGCATGGAGGTTCACCCGGGGCAGATTGTCGCTGTATTAGGCCGACTCCGGCTAAACAGGGGGGCTATTTGTTTTAATCAAACGTTTGTTCAAAACGAAAAGGCGGCCAACAGCAGCAGCTTGCAATTGCCAGAGCGCTGATGGTAAATCTGAAAAATATTTTACTTAATGAACAATTGGAAGGAATTCAGATTTTAATTGTCGAACTAGTCAGACAAGTTATTATAGAAATTTCCAGAAAAAAGACATTTCTGTTATCTTGGTCGAGCGCAGTCTGGAAAACGCGTTAATCTGTGCTGACTATCTTTCTGTGATCGACAGGGGAACGGTTGTTGACCATGGCAAGGCTGATGAAGAAACGGCATGTCGCTTTGAAAGGCATCTTTCCGTATGACCCCCATTCTCGAAGAAAGGGAGGTGATGTCCCGCCTGACTGTTCCGCAAATTCGTAGTAGCCGCATCTGCTTTATATGACAAAAGAAGGAGGACTACAGATGAAACTGACACCGGTTGAACAAGAGAAATTGCTCATTTTTGCAGCGGGGGAATTAGCCAAACAGCGAAAGGCGCGGGGCGTTCTGCTGAACTATCCTGAGGCTGCTGCTTATATCACCTGCTTTATTATGGAAGGCGCACGTGATGGGAAGGGAGTAGCAGAGCTGATGGAAGCCGGCCGCCATGTATTAACGGAAAAAGATGTGATGGAGGGTGTCCCTGAGATGCTTGACAGCATTCAGGTGGAGGCCACATTTCCGGATGGAGTAAAGCTTGTTACGGTACATCAGCCAATTTCTGCGGAGGTGAAGTCATGAAGCCGGGAGCATTTCAAATTGCTGAGGGAACCATTACGATTAATGAAGGGCGTGAGATACGGGAGGTAACGGTAAAAAACACCGGATCGCGCTCCATTCAAGTCGGTTCGCATTTTCATTTTGCGGAGGCCAACGGGGCTTTATTATTTGACCGTGAGCTGGCGATCGGCATGCGTCTTGATGTTCCATCAGGCACGTCAGTCCGTTTTGAGCCGGGAGAGCAGAAAACGGTCTCACTAGTGGAAATCAGAGGACGCAAGACAATTAGAGGGCTGAACGGAATGGCCGACACGTTTATCGATGAACGCGGCAAAGAAAAAACGTTGGCCAACTTAAAACAAGCCGGCTGGATGGAGGGTGTAATCCGATGAAAATGTCACGGGAGGAATATGCGGAACTGTTTGGCCCGACAACGGGCGATAAAATCAGATTGGGCGACACGGATTTATGGATCGAAGTCGAAAAGGATTTCACAGTATATGGTGAAGAAATGATCTTTGGCGGCGGAAAAACAATCCGCGACGGCATGGGCCAAAACGGCAGAATCACAGGGAAGGACGGCGCTTTGGATTTGGTTATCACCAACGTCGTGCTATTGGATTACACAGGCATTGTCAAAGCGGATGTCGGTGTGAAAGACGGCCGGATTGTCGGTGTCGGAAAAAGCGGAAATCCTGATATCATGGATGGAGTCGATCCGCACATGGTCATCGGAGCGGGGACAGAGGTGATTTCCGGTGAAGGCAAAATTTTAACAGCCGGGGGAGTGGACACGCACATTCATTTTATTTGTCCTCAGCAGATGGAAGTTGCGCTTTCTTCAGGTGTGACAACCCTTTTGGGAGGCGGAACAGGACCCGCTACAGGAAGCAAAGCGACAACATGTACATCCGGCGCGTGGTATATGGGAAGGATGCTGGAAGCGGCCGAGGAGTTTCCGATCAATGTCGGCTTCTTAGGGAAAGGGAATGCATCCGATAAAGCGCCGCTGATCGAGCAGGTGGAAGCAGGCGCCATCGGCCTTAAGCTTCATGAAGACTGGGGCACGACGCCAAGCGCCATTAAAACGTGTATGGAAGTCGTGGACGAGGCTGATATTCAAGTTGCCATCCATACCGATACGATTAACGAAGCGGGCTTTTTGGAAAACACGCTCGACGCGATCGGGGACCGGGTCATTCATACTTATCACATTGAAGGTGCAGGCGGCGGCCATGCCCCGGATATTATGAAGCTCGCCTCTTACGCGAACATTCTGCCGTCATCTACAACGCCAACCATTCCTTATACCGTTAATACGATGGATGAGCATCTTGACATGATGATGGTCTGCCACCATTTAGATGCGAAAGTGCCTGAAGATGTGGCGTTCAGCCATTCCAGAATCAGGGCTGCGACGATTGCCGCGGAGGATATTCTCCATGATATCGGTGCGATCAGCATGACATCATCGGATTCCCAAGCGATGGGGCGGGTCGGTGAAGTGATCATCCGAACATGGCAGGTAGCCGATAAAATGAAAAAACAGCGCGGCGCTCTTGCCGGCGAAAACGGAAATGACAATGTGCGCGCAAAACGGTACATTGCCAAATACACGATTAATCCGGCAATTACGCACGGGCTCAGCCATGAAGTCGGCTCGGTGGAAAAAGGGAAGCTTGCTGATCTCGTTCTGTGGGACCCGGTATTTTTCGGCGTAAAACCGGAACTGGTCTTAAAGGGCGGCATGATTGCACGTGCGCAAATGGGAGATCCGAACGCGTCCATCCCGACTCCTGAACCGGTTTTCATGCGCCAAATGTATGCGTCTTACGGAAAAGCCAACCGCTCAACCTCGATTACATTTATGTCTCAGGCAAGCATAGAGCGTGGTGTGGCGGAAAGCTTAGGGCTGGAAAAAAGGATTTCTCCAGTCAAAAATATCAGAAAGCTGAGCAAGCTGGATATGAAGCTGAATTCGGCTTTGCCGAAGATTGAGATTGATCCAAAAACCTATCAGGTCTTTGCTGACGGGGAGGAATTGTCTTGCCAGCCTGTCGATTATGTCCCACTTGGACAAAGATATTTCTTATTCTGATAAGACGCGGCCGGAGTGCATCCGGCCGTTCTATTGACTAAAAACGGTGCACAAAACCCGTGTATTTAGTGTATATTAGATGTTGACAAACGAATCAAATGTAACTATTATAGTTACAACGGTGGTGAAAAAACATGATTAACAGCCGTCTTGCTGTTGCCATTCATATTTTATCCCTCATCTCGATGGATGAAAAAACATCTTCAGAAATCATTGCTGACAGTGTCAACACAAATCCGGTAGTTGTGCGAAGAATGATCAGCCTGCTGAAAAAAGCTGATATTCTCACATCACGCGCCGGGGTGCCGGGTGCAAGCCTCAAAAAAGATCCTGCTGATATTTCTCTTTTAGAAGTGTATCGGGCTGTCCAAAAGCAAGAAGAACTCTTTGCGGTTCATGAAAACCCGAATCCGAAATGTCCGGTAGGGAAAAAAATTCAGAACGCTCTGGATGAAACGTTTGAAAGTGTGCAAAAAGCGATGGAAAATGAACTGGCGAGCAAGTCATTAAAAGATGTTATGAATCATCTCTTTTAATCAAAAGGGATGACTTCTCACCGCTAACATGTAACTAAAATTGTTACAAATAAGGAGGAAATGAAAAATGAAAATTGGTATTATCGGCGCAAGCGGGAAAGCGGGAAACGAGATTTTGAAAGAAGCGAAAACAAGAGGCCATGAAGTGACAGCCATCGTCAGAAACGCTTCAAAAGTGCAGGAGCAGGACGTAGCGGTTTTAGAAAAAGATGTGTTTGAACTGACTGCGGAAGACATCAAGTCTTTCGACGCGGTCGTAAACGCTTTTGGAGCAGCACCCGGCCAAGAACATCTTCATGTTGAAGCAGGAAGAGCACTCATCAGCATCTTAAAGGACGCGAAGCACACAAGATTGTTTGTTGTTGGCGGAGCGGGAAGCCTGTTTGTTGATGAAGCCAAAACAACCCGTTTAATGGATACGCCGGAATTTCCGAAAGAATATTTGCCAACTGCATCAAATCAAGGCGAGAACCTGAAAGATTTGCAGCAGACAGACTCCATTTCCTGGACGTTCCTCAGTCCTGCGGCATTTTTTGATCCAGCAGGAAAACGGACTGGCTCTTACCAAAAAGGAAAAGACAATGTCATCGTAAATGCAAAAGGCGACAGCTATATCAGCTATGCAGATTATGCCATTGCCGTGTTGGACGAGCTTGAACATCCCGAACACAAAAATGAACGCTTCACAGTAGTAAGCGAAGCGGAATAATAAAAAACCCGGAGCCAGCTCCGGGTTTTTCTCATTAATAAGTGCTGTACGTATCGCTGAAAAGGCCATCAGCAATCCCAAGCATTAAAAAGATGAAGAAGGCGATAATCGCAAGAATGGATACAGCAATGCTTACGATCAAATAAATCCCTTGCATCTTTACGAATTTCGCGTAATTCTCCAGCATTAAGTCTTCAGACTGTCCGCTATTGTGTTCAGCCATTTGGCCTGCTTCCCTAGCTGACCTCATCAAAAAGATACCGGAAATAATTTGCAGTACGCCTGGCACGGCACCGATTAGAAAAAAGAACGCGCCTGAAAGCGCGGTAATTGCGCCCATAATAATAAATAAAATGCCTGTAGCTTTTCCCCATTTCGAAATGCTGATGAGGGTTTTGTTCATTGTTTCAGGATTCATGTATACTGGCTCCCCTTTACAAAAAAATACTCACTTTTCTTTTATACACTATTTGTGAGAAGTTTTGTATATAGAAAATAACATTTTGGGGATTGACCCTAACGTTGCGTGATTGTTTACGATAAAAAAGAGGAGGTGTTATGTATGAAATATCAAGTTAAACAAGTGGCGGAGATATCAGGCGTTAGCATTCGGACGCTTCATCACTATGACAATATTGAGCTTCTGAATCCTTCAGCGCTTACTGATGCTGGGTATCGTTTGTACAGTGACGCAGACCTGGAAAGACTGCAGCAGATTTTATTTTTCAAGGAAATCGGGTTTCGTCTGGATGAGATTAAAGAGATGCTGGATCATCCGAATTTTGACCGGAAAGCGGCACTTCAGTCGCAAAAGGAGATATTGATGAAGAAAAAACAAAGAATGGATGAGATGATTCAAACAATTGACAGGACGCTTTTGTCCGTTGATGGAGGGGAAACGATGAATAAGAGGGATTTATTTGCCGGATTAAGCATGAAAGACATTGAAGAGCACCAGCAGACATACGCTGATGAAGTCAGAAAGCTGTATGGAAAGGAAATTGCAGAAGAAACAGAGAAAAGGACATCTGCATACTCGGCAGATGATTGGCGCACGATCATGGCTGAATTTGATTCGATTTACAGACGAATTGCGGCGCGAATGAAGCATGGGCCCGATGATGCAGAGATTCAGACCGCAGTGGGGGCATTTCGCGATCATATTTGCCAATATCATTACGATTGCACACTCGACATTTTCAGAGGACTCGGGGAAGTGTATATCACTGACGAGCGATTTACCGATTCAATCAATCAATATGGAGAAGGTCTTGCCGCTTTTTTGCGGGAGGCAATCATCATTTACTGTGACCATCAGGAAAACCCCCGGCCGTAAAGGCCGGGGGTTTTTGGCGCATCTTATAAGATCGGCGACAACAGCCGCGAGACGGATTCTTTTATTCGAATCCACAACGGGCGCTGCAGATACTCCTCATAGGTGAATTTTCTGGATACTAGCAAATCTTCTTTAAAAGTTGAAACCAGTTTTTTAGCAATGGTGATATCGTATATAAATGCATTAACCTCAAAATTCAGCCTGAAGCTTCGGACATCAATGTTGGCTGTGCCGACTGACGCGATTTCGTCATCCACCACGATGGTTTTCGCGTGAATAAAGCCGTTATCGTAAATATAGACAGTGGCTCCGGCTTTCAGCAGATCGCCGATATACGAAAGTGTCGCCCAGTATACAAAGGCGTGATCGGGCTTGTTCGGAATCATAATGTTAACGTCAATGCCCGAAAGGCAAGCGATCCTTAAAGCATCCAGCAGGCTTGCATCTGGGATAAAATAAGGTGTTTGTATCAAAATGGAACGCTTGGCGTTTGAAATCATTTTGATGTAGCCATTTTTAATTTGTTCCCATTCCGAATCAGGGCCGCTTGTGACAATCTGCATCCCGACGTTGCCTTTTGGGCCGTAATCAGGAAAGTGATTTGGAATATATGTCAGCGTATGGTGATGAGAAGCTTGGTTCCAGTCAAGGATGAACCGTGTTTGGATGGCGTGCACGGCCGTTCCTTGCAGCCGGATATGCGTATCCCGCCAATAACCGAATTTCGGATTAAGCCCTAGATACTCATCTCCGACGTTAAAACCTCCGACGTAACCGGTCATACCGTCTATGATCACAAGCTTTCGATGGTTCCGGTAATTCAGCCGCAGGTTAATCGGCCTGAGCTTTGACGGGAAAAAGACCTCCACATGCCCGCCAGCCTCGCGAAGCTCTTTAAAAAACTTTTTTCTCAGCGTTCTGGACCCGAGTTCATCATAAAGCACTCTGACCTGAACACCTTCTTTTGCCTTTTGGATGAGAGCGTCCCGCAATTTTTTGCCTAATTCATCGCCTTTATAAATATAATACTGTAAATGGATATGATCCTTAGCCTTTGAAATGTCACTCAGCAGCCGCTGAAATTTATCCCGTCCATCTGTAATGACGTCAACTGAATTATCCTCTGTAAACACAGCATGGTTATTCATAATCAGCATATAAATTAAATCTTTGTTATCAAAGGTTGCCCGGTTATTGAATTGGAATTGCTTGGTTTCTAAATCTTCAAGCTGATGCTTCAGCAGCCTTTCAATTCCAATCTTTTTCCGGTCTTCCCATTGAAACAAATGCTTGCGTCTGAGATTATGGCCGAATAATAAGTATAAAATAAAGCCTAAAACGGGAATAAAGAAAAGAACAAGCAGCCACGCCCAAGATGCACTGGCATCGCGCCGTTCTTTGAAGATGACAATGATGGCCAAAAGAATATTTAAAATGAAAAAAAGTGATAAAAGGATGGAAGAAATACTCACTTTGTAACCCCGCTCATTCATATTTATCAAGAAGATTGCCATTAGTATTCCATGAATAACAGTGATCTGATTCCCATTACAAATTATAACACTCACATTTTAAAAGAATAAAGAGCGGCGATCCAGATTCTTCGTGAAAAATACGGGCAGATTTCTTTAAAACCAGCTTGCACCTGCGTTAAAATAAACACATATGATAACGTTCGTGAAGCTTGAAACATCAAATAAAGGGGGAGGATTATATGAACTTTTACAGAGTCGAACAAATGCCGGGGTTCATCAAAACAGAAATGCAAAAAATTCAGAAGGCCGTACAGCCTTTCATGAAAAAAACCGTCATTTACCGTTTTCTTGCTATTCCGCTTGCTGCATTCTCTCTCTTTAATTTAGCTGCTTTTCTATTTCATGCTTCAGCTGACAGGGAGTCCCTGATCAGCGCAGGCATATTCGCCCTTTTGGCGGCGCTCGGGCTCGCATTTTTTAAAGAGGCAGGCTATCAGCATAAACAAATCCAAAAAACGGTTCACATCTATATGCTGAACAGGATCAAAAAGAGCGAAATCCTTTCAGAAGAGCGGAAAAGCTCCTACGCACGACAAATAAAGGAAGAGCCATTTGCGATGCGGAGTTTTGTTGAATTTTTGACTGAGGAAGACAGACGCAAAAAAATGTTTTAAAGAAGATCTGCACCCGGATTGTTGAGATTTTCCAGACGATCCGGGTGTGTTTTTTTGCATGCAGACACCCGAAATAAAAAGTGCGGTTTCGGATTGATTCCGACTTCATCCGTTTTTTTGATATTCATTTCTGGGTAACAGCGTTGCTTTGTTGATTTCCTTACTAGAGATGTCTATTGTATGCTTGCTTCAGGATTTGGTGTTTACGCCGGCCTGCTTTGAATAGTCAAATAAAATAGGCATGGTTCCGTTTATATGGAACTCATGCCCTGTCCTGTCTCATCATTATTCAAACACCGGATCATCCTCATAATAATAAGAATCCGGATCATCATACGAAGGCGTGTTCTCAAAAGCAGCAATGCCGATTACCACCAACACGAAAATGGCTACAATGATCCCGATCAGGACAGTAACGATACTGGATGCTGCGTAAAACAGCTGCATTTTAATAAACGTTCCATAGTTCTCAAGCATGCTTTCACCCGCGGCGCCGGTAAGAGTTCCGTCGGCTTCCGCGGCTGCTTTTGCTGAGCGCATCAAAAATACGCCTGAAATAATGAGCAGTACGCCCGGAATGGCGCCAATCACTGTCATCAAAACAGAAAGAGTGACAAGCGATCCCATAATGATTAACAAGATGCCAGAAATTTTGCCCCACTTGGCAATGTCGGATAGCGACTTGACAGCGGAGGCGCTCAGCTGGCGGGTCTCCTGTTCAACAGGTGCAGTCTCCTGTTCAACAAGGCTATTTTCTTCATTATGATTTTCAATTTCGTTTTCATCTTTATCCAGACTAATCATGAAAGCTCTCTCCCTAAAATTTTTAAATCGTATCTTTTCCCGTCCATTTCGGCGATGCCGGGGAATAGTCCCCATTCTGCAAACCCGTGCTTTTCAAACAGCTTCAGGCTTGGTTTATTATGCCCGAAAATGAAGGCCATAAGTGAGCGGATGCCAAGATTCGGGGCAATGCGGAGCGCTTCTTGAAGCAAATATGATCCAACGCCTTTGCCGCGGCATGCTTCGTCAATGTATATGCTGACCTCCGCTGTTTTATTATAGGCTGGCCTTCCATAAAATGTTTCAAAGCTGATCCAGGCAGCGACGTTTCCGTTTTCGTCCTCGGCCACATAGAGCGGACGTGCCTCTGTATGTCCTAAAAACCATTCCATCCGGTCTTCAGGAGTTACCGGTTCGGTATCGGCTGTTACCATTCGAGAAGCAATCGTTGAATTATAAATCGCCACAACAGCCTCCAAGTCTCTATGTTCAGCAAGGCGCAATGTCATGTTCATATGTTTTTGGCACTCCTCTCAAAAAAATACATATTTTCGTTCAGTCTGTGCAAACTACATCTAAAAAAGTTTTTTTGGATAGGTTGTATATATTTTCAGAAAAGTGTTCAGAATGTTGCTGAGGTGATGAAACAATGAGAGAGGAAGAAAAGAAAACTTCTCAAGTCAAAAAACTTCAGCAGTTTTTTCGTAAACGCTGGGTGTTCCCTGCAATTTACTTAGTCAGTGCGGCCGTCATTTTAACAGCTGTCCTTTGGTATCAATCAGTTTCAAATGATGAGGTAAAGGATCAGTTGGCTGATAACGGCGGAAACTCCGCATATGACAACAACGACGATGCAGTTGAAGTAGGAAAGTCAATGGAAAATGTCGCAATGCCGGTTGTTGATTCTGAAAACGTTTCTGTTGTGAAAAAGTTCTATGAAACCGATGCCGCAAAAGAAGAGAAAGAAGCAGCACTCGTTACCTATAATAACACGTACAGCCTAAGCAAAGGAATTGACTTAGCTGAGAAAGACGGAAAAGATTTCGATGTCTCTGCTTCTCTGAGCGGTACGGTTGTTAAAGCTGAAAAAGATCCAGTGCTGGGATATGTTGTGGAAGTAGAACATGCCGACGGTTTATCGACTGTGTATCAATCTCTTTCCGAAGTAAGCGTTGAGCAAGGTGACAAAGTAAAACAAAATCAAGTGATCGGAAAATCTGGCAAGAACCTTTACAGTGAAGACAGCGGAAACCACGTGCACTTTGAAATCCGTAAAGATGGGGTCGCAATGAATCCGTTAAACTTTATGGACAAACCAGTTTCTTCTATTGAAAAAGCAGCAGCTGCTGAAGAAAAAGCTGCCACCCAAGAAACAGAAGAATCCATTCAGCAATCTTCCGAGAAAAAGGACGGATCAACTGAAAAAGGAACAGAAGAAAAATCCGGTGAGAAAAAGGATGATTCAACTGACAAATCTGGTTCTAAAGAAAGCAGCACAACAGAAGACACTGAACAGTCTTAATGAAGAAAACGTCTATCCTTGTGATGGGCGTTTTTTTCTGTTACTTTTTGCTTTGTTTTACCGTCTATGTAGTTACATGTAGGCACGTACGCTCTAAAGGAGGTTATGTCATGAACCGCCTATTGCTCGCAGGCTGGATCTTTTTTATCCTGCTTTCTGTCTGTACGGAAAGCTTCAGCGGCATGGTCGTATCGCAAACGGTGGCTTTTCATTTTCAGCCGCACCCTGATCTGTCTCAATTTTTAGTTATGGATTTTACTGAGCTTACTGTCCCTGAAGCGTTTATTCAAAAAATAGGACACGCGTTTTCCTTCTTTGTGCTGACATATTTGCTGTGGAAACAGCGTGGCAGCATAAGATCAGCTTCAGCCGGCTCATTTGCGTTTGCTTTTTTTACAGAAGTTCTTCAGCTCTTCTTCAGCAGGAACGGTTGTATTCGGGATGTGCTCATCGATGCTGTTGGTATTGGATTGTTTTATGGTTTATATGTGTTGGCGAAGCGAAGAAAACAAGAGATGTATGAGAAATATTAAAGCCGGCTGTCTTGGTTAAAGACGCCGGCTTTTGTCTTTCTTAGAAATTTTGATCGGTTGGTTTTTTCGTCAGTTTATTGATAATGGTTTCATAAATCCTCACGACCAAATCGACGAACGGGCGAAGCAGATCTGAAAATCTAAAGAAAAGGAACCCGATAATGATGGCGACAACGAGGCTGCCCAATACATCTACCGGATAGTGATGTCCCACCCAAATTCTCGAAAAGCCTGTCAAAAGCCCAAAAATGACAAGCGGCCAGCCGATTTTGCGGTTTCTGAAAAGCATCGCAATAGAAATCGCTAATGCACCTGTCGTGTGGTCACTTGGAAATGAAGCATCCGCAGCATGCGGAATCAGTGTATGCACTGTATGCGCAACGAACGGGCGCGGTTCGAAATAAACAAGCGTAATCAAATAGTTGATCACAAGGCCTGCAATTCCTGTGATGCCTGCGTATAGCACATGTTTTCTGCTTTGTGTGTTCCCGAACAGCCAGATTGCCAATAGGATAAGGGCATAGGCGACAATGGCATATTCCGTGATGAAGACCATAATGGCATCGAGAACTGAATTGTGATGAGATAGTCCATGGATTGCTTTAAAAATTTCGTAGTTCAAATAATCACCTTTTACATTTTTATATTTAGTAGACTAATCTTACTCATGAAAAGTTTCAAATAAAAATAGAGATTGTCTGAAATAACGGCGCTTGAAGAGAATTCGAACAGGAATCGCGGTTTCTGGGGGGATTCTGTGCACAAAAAAAGAGATCCGGAGTGTCCGAATCTCGTACCGATATTAAAGTGCTTCAGGTCCTTCTTCGCCTGTGCGGATGTTGATCGTATTGCTGATTTCATAGACAAATATTTTACCGTCACCTGGTGATCCCGTTTTCAGCACCCTTTTAGCGGTCTCAGTCACTTGATCAACAGGAACCTTGCTGACCACAATTTCTATTTTTAAACGCTCGTATACATTGCTTTCTATTTTTACCCCTCGATAGAGCTCCGTATGTGCTTTTTGAAGGCCGCAGCCGTGTACATTGGAGAAAGTCAGAGAGGTCACTCCGATTTTTCCGAGTTCCTGCTTCAGCTTTTCAAAATTTGCCGGACGCGTTACAATTTCTACCTTGAACATTTGACCGCTCATAGCGTCACTCCTCACATAGAATCTTGATATGCTTTTTCCCCGTGCATCGTTAAGTCAAGCCCAAGTGACTCTTCTTCTTCAGTTGCGCGAAGGGGAAGGAAGAGGCTTACAATTTTAATAATAACGAAAGTGACAATAAATACAAAAACATAAGTGGCGGCGATGGCGACGATTTGTTTCCAGATTAAGCTTGCATCACCGTAAAATAACCCATCTGCGCCCGCTGAGTTAACAGAGGTTGTTGCGAATAATCCTGTTGCGATTCCGCCCCATGTGCCGCCGATCCCGTGCAGGCCAAAGGCGTCAAGCGCGTCGTCGTATCCGAATTTCTTTTTAAGCGAGAATACTCCCCAGAAACAAACTGCCCCGCCGATGATGCCGATAATAATAGAAGCGAACGGTGTGACAAATCCGGCAGCCGGCGTAATGGCGACAAGCCCGGCGATTGCGCCAGATACCGCTCCGAGCATTGTCGGTTTTTTGTTAATGATCCATTCTACTAAGATCCAGCCGGCGATCCCGGCTGCAGCCGCGGTGTTTGTGTTGATGAACGCGTACATGGCTACACCATCTAAAGTCAAAGCGCTGCCGACGTTAAAGCCGAACCAGCCGAACCAAATCAAAGCTCCTCCTAAGAAGGTGTAAATGAGGTTATGCGGAGAAGACGCTGTGCCGTCTTTCCGTTTGCCGAGCACAATGGCAAGAACAAGTCCTGCCACACCGGAGGAAATATGAACAACATTGCCGCCAGCAAAATCGAGCGCTCCAAGCTGGCCGATCCAGCCGCCGCCCCATACCCAGTGCGCTACGGGTGTGTAAACCAAAGAGGCCCATAAAACCGAGAATAAAAGAAAAGCGCCGAATCGCATCCGCTCTGCGAAGGCCCCGGAAATAATCGCTGTAGTCAGAACGGCAAACGTCATTTGGAACATCATAAATAACGAGTGGGGGATGGTATCGCTGTAATCTCCCGGATCAAATCCGACCCCTTTGAGGCCGGCCCACTCCAGTCCGCCGATGATTGAATTGCCTGGTGCGAAGGCAAGTGTATATCCGAACAGCACCCAAACGATGGAAACGATGGCAATGGAAGAGAAACTGTGCATGGCAGTGCTCAGCACATTTTTGCTCTTTACCATTCCTCCATAAAATAACGCTAATCCCGGGGTCATCAGCCACACGAGTAAAGCGCAAAAGAACATAAAAACTGTATCGCCCATTTGCATGTCTCATTCCTCCGTATCTTTCAGAATAAAAAGCAATTATTATATTTCTTCATTATAGAGAAAAAAGAATGATAAAACATTTTCATGTAAGATTTCCTGACATGGTTTTTAAGGAATGTTATCGAGGGACGGAAAGAAAGGAGAACGGCATTTTTTACGATATAAGACTTTGTATCTATAAAAGAAGCTATTCATATGAGCTGAAAAGGGAATTGACATTAATTAGAATACTCTATACTGTATTAAGTGTACTACATCAAATAATACACTAGGGGGATGTATGATGAATAAAGGCGGCAGGCTGAGGAAAGCGGTACGCAAGTCGATTCCCGCGACGTTCCGATTGTTTTTAGCCTTTAATTTTTTCGTGTACGGTCTGGCGAAAGTGGTGATTGGCCAGTTTGGCGAGGTGACGCCTGAAATCGAGGCGGCTGCCGGGAAGGGGTTTACGATCGCGTGGACATTTTTCGGTTATTCTCATGTCTATGAACTGTTTATAGGTTTTGGTGAAATCCTGGCAGCTGTTTTATTACTAATTCCGCGAACGGCTGCATTAGGGGCGGTTATTTTTATGCCCATTATTGTGAACATCGTCTTGATTAACTATTGTTTTGATATTGGCGTGCAGGATCTTAGCACGATATTAATGGTTATGTGTCTTATCCTGCTTTGGATGGACCGCCGCAAATTCATGGGCATTTTCAGGCAGGAACCGATAGACAGCAGGCAGGTGATGAAGCGATGACGCCCCTTATGATTACTGTGCTTGCCGGTTTGTTCGTATGCACAACCTGTTACTACTACATAAAAGAAAAATCATGAGAAAACGCTCCTTCTGAGAATTTCACAAGCATCATAAAAGAACTTAGGCAGTGTGAAGAGTAAAATATGCAATGTGAGAAACACTAACAGTATCAGGAGGAGACGTATGATGAATACACTCAACATTGATTTTCAAAAAACAGCACTGGTTATCATTGATTTACAAAAGGGGATTGTGCCGATTGATCAAAGCGGCCAGGTTGTCCCGAACGCGAAAAAGCTCGTAGATGAATTTCGGAAACATAACGGGTTCATCAGCTTTGTAAATGTAGCCTTTCATGATGGAGCGGACGCCCTGAAGCCGCAAACGGATGAGCCTGCGCAGGGAGGTTCAGGGGAAATGCCGGCGGACTGGGCCGAATTTGTTCCGGAAATCGGTGTGCAGGATGGCGATTATACTGTGACAAAACGGCAATGGGGTGCTTTTTTTGGCACAGATTTAGACTTGCAGCTGAGACGTCGCGGCATTGATACGATTGTATTGTGCGGCATCGCAACGAATATCGGGGTGGAAAGCACAGCACGGGAGGCATTTCAGCTTGGCTATCAGCAGATTTTTATTACAGATGCCATGTCCACATTTAGCGATGAAGAGCATGAAGCCACACTGCGCTTTATTTTCCCGAGAATCGGTAAATCGCGGACAACGGAAGAGTTTCTGGAACAAGTGAAATGATGTTATCGAAAAAAAGCCGGGCTGTTTTTTTAACAGCGGTGGCTTCGGGAACAATGCTGAATCCGCTGAACTCGTCTATGATCTCTCTTGCGCTCCATAGCATCCAGCATGAGTTTCACCTCTCGTTTACAACGGTTTCCTGGCTGATTTCCTCGTTTTACTTGGCGAGTGCCGTAGCGCAGCCCGTAACGGGAAAGCTCGGTGATTTGATTGGGCGGAAACGCTTGTTTTTATTCGGGCTTATTCTTGTTGCGGTTTCTGCCATCGGGGCGCCGTTTGCGCCGACGTTTATGACATTATTGGTCATGCGGCTGTTTCAATCGGTGGGGAGCAGTGCGATTTATCCGTCAGGTGTCGGCTTGATTCGGAATCATATTCATGAGCGCCAAGCTTCAGCCTTGGCTGTACTCTCTATTTTTGCGTCCGCCATGACGGCGCTGGGGCCGACAGTCGGCGGGTTTTTGATTGTATGGGGAGGCTGGCCGGCGATCTTTATCGTTAATTTGCCGTTTATTATCCTCAGCTTCTTATTGGGCCTGTATATGTTCCCGAAAGATCAGAAAAAAGGGGCAGGAATCAAAACCATTATTCAGCATCTCGACATTCTTGGAATTGTTTTATTTGCCGGGGGAATCATTTTCCTTCTATCCTTTTTGCTGTCGTTCAGCACGTCGCCGCATGCGGTTGAAGGTGTGCTTGGCTTGCTTCTGCTCTGTGCGTTTGTCTGGCGCGAGCTGAAAACGGATAAGCCGTTTATTGATGTCCGTCTGTTTAAAACACAACGTAACCTGTCAGCCGTGTATGTTCAGTTTATTTTATTGAATGTTTTCTTCTATTGTTTATTTTTTGGTCTGCCAAGTTACTTTCAGGATGAAATGCATCTTTCTGTTCAAACGAGCGGCCTGTTTATGCTGTTTATGTCTGGAATGAGCATCGTTGTGTCACCTCTAACTGGCAAATGGATCGACCGATCTGGTGTCGTCAAGCCGATCTTTGCGGGAGCACTTTTGATGACGGCTGGAGCCGTGCTCTTAACCATCTTTTTTATCAATGTCCAGACCATCGGGAAAGGGCTCATTCTGTCGCTCTTGGGTATAGGCTACGGACTGGGCAATGTCGCGCTTCAGGCAGCGATGCTGAAAACGAGTCCTTCCAACATGGTAGGAACGACTTCAGGCCTGTTTCAAACCTGCCGTTACCTAGGATCGATTTTGTCTTCGGTGATCCTTGGCGTTCTTTTTGGTAAAGAAATCACGGCCGCCCATTTTGATATGATGGGAATCATTATGATTATCACGGGAGGAGCAAGCCTGTTAATGGCTGTGAGATTTGCTGCATTAATGAAAACTGCATCTTAAGAAAGAGACGGGCTCAGAGGTCTGTCTCTTTTTCTTGTTTAAGCTGTTCAAATACAAACGGGAAAATTGTATATCATAGCCAGTGTTATTGTCTGACTCTTCAGTTATATTAAGTGACATCTAATGTCAAAAAACATAACGTGATGACATATAGACAATGTGGAAAGGGGAGCCGGCTATGAAATTAAAAGAGAGTCAGCAGCAATCCAACAGGCTGAGCAATGAAGATCTGGTGCCTTTGGGACAGGAAAAACGGACGTGGAAAGCACTGAACTTTGCCTCCATTTGGATGGGATGTATACATAACATACCGACCTACGCGACGGTGGGAGGATTAATTGCGATCGGCCTTTCGCCTTGGCAGGTGCTGGCGATCATTATTACGGCATCACTTATCCTATTTGGCGCTCTTGCCTTAAACGGCCATGCGGGGACAAAATACGGGCTGCCGTTTCCAGTGATCATTCGGGCTTCTTACGGGATATACGGCGCGAATATCCCCGCGCTTCTAAGGGCGTTTACAGCTATCATGTGGCTTGGCATCCAGACCTTTGCGGGTAGCACGGCACTGAACATTTTGCTTTTGAATATGTGGCCGGGCTGGGGAGAAATTGGCGGCGAGTGGAACATTCTCGGCATTCACTTATCTGGTTTGCTTTCCTTTGTATTCTTTTGGGCCATTCATTTACTCGTATTGCATCACGGCATGGAGTCGATTAAACGTTTTGAGGTGTGGGCAGGGCCTTTAGTGTATCTGGTATTTGGCGGCATGGTATGGTGGGCCGTTGATATTGCCGGAGGATTGGGCCCGATATACTCTCAACCAGGAAAGTTTCATACGTTTTCAGAAACATTCTGGCCGTTTGCTGCCGGAGTTACTGGCATCATCGGCATCTGGGCGACATTGATCTTAAATATACCTGATTTTACACGGTTTGCTGAAACACAAAAAGAGCAAATCAAAGGACAATTTTACGGTTTACCGGGAACATTTGCGCTTTTCGCATTCGCAAGTATTACGGTGACCTCCGGCTCGCAGGTCGCGTTCGGAGAGCCGATTTGGGATGTTGTCGATATTTTGGCGCGGTTTGATAACCCTTATGTCATCGTCTTGTCCGTGATCACGCTCTGCATCGCCACGATCTCTGTAAATGTCGCGGCTAACATCGTATCGCCCGCTTATGATATAGCGAATGCCCTGCCGAAATATATCAATTTCAAACGTGGCAGCTTTATCACAGCGTTGCTCGCTTTATTTACGGTTCCGTGGAAGCTGATGGAGAGCGCGACAAGCGTGTATGCGTTTCTTGGCTTAATAGGCGGCATGCTTGGACCGGTGGCAGGCGTGATGATGGCCGACTATTTTATCATTCGCAAGCGTGAGCTCTCGGTAGATGACCTGTATTCCGAAACAGGACGGTATGTGTATTGGAAGGGCTACAATTACCGTGCGTTTGCAGCCACAATGTTAGGAGCGCTGATTTCGCTGATTGGCATGTATGTTCCTGTATTGAAAAGCTTATACGATATTTCTTGGTTTGTAGGTGTGCTAATCTCCTTTCTTTTCTACATTGTTCTGATGCGTGTTCACCCGCCTGCATCATTGGCAATTGAAACGGTTGAACATGCGCAGGTCAGCCAGGCTGAATAAGATCTATTTAGACGGTATATTTTCATATTTTTGAATGGTTTTCCATAAATAGAGCATTTATAATGGTTTTAGAAATCTATTCTAAAACGAAATGGGAATCGAAAATGAGAAAATGGTATTTTATTCTTTTGGCGGGTGTTTTAACGTCTGTCATCCTCGCTTTCGTTTATGATAAGACAAAAGCGAATGAGGAAGGATCTGGGGATTATCTGTATGTTTCGCCAAATGGCAGTGATCAAAATGAAGGAACAAAAGAAAAGCCGTTTCGTACATTGGCACACGCATCTGAGAAGGCTGCTGCCGGCACAACTGTCATGATTCGGGAGGGCACGTATCATGAGACCCTTGATGTAAAGCACAGCGGTACGGACGGAAAGTCTATCACGTTCCGAAACTATGAAAATGAAAACGTCGTGATTAGCGGTGAATCCGTTACGGACGCTGAATATGAAACACCGCTTATTCGTATTCACGATAAACATGACATTGCCATCAGCGGTTTAACAATTCAAGATCTTTCTGTTTCATCTGAGGAAGCAACTGCTATAGGGATTTATGTATCAGGGTCCAGCAGTCATATCGCCATTAAGGATAATCACATCCGGGGTATTAAGACAACTGCGGATGAAGGAAATGCTCACGGAATCGCAGTTTATGGGACTGGCAGCATGAAAGACATCCGAATCGAGGACAATACAGTTGAGAAACTGACGCTTGGAGCGAGTGAAGCAGTTGTGCTGAACGGTAATATCGACGGCTTCACAGTTGCAGGCAATGTGGTCCGCAACAATAATAACATCGGGATTGATCTAATTGGTTATGAGGGAACCGCGGATAAAAACGATTACGTGCGAAACGGAGTCGTAGAAAACAATACAGTTTATCAAAACTCGACTTACGGCAATCCTGCTTATGGAGATGAATACTCAGCGGGCGGGATTTATGTCGATGGAGGACACGATATCGACATTAAGAACAACACAGTTTACGATAACGATATTGGGATTGAAGCAACGTCTGAACACAAAGGAAAGTATGCAAATGCCATTCAGATCACAGACAACAAAGTGTACAACAATGCGTACACCGGTATTTCAATCGGAGGATATGACAAAAAGCGGGGCGGCACCAGCAATTCTCTGATTGCCCGTAATATTATGTACCGGAATGACACAAAGGGACTGTATGGCGGACAGCTGCTGCTGCAGTACGATACGAAAAACAACACAATTGAAAAGAATATATTGACGGCTGGTGATTCCAGATTATTTATCGGAAACGATTTTACAGAAAATGAAGGAAATACGGTCAATCATAACGTGTACCACAAGGAAGCGGATCAAGACGGCATATGGATGTGGAAAAAGAAAGAATATGATTCATTTTCGTCGTATCGAAAAGCAACAAAAAACGATCAGCAATCCATTTATGCCGATCCGATGTTTCGTGATGAACAGTCGTATGACTTTACGCTAGATCCTGATTCACCTGCGCGGCCTGTCATTGAATAATTGCTATAAGCGGCGTTCTCTTAGAGAGCGCCGTTTTTTATATGTAAAAAAGACTGCCGGGATTTCCCGGCAGCCTGAAATTTATTCTGCAATAGACACTTTTCCTTCAGCCTCTGCAGGTTTTTTCTGGCTCCACGTATAGAGAAGCAGAGCAATTAAAACGAACAGCCCCGCTGTTAAATAAATGGCAGAGAAGCCGGCAGATGCTACAAACAATCCGAATACATACGATCCTACAGCAATTCCGCTGTCAAAGAAGGTAAAGAACGTTGCCGTTGCAAAACCGGAGCGGTGAGCCGGAGATTTCTGAATCGCCAATGTTTGCATGCAAGGAACGATTGATCCGTAGCCAAGACCGATAACCGCCCCTGAAAGCAGAAGCATTAAGCCGCTATGTGTAAAGGACAGCATGCATAGTCCAACAGAGAAAATCAGGATTGATGGGTAAATGACAATGCCCGGTCCGACTTTGTCGAACAATTTCCCTGTGAACGGGCGTGCAATCATCATTGTCACCGCAAAGCAAACAAAGAAATATCCGCTGATATCCGAAAGGTCAACTGATTTGGCGAATACAGACAGATATGATGTGACTGTTGAATAACAGAAAGAAATAAACAAACCGACCGTCGCAATTTTGAGTGCGCCCTTTTCAAACATATCCGAGAACGCAAAACGGAATACAGTCGTGCCGCTGTCCTTACTTTGCGGCACTTTTATCAAGAACGAAACAAGTAAGCCCGCAACCATAAACAGCGCAAAGGCTGTAAAGAATACAGGAAAGCTTACCACTCTCATCAAATTCAGGCCAAGGAAAGGCCCGATCGCCATAGCGAGGTTCATAGACATGGCAAAGTATCCAAGCCCTTCACCGCGCCGTTTGGCTGGAATAATATCAGCGGCAATTGCACCTGTAACAGTCGTTAAAATGCTGAACCAAATCCCTTGGAAGAACCGCAATCCGAGCAGCAGGGAAAAGTTATGAATCGGCATATACAGAAAAGATGATAGGGCGAAGAGCGCCATTGATACAATCGCCATTCTTTTCTTCCCGAAACGCTCAACGATGGCTCCGGAGAAAGGCCGTGTAATGATCGCAGACAGAAGGAACAGGCTGATTAAAAGCCCGCCTTGTGATTCTGTGCCGCCAAGCTCTTGCAGTGTATAGATCGGCAATACAGTTAAAAATGTATAAAAGAACACAAACACAAATAAATTGACAAGCAGGACCATAATAAAATCCTTGGTCCATATCGCATCCGCTTTTTTCAAATGTATGTCACTTCCTTATTTTCATTGTTGTAAAAACATGCGGAATAAATGAGAAAAAGCTTCTTTGTCTTCATCCCGGAAATCAGCAAGCAGCTCTTCCTCGAATTTCAGCATTTTCACATTGATTTCTTCGTATTTTTTCTCGGCTTCTTTTGTGAGGACAACAAGTTTTTCCCGTTTGTCTTCACCTTGCCGTCTCTGAACCCAGCCGTTCTCCTCCAGGCGTTTGATCGTCCGAGTCACAGTCGGCGCTTCCACATTTAAATAGGACCAAATCTCTTTTTGAGTCATTGGTCCGATCGTACGCAAACAATATAAAACTGACCATTGAGATGAATAAAGGCCGAATGGCTCTAGCTGTTCATTGGCTTTCTTGGCAATCAGGCGGGCGCTTTGGTTGATTTGATGAATGAGGTGTCTGTTGACGTAGGACATGTCGGTCTCCTTCTAAAAAACTTACCTAAGTAACTAATTGCTTATTTCATTTTACAGGAGGGATCAATAGTTGTAAAGATGAAAATTTAGTGACGCGAAATAGTTCGCTGAATCTGAAAAAGTTCGTTTCACCCCTTGTCCTTATTGAGTTTTTAGCATATTCCCAAAAGAATGCTAATACACTGTTACAAACCTAACAAAGAGAGTGTTTGAGGTGAGGGATCGTGGGCATATTTCACAAACTTACTTTTAAAACCATACAACGAAGAAGCGGCATAATGAACGACTCTTTACAGAATACGGATCTCATTTCACACTTCTCACATCCATTTTAGGGAGGTCGAGTGGTGTGCACGATTACATCAAAGAGCGAACAATCAAGATAGGGAAGTACATCGTGGAGACAAAGAAAACCGTTCGTGTCATTGCGAAGGAATTTGGTGTTTCCAAAAGTACAGTACACAAGGATTTAACAGAGCGTCTGCCTGAAATTAACCCCGACTTGGCAAACGAAGTGAAAGAAATACTCGATTATCATAAATCCATCAGGCATTTAAGAGGAGGAGAAGCGACAAAGCTCAAATATAAAAAAGATGAAATTCTCGAAGGAGAGCCTGTTCAGCAATCGTAATCACCTGGCATTGCCTTCTTGAAATCGTTCATAAAACATCCGCAAAAAATTGTAAAGAACTTATTGTGCTTCCAACTTTTTTTCTATATTTTATGATAATATATATAATTAGGGCACAATGTGGATATTTACTGTGAAACAGATTTTCAAGGAGGATATAAATAGATGTTTGCAAGGGATATTGGTATTGACCTCGGTACTGCAAATGTACTGATCCATGTTAAAGGTAAAGGAATTGTTCTGAATGAACCTTCCGTTGTTGCACTTGATAAAAACAGCGGCAAAGTGCTGGCGGTTGGCGAAGAGGCAAGACGAATGGTTGGACGTACACCTGGGAATATTGTTGCGATTCGCCCGCTGAAAGACGGAGTTATTGCTGACTTTGAAGTAACAGAAGCAATGCTGAAACATTTTATTAACAAGCTGAATGTAAAAGGCCTGTTCTCAAAGCCGCGCATGCTCATTTGCTGCCCGACGAATATTACATCCGTTGAGCAAAAAGCAATCAAAGAAGCTGCAGAAAAAAGCGGCGGGAAACATGTGTACCTTGAAGAAGAACCTAAAGTTGCCGCTATCGGCGCGGGTATGGAAATATTCCAGCCAAGCGGTAACATGGTTGTAGACATCGGAGGCGGGACGACGGATATCGCGGTTATTTCAATGGGCGATATTGTCACCTCCTCTTCTATTAAAATGGCTGGGGACAAGTTTGACATGGAAATCTTAAATTATATCAAACGCGAGTACAAGCTGCTGATCGGCGAACGTACTGCGGAGGATATTAAGATTAAAGTCGCAACTGTTTTCCCAGACGCACGTCACGAGGAAATTTCCATTCGCGGACGGGACATGGTTTCCGGTCTTCCAAGAACAATTACAGTAAACAGTAAAGAAGTTGAAGAAGCCCTTCGTGAATCTGTCGCTGTTATTGTTCAGGCTGCGAAACAAGTGCTCGAAAGAACACCGCCTGAACTTTCTGCTGATATTATTGACCGCGGCGTTATTATTACCGGCGGAGGCGCACTCTTAAACGGCCTTGACCAGCTGCTTGCCGAAGAGCTTAAGGTACCGGTCCTCGTTGCTGAAAATCCTATGGATTGCGTAGCCATCGGCACAGGTGTCATGCTTGATAATATGGACAAGCTTCCTAAACGCAAACTAAGCTGATTTCACAAACCTCATTCTGAAAAAGAATGAGGTTTTTTTATGAAAAAGCCTTCACGAAAAGATGTTAAATGACGATAATAGGATAAAATACTGAGTTTTTATTATAGAACGAACGTTCCTATATGACAACTGGAAAAAATGCCATTTTTAGAGGTGGGAAATTTGTTAAAAGGATTATATACAGCAACATCCGCAATGATTGCCCAGCAGCGAAGAACGGAAATGCTTTCAAATAATATTGCTAACGCAAATACATCAGGATATAAAGCTGATCAAGGCTCTATGCGCGCGTTCCCTGAGATGCTGCTCAGCAGAATAGAATCAAAATCTCCGGCTGGGACATCGAGGACGGAAATCGGTTCCGTGAATACCGGAGTGTATATGCAGGAGCTCAAGCCTCTCTTTACACAGGGGAGCCTGAAGTCTACAGAACAGCCTACAGACATTGCATTGATCGAAAATCAAGTTCCGATGAATGCGGAAACCAATGAAAACGCGGCTCTTTTTTATCCGGTTCAAACAGCGGATGGAATCCGTTATTCAAAAAGCAGCACATTTTCACTAAATGAGAACAACCAGCTGACGATCAACGGACGCCCTATTTTATCGACGGATCGCCAGCCAATCACTGTTGATAATGAGAATTTCACTGTGTCTGAAAACGGTACTGTTACAACGAACGGACGCACAGCCGGCCAGATTGATGTCAGAATGGCGGAAGATGTCCGCAATCTCAAACGGGACGGAAATGATTTGTACAGCACGGCGGACGGTAATGATCTGCCAAGCGCAGCCGGAAATAATCAGGTATCCTATTCATTAAAACAAGGCGTCTCAGAGCTTTCAAACGTGGATGTGACAAGCGCCTATACAGAAATGACTGAAGCGTACAGATCGTTTGAGGCGAATCAGAAGGTTATTCAGGCTTACGATAAAAGTATGGATAAAGCAGCAAATGAAATTGGAAAAATTTAAGATAACGGAAGAAAAAAACGGGGGACATCAACTATGCTCAGGTCAATGCTAACGGCATCAACAACCTTAAACCAGCTGCAGCAGCAGATTGACACAATCAGCAGCAACCTTTCAAACAGCAACACAACCGGCTATAAGGCAAAAGATACGAATTTTTCTGAGCTTGTCAGACAGCAATTCGATCAGGTTGATGAAAAAAACGAGGAAGTGGCAAAAGCCCGAAAAACGCCGCCCGGCTTGCGCCTTGGCGTCGGAGCGATGATGAATTCACGCCTGGTCTCTGATCAAGGGAGCATTCAGAAGACGGATCGCGATCTGGACATCGCATTTACGTCTCCATACCAGTATCTTCAGGTAAATGTAAATGGAAACCGCCAGTATACGAGAGACGGGGCGCTGTATGTAACGCCGTCCGCTGCGAATGCCAACCAGCTGCAGCTCGTCACTGGAAATGGGTATCCCGTACTTGATGAGAACGGCAATACAGTGAACATCGACAGCTCAATGAAGAATATCACCATCAATAAGAACGGCACCTTAACCGCCTCTAATGGAAATGCGGTTCAGCGGTTTAACCTTGGAGTTGTCCAAGTGAATAACCCTCAAGAGCTGAAATCGGAAGGGAATAACCTTTTCTCTATTGATAATGCGGCAGCTTTTGAAGAGCTGAACGGCGCTAAGAGACAAAACATCGGCATGCAGCAGGGCTCACTTGAGATGTCCAATGTCGATATTTCAGAACAAATGACAGATTTGATCACGTCCCAGCGTTCATATCAGCTGAACAGCAGAACGATCACAATGGGAGATCAAATGCTCGGTTTAATCAATTCAGTCAGATAATAAGAAAATGGGCGTTTTTCAATCAGCCGCGCATGATAAAAAAAGCGGCTTTTTCGAAATCGTCCTTTTTTTTGTAGTATTCCGTAATATCTTCTAACAGCACTTCTAAATCCACCCACGCCTCGATTTTTTCTAATTCAAGCACATATTCGAGCAACTGCTCATAAGGGTCTTCGGCTGATGTGTAGAGGGCTTCAAGCGTTTTTAATTTTAAATAAATGGTTTGAATGTCTACCTTTTCAGATAATTCTTTTCCTTTTTGAAGGACGGCTTTAGCTTCTGTGATGTTCCCTGTTTTAAAAAGCGCTCTGACAGACTCGTACACACAATGAAGATATGAGACTGGTGAATTCATTTCAAATTCTTGATTCTTTAATACTTTTCTAAAGTAAAGAAGCGCTTCCTGGTCTTTTTTCTCGGTCGCTTTTAAAAAGCCAAGGTTATAATAAGCGTGGCATAGCAGGTTTTCGTCATGTAGTTGCTGGGTTTTCTTAATGATTTCTTTGAAAAGCTGTTCAGCTTTTTCATAGCGTTCTTGATCAATATAATTCACGGCGAGCAAAAGTTTACAGGTGATTACCTTTTTGATATAGCCGAATTGGTGCAAATAGATGTGTAATGCTTTTTTGACGTATTGGATGGAAAGCGGCGGTGATTTCATCAAGTAATAGGCGCCGGCGGTTTGATAATATAAATCAGCGGCTTCAAACGTATTTTGAATGGCGGCCAGGTACTGTTCAGCTTTTTTAAAATGATGTACTGCATGTTTCGGAGCTGTTTTTACCATCTCATATAACCCAGAGAAAAAATACAGATAATATTTCAATTCATCATCCATTTTGTCTTCCAGGCCATATAGGTCATCGAACAATGAATCGAGTCCGTTCTGGTTTTCAAAAAGCAGCTGATGGCGGGCCTGAAACAATTGATAACGCATCCAAAGTTTTGTGTTCTTTTTGATCTTCGGAAGGTGCTGGTCAATTTTCTCTTTCAGTGTGCAAACGTGATTCATTTTGCGTTTGCTCATTGCGGAATACCACTCGTCTAACATGTTTAGCATTCTTTTTTCAATAAACTTCGAAATCATTTTCCTACCTCTTTGCTATTGGTAAAATCTATAATTATCATATCATAACTTTTGACGGCTCTCATTGACAGTTGGTTACATTTTAGCGCGGTTGAAAAAGAGATTAATTCATAATATACTTTTCAAATGTACAGATTGGATCTTTGATGATTGCTATACATACTAATGCAGATGAAGGAGATGTCAAGACAATGCTTGATACTCAGCAAATTAAAGAAATTATTCCTCACCGTTATCCGTTTTTGCTTGTGGATCGGATTACGGAAGTTGAAGAGGGCAAACGGGCAAAAGGCTATAAAAATGTAACCGCTAATGAAGAGTTCTTTAACGGACATTTTCCTCAGTACCCAGTTATGCCCGGCGTATTAATCGTAGAAGCACTCGCTCAAGTCGGAGCTGTTGCGATGTTGATTAAAGAAGAAAACCGCGGCAGACTGGCTTTTTTTGCAGGCATTGATAACTGCCGCTTTAAAAAACAAGTCAAGCCTGGTGACCAGCTTCACCTTGAGGTTGAAATCATTCGTGCCCGCGGTACAATCGGGCGCGGAAAAGGCGTTGCCACAGTTGATGGCGAAGTCGTTTGCGAAGTAGAACTGACTTTTGCCCTCGGAGAATAATTGAAAAAAGGCAGATGGCCAGCGGCACATTTGTCTTTTTTTCTTTACAAATATAGAAAAGCAGGTGATTGTATGTGGAATGAATTTAAAGCCTTTGCCATGCGGGGGAATATCGTAGACCTTGCGATTGGTGTAGTGATAGGCGGCGCTTTCGGAAAGATCGTCACATCTCTAGTAAATGATATCATTATGCCTTTGGTCGGTTTGCTGCTGGGAGGGCTTGACTTTTCAGGCCTGTCGTTTACGTTTGGCGATGCTGTAGTGAAGTATGGAAGCTTTATACAGACGATTGTGAACTTCTTAATTATATCGTTCTCCATTTTTATCGTCATTCGGACTTTGAATGGGTTAAGGCGCAAAAAAGAAGCAGCAGAAGAAGAGGCTGCGGAGGAAGCGGTGGATGCGCAGGAGGAGCTGCTGAAAGAAATCAGAGACCTGCTGAAGCAGCAAGCAAAGTCGCCGGAATAAAAAAGATGCCGTTAGAAACGGCGTCTTTTTTTATCTCAATTTTCGTTTAAGTTCGTTCTATGTCCTTCAGTCCCGCGGGGCTTTCCGTTGTTTCAGCGAGATGAATGAGCATTGAGACAGAGGTGCCTGCATCCGGAGTGCTGCTGATCATCAACTCGCTGCCGCAAAAATGTTTCAGCCGCTGATTGATATTTTTCAATCCGACGCTGCGATTAAAATCCGTTGATAAGAGATCTATTTGTTTTTCCGGAGTTATCCCGGCACCGTTATCCTCTACTTTGATGTAATACTCATTTTTGCATTGTTTTTTAGCTGTCAGTTTGATCCATCCTCCGCCTCTTTTCTTGCTGACACCGTGAAGAACGGCATTTTCCACCAAGGGCTGAATCATTAAAGGCGGAAGGATAAAGTCAATGTCTTCATCTATATCGAAAAGAACCTCAAGCCGATTACCGAATCGCGTCTTTTCTATAGAAAGATAGGAATTGATAATCGAAAGCTCATGTCTGAAGGAACTGATGGCTGATGTATTTTGAAAGTCAAAACTCATTCTTAAATAGTTAGTAAATTCCTCTGTTACCTCCCGGGCCTTTTCAATATCCAAATGAGTGAGAGAAATAATCGTGTTTAATACATTATAAAGAAAATGAGGCTTGATTTGCGATTGGAGAAATGCCATTTCCATTCTAGTGGCTTGATTTGCTGTATGTTTCATCATGATCAGGTTTTGAATACGCGCCATAAATTCAGAGTAATGATAAGGTTTTTGCAAAATGTCATTCGCTCCGGCATGAAAAGCCTTGTATTTGTCATGGCCGATAATGGCAGCTGTAATGATCAGAACCGGAAGATCAACCATGCTGAATCGTTCGCGAATTTTCATACAGACTTCAAAACCAGTCATATCCGGCATCATCAAGTCCAAAATAACCAAATCAAGCTTCGTGCAAGAGATGATTTCTAATGCTTCCTTTCCGTTCTTCACAGCAATCACATTGTAGGGCACACCTTCAAGCATATCGCTCAAAATTTTTAAACTGTCAATGTTATCATCGACAATCAGGATGGTTGGAGCGTCAATATGCTCAGAGTAATAAGGCGTGCTAAATGAGATATCTGATAGATCTCTCTCGGATTGTAATTCAGGAAGGCGTTTTTTTGTTTCAGATACAGGTTCATTTTGGGCGATCGGCAAGGTGAAATGGAATGCCGAACCTTTTCCTTCTTCCGATTCGACCCAAATGTCTCCGTTATGGAGCTGAACCAGCTGTTTGACAATGCTGAGGCCAAGACCGGCACCATCGTCTTTATTCGTTTCGGCTTGCTGAAAAGACTCAAAGATGGTTTGGCGATCGGCTTCTGAAATGCCGCTTCCTGTATCCGCTACTGTCACTTTGATCATGTTGTCGTTCAGTCTTGAAGCAGAAAGTGTGATTTGGCCCTCTTTTGTATATTTGATTGCATTGTCTACTAAATTGGTTAATATTTGGCGGAAGCGGTTTTCATCTGCGAGCACTAAAGGAAGATCGTCAGGGATATGGTTCATCATATTCAAGTTTTTATGTCTCGATAAAAGATTGTAGAAATTCATTTCCGAACAAACTAAAGTATAAATATCAACAGGAACCGGGTGGATTTGAAGCATGCCTTGCTTTATTTTTTCTAAATCCAAGATGTCATTTACCAGATTGGACAGCCTGTAGCCCATGCGGATGACGAGCTGCATATTTTCTTTCTCTTCTTCTATCGTTCTTTTTCCTTTGCCGGCCAGCAGGGTCTGGCATATATTAATGATGCTGTTCAGCGGTGTTTTGAATTCATGTGATGTTTTGGCAATAAATTCATCCTTTAGCCGGTCACTTCTGAGCAATTTCCACGACAGCACTTCATTTTCACGGAATGCTCCGGCAAATTGCTGCGCCATCAGCAGAACGATCGCCAGTAAAGCGATAACTGTTGGCAGTGAATAAATCGAATTAAAGGAAAAAGCCGTTTTGCCGCTGTAAGCAGAAATGGTGGTTAAAATGACAAAAGCACTCATTGATATAGATGCAATAGTAAGATACAGACTTCCTTCCATTTTGCGGATCGCAGCAATCGTAAAAATATATGTAATATAAACCAGAGTCGAGACGGCTAGCACAGAATGTAAGATGTACGAGGTATGGCCGATAAAACCCACGGTTAAAAAATCTGTGACTAAGACCAGCCCGGAAGAAACAGTGGCAATGCGAATAAAACGCTTTGAAACAATCTCTCTGTAAGCAAAAAAGAGATAGAGAAATACCGCAATGCTGACGAGCACTGTAGAGATTGCCCTCAATGAATTTAGCAGTGAAAATGAAATTGACGGATAGAGGAGAAATATAATCCGCTCTTTTCCGATCATCAGAATAATGAACGAAAACAGAAGACACATAACAGAAAAAAACAACAAATGTTTATCTTTTTTTCTTTGCAGGAAAAAGCCTAGAAAATATAATCCGGTAATGAAAAAAGCTGTAATCATGATTGTATCATTAAGAAAGGAAATTTTGTTTTCCCGCACTATTTGCTCCTGGATGCCAAAAGTAATTGGCTTTGCGATTCCCCATCCCGGCGTTTTTCCGAAGTTCGAAAATTGTACGATAAGTTCATTGTCACCCTTGTGAAGCGTAAAAAAGCTCGTATATGGGCGGTTTTGTGCCGCAAAATCAGGTTTATTTGAAGGGTTGCCGCTTTGGCCAATGAATTGTCCATTAAAATAGATGCGATTGGCACTGTAAATAAACGACGTGCTGATCCCAAAAACCTGATTGTCTTGCTTTGATCTGATGGTCAGCTTGTACGTTCCATAATCCACATTGATACCCTGCTTGGTCAGTTTTACATTGCTGGGGACATCAACGAATAAGGGACCTTTTCCTTTTGCTGAGGCGATCTCTTTTGGTGACAGAATCTGATTTGGATACAATGTCCATTTTCCGTTCAGCTGTACATTCCCATCCTTCTGAAAATCCCACTTCTCCAGGTTCATGATCCCATGCCTTGCCGCAGGAAGCGTTGATCCGGAAAAATGGTCAATGGCTATGAAACCCATAAAGAATGCAGCGTAACCGAAAATAATCGAAGTAAAGATGAATTTTTCTTTCATATTATAGCTCCTTTATTCAAGCAGGCCCATTCTAAATTCCTACCTTTTTATAAATATTGTAAGTGCAAAATTTCAAAAACTACAATAGAAAGAAAAAGAATCCAGATAAAGGGGTTATTTGTCATGATATAATAGAAGTTATTTACTGATATCTCGATTTTACATATAGGGTGGGATGTTTTGTGAAAGCGTTAATTGTTGATGATGAGCACTTGGCATTGCTTCATTTTAAGAAAATGCTTGAACGAACAAACGCCTTTCAATCTATTATGGCGTATCAAGATCCGGTTGAAGCCTTAGAGCATCCTGAGACTCCTGCTGTAGATGCGGTGTTTCTTGATATTGAAATGCCGGGGGTAAACGGCATTGAGCTTGCTGAGGCGATTCAATCGATGAATGAAAACATCCAAGTCGTTTTCATCACGGCTTATAATGAGTTTGCTATCAAAGCGTTTGAGCTGAATGCCATTGATTATTTGCTGAAGCCTGTCATATACAAGCGGCTTGAGACAACTGTTGAACGAATCAAAACGAATCATATGCTCAGACAAAATGCAGAAAATAACGAGGCGCATTTTTCCATCCAATGCTTTGGGAGCTTGCAGTTTCATCAAACCTTAAAGGATGTCAAAACAAGCATTCCAGTCAAGTGGAGAACGTCGAAAGCACGTGAAATATACTTATTTTTGCTTCACAATCAAGGCCATGTGGTCAGTAAAGAAATGCTAATCGATCTTTTTTGGCCTCATTACGATGTTTCAAAAGCAAGCACCCAACTTTACTCCACTATTTACCAAATACGAAAATTATTCAGCCAGATCCCTTTCAGCCAAACTATCGAGAAGACTGATACTGGATATATTCTTCGGCTTTCAGGCGCAAAAATCGATGTTGTCGAATGGGAAAAATCACTAAAAGGGGCGCCGCCGCTCAATACGGCTACATTACATCTGCACATGGATATTTTCATGTCCTATCAAAATCATTACCTAATGGAGCACGGTTATCTTTGGGCAGAACCGGAAAAGACGCGTCTTTCCCAGCTTTGGCTTGGAAAGGCCTATGAACTGATCGATTATCATATTCATGAAATGAGCGATCATCAAGCGATGGACATTTGCCTGCAAGCCGAGAAAATTGAGCCATGCGATCATAAAATTATGCAATACAAGCTGCAGCTATTCAACAAAAACGGGAAGGTAGAAGAGGCGATAAAAGAATATCAGCGTTACAAACAAATGAAGGATCAAATTAATTAAAGAACTCCAAACCAGTATGTGTCGATTGCCTTTCGATGCACACTGGTTTTTTTGTGCACTTAAAGGGAAGGCCCTCGCCATATGTGTCTCCTGGGTGAAACTTCAACTTTCTCCAATTCACTTCAATCATACATGATTTCTAAGTTGTACAGAAATTGTATAGTTCCATTTCATACAATGTAGTTTGGTTCGGATGGCAAATCTTAGTTTTGAAACTCATTCGGTATTAGCAGTTCTTTTTGGGGGATGAGACATGATGTTATGGTCTCGCGGATCAATCGGCAAGTGAAAGATAGATAAGAAAGGGAGGAATGAAAAGTTGAGAACGAGGAGTTTTCCCTTAGGGCTGAAAAAAAGCGGGCGGATCGTCATGATCATAAGCCTTGCCATCTTTTTCTTCTTCAGCCAGATCGCCAGCTATACTCTTACAGCACAGGCTGTGGACGTAACGTCAAGTGACAGCCAATTCTTCGATTCGGTAACAGTTAAGGACGCCAAGGGCCAGATTGTTGACGGATCAAAAGGAAACGAACCGGCACTAACACCGGGGGACGAAGTGACACTGACATATGAATGGTCATTGAAAAAAGACAAAAAAGCAGATAGCGAACAGGATATCAATGTGGAGATACCTAAAAGCTTTACATTTGATAAAGGTGCAGAAGGTGAGATCAAATCTGCTGATCAGGTCATCGGCAGCTATCAAGTGCCGGCGGGCAGCAGCACCATGACAGTAAAATTAACAACTGCATCCGCGGATTCTCTTGATGCCAAGGGGACCATTACACTGCCAGCTAAGTTTACTGCAGATGTAAAAGAAGATGAACATACAGCAGCAGCCCTTTTTCAGCTAGGGGGAGGCAAAACCCAGCAGGTGATCATTCCTGTTAAGAAAGAGGAGACACCAGATGCCGAGGCGGAAGAGCCAAAAAACGACTCTTCTGATACTGCGGGTGATCAGAAAGGGAAAGATGACAAACCTGCACCTTCAGTCAGCAAGGATCAAAAAGAGGAAGAACAGCAGCCGTCAGATGACTCTAAGAGCGGCGAAGTCTCTAAGAGTGATGATTCAAAAAAAGTGTCATCCTCAAGTCAATCAGCTTTCAAAAGCTTGCAAACTGAAGAAAAACAAATCACGCAAAATATGTTAACTGGCGTGACGTTGACGGACGAAAACGGAAAGCCATATGACAAGGGCAATCGCGCCAATACGAATTCTCCGGTGAAAATTTCAATTGATTGGGCCATTCCCGACAATTTAGGAAAAACGATCAATGCCGGCGATAAATATGAATTTGATTTGCCTAAAGAATTTATTATGCATAATGACATTGTGAACCTGCCGTTAGGCGCCGGAGACACCACATACGGGACATTTTCTATTGATACGAACGGACATGTGGTGATGACATTTAACGGCGAGGTAAAAGACAGTTCTAATGTCAAAGGCACATTGGTTATCAATACGCAGTTCAACGAGAAAAAAATAACGGGTTCGACAACACAAAAGATTCCATTTCCTGTGAATGCCGATACTCCTGAAACAACAGTTTATTTTAAACCCAATGTGAGTAAAACCATTGATAAATCAGGTGTGCTGGATAAAGGCATCAACCCTGGTAAAGTAACATGGACGGTCGATGTCAATAAAAAGTTGGATCAAGTCAAAAATGCCAAACTCACGGAAAGCCTTCCAGATGGCGTAATCTACCGTTCAGTTAAAGTGTATGAACTCAATGTGAACATTGATGGTTCTGTCAGCAGAGGAAATGAAGTTTCTTCCGGCTACAGTGTTGATTCAAAAGGAAATGTCACATTTGACGGGACAATTGATTCAGCCTACCGCCTTGTATACGAAACCGACATTGACAATGGTGCGAAGCCGAGTGAAGGCGGAAATATAACGCTGACGAATAAGGCGGCATTCAGCGGAGATCATCTGGAACCCATTTCTGCAGAAGCCACTGTTGCAGCCAAGTATGGAAAAATGATCGCGAAATCATCGACCGGCTATGATGGAGAATCTCAAACATTCAGCTGGGCTCTTGCATACAACTACGGTGAGAAACAGATCGACCAATCCAAGGCCAGCATTAAAGATTCTTTTGGAACTGGCGATTTGCATCTCGTGAAAGATTCTTTGAAGGTTATTCCTATTACCTTTGGACAGAATGGCAGCGAGCAAGCGGGCACGCCTTTAAAGGAAGGCGAGGACTACACGCTCATCGATAATGGAAGCGGATTTGAAGTCAAATTTAATAAAAACGTAACGAGCGCTTACAAAATCACATATCAAACAAAGGTCAACAGCGGAGTGATCATTGATAAATCGACAACATACACCAACAGCGTTGTGACCGGAACAGGGGATTCAAAAGAGGCTTCCGGAATAGCCATTCAGCAAAACCTCATCAAAGGATATTCAAACGTAGATTATGAGAAGAAGACGGCTGATTGGACGATTACAGTTAATAAAAATAAATACTTGATGAACAATTGGACTTTAGATGACCAATTTGAAAGCGGCGGAATGGTTCTGCTTGATGAATCGTTCAAGCTTCAAGACACAACGAACAACAAAACATTGCAGAAAGACAAAGACTACACGTTAACAAAAAAACCTGATCATAAAGGCTTTACTTTGGCATTGATCGGAGATTATGCAAAAACAGACAGTCAATTTAAGATCACTTATACGACAACATTCAATGCCGATTATTCTAACGAAAGCGTTAAGAATACAGCTCAGTCGACATGGACTGATCAAAACGGCACTGAGCGCACGAATAAGGTATCAAGCGGTTTTACGCCGAATCATCAGACGACAAACAATGGTTTCAAGAACGGTTCATACAACGCGGTTTCAAAGGAAATCACGTGGAAAATCGGTGTCAATTATAATGGCGAGCCGACGAAAAACCCTTATATCAAAGATGCCATAACAGATCCTCAGCAATTTGTGCCAGGTTCCGTTGTCGTTAAGAGTTATAAGATCAATAAAAACGGCTCGATCACAGAAGGAGACGCGCTTGATCCTTCCAAGTATGATGTCGAAGAGCCTTCTGCGAAAAATGAACGCACGCTGACGGTACACCTTAAAACAGGCGATTCTGTACCATATCTGATTGAGTTTAAGGCATCACTCAAAGGACAGGTCATTGATCAGAATCAGTACACAAACAAGGCAACCTACTATAATGACGGTTATGCAGACCGCACACTGACGGGCTCTGTTTCAGTTACGAACGGAGGAAGTCTGGTTTTCAAAGGCGGCAAACAAAATGGAAGCTACATCGATTGGAACATCAATGTCAACTCCAGCCAATCAACGCTGGATGACGTAAAAGTTACTGATACGCCGGATGAAAATCAAATATTAGATGCGGATTCTTTTAAAGTGTATCAAGCAAAGTATGATGAAAACGGAGTGGTCAAAGACAGCAGCGGAAATCTGACCGCGGGAGATGTCGAGCTTCAAAAAGACAAAGACTACACGTTAGACATCAAAACGGACAATACAACAGGGGAACAATCGTTTGTCCTGACATTCATAGGCAGCTATAAACAAATTGACCGCGCCTATGTGATCAAATACCGGTCTTTGATTAACATAGCCGGCACGAACGGCCATGTTAAAAATAAGGTGTCCATTTCAGGAACAAATGTGAAGGAGCAGACTCAAGAAAACAGCAGCTCGATCTTTGTTGCCATTTCAAGCGGTGACGGTTCCGGATCCGGAGATAAAGGAAACCTGACGATTTTTAAGACTGGAGAGGACGATAAAGCTCTTGAAGGAGCAGAATTCCAGTTATGGTCTGAGGACTCCAAACAGCTCCTCCGCACTGGTACGACGGATGCCGGCGGGAAGCTTACATTCGGAAATATTCGCTACGGTTCCTATGTATTAAAAGAAGTAAAAGCGCCTGACGGATATACCATCAGTGATGCTTATGCAAAAGGAGTCTCTGTAAAGATAGACAGCAACTCCTCCAAGCCAGGAGCGCTGTACAAAGTCGTAAATCAACAGAACAAGGTGACGCTTATCAAACAAGACGAACAAAACAATCCTTTGGCAGGTGCTGTTTTCAAGCTGGAGAAAAAGTCAAATGACGGCACCTATACTCTCATACGAACAGATATCAAATCTGATAAAAACGGAAAAGTAGAAATGAACGGTTTGCCGGCGGGCTACTATCGCTTGACAGAAACACAAGCTCCTGAAGGCTTTATCGTAAATACAAAAGCGATTCACTTCTCAGTCGCAAAGAATGAAAAGAATCAAGTGTCCGACGTTAATTTAGGGAAAATGACCAACTATCAAGGAAAAGTCTCTCTGACGAAGGAGAATGCTGAAGGCCAGAAACTTGAAGGCGCAGTATTCAACATTGTCGATCAAGATGGAAAGGTCGTTCAAGAGAAGCTGACTTCAGATAAAGACGGTAAAATCGAGGCTTCGGGTCTTGCGCCGGGACGCTACGCCTTTGTGGAAACAAAAGCGCCAGCGGGTTATGTGCTGAATACAAAGAAGAAAGAATTTACCATCTCAGAATCTGCAGCAGGAAAGCCTGAAGCCGCAGATGCCGGAATCGCCGTTAACGATAAAGGCTCTGTTGAGTTGACGAAGGAAGATGCCGATGGCAAGAAGCTTGAAGGAGCCGTCTTTAAAATTATCGACAAGGAAGGCAATACGGTTCAAGAAGGACTGACCTCAGATAAAAACGGGAAAGTCGCAGCTTCAGGCCTTGCACCGGGACGCTACGCTTTTGTTGAAACGAAAGCGCCAGCGGGCTATGTGCTGAATACAGAGAAAATTGAGTTTGAGATCTCTGATTCCTTTGAAGGAAAGCCTGAAGCTACAGATGCCGAAATCGCTATTAACCATAAAGGCTCCGTTGAGTTGACGAAGGAAAATGCTGAAGGCAAGAAGCTTGAAGGTGCAGTATTCAACATTGTCGACGAGGAAGGAAATACGGTTCAAGAAGAGCTGACTTCCGATAAAGATGGAAAAGTAAAGGCTTCTGGCCTTGCGCCGGGACGTTACGCCTTTGTTGAAACGAAAGCGCCAGCCGGTTATGTGCTGAACACGGAGAAAAAAGAGTTTACCATTTCAGAATCAGCAGCAGGAAAGCCAAAATCCGCGGATGCCGGGATCGTCGTGAACTATCAAGGATCGGTTCAGCTGACGAAGGAAGATCAAGATGGAAAAGGCTTAGCAGGCGCGGTATTCAAAATCACGGACAGCAATGGGGAAACAGTGAGAGACGATCTAGTCTCAAAAGAAGGGGGCAAAATTGAAGTTGACGGGTTAGCGCCGGGAAGCTATCAATTTGTTGAAAAACAGGCGCCAGATGGATATCTTTTATCCGAAAAACCAGTGTCATTCACCATTAAAGCAGAATATGGCGGCAAACCTGAGCAAGTGAAAGCAACAGCGGTTAATACGAAGAACCTTGTTGTCCTCACCAAAATGGATCAGCATGATCAGCATAAAGTTCTGCAAGGTGCGGAGTTCAATTTGACAGATGCCAACGGCAAAGTGCTGAAGTCCGGTTTGGTTACCGATGACAAAGGACAAATCACGGTGCACGGCCTTAAAGCTGGCGAATATCAGTTTGTTGAAACAAAAGCGCCTAAAGATTATGAGTTGGACCAAACTCCTATATCGTTCAAGATCACAAACACAGACACAAAACCAGTCGAAATCACCGCGGAAAACATATTGGCACCAGGTGACGTAAATGTGAAAAAAGTGGATCAAGACGATAAAAATACCGTTTTGGAGGGCGCTGAATTCAAGTTATTGGACGAAAGCGGCAAGCCTGTAAAAACTGACGGGTATGGAAAAGAGCTTTCTAAACTCTGGAAAACAGATCAAAATGGGCAGTTCACTGTAAAAGGCCTTGCGCCGGGAAGCTACCAATTGATTGAAACGAAGGCTCCCGAAGGTTATAAACTTGACGAAACACCGATTGAATTCACAGTTGAAAAAGGACAGTCAAAAGCTGTTGAGATCGTAGTTTCTAATCAAAAAGTGAAAACACCAGCGCCTGATAAACATGATCATCCTGATAAACCTGCACCGGGTGGAAATGGAAAAGATGATGGAGATCATCCGAATACCAATGGTACAGATGGCAGCTCGGATGGTCAGTCGAACACAGACAAAACCCTTCCAAAAACCGGAGATACAGACAGCATGCTGACAGCAATGATCGGTATCCTGCTGCTTATGGCAGGCGGAGGCTTAGCTGTTGCCTCAAGAAAGAAACAAAGAAAAGGATAAAGTTGAAGGCACCTGATCATTGAAGAATCGATCAGGTGCTTTTTTGAAAAGTGAAAGTGACACGGAGCGTTTTTAGAAGGATGCATAAGAAAGGGTTTTTTGCATGTACAAGAAAATGATCATTACGGTGTTCATCCTTTTTGGACTGCTGCTGATCTCTTCTCCTTATATCAAAGGTGGAATTATAGCTTATCTTAGCAAAAGCCAGAGTGAATCGGCCTTAACTGTGGAGCAGCTGAAAAAAAATAATGAGAGAGAAGCGGAATTTGAATTTGATTCAATCGAGCCGCCTGAGTTAATGGATGCTGTAAAGGCCGGCTTTGATCACGATCAAAAAGCGGTTATCGGGCGGATAACAATTAAAAGTGTCGATCTGGAGCTTCCGATCGTAAAAGGCACAACCAATGAAAATCTTTTGATAGGGGCGGCAACAATGCGCCCGGATCAAAAAATGGGTGAGGGAAATTATCCGTTGGCGGGCCATCATTTGAAGCAAAAGAATCTTCTGTTCGGACCTCTGGAAAACATAAAAACAGGTGCCCAAATTGTCATCACGGATTTTAAAAAGGATTATATCTATTCTGTAACATCTAAAGACATCATATCGGAAATGGATGCAGATGTAGTTGAGGAGACAAACAAAAAAGAGATTACGCTAATCACATGTGACAAGGCTGTCAAAACTGAAGGGCGCCTTGTTGTGAAAGGGGAATTGGTTGATTCTTTTGGCCATACAAATTAAATATGGAAGAGTGAAAGCACGAAAAGAAAAGCTGCCGTTCAAAACGGCAGCTTTTTTCATGCAGAACATATCTATTCAAAATGTCTATTGTGATGCTCTTCGGTTCTGTGTCTGTTTTGGGGAACATGCCCTCTCATATTTATAACTTTTGTTTAAATGCCTCAATGAGTTTTGTTCCTGTATAGCCCTCTTTTACAAGGGACTCGAGAATGGTTTCAGTGCCCTGCTGTTTTCTTGTGACCATTTGTCCGTAGAGTAAAACCTGGATGCTTTCTTCCAGCTTGACGATATTTTTCACTGCTGCTGTCAGCTGGGCGGGGCGATTGCTTTTTTTCGTGATCGTTACAAATACTTTGGCTTCAGATTGGCTGTTTTGAAGCTGTTCAAAAAAAGACAGATGTTCTTTCTGTACAAGCGCCTCAATCAGCCAGTGATTTTCACCGTCTTCTTTATTTATAATCAGTCCGTCAATAAGGGGAAACTGTTCAATTGATTGTTCTTCCTTGTCCACTCGTTCCACATTCAGGTCAACCAGTTTAAAGGTTTTCATTTCTTCTCACCCCGATTACTTCCAAAGTTTTCTTGCCTTCCATTATAACATAAACGTTTTCGAGGAAAAAATCCTGCAATGTTGGAGCTAAAGAATTTTGTATGAGCGAAACATTTAATAATTTCTATTTTTTCATTATACTGTAACTGACTATGGATTACGGAGAGATGTGGTATGAATCAATTTCGTTTAAAAGAAATTTATATTGACGGCGCTCCTTCTGAAAGCCATTTGATTCAAAAGGAAGTAACATATATGTTAAGCCGTAAAGAAGTGTTTGAGGTTCATCTGAACAAAAAAGGAAGAATAAGTTTTTTATACGAAACACAAGATGGCATGGAGCAGTATAAAATCAAGCTGTCAATGCCGGAAAAAAAATTGAGCTTTCAGTGGTTTGCGTGGGATGGCTCTTCCTATGTGCGCATGAATACGCAAAACTGGCTGACAAAGCAAATCTTTTTCCGTTTTTTAAAAAGTACATATTTCTTCAAAGGAAAAAAGCAAAAGATGTTTTTAGCTGAAGGAAAAATGAAAACGAAAGATAAAAACAGAGGCTGAAAGCCATTTTTAAGCGTTTTTCTTTTCTTGTTGCATCATTTACAATACATACAACCGCAAGGAGAGGAGGAATCGCATGTTCAATCAGGTCATGCTTGTCGGACGTCTTACAAAAGATCCTGATCTTCGCTACACTTCCGCCGGTGCGGCAGTTGCACATGTTACGCTCGCGGTAAACCGCAGTTTCAAGAATGCTTCAGGTGAAATCGAAGCTGATTACGTCAATTGCACACTTTGGAGAAAAACAGCTGAAAACACAGCGTTGTATTGCCAAAAAGGTTCTCTCGTCGGCGTAAGCGGACGGATTCAGACAAGAAGCTATGAAAACGCGGAAGGCGTTAACGTGTATGTAACAGAAGTGTTGGCTGACACTGTTCGTTTTATGGACCCTAAACCCCGGGAAAAAGCTGCCGATTGACAACCCCTGCTCCTCCTGTTTTCTATCCATTCACTATAATCCGGATCTCCGCATCATCCCCTCAAAATTGACCAGTCGACCAGACTGGTTCTTTCTTTTTGTCTACTTAGGAAAAATTGGTTCTTACGACGCATTTTTACTTAAAAACACTTAATAACATTGAATGAAATTAAATAAAAACTTATAATTACTTATAAATGATTGCTGAGAAAAGGAATGAGGGCGTGTACCAAGAAGAAAGATTAGTAGCGATTTTGGATTTTTTAAAACAGCATAACCGAATTACAACGGAGCAGATCTGTACGCTCCTGCAAGTATCAAGGGATACAGCGCGACGAGATCTTGTGAAACTTGAGGAACAGAATGCCATCATCCGCACAAGAGGCGGCGCCATTTTGCCGACTGTGCATCAGAAAATTCAAAGCTATTCCGGCCGCCTGAAAACAGTGTCTGAGGAAAAAAATAAAATCGGCAGGCTTGCAGCATCGCTTATTCATGATGGTGATCGGGTGATTTTAGACGCCTCTACAACTGTTCAGGCATGTGCAAAGCATTTGAATGCGGTTGATTGTACGGTAATCACCAATTCCATTAATCTTGCGGATGTGCTGTCCGATAAAGAGGGAATTGAAATTTATCTGCTGGGAGGCAAGCTGGAAAAGGAGCACCGCTTTCTGTACGGGTCCTCTGTGATTGAAAAACTCTCAAGCTACCATGTTGATAAAGCGCTGATTGGTGTGGTCGGTATTTCCGAACATGGCATTACAATTGCGCATGAAGAGGATGGCATGGTGAAGCGGAAAATGATACAGCAGGCAAAGCAGGTCATCGCGCTTGCAGACCATTCTAAGCTGGGCAGCACCAGTTTTTATCAGTATGCGGAACTGAATGAAATCGACCTCTTGATTACAGACAGGCTGCCGAATCAGGCATTTTGTGACTTGCTTGACCGAAACGGCGTTGAGCTTCTCGTGACAGAGCAGGATGAAGGAAAGGACTGACAAACGTGAAATTAATTGCGATTGATTTAGATGGAACCTTACTCAACAGCAAGCATCAGGTAAGCTTGGAAAATGAAAACGCACTGCGGCAGGCGCAGCGGAACGGTATTGAGGTGGTGGTGTCAACTGGGCGCGCTCATTTTGACGTCATGTCAATCTTTGAACCGCTGGGGCTCAAAACATGGGTCATCAGTGCGAACGGCGCCGTCATTCACGATCCCGAGGGTAGGCTTTATCATCACGAAACGATTGATAAGAAACGGGCGTATGACATTCTCTCATGGCTTGAGTCGGAAAACTATTATTATGAGGTATTCACAGGTTCAGCGATTTATACGCCGCAAAACGGCAGAGAACTTCTTGATGTTGAGCTGGACAGATTCAGAAGCGCAAATCCGGAAGCGGATCTTTCTGTCCTTAAGCAGGCGGCCGAGGTGCAATACAGCCAATCGGGCTTTGCTTACATTAACTCCTTTCAAGAGCTGTTTGAAGCCGATGAGCCAATCGATTTTTACAATATTCTCGGCTTTTCTTTCTTCAAAGAAAAGCTTGAGGCAGGCTGGAAAAGATATGAGCATGCCGAAGATTTGACGCTTGTCAGTTCGGCTGAGCACAACTTTGAGCTTTCTTCCCGCAAAGCTTCCAAGGGGCAGGCGCTGAAGAGGCTTGCAAAACAGCTGAATATTCCGCTCGAGGAAACCGCTGCTGTAGGTGACAGTTTAAATGACAAATCGATGCTGGAGGCTGCGGGAAAAGGTGTAGCGATGGGCAATGCCCGGGAAGACATCAAATCGATAGCCGATGCTGTCACCTTAACCAATGACGAACATGGTGTCGCACATATGATGAAACATTTGTTGTAAGTATATGTGCTGCCACAAAAGCGCATCCTGTTGATAACCGGCGTAACGGATTTTTTGGAAATTCGGCGTGACGGCTATGAACGGAAAAAAGCTGGCTCTTTTAGAGCCAGCTTTTTTAGTCATGATTATTGCGCTGTAGCGCTTAATGTAAACAATTCTTCAAGCTCCTGTGTGGAAAGCTCGGTAATCCAGTTTTCACTTTGGATAATTTGATCGTTCAGGGTTTGCTTGGATTCAAGCATGACATCAATTTTTTCTTCGATTGTTCCCGTCGTAATCATTTTATGAACGTGGACAAAGCGCTCCTGGCCTATGCGGTATGCACGGTCAGTCGCTTGATTTTCAACCGCCGGGTTCCACCATCTGTCATAATGGATGACGTGATTGGCGGCGGTCAAATTAAGTCCGGTGCCTCCAGCTTTGAGTGAAAGAATCAGTGTCGGATATTCTTTCCTTTGAAATTTCTCAACGAGTGTATCCCGCTCTTGCTTGGAGAGACTCCCATTTAAAAATTGCACAGGTTCCCCGAACGTTTTTTCAAGCAGCCGCTTCATCATGTTCCCCATCTGAATGTATTGCGTGAAAATCAGGCAGCTTTCGTTTTGGGCGCGGATCGCTGTCATCAGTTCCAGCAATTTTTCGAGCTTGACTGATCTGCCGGCCAGCAGCTCGGTTTGCTCTTCCTTTAAATAAAGCGCGGGATGATCGCATATTTGCTTGAGCCGTCCAAGCATGCTGAGGATCAGCGCTTTTCGCTGCATGCCGGTCAGGGATGTCATATGGTCAAAAGTGTCTTTGACGAGCTGCTCATAAAGGGATGCCTGTTCGGCTGACAGCGGGATAAATTCTTTTTCTTCCAGCTTCTCAGGAAGATTAAGCGCGACCTCTTCATCCCGTTTCGTCCGGCGGAGAAGGAATGGCCGGATTAATTGCTGAAGCTGTCCGATTCTCTTTTCGTCCCGGTCTTTTTCGATCGGCAGCACATAGCGTTTATGGAAGCCGGTCAAACTGCCGAGGTAGCCTTTATTCATGAAGTCAAAAATAGACCACAGCTCAGTCAGTCGGTTTTCCATCGGCGTGCCGCTCAGCGCGATATGGTGAAGACCCTTCAGCTTCCTGATTGCGCGTGACTGCTTCGTATGCGCGTTTTTAATATTTTGCGCTTCATCAAGGCAGATCGTGTTCCATGTCACAGAAGAAAGCTCTTCAGTATCGGCATGTGACAGACCGTATGAAGTGAGCACCACGTCTGCGTTTTCATAATGCGCGGCGAAATCATCACCCTTTGGCCGGCGCGGCCCATAATGGAGCGCGACAGACAGATCAGGGGCAAAGGTTTGAAGCTCCCGCTGCCAGTTGCCAAGTACGGATGTCGGCGCAATAATCAAATGAGGCGTTTTTTGCCGGCCTATTTCCTTCACGTGAAGGAAATAGGCGATCATTTGAATCGTTTTCCCAAGCCCCATATCGTCAGCCAGACAGGCGCCAAAACCGCTTTCCCGCAGAAACAGCAGCCAGTTCATGCCGTATTTCTGATAAGGGCGGAGCGTTCCTTTGAAAGAAGGACTGACTTCGTGCTCCGGCAGGTTTTCCGCGGCAGTGAGCTTTCGAATCAGTGACCTGAGCTGTTTAGACAGATCAAACTGAATGCCGGCAAAAGCGGATGTATCAATCAGATCCGAATCCTCAAGTCCGCCATCCTGCTGATCCATTAGCTCGCGCGCCAGAATATCAGACATGTGGAGTCCCTCTGATTCTGCTTTTTCCATCAGGCGTTTCATCTGTTTGATAAACTGCGGATCGATTTTAACCCATTGCCCGCGGATATTAACAAGGCGCCTGTTGCTGGCGACAAGCTCATTAAATTCAGCCTCAGTCAGTTCAATTCCATTTGTCGCAAACCGCCAGTTGAAATCAAGCAGTGCATTCATGCCGACAAATGACTCGCCGCGCGGGGAGGACGACACCTTTGCTTTCAGCATCATGTTGTTGTCTCTGACAATCTGCCACCAGGATGGCAGGAGGATTTCTACCCCCATATCGACAAGCGTCTCACTTGCTTCTGACAGGAAGATCCAGGCTTCTTCCTCCGAGATCAGCGTTGTCCCAGAATCAAACGACAGCCACGGAACCGTTCTGTGAAAGCGGTCCTGCTCACGCGCGATTTTATCGCTGTACGCCTGCCACGATTTTTTGAGGCTTTTCAGTCCGTCAAAGAATTCTACAGCGCCGCTCTTTTTATCGCGTAAAAACATCTCGATCTTCCATTCGTCTCCGTCAAAGTCCGGTTCATTTAAGCGCAAGCCGACAGTAAATGGAGATTGGTCGTCAATCCAGCCAATGCCTTCTAGAAAATCCTCTTCATCAAGAAAATGGCCGCGGAATGACGTAACCGCAGGCGATTTCTCCTTGATATGTTCCCATTTCTCCCGCAGTTCATCGTCGTATTGGATGTAATCCTGTACGGCAGCGGAAAACCATTCCGCAGTAAAGCCTTCCAGTATATTATCGCGGTCCTTCCAGCGAAAAACACCGTTTGTCCATGCGTCATAGTCAGGCAGAAAATCGCCGTCCGCGATAAATTCATAGATGGTCGAGGCCGCCTCGATCAGCGGCTCCGTTTCTTCTGTAAGCTGCACGGAGCTGAATGAGTTGAACGAGTTTTTGCCGAGAAGCTCTACAGTCATCCATGGAGATAGCAGGACAGCAGTCGTCCCGATGAAGCTGACATCCTCTAGAAAAGTTCCGTAAAATGAGGATTCATGCCATTGGAACAAATGCTTTTTCATATGGCTGTAGGGAAGAGGCTGCTCATTCTCATCAAAGGCTGAGAGCGTAAATGACCCATCTTCCATTTGTTCGACGTGGATGAGAATTTCTTTAAGACTCGCCATCAATCAACTTTCCTTTCTGCAGTTCTTCTTGAAGCGCACGCAGGCGCTTGTAATGCGAGCTCAGCAGCTGAATATACCGCTCCCACACCTTCTGCTTTTTCGCTTTTTTGTACAGGGTGCGCAATTTTTTCAAATACCGGGCGGCTTCCTTGTACGAGCTGCGGTTCTTCTGATCAATGAAAAAAGCCACTTCTCTATGGTAAGCCGGTATAAGCGCCTCAGGGTCGCTCGCTGCAATTTCCTTGAGCATCATTTTATCCATTTCATTGATGGAAAAGCCGACAAGGCTATGAATTTCAATCCACTCGGCATAGCGTTTTTTTTCATATAAATGATGGCTGTATTCTGTGAACGTATACGGCAGACAGCCCGCGGCAAAGCGCTCAAACAGCGCTTGATCATTGGTTTGCTTCACATAGGCATTCAACAGAAGGAACAGCTCGCCGATCACATCGCGAATCTCTTTAAACGGCTTATCCAGCTTCGTATAACCCATCGCAATTGGTTCAATTTGCTGGTACCATATTTTAAGCCGTTTCCAGTCCTTCTTGGCAGTCATTTCACTCAGCCATTGGAACGTATAAGGGAGCGCTTCCGGCGGGAATTGATCCGCTTCCGCAAAAATAACGTCATCATTCTTTTGCAGGAATTCCAAATGCAGGCGCCCGAATTGCAATTCGGGAGAAAAACGCCGTCCAGCTTCTTTTTTCAATATCTCCTGTTCGCGTGCCACCCATTTTGGCCGCGACAGCAGCGCACTCCAAATTTCACCGAAGACGCGGATGCGTTCATATTGGAAAATTTCTTCTTTCAACAGCAAAGGTCGGATAACATCCGGTGTTTTATCCAAAAACGGATCAAGCGCAAAAGACAGCGCGTACGTTTTTAATTTATCAATAGAGCTGTAGATTGTATCCATCAGCTGTTCAACGTACGGATTGAGGGAATAAAAATCCTGTTCGGGGTTCAGCTTGCCCGCTTCAATCAATGTGAACATGCGAAGCCAAACCGCAATCGCGGAATGAATCTGGTACAGGCTTTTCAGCTCCGGCTTGTTCGGCGCATGTTTTTTTAATGCGGACAGGTAGCCGTAATAGAGGCCCTGCATGTTTTGGCTGCCTTCTGGCGTACGTGCCTGCCAGAGAGAAAACTCTGAATCAAAAAAAGCAAGCCAGCTTGAAAGCGATTCTTCATTAGGCAGCACCTTTTCCTGAAACTGGCGGCGGACGAGCTCTTTGCTTTCCTCAAGCTTTTCCCTCTCGAGCCAATACTCTGTAAAAGTACCCACTCGCTCGAACATTGCATATACATATAAAAACACAGCCAGCATATGGCGGCAGATTCTTCCGGACGGACATGAACAGCCGCTTTTGACTATGACAAACAAGTTCAATGTGACCCGCACAGGCACAACATCCTGCACGTAAGCCGTAACTTCCGTCGGACTCACTGCTTGTAAACGATAGACTGAATCCTGCCGATATAAAATAAGGGCTTTTTTGATCAGCTGAACATTTTCCTCATTGTAAGGAAGAAGTTCTTTTAACTGTTCAGCTGATGCCAGCACATCGTCTTTGGAAATCATATTCTGAAGCATGATTATCGCTCCTAACCGAGTCACGTAATAAAAAGATCCAATTTCTCTATTATATCGCAACACATCGGCCTTAAAAAGTTTTTCCTAAAAAAGGACATAAAAAATGGGATGTGTCGAATGATGTATTAGAGATTGCAAATTGATAACCAGCATCATATAATAATCGTGTTTTCAACTTAATGGAAGCTGAAAGGAATAAAAAGATGAGTGAAAAGAAATTGAATCAAGAAGAATTTCTGAAAATTTTGATGCATGCACATGAAATTGGTGAGCAGTCATCTGAGATGACGACGAAGGAAATGCTTGAAAATTTGATTTCTCATATTAAAAATGGATATGCAACATAAAAATCCCGCACGCCTTTAGCGGGATTTTTTTATGCGAGATGACGTGACTGCCCGAATAAGAGAAAATGAGACAGCGCTGTCAACACAGTAAATATAGCGCTTACATAAAAAGTGCTAACAAAACGTATTGTAAAAAAATGTCGAATTATGTCACGTGAAAAGCTGGAGAAATGCGGTTTCAACGTTGTATAATCGTAGATGGAAAAGGATGTTATAAGAGATTTGGAGGTATCATGGGAGAATCTACAAGCTTAAAAGAGATATTATCAACGTTAACAAAACGCATACTTTTGATTATGATTGTAACCGCAGCTGCCACTGCTGCCGGCGGACTCATTAGTTTCTTCGCACTTACACCCATCTATGAAAATTCAACTCAGATTCTGGTCAACCAATCGAAAAATGAACGAAAAGAAGTCCAATTTAACGATGTCCAAACCAATCTTCAGTTAATCAATACGTACAATGTCATCATTAAGAGCCCTGCCATCTTAGATGAAGTCATTAAAGAAATGGGCCTGCCGATGACATCCCAAGAACTGAATGACAAAATTACCGTATCCAGCGAACAGGACTCCCAAGTGGTCAACATATCAGTCAGGGATGAAAACGCGGAAACAGCGGCTCATATTGCCAATACTATAGCATCTGTTTTTCAAGACAAAATCACATCCATTATGAATGTTGACAATGTCAGCATTCTGTCAAAAGCCGAGGTTTCAGAACATCCGTCCCCCGTATCGCCAAAGCCGCTTCTAAACATTGCCATCGCGTTTGCGGCCGGATTGGCGGGAAGCATCGGACTGGCCTTCCTGCTTGAGCATTTGGATAATACGATCAAATCGGAAGAGCAGCTCGAATCCTTGCTGGACATACCTGTTTTAGGGACAGTTTCCACCATTGCGAATGAGCAGAAAGCAGCAAAGACCTTACAGGGTTTCCAATCTGAAAAAACGGGGAGTGGGCATTTTGGCGCTTAGAAAAAGCAGAGACTCGCGGATGCGGAGAAATGTCATTGCAATGACAGAGCCGAAATCCTTGAACTCTGAACAATATCGGACGATTCGCACGAATATAGAATTTGCTTCAGTGGACCGCCAGATGAAATCAGTCATGATTACATCGGCTTGTCCGGGGGAAGGAAAATCAACAACGGCCGCCAATCTGGCTGTCGTATTCGCCCAACAGGGAAAAAAAGTGCTCCTGATTGATGCTGATTTGCGGAAACCAACAGTACATACGGCCTTTTTTCTTGAAAATACGGTTGGCTTAACATCTGTTTTATTAAAGAAAATCTCAATGGAGCAGGCTGTACAAGCATCGTATGAAAAACATCTTGACGTGCTGACGAGCGGCCCGATCCCGCCAAACCCGGCCGAGCTTCTCTCCTCGAAGTGGATGAAGGAGCTTGCATACGAAGCGTGTGCGGCATATGATATGGTCATTTTTGATACGCCGCCTATTCTTGCCGTAGCAGATGCACAGATTTTAGGCAACGTGGCAGACGGTTCTGTTCTGGTTATTTCAAGTGGGAAAACAGAAAAAGAACAAGCCGCAAAAGCGAAAGAGGCGCTTGAAACGTGCAAAAGCAAGCTCCTTGGGGCGATTATAAACGGCAAAAAGCTTTCGAAGCACTCTGAATACGGATATTACGGAAACAAGGACAATTTCATGCAAAATAAATAACGTGCATCGTGCCCGTTATTTATTTTTGCGAAAAAAGGGGGCTAGGACATGATCGATATTCACTGTCACATTCTTCCCGCATTGGATGACGGGGCAGGTGATTCGGCCGACAGCATAGAAATGGCAAGAGTCGCTGTTCGTCAGGGAATCCGGACGATCATTGCGACACCTCATCATAACAACGGTGTGTATAAAAACGAGCCAGCCGCAGTCAGAGAAGCAGCAAATCAGTTAAACAAACGTTTAATCAAAGAAGACATTCCTTTACATGTGCTTCCGGGACAGGAAATCAGAATCTACGGCGAGGTGGAACAAGACCTTGCCAAACGGCAGCTGCTTTCGCTGAATGATACAAAATACATCTTGATTGAGTTTCCGTTTGATCACGTTCCCCGATATGCGGAGCAGCTTTTTTATGATTTGCAGCTGAAAGGATATATTCCGGTTATCGCCCATCCTGAACGCAACAGGGAAATTCGCGAAAACCCGTCTTTGCTGTATCATCTTGTGGAAAAAGGAGCAGCATCTCAGATTACTTCAGGAAGTCTTGCGGGGACCTTCGGCAAGCAGCTGAAAGCATTTTCTCTCCGGCTGGTTGAAGCCAATTTGATCCATTTCGTAGCCTCAGATGCCCATAATGTGAAAACGAGAAATTTTCACACTCAAGAGGCTCTTTATGTACTAGAGAAAGAATTCGGCTCGGAACTTCCTTATATGCTGACGGAAAATGCAGAGCTTCTCCTGCGGAATCAGACCATCTTCAGACAGCCTCCGCAGCCGGTCAAAAGAAGAAAATTGTTTGGTCTTTTTTAACAGCCGATTCTCATTTCACCACTTTCTTTTTGAGAGCGATATAATAGTGTATTGTATGGTTGAATCACATTTCAGAAATCTGTACAGGCTGTACCCGACAGGCTATGCGGGAGATCATTCGCATTCATGATAGGATGTTCTCATACGATATTACGGAAGCTGCAAAGCAGCAATTTAACTGTTGGAGGGAAACAATGAATATAACAGTCATCGGAACAGGCTATGTCGGTCTTGTGACAGGTGTTTCTCTTTCTGAGATTGGACATCATGTAACCTGCATTGATATTGACGCTCACAAGATTGATGAAATGAGAAAGGGCATTTCCCCCATATTTGAACCAGGTCTTGAAGAGCTGATGAGAAAAAATACAGCTGATGGACGGCTGAACTTTGAAACGAGCTATGAGAAAGGCTTGGCGCAGGCAGACATCGTTTTTATAGCGGTCGGCACACCGCAGAAAAGCGACGGGCACGCCAATCTGGAGCAAATTACAGATGCGGCCAAACGCATCGCAAAGCATGTCAAACGAGATACAGTCGTGGTAACGAAAAGCACAGTGCCCGTTGGGACAAACGATTTGATTAATGGGCTGATCACTGAACATCTAGCGGAGCCTGTCAGTATTTCGGTCGCATCCAATCCAGAATTTTTGCGTGAAGGGTCGGCGATCTATGATACCTTTCATGGTGACAGGATCGTGATCGGGACGGCCGATGAGAAAACCGCAAATACGCTGGAGGAGCTCTTCCGTCCGTTTCAAATCCCGATTTACCAAACGGATATCAGAAGCGCCGAGATGATCAAATATGCCTCAAATGCTTTTCTGGCCACTAAGATCAGTTTTATAAACGAAATTTCGAATATATGTGAAAAGGTCGGCGCCGATATTGAAGCAGTCGCGTACGGGATGGGACAGGATAAGCGGATCGGGAGCCAGTTTTTGAAAGCGGGCATAGGCTACGGCGGCTCTTGTTTTCCAAAGGACACAAACGCCCTCGTGCAAATTGCCGGCAATGTCGAGCATGATTTTGAACTGCTGAAATCGGTTATAAAAGTCAACAACAATCAGCAGGCGATGCTGGTTGATAAAGCGCTGAACAGGCTCGGCGGGGTGACGGGAAAAACGATTGCCCTTTTAGGCCTGTCATTTAAACCGAATACGGACGATATGAGGGAAGCGCCGTCAATTGTTATTGCAGACCGTCTCGCTGCGCTCGACGCCCGTATCAGAGCCTACGATCCCATTGCAGTTAGCCATGCAAAGCATGTTCTCCCGCAAGCTGTTGAATATAAAGAGACGATCGAGGAAGCTGTCAAAGGGTCTGACGCCGTCATGATTTTAACCGACTGGGCTGACATTAAACAATTCCCGTTAGCGGCTTATCAGGATTTGATGGAAACGCCGCTCATATTTGACGGCAGAAACTGCTACACATTGGATGAGGCTTTGGCTGCAGGAGTGGAGTATTATTCTGTCGGACGGAAGGCGGTAGTTCCGTCAGGTGCAATTCAATAGTTGAAAAAGAAAGGCTGGTTGCGCACCAGTCTTTTTTTCATCTATTGCGGGGTGCTGAATACATTTGCTACTATTTAACTATTGTTTGGAAAATTATACAGAAGTAGGGCTTCTTTAAACAATCGTTTGAAAAACATTAGAAGAAAACCAGAAAATAAAACCTTCCAAAAATAATTGGAGATGCCGGAAAAGGAGAGAATCTGATGAATCATTTGCCTGAAAAAATGAGACCGTACCGCGAATTGCTGGAGAAATCAGCGAAAGAATACGTGAAATTGAATGTCCGAAAAGGGAAAACAGGACGATATGACAGCAAAATTGCCGGTGATCCCTATTTCCCCAAGCATGAAACATACCCGACTGATGAAAATGGACAGCCGATGAAGCTTCTGGCACAGATTAATTTCTCGCACATTCCCCAGCTTGACGGCTACCCTTCTTCAGGTATCCTGCAGTTCTACATTTCTGTTCATGATGACGTCTATGGATTGAATTTTGACGATCGATGTGAACAAAAGAATTTCAGAGTGATCTATTTTGAAAATATCGTAGAAAACGAAGACGAGCTTGTTTCTGATTTTTCATTTATCGGCACAGGCGAATGTGATTTTCCAATTTTATCAGAAGCGGCAGTCGAGCCTGTGAAATCTTCGGAATGGGTGCTGCCTACAGATTTTCAATTTGAGCAGTATACAGGCATGGAAACAATGGAGTTCTTTGGCCAGTTCGGCGAGGATGAAGAAGATGTTTACAATGAACTGGCTGAAAACGGATTTGGCCATAAAATCGGCGGATACGCTTCTTTTACCCAGCATGATCCGAGGGAATACGCATATAAAGAACACACCATCATGCTTTTACAAATTGATTCAGACGATGATATCGATTCAATGTGGGGAGACGTCGGCATCGCCAATTTTTTCATCACACCTGACGATCTAAGGAAAAAAGACTTTTCAAACGTTCTGTATAACTGGGACTGCAGTTAATACAAGCTTTTGATCCAAAGGGTCACACCTGATGCCAATAGGATCAGAAGCGGAAATAATATAAGCCAAATGACAAAATCAGACGTGCCCGAACCGATGAAGAACATAAACATGAACAGAGGCAGATCAACAACATCTGCCTCTTTCAAGTGCCTTTATAACTATGACTTTAGGTGATTTCATTTTAAAAAACGTTTTCATTAGCTGTATAACGAACAAAAACAAGATCAAATACCTACATTCCAAGAGCGTTATATGCCTAAATTAAGCCATTTACCCTATTTAAGCTGCCTTCTGGCTATTTTAAAATATAATATATGGAAATAAAGTATGGAAAAGTCTATCTTCATCAGCCCCTCCATACGACTTTTTGAGTATTAAGAGGTGATTCAGATGGGTTATGAAAGTATGCTGGCGGATATCAAAAGTTCGCTCAACGGAAAAATTTCCGACGTGGAAGACAAGATTGAAAAGCTGAAAAAAGCAAAAAAGGACATAGACACACTGCAAGAAGAGGCAATCACTGAAATCAAAGAAATTGTAAAACCGGAATTGGGCAAGCATTGGACGGGAACAAAAGCCGATGATTTCGACAAGGGAAGAGAAGAGGCGAAATCGGAAGCATCTAAGATTGTGAATGATAAATATAACGAGTATATGGCTTCGATTCAAAGCAAAATATTCTGGCTTGAGACAGAGAAATTTGAGCTGAATTTGACAAAAAGTGCAGCGAATGCCGCAGGCGACCTTCTTGCTAAAGGAGAAGATTTCGTAGAAGAAGCAGGAAGACAAATTAGTAAACTAAAATGGTGGTGATCTTTTTTTATGTCAGAAATTAAGCTGAAGTACGACACAGTCATCAAAACATTAGATTCTGTCAAAGATGCGCTTGCTGACGTAACAATCGGCGCCGCGGGGTCCAATGGAAAAAATAAACTCGATTATACGAAAAAATATCATGAGCGTGAGGAGAACATCAAAACCATGCTCGGAGATTACAAAAAAGCGGTACAGAAAAATATCGAGGATACAAAGGATAACGTAGATTCACTTAAAGAGCAGGACGAGGCGATAGCGGTAAAATAGAACAGAAAGGGCAGTGCGATGAGTAAAGTATTTGAATCAAAATCTTTAATCGAAGAAGCGAAGAGCAGAAAAAAGCAATATGAGACGCTTGAGGAGCAGCTGAATACGCTGAAAAAAGCGTTTCAGGGAGTTGCAGATTTAGGCGACAATTTTAAAGGAAAAGGCGCGGACAATATTAAAGATTTTTTTCAGGGGCAGGCGGAAATCGTAGACAGCTGGCTGACGCTTGTCTCTGCTCAAATTGCGTTTTTAAACGGCATTTCAGGAGATATTAAAGATCAAGAACTCAATGATTCATATGTGGAAACTTCATTTTTGGATCATGAGCTGCCCAATGGCGACCTGAAAGCTTCAGAGATTGTCTCCGCTCATAAAGAAGAAATCGATTCTATTTTGTCAGGCATCAGCGATATTATTGATCTCGACATGTACACGCTTGACGACTATGCAGATAAGATGGGCGATGCCCAAAAAATCAGACGTGATACAATCACAGCTGTCGATAAGCTTGATGAATCCCTGACCACTGAATATCAAAATTTAGAATCTCTGGACAACGCAGTGCTCACCAAATATTCTGTTCTCATGCAGGCCACCAGCAATGGGAAGAGCGCATCCCCTATGTACTATGACAAAAAAGCCTTCCACAGCAATGAAGTCTACAAAAGCGTGATTGAAGTAGAAAATCAAGGAACAACCTATATTGATGCAAAAGCCCAGCAAGCAGAAGCAAGACGTCTCCAGGAAAAAGCCGAGGAAGAAGCAAACAAACCATGGTACGAAAAAACATGGGATGGAGTTTGCAACTTTACTGGAGAAGTCACTGGCTATTATGATTATAAAAGAGCAACTGAAGGCGTTGACCCGGTTACCGGAGAAAAACTCTCCACCGCAGAACGTGTGACAGCAGGAGCTATGGCCGCAGCCGGATTTATACCAGTCGTCGGCTGGGCAGGCCGCGCCTTCAAAGGCGGAAAAGCCATCTACAAAACCGGAAAAGCAGCTATCGCTGCTGAACACGCATTAGATGCCTACAAAACAGGCAAATCCTTAGACATTCTAAAAATGACAGAAATGGGCGCATACGGCCTTGTAGCATCAAACGGATTCTCAGAAGCCGTCACGGGACGGGATATGTTTGGAAACAAAGTGTTTGAGGAGAAGCGGAAGCAAGGGGCGCTCGAAGCGGCATTGAGCTTGGTTGGAGCCAGTGCATTGGCGAAACACATTGATAAAGGCATCCCGCTTGCAACCCATTCAAAAGTCCAAAAAGCTAACAAGACATTAGAAAAAGTAAAACAATTCAAAGTCCCAACAAACGTCCGCGTGTACGCAGAACGCCCTGTAACTCCGGATGGCTTCACATTCGGAATCCCGACAGTCCGTGTCGATGTGGAAAAGACGGCTGTTAAGGATCTTGGGATTGTGAAAATGGTTAGTGATGGCGGTCGTAAGGGAAGCTCTCATAGTCCTAACATTTCTAAAAATCACGATAAAGTAGCGCACGATGGATATTATGGTCGTAAAGAATTTAGAACGATGCTTAATAATGCTTCGTTTACTCCGCATGGCCATAAACATGTTAAAGCTAAAACACCTGAAGAAGCAAAACGTTTTAGTATGACAGGTAAAAAAGCTGCTCAGTACTTACCAGATGTGAATAACAAAGCTTTAGAAAAAGAGGCACTTCTAAAAGGTCATATTATTGATAATGGAAATAACAACTATTATTTCATTTATGATGCAGGAAAAACAGTCGGTTATGATCTAGGTACACCAACAAGCTGGATTAGAGCGGAGTTTTCTGGTGGTGAATATCATGGTCATCCGATTGCTGGAAGTCGATTAGATAAGTATTTAAAACAACTTGGTATTGATAAGTAATAGGAGGCTTTTATGAGAAAGATAAAAAAAATGCCAGAAATAAGTTTACAACCCTTAAGGATTCCAAAAGGATGGACCATAAATCAAAACAGTTTTAGAGAAATTGATCCGAAAAACCTAGCACCAGACGATGAAAAATGGTTGTTTTTTTCACAAGATTTAATGCAATTAACATACTCTCGTAAAAATTACTTACTTGATTTAGGTTGGTATCCAGATGCGGATGCTAATGGATTTTATCAACTAGTTATGATGCAAAATGAGGATTGGGATCAACCCATATATGAATTTCAGACAAATAGCCATATTGAAATAGTTAAAAATATAGAATTTATATTAAACAAAGTTACGAATAATGAAATGTAGTTAAACATTTAATTAGAACTATTAATAAAGTTTGCAGAACCTGGAGTTGTAAGTTTTCAAACAATTTTCAAAGTAAAAATGAATACAAAGAAAAACAGACACTAGTTAACAGGAGGTAGGATTGATTTTAGATGCATGTTAAACAAATACATTCTTTCAACCTAAACAGAGAAGAATTTGTAAAAACACAACAATCCCTTATCCATAAAATCAACCTATCCCCCTCCATCCACCTAGACTCCATCAACACCTGCGCAGGCGTCGACCTGGCCTATTGGGAGCAGGATGGAGAACCGTATGGGGTGTGCTGTATTATCGTGATTGACGCTGATACAAAAGAAATCATTGAAAAAGTGCACAGCATGGGGAGAATCAGCGTGCCGTATGTTTCCGGTTTTCTTGCGTTTCGTGAGCTGCCTTTGATCATCGAGGCGGCGAAAAAGCTGGAGACGGAGCCGGATGTCTTCTTGTTTGATGGCAACGGATATCTGCATTACAACCATATGGGCGTTGCCACCCATGCGGCTTTTTTTCTCAATAAGCCGACGATTGGGATAGCGAAAACCTATCTCAAAATCAAAGGCTGCGATTTCGTGACGCCTGAAAATGAAGTAGGTGCATACACTGATATTATCATTGACGGCGAGGTATATGGACGGGCGCTGCGAACGCGGCGGGATGTGAAGCCTATTTTCTTGTCTTGCGGTAATTATATTGATTTAGACAGCAGCTATCAGATCACGATGAGCTTGATCAATCAAGAAAGCAGGCTGCCGATCCCTGTCCGCCTGGCTGACCTTGAGACGCATGTTTTGCGAACGTTTTATCAGAAAAATCACGTGTAAAACTTGCAGACCGGTATCTGCAAGTTTTTTCAATGATTCCTATATACAGGACAATCTGTGAGAATGAGAGGAACCATATATCAAACGGCATTTCTGGGCCAAAATAAAAAAGCACCTTTCCAGGTGCTTTTTTCTATAAATGAGGGATCACAAGGCCCCCATATAAAAACGCCGCGATAATCAAAAATGCCGGATGCATTTTGAATTTTGTCATGGCAAGGAGCGAAATTCCCGCAATCACGATCGATTGGACCCAGCCGATCGCTTTGATGCCGTCTGCGCCGATTTGCCAGGTAAGAATGAGCATCATGACCGCGATGACAGGCTGGACGGACAGCGTCATGCCTTTGATGACAGGTGATTGGCGGAAGCGCTGGATGATGCGCAACAGGACGATCAATGCGAGCGCCGACGGTACGACGGTTGCGATCAGGGCAATTAGAAAGCCGGGCCACCCGCCTGCGCTGTAGCCGACATACGCAGCGATTTTCGTGGCGATCGGGCCCGGCAATGCGTTCGCAAGTGCGAGCATATTTGAGAATTGATCGTTTGAGAGCCAGCTGTATCTGTTTACGACTTCTTCAAACATTAGCGGGATAGACGCAGGTCCGCCGCCATATCCCAATAGGTTTGCGATAAAAAACGCCATAAATAAATAGATCGATATCATGAGGCTGACATTCCTTTATCTTTTGAATGTTTATTTGTGATTTTGTCTTTCAGTTTAAAATGAAACGCCCCGTACGCTAAGAAAATGATAATGACCAGGCCGGGATTGATCTGAAACGTTTGCAGGCCGATAAAAGCGATGATAAAAAACAGGATGCCGGTAACCCAGCCGAAACCTTTAAGCGCTTTTTGGCCAAACTCGTACGCCATGATTCCGAGCATTACCGCAATTACCGGCGTGACGGCACCGATCATACCTGCAACAATTGCTGAATGGCTTAACACATTTACAGCCGCAAACAAGCCCACCATCGCAAGACATGTAGGCAGAATGTGGGCGAGGGTCGCCACAACTGCACCTAATGTGCCTTTTAGCTTAAAGCCCAGATAAGCAGCCATTTTGGTGGCAATCGGTCCGGGAAGCGCATTAGCGATTGCTAATATTTCTCCGAATTCATCATCGTCAATCCATTTATACTTATTGACCGCTTCATGGCGGATCAGCGGAATCACGGAAGGTCCGCCGCCGAAACCTAATATGCCGGTGCGAACCATTGCGGCCGTCATATCCCGATAAGGATGGTTTTTCATTCGTTTCTCTCCTTTACAGCTTCATTCCCATACGGCTTTTGTATCGTTTGATCAGCATCTGGCAATCAACACTGACGACGCCTCGCAATGGATACAGCCGTTTTGTTAAAAATTCTTCCATTTCTTGATCGTTGGCAAAGATCCCATGCATATGCAGCTTGCTCGGGCCTGTCATGTGATAAAGGCTGGTGACCGCAGGCTCTTCCTCAAGCTTAAGAGCGACCTCTTCTAAAAATTGCGGTTCTACCTCGACATTGAAAAACACGGAAACATGAATGCCGATTTTAGCGGGATTGATGACAGCGGTGAATTTTTCAATAACACCGGCTTCAATTAATTGGTTGATACGGGCCTGGACGGCGACCCGTGACAAATCGACTCTTTTGCCAAGATCCGTATAAGAAATTCTGCCTTCTTCATGCAAAATCGTGAGAATTTGTTTATCAGTCTCATCAAGTACAAGGTTGGGGATTTGATATTCATGACTCAATTGCTCCACCTGCTTTCGTAGCCTTTTAGCCATCATTTTATCATAAAAAGTTACGTTTCGAAATAATAATTTTTCATTTGTTTTCGAAATGGATGCGAAAACATCTTATTATTTGCGAAAAGAAGAAAGTTCGTCAGTTTTTCTGCCGGATCAGTAGATGTGAAAAATCAGGCTCCCTATACTGAAGAAAATTTCTTAAAAAAGGGGACTTGTGATGAACAAATCTGTCATCGGTACAAAGCAAATGGTCGTCAGTCCGCATTACCTCGCTTCTCAAGCCGGAAACCGCATACTGGATAAGGGAGGCAACGCGTTTGACGCCGCTGTTGCGGTGAGTGCTTGTCTTGCGGTTGTGTACCCGCATATGACCGGACTAGGCGGGGATTCCTTTTGGCTGACCTTTCACCAGGAAACAAAGGCAGTAAAAGTCTACAATGGCAGCGGCCGTTCAGGAAAAAACGTAACGAGAGATGTATATAAGGGAAAAAGCGCGATTCCGCTGCGGGGAATTGACAGTGCCATTACCGTGCCGGGAATGGTTGATAGCTGGGATGCGGTCCTGAAGGAGTACGGGCGTCTGTCTCTTGCAGATGTATTGGAGCCCGCACGCGATTATGCCCAAAATGGGTTTCCTGTATCAGCTGATCAGTGTCGTCACACAGAAAAGAATATTGAACTGCTGGCTTCCACGCCTTACACGGCTGACATCTTCACGAGAAGGGGCAAAGCACCTGTCCCGGGAGAGCGGTTTGTGCAAAAAGAGCTTGCAGACAGTCTGAACTTGATTGCTGAAAAAGGAAGAAGCGCATTTTATGAAGGAGATCTCGCTCAGCGGATTGTCTCACATTTACAGAATAACGGCAGTTACATGACAATCGATGATTTTAAAGCGCATCGGGGTGAGTGGGCAGCGCCTGTATCAAGTGATTATCGAGAGTACAGTGTGTATCAGGCGCCGCCGAATTCTCAGGGATTTACCGGTTTATTAACACTGAACATTTTGGAAAACTATGATTTCACCCAAATCGAACACGGTTCATTTGAGTATTATCATGTGCTTGTGGAGGCGCTGAAAAAGAGTTTTGTAGATCGGAATGCCTTTTTGACTGACCCTGCGTTTGCTGACATTCCGCTTGAAAGGCTTTTAGATAAAAATTATGCGAAACGATTGGCGGGAGAAATCGGCTATCTGGCAGAACCGGCAGAAAGCAGGCCGGTGGGAAGTGATACGGCATATGCGGCCGTAATCGATGCGGATGGCAACGCAGTGTCATTCATTCAAAGCCTGTACTTTGAATTTGGCTCGGCAGTCACTGCCGGTGGTACAGGCATATTACTGCAAAACCGCGGATCATTTTTCTCACTGGATGAAAATCATGTCAACACGCTTGAACCGAGAAAGCGCACCTTCCATACGTTGATGCCGGCTATGGTCTGTAAAGGCGGAAAGCCAAAAATTCTGTACGGCACACAAGGCGGCGAAGGCCAGCCGCAGACCCAGACGGCCATCATTACCCGAATGCTGGACTACGGAATGCATCCACAGCAGGCAATCAGCGAACCGCGCTGGGTATGGGGCAGAACGTGGGGAGAGGAATACGAAGGTCTCAGAGTCGAGGGCAGATTCACAGACAAAACAATCCAAAAACTGAAAGACAGCGGGCATCTCGTGGAGGTTGTCGGTGACTATGATCCGCTGATGGGACACGCTGCTGCAATCAAAGTTGATGAAGAAGGCTTTCTCCAAGGCGGAGTCGATCCTCGGGGGGACGGAGCGGCTGTGGGGATTTAAATAACTATAGGGTACAAATATAAATCAAAAGCATAAACATAAGGGAGACCTCTACAATGTGGTACATATACTGTTTATCTTCAGGTCTATAATGCCACTCCATAAAAATTCGTATTGAGTCAATCACAATAAAAAATAAAAGAAGCAAATATTCAACTGGAAAAAAGGAGAGTGAAAACACAAACAAAATAAGTAAAGTGATTTCGATCCATTTGTGTGTATTGCTGACATGCTTATATCGCCAGCCGGATTTATCAATACCGTATTTTTTCTTTATAAAAAATTGAGAGGCGAGACTGATGGTAATAGCGATCAGCATTAAAATCCAAAAGTTTGTCATTCCAATTCCTCCTCATCTACCTTTATACGAAGAAAAAGGAAAAACGTTTCATAAAAGAACACCCCGAGCTTACTCTGGGTGTTCTTTTTTTTGATATTTTTTCAGTTATTTACAGGCGATATTTTGTAATCATAAGGTCTTTTTGACTAGTTTCTTCTATTTAAATAGTCCTTCTCTTCAGCTGGGACGAATCAGTGTGAATTCTTCCCCCAGCTTGGCATAGTGATTTCCCGCCAAGCGTGAGGCAGGCTTTAATTCATCCGTTAAAATATATCCCTTTTCTGCATCATACACCTTTTCATCTAGGTGGAAGCAGACAACCCTTCCGATGAGCAGATCTGCTGTAGTGATGCCTTGATCATTGTCAAAGGTAATATGCCGCTCTAATTTGCACTCAAAGCGAACGCGGGCTTCCTTAATGCCGGGAACTGAAACAGCTTTGCTTTCAACAGGATGAAGCGAGGTGCGTGTAAGCTCGCTTTCATCCGGCCTTAAGCTTGCAGCTGTTTCATTGATATCTTCAATGATGGCTTCATCACTGACATGAACGACAAATTCTCCGTTCTCCACTGCGTTTCGCGCTGTATCTTTTTGGCGTCCTTCCGTCCTGTTAACAGAAATACTGAGAAGCGGAGGATCTGAGCTGACGACGTTATAAAAACTGAAAGGCGCGGCATTGACCGCTCCTTCTGAAGAAAGTGTTGTCACAAATGCAATGGGGCGGGGAATAACGGTACCTGACAATAGCTTGTATGTGTCTTTGGCACTAAGCTGATCAGCTTGAAATATGTACATAGCAACAACCGCCTTTATCGTTAGGATACCTTGATTATAACGAAATGGTTTAAAGGAAACCAAATGATGCGGGTTGCATATGTTATGTCATGACATATATCTAATACAGGGCAAATAAAAAAATAGGCTTCCGTACCTCCGCCGGCAGCCTATTGAAACAATGAAAACTTAGATTATTTGTATTTCTTTTTGACTACCCAGCAATTGCCGTCTTTCCAGTATTCTTTTTTGCTGTCATAATCATCGTGTCTTTTGTAGTCGTCGCAGTGGTGGTGCGGTTTTTTGTAGTATTTCTTATGGGAACGATAAGATTTTTTGTGTGTACGGCATGACTTCTTATAGCTGCGAGATTTTTTCTTGTGAGAACAGTATGACTTTTTGTAGCTGCGAGATTTTTTGTAAGAACGGCAAGATTTTTTGTAGCTGCGAGATTTTTTGTGAGAACGGTACGATTTTTTGTGGCTGCGTGATTTCTTGTGAGAGCAGTATGATTTTTTATGGCTGCGAGATTTTTTGTGAGAGCAGTATGATTTTTTGTGACTGCGAGATTTTTTGTGAGTGCGGTGCGACTTTTTATGACTGCGTTTTTTTCCATGAGGCTCTTGGTATAAATAATCCTTTAAACCTTCTTTTTTTGCGGATTTCACCGCTTCTTTGATGTCAGAATGGGAATAGTGGCCCAATTTGAAATCCTCCTTTTAAAAATGATGTTAAGGATGAAGATCCTTACTACCCTCATAGTACGCGCGGTTTTAAAAAGTGTATAAGTGTTCCGCTGAGATCTTATAAAAAATAAAAGCCTAATATTTGTAAGGAGGATTATGGATGAAGAATCAATCCAATTTACCGCTTTATCAGCTGTTTGTTCATCCAAAAGATTTGCGTGAATTAAAAAAGGATATATGGGACGATGATCCGGTGCCAGCTGTGATGAAGGTAAATCAAAAAAGGCTGGATATTGATATCGCTTATCGGGGATCACATATCAGAGACTTCAAAAAGAAGTCATACCATATTTCCTTTTATCAGCCGAAAACATTCCGCGGCGCGCGAGAGATTCACTTAAATGCGGAGTATAAAGACCCTTCCTTGATGAGAAACAAATTGTCTCTGGATTTTTTCTCGGAGCTAGGGACACTGTCTCCAAAGGCAGAGTTTGTGTTTGTAAAGGTGAACGGGAAGAATGAAGGGGTTTATCTTGAACTTGAATCCGTAGATGAATATTATTTGGCGAAAAGGAAGCTGGCTGATGGCGCGATTTTTTACGCGGTGGATGATGATGCTAATTTTTCTCTGATGAGCGATTTGGAAAAGGAAACGAAGACGTCGCTGGAGCTTGGATATGAAAAGAAGACAGGGACTGTGGAAGATGATTTTTATTTACAGGATATGATTTTTAAAATTAATACTGTCCCTAAAGCTCAGTTTAAGTCAGAAGTGACAAAACACGTGGATGTCGATAAGTATTTGCGCTGGCTTGCCGGTATTGTATTCACCTCGAACTATGACGGGTTTGTCCACAACTACGCATTATACAGAAGCGGGGAAACCGGATTATTTGAGGTGATTCCTTGGGATTATGATGCGACCTGGGGCAGGGATATCCATGGAGAGCGGATGGCTGCCGATTATGTAAGAATTCAAGGATTTAATACACTAACCGCCCGGATATTGGATGAATCCGAGTTTCGCAAGTCCTACAAGCGCCTGTTAGAAAAAACGCTCCAATCTCTTTTTACGATAGAATATATGGAACCGAAAATCATGGCGATGTATGAGCGGATTAGGCCTTTTATCTTGATGGACCCATACAAAAAGAATGATGTTGAGCGTTTTGACCGGGAGCCGGATGTGATTTGTGAATATATTAAAAACCGTTCACAATACCTCAAAAATAATTTAAGTATTTTATGAATGTGTGAAAATAGGTATTCTGCTGAAAAAGCGACAATTAGGCGATTGAATTAGTTCAACAAATAAACGTGACACGTATATATGCAATATGTTTATCATCTATGTATAAGTGACTAGGAGGAACTTGAATGAGCAAGAGGAGAATGAAGTATCATTCAAATGATGAAATATCTTATTATAACTTTTTGCATTCAATGAAAGATAAAATTGTTACTGTATATCGTGGAGGCCCGGAATCTAAAAAAGGAAAATTAACTGCTGTAAAATCAGATTATATTGCTTTACAAGCTGAAAAAAAAATAATTTATTATCAGTTGGATCATGTGAAAAGTATTACTGAGGATACCAATAATAGCACCACAGCAATTGAGACTGAGGAAATGCCCGACGCTGACGATTTTCATAGCTTAATCGGACAATTCATGAACCAATCAGTTCAATTTAATCAAGGGGGTCCGGAATCTAAAAAAGGAAGATTGGTCTGGCTGGGAGATGATTACGCTGCGTTAAACACAAATGAGGATGGGGTAGTGTATTTTAATATCCATCACATAAAGAGTATAAGTAAACATGAGCCAGATTTGAAAATAGAAGGACAGACGCCATCAGGTGTCTTGGAAGCTGATGATTTAAGCGAGGTTTTTAAGAGTCTGACTCATAAATGGGTTTCAATTAATCGTGGAGGTCCGGAAGCCATTGAGGGTATCCTTGTAGATAATGCCGACGGCCATTATACTATAGTGAAAAATCAAGAGGTGCTTCGCATCTATTCTTATCACATAAAAAGCATCAGCTTAGGCCCAAAAGGGTCGTACAAAAAAGAGGATCAAAAGAATGAACAAAGCCAGGAAGACAATAATGATAAGGACAGCAATTCGTTCATTTCTTCAAAATCATATAGCTCATCAAAATCATCTAAACGATCACTAAAATCTTCAGATTATCAATCATCCAAATCTGGTCGTTCGTCACGTTCAAAAAGTTCATCAAAATCATCTAAACGATCACTAAAATCTTCGGATTATCAATCATCCAAATCTGGCCGTTCGTCACGTTCAAAAAGTTCATCAAAATCATCTAAACGATCGCCAAGATCATCAGATTATCAATCATCAAAATCATACAGCTCATCAGGTTCAAAGAGTTCATCAAAATCATCTAAACGATCACCAAGATCTTCAGATTATCAATCATCAAGATCACCAGGTTATTCAAGTTCAATAAAAAGTTCAGGAAAACAAAAGGAAGATTATAGCTATGAAACGATTGTCAGAACGATAGACTATCACTGGAAACGTAAATTTTAATAGATAATGGAGGAGCATCAGATTAAGTGATGCCCTTTTTCAGTTAAAGGAGGAGAATCGTGAAAGGTTTGAATCAATTCCTTAACACAGATGTTGAGGTTGTCATTTCAGGAGATACAAGGTTTGTCGGCACCCTCATAGATATCGGACAGGATATTTTTGTTATTTTTGATGGCTGCAATTATCTTTATATTCCCTTGTTGCATCTTCATCAAATGAACAAGGCGAAAATAATGACCAGTACTGAGAAGCCATTTTTGATCAATCCGGAAGATCCAATGATAGAGGCAGAAACTCAAGCTTTTTCATATAGAAATACATTAAACAAGGTCAAAGGCCAGTTTATTGAAGTTTATGTAACTGGGGGTCGATCGATCCATGGGTATGTTACAAATGTTTTAAACGATTATATTGTATTTTTCTCACCCGTATTTAAAATACTTTTTATATCTATGCATCATTTAAAATGGTTTACCCCTTATTCAACTGAACAAACACCGTATACTCTTGACAACTCACAATTGCCGGTCGTGCCTTCCAAAGTTCCTCTTGTGCGTAATTTTGAGGAGCAGATCAAAAAAAATATTGGTGAATTGGTCATATTTGATATGGGAGAGGTGCCAGAAAAAGTCGGACTATTAAAGGGTGTCTCTAATAATATCATTGAGCTTATTAACGCAAGTGGAGAGCCAGTCATTTGGAAGTTAAATCATCTAAAAACAATGCATCTTCCCTAGTGTATACAAAACTGCCCTCTTGAATAGCAGAAGGCAGTTTTTCGTTTCATACTGTGCTAAAGAAATAACCAACTGATCCAAAAATATAAACATGTTAACGTAAAAAGAACAGTCAGCGGAATGATGATAATGGTCGTTTTTATATATTCGCCCCATGAAATACTTTCATCATGCTGTTTTAATATATGCATCCAAATAAGCGTGGCTAAGGTTCCCATAGGTAATAATAATGAACCGATATCACTGCCGATAATATTTGCCAAGTAGATGATTTTTGTTGTTGAAGGATTCAGGGTCATTTCAGTTAAGGTAAAAGTACTGATCATTAACGCTGGATGGTTGTTAAAGAGATTAGAAAAAACTGAAGTAGAGATACCTGATGCGAAAGTTGCGTGGGCGAGGCTTCCAGAAACCACAGGTTCAAAATAATTCACAAGTAACTCAGTGAATCCAATATTATGCAGACCATAAATTAAGACATACATAGTAAAAGCGAATATAAAAATGTGCCAAGGCGATTTATATAACAAGTCTCTTGGGGAGGTTTTGAAATAAATCCATCTCCAGCTCAACAGGATAAAAGATCCGATGACAGCGACTAGAGGAACAGAAATACCGGTATATGATGCTGCAAATAGACTCATTCTGACGAGAAAAACAAATGCAAGCACAAACAACATGATTTTTGTTTGATTTTGTTCTGGTAAAGGAGCTGATGGCGAATGAAGAGGATGGTACCTTCTATGCCGCAGAGACTGAAAATGGCTCGGTATATCTGGCAGGTTCTTGGGAAGACGTTTATAAAAGAACATAAACAGCAGACAAGTCATAAAAATGAGTCCCATCATACTAGGGACAAACATCATGGCAGTGTGAAGATATAGATCCATTCCAATGATTTTGAGAGAAATTAAATTAACAATATTACTTACGCCAATCGGTGCGCTAGAGGCTGTGGCTATTAAAACACCGCTTAATAAATAAGGGACTTTTTGATGTTTTTTTAAACCTAAATATTTTAGTACAAGCAAAAGGATTGGAGTTGTGATCAAAATGCTCCCATCATTATTCAGGAAAATGGTCATGAGAAAGCAGAGCAAATTGGTTAGCCAAAAAAGCTTGATGCCTGAACCCTTGGATTGTTGGAGCAGTTTTGCAGCCACCCAATAAAAGAAACCAAAGCTTTCTAGTGCAATGGCCATAATCATAGTGGCAAGGATTGTAACCGATGCACCCGTGACTTTTGTTCCGATTTCCCCTAAGTCTGCCAATGACACACTTCCGCACAATAAAACCATTAAAGCGCCAAATGTGGCGGGGATAGCTTCATTTAGTCCTTTTGGTCTCCAGAAAATAAAAATCATTGTTACGAAAAAAGCGAGCAATGTGAATATGCCGGTGAACTCAATAATTTACTTCACCTCTCTATCTTTCATTTTTAAAATCAAACTAATGTCCTGCGCTTACTAATGTCCTTGCCAACTATTTGTACTGTATGTATACGTATACTGATATAAAGTTGTACTAAGCGATTATATTAAATTAATAAAATTTCCATAAGAAACCCAAAAGAAAAAAGAGATTGCAAGTATCGTTCATGTACCTGCATCACTCTCTTTAGTTCTTGTCTGCTGACAATTTGAAATATGAATAAAATGCTTTATAAGCGGATTATGATTGTCTTTGCGGTAAGCGATAACCCATTCGGCATTAAGCTGTATTTGGTCCATTTTTCGATAAGTAACATCCAAATTAAATAATTTTTTGGCTGAGGAAGGAACAAATGTCATACCAATTCCAGCGCTGACTAAACCAATCACCATTTGATATTCTGTGGCTTCCTGGACAATGTTGGGTCTGAAGCCCGCTTGTTCACAGAACTGAATAAAATCCATGTATAGAGTAGGCCATGCTTCTTTAGCAACAGTAATAATTGGTTCATCTCTTAAATCCTCAATCGTAATTGATTCCTTAGAAGTCAATGGGTGTTGCTTAGGCAAAGCTAAAACACAAGGGCTGCTTTGGGCGGTTTCGATATGTAAAGCTGTATGCTGTAAGGGAGGATGAAGTATACCAATATCAATGTTGCCCTTTAGTAGCTCCTCCTGCTGCCTAGACGAGGATATTTCACGCAGTTCTATTTTCACAGATGGGAATTTTTTACGATATTCCCGGACAATCGGCGGCAGAAATTCATATGTAGCTGATCCGACAAAACCGATTACGAGAAGGCCTTGCTCGCCGCGGGCCGTCCGCTGTGCCAGTTCAATTCCTTGTCCGATTTGCATCAATGCCATGCGGCAATGATTTAAAAAGATTTCTCCTGCTGCGGTAAGCTCGACAAATCGTTTTGTCCTTTTCAGAAGCGTAACTCCGACTTCTTCCTCCAGCTGTTTGATCTGCTGGCTGAGAGGAGGCTGCGTCATGTTCAGCCGCCGGGCAGCCTTTCCGAAATGAAGCTCTTCGGCTACTGCGATAAAGTATTGAAGATGGCGAAGCTCCATTCAATATGCATTCCTTTCCATAGGTTAATAATTCGTATTACATATTAATCATAAGGCGAATCGATATTGGAGGTCAATTTCCAAAGAGTGTATAGTGAAACTTATCACAAGATATTTAAAATTTTACGTTTAAAATGCATAATAAGGAGTGAGGGTGTTGACAAAAGCAACAAAAGAACAAAAATCCCTTGTGAAAAACAGAGGGGCGGAGCTTGTTGTTGATTGCTTAGTGGAGCAAGGTGTCACACATGTATTTGGCATTCCAGGTGCAAAAATTGATGCGGTATTTGACGCTTTACAAGATAAAGGACCTGAAATTATCGTTGCCCGGCACGAACAAAACGCAGCATTCATGGCCCAAGCAGTCGGCCGTTTAACTGGAAAACCGGGAGTCGTGTTAGTCACATCAGGACCGGGTGCCTCTAACTTGGCAACAGGCCTGTTGACAGCGAACACTGAAGGAGACCCTGTCGTTGCGCTTGCTGGAAACGTGATCCGTGCAGATCGTTTAAAACGGACACATCAATCTTTGGATAATGCGGCGCTATTCCAGCCGATTACAAAATACAGTGTAGAAGTTCAAGATGTAAAAAATATACCGGAAGCTGTTACAAATGCATTTAGGATAGCGTCAGCAGGGCAGGCTGGGGCCGCTTTTGTGAGCTTTCCGCAAGATGTTGTGAATGAAGTCACAAATACGAAAAACGTGCGTGCTGTTGCAGCGCCAAAACTCGGTCCTGCAGCAGATGATGCAATCAGTGCGGCCATAGCAAAAATCCAAACAGCAAAACTTCCTGTCGTTTTGGTCGGCATGAAAGGCGGAAGACCGGAAGCAATTAAAGCGGTTCGCAAGCTTTTGAAAAAGGTGCAGCTTCCATTTGTTGAAACATATCAAGCTGCCGGTACCCTTTCTAGAGATTTAGAGGATCAGTATTTTGGCCGTATCGGTTTGTTCCGCAACCAGCCTGGCGATTTACTGCTAGAGCAGGCAGATGTTGTTCTGACGATCGGCTATGACCCAATTGAATATGATCCGAAATTCTGGAATGTCAATGGAGACCGGACAATTATCCATTTAGACGAGATTATCGCTGACATTGATCATGCTTACCAGCCTGATCTTGAATTGATTGGTGATATTCCGTCCACGATCAATCATATCGAACACGATGCTGTGAAAGTGGAATTTGCAGAGCGTGAGCAGAAAATCCTTTCTGATTTAAAACAATATATGCATGAAGGTGAGCAGGTGCCTGCAGATTGGAAATCAGACAGAGCGCACCCTCTTGAAATCGTTAAAGAGTTGCGTAATGCAGTCGATGATCATGTTACAGTAACTTGTGATATCGGTTCGCACGCCATTTGGATGTCACGTTATTTCCGCAGCTACGAGCCGTTAACATTAATGATCAGTAACGGTATGCAAACACTCGGCGTTGCGCTTCCTTGGGCAATCGGTGCTTCATTGGTGAAACCGGGAGAAAAAGTGGTTTCTGTCTCTGGTGACGGCGGTTTCTTATTCTCAGCAATGGAATTAGAGACAGCGGTACGACTAAAAGCACCAATTGTACACATTGTATGGAACGACAGCACATATGACATGGTTGCATTCCAGCAATTGAAAAAATATAACCGTACATCTGCGATCGATTTCGGAAATATCGATATCGTAAAATATGCGGAAAGCTTCGGAGCAACTGGCTTGCGCGTAGAATCTCCAGACCAGCTGGCAGATGTTCTGCGTCAAGGCATGAACGCTGAAGGTCCTGTCATCATAGATGTCCCGGTTGACTACAGTGATAACATTAATTTAGCAAGTGACAAGCTTCCGAAAGAATTCGGGGAACTCATGAAAACGAAAGCTCTCTAGCACTCTGCGCATCACGACACTGTTTTATGAACAGCACTAAATAAAAGGAGTGAAGGGAAATATGAAACGAGAAAGCAACATTCAAGTGCTCAGCCGCGGTCAAAAAGATCAGCCTGTGAGCCAGATTTATCAAGTATCAACAATGACTTCTCTATTAGACGGAGTATATGACGGGGATTTTGAACTGTCAGAGATTCCGAAATATGGAGACTTCGGTATCGGAACCTTTAACAAGCTTGACGGAGAGCTGATTGGGTTTGACGGCGAATTTTACCGTCTTCGCTCAGACGGAACCGCGACACCGGTCCAAAAAGGAGACCGTTCACCGTTCTGTTCATTTACGTTCTTTACACCGGACATGACGCACAAAATTGATGCGAAAATGACACGCGAAGACTTTGAAAAAGAGATCAACAGCATGCTGCCAAGCAGAAACTTATTTTATGCAATTCGTATTGACGGATTGTTTAAAAAGGTGCAGACAAGAACGGTAGAACTTCAAGAAAAACCTTACGTGCCAATGGTTGAAGCGGTCAAAACACAGCCGATTTTCAACTTCGACAACGTGAGAGGAACAATCGTAGGTTTCTTGACACCAGCTTATGCAAACGGAATCGCCGTTTCTGGCTATCACCTGCACTTCATTGACGAAGGACGCAATTCAGGCGGACACGTTTTTGACTATGTGCTTGAGGATTGCACGGTTACGATTTCTCAAAAAATGAACATGAATCTCAGACTTCCGAACACAGCGGATTTCTTTAATGCGAATCTGGATAACCCTGATTTTGCGAAAGATATCGAAACAACTGAAGGAAGCCCTGAATAAAAGAAAAAAAGAAAGCCCCTTTTAGCAGGGCTTTCTTTTTATTTGGCTCTTTTCCTGATTTTAGATAAAATAACATCAAAACAGTAAAGGTGTGGTCTGATGAAAATATTGGTTTTGGCAGTGCATCCTCATATGGAGACCTCAGTTGTTAATAAGGCGTGGGCTGAGGAATTGAGTAAACATGACAATATCACAGTACGGGATCTTTATAAGGAATACCCGGATGAAGCGATAGATGTTGCGAAGGAACAGCAGCTGTGCGAGGAATACGATCGGATTGTCTTTCAATTCCCGCTATATTGGTACAGCTCTCCGCCGCTCTTGAAAAAATGGCAGGATCTTGTGCTGACTTACGGCTGGGCTTTTGGTTCAGAAGGAAATGCCTTGCATGGCAAGGAGCTGATGCTGGCTGTATCAACAGGGAGCGAAGCGGAAAAATATCAAGCGGGCGGAGCAAATCATTACTCGATCAGTGAGCTATTGAAACCGTTTCAGGCCACGAGTAATCTGATCGGCATGAAGTATCTGCCTCCATATGTGTTCTATGGCGTGAATTATGCAGCTGCAGAGGACATTTCTCACAGTGCAAAACGGTTAGCCGAATACATCCAGCAGCCTTTTGTTTAAAAGAAAGCCCTGTCCAACATACGGCAGGGCTGTATTAGTTTAAAAATCCGGCAGCTCAGACAGGTTATTTTCCTTGATGCCGTCCGGTTCACTTCGCAAAATGTCACGCCCGTATTTATGGAAGACATCAACATGAGCGAGTTTTCCTGATTTTGCTTCTGACAGCGCAGTAGGATAGTCGAGCTCTCTTCCTGTATTGGTTTTCACTGCGATAATATTGTCTTCCTCATTTCTTCTAACCGCAATAATTTCTTCTTTTCCAGATGGAACATTTTCCTGGTCGACAGTTGTTTGCCGGGCTTTATACGATTCATATGCTGCTTCAAATTGATCCATATTTACACCTCCGCTTTTTAGAGTGAACAAAAATGTCGATGATCATGTAAGGTTTCGACACAGCATACGACAATATTTCCTGAGAAATATCTTGGGAATGTGACAAATCAATTTATAATAAAAGGGATTCCGCATAAATGCGAAATCCCTCTCAGTTATTTTGTCATGTGTAAATCCTTTGTTTTCATATAACCTGTCGCACCGCCGTAATCAACGAATACCCAATCAAAATCAAAACCGCCTTTATTCGTTTTACTCCAGCCTAAAAAAGAAACGCTTGTGTCTGCTGGAAGAGTCTTAATGCTCTTTCCATCAGCGGATGTATATACTTTTGTTTTTGTTTTGGTTTTTACCGTTGTCGCTGCTTTTACAATGTAATGAGTGGATACAAATCCTATTTTTCCGTTTTTATACTGAACCTTTGCCCAGTCAGCATTTGAGAAGGAAATCAGCTTTAGGCTATCTCCTAAGTGCAGCGTATCGGCTTTCTGGCTTGATGCGGAAGCCTTCGTTCTGACATTTAGAGCCTCTGCTGATACCAAATAAGAATCAATCGGATAACTGTATAAATCATCAATGCTTACCGTTGTTTCTGGCTGTTGGGCATGGATCGTTCCAGCGCCCCCTGCAGCAGCCGCAGTCATTCCAGCCGCAAGTGCTAATGTTGAAAATATTTTTGTTGGTTTGTTCATGCCGTTCCTCTCCTCACGTAAGAGAAATAATTCATTCTATATCCCTATTCACGTTATCGCAGGTTCCTAAACATCAGACAATTATTTTTGTGTTTCTAGTTTGAGAGGCGCGGATATTGTTTTTTGCACTTTTTTTCCGTGCAAAATATCATCTGCTGCTTCTGTAGCCAATTTACCGATTAATTCAGGCTGCTGAGCGACGGTGGCTGACAGCTTTCCGCCTTTAATGGAAGCGAGCGCATCTTTATTGCCGTCAAAACCGATCACCAATATGTCTTTCCCCGAGCTGTTAATTGCCTCGAGAGCACCGAGCGCCATTTCATCGTTGTGAGCAAAAACAGCTTGGATATCAGGATGTCCCTGCAACAGGTTTTCCATGACAGTCAGGCCTTTCGTGCGGTCAAAGTCAGCTGATTGTTTTGTGACAACTTGGAGTTTTTGGTCTGCGATGTTATGGAATCCTGAGCCGCGTTCCCGTGTGGCAGATGCGCCGGGGACGCCTTCAAGCTCTGCCACCTTTGCTCCTTTTCCAAGTTTGTCGGCAATAAACGCCGCGGCCATTTCACCGCCTTTTACATTATCGGAAGCAACGAGGGTTTCAACTTTTCCTTGTTCGGCAGATCGATCGATTGTTACGACGGGCACACCGACTGCGTTTGCAGATTCTACTGCCGTTGAGATCGCCGAAGAATCAGTCGGGTTGATTAATAATGCATCAACACCTTGCTGAATTAAATCTTCCACGTCACTCGTCTGTTTCGATGAATCATTTTGTGCATCAACAATGATGACTTTCATTCCCCGTTTTTTAGCTTCTTTTTCGATACCCTTTTTTAATGAGACAAAAAAAGGATTATTAAGTGTTGAGACGGACAAGCCAATGGTGAATTCCTTTTTGTTCCCCGAGTTTGACGGCTTTGCCCATTGGGGAGGCTCAAGCGAACAGGCGGTTAACAAAAATAATGATAACGTTAAAATGACGGATACAGCCTTTTTCATGTGAAAACCCTCCTAAGCTGACTTCTTGCGGTCTAACAATACCGCAATTAAGATAACAATCCCTTTGACAACCAGCTGATAAAATGATGAGACGCCAAGCAGATTAAGTCCGTTATTAAGTGTGCCGATGATCAGCACCCCGATTAACGTGCCAACAATGCGCCCTCGGCCGCCGGAAAGACTTGTCCCTCCTAAGACGACTGCCGCGATAGCATCAAGTTCGTACGATTCCCCCGCAGTCGGCTGGGCCGAATGCAGGCGGGAAGTCAATATGGCACCTGCAAGAGCGGATAAAAGCCCGGCTAAAGAATAGATCATCACTTTCACGCGCGTCACTTTGATGCCTGAAATGAGCGCGGCTTTTTCGTTGCCGCCAATAGCGTACGTTCGGCGTCCGAATGGTGTTTTATGAAGAAGCACCCAAAGGATGACAAAGGCAAGAACCATCGTAATCGCCGGTACAGGAATGCCTAAAAAGTAACCGCGTCCGAACATCTGAAAAGCGTAGTTTGTGCCAAGTCCGGTAATCGGATTTCCATCTGTATACACTAGTGTCAGTCCGCGAAACACAGTCATGGTCGCAAGCGTGGCGATAAAGGGTGCCATTTTTCCTTTAGTAATCAATAATCCGTTGATCATGCCTAGTACGGCACCAATGATACAGCCAAGGATGATCGCGAGAACCGGATCGACACCGGACACAATCATCCCCGCAACTAAAGCACTGGACAGGGCAAGAATAGCGCCGACAGAAAGATCAATGCCGCCTGTCAAAATGACAAAGGTCATCCCGAACGCGATTAATCCGTTAATGGCGACCTGGCGAAGCAGGTTTAAAATATTCAGCGGTTCAAGAAAGCTGGGATTTAAAATAGATACAATGATAACGAGAATAAATAAACCAAGAAACGGGCCGAGTTTTTGCATGACTCCGTCGAAGTGAATCCGTTTTTGTTCTGTTTGCAGTTGTTCCGTTTTCATATTACCGCCCTCCCGTGGCAAGTGTCATAATTCGTTCTTGTGTTGCTTCTCGCGCATGGATCTCTCCGCTGATTCTGCCTTCATGGACAACGATAATCCGATCGCTCATTCCCAGAATTTCAGGCAGCTCTGATGACACCATGATGATAGCGACGCCGCGTTCGGTCAGCTCATTCATCAGCGTATAAATCTCTCGTTTGGCGCCAACATCCACACCTCTGGTTGGCTCATCCAAGATAAGCACTTTCGGTCCGATGCCGATCCACTTGGCTATCACCACTTTTTGCTGGTTTCCTCCTGATAAATGGCGTGCGTGCGTTTCCGGTGATGCTGTTTTGATAGTGAGGCGTTTGATTAACAGATCGACAAATTCAGCCTCCCGCTTATGATCAATGAGACCCTTTGGTGAGAAGCTGGACAGATTGGGCAGGGCAATATTTTCGCGGATCGAGGTGTCGAGCAGGAGCCCTTCATCCTTGCGATTCTCTGTAATAAAGCCGAGACCTTTTTTCACGGCTTCCTGCGGGTTCTTAATAGCCGTTTTTTTCCCAGCGATCCATATCTCACCCGTGTCCAGCCTGTCAACGCCGAACAGCGCTCTCATCATTTCTGTCCGGCCGGCTCCCATTAATCCTGAAACACCGACGATCTCACCGGAACGCACATAGAAGCTGACATCCTCAAAACTCCCTTTTACGGAAGCATTTTTCACCTCGAATACTTTGTCACCGAGAGAAGGAGTGCGTTTTGGATATCGTTCAGTCAGCTCCCGTCCGACCATTTTTTTGACGACTTCATCAAAATCAGTTTCTGAGATGTTTGTTGTATCTACCGTTTTTCCGTCACGCATGATGGTAATTCTGTCGCAAATCGCAAAAATTTCTTCCATGCGGTGCGAAATATAGACAATGGAGACGCCGTTCTTTTTTAACGCTGTAATGACCTCAAAGAGCTTGCTGATTTCACGTTCAGTCAACGCTGCGGTCGGTTCATCCATAATGATGACCTCGGCATTTGTCATAAGCGCTTTTGCGATTTCGATCATTTGCTGCTGTCCGACGGAACATTCGCCGGCTTCTTGATCAAGAGAAAGAGAGACGGAGAGTTTGTCAAATTGCTCTTTTGCTAACGCTTTCATTTTTCTTGTTTGTAAGACGCCCAGCTTGGAGGATATCTCTTTACCGATAAATAGATTCTCAAGAACGGTCATTTCCGGCCAGATATTCAATTCCTGATGGATAAAGGCTATTCCATGCTGTTCCGCTTCTTTTGGATTGGAAAAATACGTTTCGTTTCCGTTTATGCTGATTTGACCTTTATCTGCTTTGTGCAGTCCTGTCAAAATGTTCATAAGCGTGGACTTGCCGGCGCCGTTTTCTCCCATCAATGCATGTACCTCGCCAGGCACTAGCTGAAAGGAAACGCCTGACAGCACCTGGTTTTTTCCGAATGCTTTATGAATGTCTTTCATTTCAATCTGCATGTTTCATCCTCCTTTCTAGAAAAGCACACCCGCCTGCAGGATGCAGTTGGCATATGGTGTGAATTCTCCTGTTCTTATGACTGCCTTTGCTTCATTTGTCAGCAGCTTAAACTCCTCATGAGAAAGGTATTCAATCTCTTGTTCAGAGAAAAGATTTTCTAGAAATCTCGCATTCTCCTGATTGGATGCTTTTATTTCAGCTGCAGCAATGACTTTTTCGACCGCCATTTCCTCAGCCAGTACTGCCGCTGTATCTTGGAAAGCCGGAAGGCCCGGCTTCAGTGAAAGATCAATTTTCAAAACGCCGTCGGGAACAGGCAGTCCGGCATCCGCAATGACAATTTTATCAGTGTGGCCAAGGTCGGCTAAAATCTTGGCAAGATGGCTGTTCAGTATACCGTGTTTTTTCATGACAGCAGCTCCTCTACTTCATTTCTTGTCGGCATTCCGCCTTGGGCACCGAAGGAACAGACAGAAAGGGAAGCGGCACGATTGGCAAACCGCAATGCGGCTTCAATATCTTTTCCCTCAGCCAGGGCCACGGCAAAGGCTGCGTTAAACGTATCACCAGCTCCGGTTGTATCAACGGGATCAACAGGGAAGGACGGGATGAGCACTTCTTTGCTGCCAGCCGAATAGCGGACGCCTTGTTTTCCTTCTGTAATAAAGAGCTTTGCCGGATAAAGCGCCAGAGCTTCAGAAATGGTAAGCTCAGGGAATAAAATCGAAGCCTCGTGTTCATTCGGCGTCAGATAGGTAGCGTGATCAATTGTTTCCTGCTTGAGCGGGCGGGCCGGTGCCGGGTTTAGCATGATCGGGATATCGTGAGAATGGCAGTATTTGCACACCTCCTCAACCGTTTCTTCTGGGATTTCCTGCTGAATCAGCACCATATCGACCTTTTCAATCTGTTCGAGCACATTTAACGCATACGCTGGGGTGATGTCATCGTTCGCGCCTTTGACAACGACAATGCTGTTGTCGCCTTCAGCAAGCACAATATGAGCGGTTCCGCTTTCCGTATGTGTAACCGGTTCCATATAGTCAATGCGAACGCCGTTAGCTTTGAGATTATTCAAAATAGCTGTTCCATAATGATCGTCTCCAACCTTGCCGACCATAAACACTTGTGCCCCAAGTCTGGCTGCGGCAACGGCCTGATTTGCTCCTTTTCCGCCCGGCACAGTCTGAAATGACGTGCCAAGAACCGTTTCACCGGCTTTTGGGCGTTTGTCCGAGGTAACCACTAAATCCATAGAACAGCTACCAATCACACAAATATTACGCATCTTAATCTTCCTTTCTTGTCGTCTTTCTTCCTATATAGGTGACAGGCATTTGAATTGCCGTTTCTGCCAGCGGCTGTTTTTTGATGATACCCAAAAGCAGTTTGGCAGCTTCTCTCCCCATATCATATGCGGGCTGTTTAATTGTAGAAAGTGGCGGGAACAGAAGTCCGCTTTGCGGAATGTCATCATAGCCGATAATTTGAATGTCCTCCGGCACGTTTTTTCCGCGCCGCAATGCTTCATGTAAAACGGCAGCGGCTTGAATATCATTACTCGCGATCACACCATCTGTCGCTGGATAAGCGGCAAACAGCTCCTTCGCCATCGATTGTGCATCTTTAATTGAAAATGAAGCCGTCTCAATGACCTGAAAATCAACTTCAGCCTGCTTTAAGATTTCCAAAGCGCCGTTAAATCGATCTTGAGCGGTCGGCAGGTGAGCGGGTCCTCTCAAGAGCGTAATGCGCTGGCTTTTCCCGTGAATGATAGCCTGAGCGGCTAACTTTCCTCCTGTATAGCCGTCACTGGACACAGAAGGAGCCCCTTCAAGTGTTCTGTCCAGAAAAACAACTGGATAATTCATGCCGCTGTATTCCTCGAGATCCGGGTAATTTGTTGCGGCAATAATGCCTGCGACATGATTTTGCTTAAAGGTTTGAAGGTATTCAAGTTCTTTTTTCAATTCCTCGTCACTGTTGCCGAAAATAAGGCGATAGCCTTCCCGGTTCAATTCATCCTCCGCACCGCGGGCAAGCTGGGGGAAGAAAGGGTTTGTGATATCCGGGAGCAAAAGTCCGATCAGTCGGGATTCTCTTTTATATAGAGATCTGGCGACTTCGTTCGGGTAATAGTTCAGCTTCGCCATCGCCGCTATGACACGCGTTCGCGTTTCTTCGTGTACATAGCCGTTATCATTCAGGACGCGGGAAACCGTCGCAACTGAAACGCCCGCCGCTCCGGCGACATCTTTAATTGTAGCCAAAACAGCTCCTCCTTGTTTATGTAACCGTTTACATAGATAGATTATCATGAACAATCCGAAGTTAGCAATAAAAATATAAAAAGAAATCCACTTGTAAATTGTATATATAATTGAAAAATTTAAGGTTTTTACTCTTTTTTTGACAAAGTCTTCACAAATATGGATGAAGATTTCATGAACAAATATTAAGTTTTATTAAAATTGTTTCAAAGTCATGCGTTTAGACCTGTAAATGGTGAGAAACAGAAAAGACTATCATCCCAGAAAATGTTTAATTATGTTAGAGAATTCGGACTCGTATGTTTAGCGTTTTCATCTCGAACCTCCTTAGTCATTTTGGAATGGGCCTAATATTGCTTATTCCATGCAGAAAGGATGACATTATGACCTTGTCCTTAAGAAACGGGATAAAACTATTTTGTGTTCATAAGAACCGGAAACACGCATGATAGCAGGAAATGCTTGATAACACAGGCTGAAAAAAAGATTGATTTGAAATGCATATTAAATACAAACAGCAGGATGTGACTATACGTCCAGAAGGATATCAGGAGAAAAATGAAAGCGCATTCTCATCAATTTTTAAAAAAAGTGATAAGGTATAAGTCCTGCTGTTTTCCAAAAATAGAAAACATTTTGTAGGTATAAAATCTCTTTCAAACGAGAAGTTTGGCTTAGTCGATTAGGGAAGATTATGTTACATAATGCCGATTGAGAATTCATAGTGATTCTATATACTGATGAATGAATTTACAACAATATAGAAGGAGATGTCGAAAAGCAATGTGGTTACTCATTATAGCCTGTGCTGTCATACTGGTCATCGGAATATTAGAAAAACGACGACATCAGAAAAACATTGATGCCCTCCCTGTTCGGGTGAATATTAACGGCATCCGAGGAAAATCGACTGTGACAAGGCTGACAACCGGAATATTAATAGAAGCCGGTTACAAGACTGTTGGAAAAACAACAGGAACAGATGCAAGAATGATTTACTGGGACACACCGGAGGAAAAGCCGATTAAACGGAAACCTCAGGGGCCGAATATCGGAGAGCAAAAAGAAGTCATGAGAGAAACAGTAGATAGAGGGGCTAACGCGATTGTCAGTGAATGCATGGCTGTTAACCCAGATTATCAAATCATCTTTCAGGAAGAACTTCTGCAGGCCAATATCGGCGTCATTGTGAATGTTTTAGAAGACCATATGGATGTCATGGGGCCGACGCTTGATGAAATTGCAGAAGCGTTTACCGCTACAATTCCTTATAATGGCCATCTTGTCATTACAGATAGTGAATATACCGAGTTCTTTAAACAAAAAGCAAAAGAACGAAACACAAAAGTCATCATTGCTGATAACTCAAAAATTACAGATGAGTATTTACGTAAATTTGAATACATGGTATTCCCCGATAACGCTTCTCTGGCGCTGGGTGTGGCTCAAGCACTCGGCATTGACGAAGAAACAGCATTTAAGGGAATGCTGAATGCGCCGCCAGATCCGGGAGCAATGAGAATTCTTCCGCTGATCAGTCCGAGCGAGCCTGGGCACTTTGTTAATGGGTTTGCCGCAAACGACGCTTCTTCTACTTTGAATATATGGAAACGTGTAAAAGAAATCGGTTACCCGACCGATGATCCGATCATCATCATGAACTGCCGCGCAGACCGTGTCGATCGGACACAGCAATTCGCAAATGACGTATTGCCTTATATTGAAGCAAGTGAACTGATCTTAATCGGTGAAACAACAGAACCGATCGTAAAAGCCTACGAAGAAGGCAAAATTCCTGCAGACAAACTGCATGATCTAGAGTATAAGTCAACAGATGAAATTATGGAATTGTTAAAGAAAAGAATGCACAACCGTGTCATATATGGCGTCGGCAATATTCATGGTGCCGCAGAGCCTTTAATTGAAAAAATCCACGAATACAAGGTTAAGCAGCTCGTAAGCTAGGGGGAAATGCAGACATGTTCGGATCAGATTTATACATCGCACTAATTTTAGGTGTACTACTCAGTTTAATTTTTGCGGAAAAAACAGGGATCGTGCCGGCAGGACTTGTTGTACCGGGATATTTAGGACTTGTGTTTAATCAGCCGGTCTTTATTTTACTTGTTTTGCTAGTGAGCTTGCTCACTTATGTTATTGTGAAATACGGTTTATCCAAATTTATGATTTTGTACGGACGCAGAAAATTCGCTGCCATGCTGATAACAGGGATCGTCCTAAAAATCGCGTTTGATTTTCTATACCCGATTGTACCATTTGAAATCGCAGAATTTCGAGGAATCGGCATCATCGTGCCAGGTTTAATTGCCAATACCATTCAGAAACAAGGTTTAACCATTACGTTCGGAAGCACGCTGCTATTGAGCGGAGCGACCTTTGCTATCATGTTTGTTTACTACTTAATTTAATGTAAGGTGTGTCAAACGATGAAAAAAGAACTGAGCTTTCATGAAAAGCTGCTAAAGCTGACAAAACAGCAAAAAAAGAAAACCAATAAGCACGTATTTATTGCCATTCCGATCGTTTTTGTCCTTATGTTCGCTTTCATGTGGGCGGGAAAAGCGGAAACGCCGAAGGTCAAAACGTATTCTGACGACGTACTTTCAGCCTCATTTGTAGGCGATATTATGATGGGACGCTATGTTGAAAAAGTAACGGAGCAAAAAGGGGCAGACAGTATTTTTCAATATGTTGAACCGATCTTTAGAGCCTCGGATTATGTAGCAGGAAACTTTGAAAACCCGGTAACCTATCAAAAGAATTATAAACAAGCAGATAAAGAGATTCATCTGCAGACGAATAAGGAATCAGTAAAAGTCTTGAAGGACATGAATTTCACAGTTCTCAACAGCGCCAACAACCACGCAATGGATTACGGCGTTCAGGGCATGAAAGATACACTTGGAGAATTTGCGAAGCAAAACCTTGATATCGTTGGAGCGGGATACAGCTTAAGTGATGCGAAAAAGAAAATTTCGTACCAGAAAGTCAACGGGGTAACGATTGCGACGCTTGGCTTTACCGATGTGTCCGGGAAAGGTTTTGCGGCTAAAAAGAATACGCCGGGCGTGCTGCCCGCAGATCCTGAAATCTTCATCCCTATGATTTCAGAAGCGAAAAAACATGCGGACATTGTTGTTGTGCAGTCACACTGGGGCCAAGAGTATGACAATGATCCAAACGACCGCCAGCGCCAGCTTGCAAGAGCCATGTCTGATGCGGGAGCTGACATCATCGTCGGCCATCACCCGCACGTCTTAGAACCGATTGAAGTATATAACGGAACCGTCATTTTCTACAGCCTCGGCAACTTTGTCTTTGACCAAGGCTGGACGAGAACAAGAGACAGTGCACTGGTTCAGTATCACCTGAAGAAAAATGGAACAGGCCGCTTTGAAGTGACACCGATCGACATCCATGAAGCGACACCTGCACCTGTGAAAAAAGACAGCCTTAAACAGAAAACCATTATTCGCGAACTGACGAAAGACTCTAATTTCGCTTGGAAAGTAGAAGACGGAAAACTTACGTTTGATATTGATCATAGTGACAAACTAAAATCTAAATAAACGGAGTGATAAAGATGAAATTTGTCAAAGCCATCTGGCCGTTTGTTGCCGTAGCCATCGTGTTCATGTTTATGTCAGCTTTTAAATTCAATGATCAGCTGACAGATCAGGAAAAACAGAAGATTGATATGGAAATGAATAAAATCCAACAGCAGGAAGAACCGGTAAACGCCAATAAATAAATCAAAAAAGAGAGTGTCTGATGAGACACTCTCTTTTTATTTGCCCAGCATATTCATTCTGTAAAAATATCAAAAAGTCTCTTAACATATTCAAAAAAATACCGATGTTAAAACTGCAAAAAGAGGAGGAGATAATAAAAGTGAACACACTGGCAAACTGGAAGAAGTTTTTGCTTGTGGCGGTTATCATTTGTTTTTTGGTTCCAATTATGACAAAAGCGGAGATTGCGGAAGCTGATACATCATCAGAATTGATTGTCAGCGAAGCAAAAAATCTGCTTGGATATCAGTATAAATATGGCGGGGAAACGCCGAAAGAGGGTTTCGATCCATCAGGATTGATACAATATGTGTTCAGTAAGGCTGATATTCATCTGCCGAGATCTGTAAACGACCAGTATAAAATCGGAACAGCTGTAAAGCCGGAAAACCTGAAGCCGGGTGATATTTTGTTTTTCAAGAAAGAGGGAAGCACCGGAACTGTTCCGACACATGACGCCCTTTATATCGGAGACGGCCAAATGATTCACAGTACACAGTCAAAAGGGGTTATCATCACCAATTACAAAAAAAGCAGCTATTGGAGCGGAACTTATATTGGGGCGAGACGAATCGCTGCCGATCCGGCAACGGCTGATGTTCCTGTCGTTCAGGAGGCCGAAAAATATATCGGTGTCCCATATGTGTTTGGCGGAAGCACGCCGTCAGAGGGCTTTGATTGTTCGGGGCTTGTGCAATATGTGTTTCAACAGGCACTCGGCATTTATCTGCCGCGATCAGCCGAACAGCAGTGGGCAGTGGGCGAGAAGGTAGCCCCTCAGAACATAAAGCCTGGTGATGTCGTCTATTTCAGCAATACGTATAAAACGGGAATTTCACATGCAGGCATTTATGCGGGCGCAGGCAGGTTCATTCAGGCAAGCCGGTCAGAAAAAGTAACCATTTCCTATTTGTCAGAGGATTACTGGAAATCGAAGATGACGGGTATTCGCCGATTTGACAACCTGACAATCCCGAAAGAAAATCCGATTGTTTCCGAAGCGACGCTTTATGTCGGAGAAGTGCCTTACAAACAGGGCGGAGTAACACCTGAGACAGGATTTGATACAGCTGGATTTGTCCAATATGTATACCAGAAAGCAGCTGGTATTTCCCTGCCTCGATACGCAACAAGCCAGTACAATGCCGGAACTAAGATTGAGAAGGCGGACCTGAAGCCGGGAGACATTGTGTTCTTTCAATCAACAAGCTTAAATCCCTCCATCTATATCGGAAACGGACAAGTTGTTCATGTCACATTATCAAACGGCGTGACCATTACCAATATGAACACGAGCACATATTGGAAGGATAAATACGCAGGAAGTATACGGGTGCAATAAAAGAAAAAGACTCCAATCTCTGGAGTCTTTTCTTTATGCATATTGTCCTGAAAGCAGCTGATCTATAAAGTAGGCCACACCATTTTCGTCATTGCTTTTTGTGACAAAGGTGCTTTTTTCTTTTAATTCATCAATTGCATTTTCCATGGCGATACGGTGTCCGGCGACTTCAAACATGGACAAATCGTTTGGACTATCGCCGATCGCATAGATATCCTGTGTTTCAATTCCGTATATGTCAGCCAGCTTTGTTAACGCGCGTCCTTTTCCTGACGAGGCCGGCAGGATTTCGATAATATGTTTTCCTGAAGAGGTTTGCGCCAGTTTTTTATGATGCTTCAGTTCTTCCTTCGCTTGTTTCAGCTTGTCCATATCAAAGGAGAAGCAAAGAAGCTTATAAATGTTTTCACTCCCGTCAAAAACCGATTCGATATGAGGGATTGGTTTAATGCCAAACTGTTTGAATTGAGTCATGGCTCCCTGCCACAATTCATCCGTCTGCTCGTTTGGGTTTGCGCTCTTTAGAATGTCAAGCTCCGCCTGCAGCTTAGCTTCGCCGTCAAAAGGAGAAAGCAGATGGTCATCTGTATATACCTCAAAGTAAATGTTTTTTGAAAGTAAGTAATCAGCAATCGCTTTACCGGCTTCCTGATCCATTAATGTCCGGCTGATCAAACGGTAACCCGTGTCATGGATCGTGCCGCCATTAGCTGCAATGATAGGGATGTCCAAGTCATTCAGCAGCGCTTTTACATCAAATGTCGCTCTTCCCGTGCAAATGGTGACGAGGATGCCGGCATCAACGGCCCGCTTGATCGCCTCTCTGTTTTCCGCAGAAATGACGCTTTCTTTATTCAGTAATGTTCCGTCTAGATCAATCGCAATACATTTCATATGTAGGGGAACCTCCTTAAAAATGAAGCTGCTTCGTGTAGTATGTTCAGCTTGCCTGTGAAACATAATCCATATAAATTAAGGCTAATCGTTACTTTGATAATTTTCAACAAGGAAATATGTAAAACGGGATGGCGTAATCGCCATCCCGTTCATTATACACCTAAATCGTTTTGCAGCTCTTCTTTAACTTCCTGCAGCTTTTGCTGATTCAATTTGAAATAATAAACTCCGGCAGGTTCATAATCATAACCTGTCAGCTGAATAGACTCAACTGATTTCAATGAAGTGATGAACGGGAACAGGCCGATGGCATCTTTAAGAGATAAGTTCATTTTTAAATTTTGCCCCATCGTATCCACAATATCATCATAAGCCGGAATTGAGCTCAATGATTTTGATTTATCTATAATGGCGCTCAGCACTTCCATTTGTCTTTGCCCGCGTAAAAGGTCACTGTCCGCTTTACGTGTTCTTACGTAAGCGAGCGCTTCTTCCCCATCAAGCGTATGTGTTCCTTTTTGAAGGACGACTTTACCTTTTGTATCTTTTTTGATTTGCTGAATGACTTTATCGCTTTTTACAGTTACTTTGACGCCATTTAACTCGTTTACGACGTCTTCAAAAGCCGTGAAATTGCTTTCTACGACATAATCGACGGGAATATCCAGCATTTCTTCAACTGTTTTCACAGTCAAGTCAACGCCGCCGTAAGCGTGAGCATGTGTGAATTTATCATACCCGTGGCCTGGGATGTTTACATAGGCGTCACGCGGAATGCTCAGCATTTTAGCTGTTTTTTCTTTCCGATTAAATGTAACCAGCACATTCGCGTCACTTCTTGCCTGATCGACGGTCTCGCCGTTTTTCTCCCTGGCATCAATTCCTAAGAGCAATACAGAAAAAGAATCTTTTCCAGGATCAAATTCTTTGATCCGTTTTACAGATTGTTCTCCGCGTGCAAGGCTGACATGAGCTTCTTTAGAAGCATTGTTCAGCTTTACAAAAGCATAGGCGCCGACAGAGCCTGCCGCAATGACTAAAAAAGCCATTAATCCGGCAACGACTTTCACCCATTTTTTTAGTTTTCTTTTTTTCTTTCTGCGCTGTGATCGTTCTTCCATATATCAATACCTCACGTTTCTTTAATATTTGAAGCGTACCATTCTATTTGCCATGGGGCAACTACTCGAAAGACATTTTTCGATAAATATTCCTATATTTATAAGTTCTTGTTTTTGAAAATTGATAACGATGATGTGCTGAATCACCTTATATTGGACGCCACAGCAGGTAAAATGTTTCGGCGACATTGAAAAAAATACAAGTAAATGATTGGAAAACTTATGATCAGCAAAATAAAAAGGTTTAATGGCCGGAAAAAGAGGCTAAAAGATTTCTAAAAAAATCCCACAGACAATGTCATTGCAGCTGATGGAGAAAGGGAGTCATCTTTATGAAAAAGCAGTCAAATATATGGCTTTATTTTTTCGGAGCTCTTGGAGGCGCGTTATATGGCTATGATACCGGAGTGATTTCCGGAGCTATTTTATTTATGAAAAAGGAGTTAGGCTTAAACGCGTTTACAGAAGGTCTTGTTGTCAGCTCCTTGCTGGTTGGGGCGATATTAGGCTCAGGAGCGGCTGGCAAGCTGACTGACCGTTTTGGAAGAAAAAAAGCAATTATGGCGGCCGCGCTGCTGTTTTGTATAGGCGGTCTTGGTGTGGCACTGGCCCCAAATACGGGAGTCATGGTGCTGTTTCGCATCATTTTGGGACTTGCAGTCGGAACATCGACGACAATCGTGCCGCTTTATTTATCTGAACTGGCGCCAAAACATAAACGCGGGGCACTGTCATCACTGAATCAGCTGATGATCACGGTCGGCATCCTTCTATCTTACATTGTCAATTACATATTTGCCGATGCCGAAGCGTGGCGCTGGATGCTTGGATTGGCTGCTGTGCCGTCATTGCTCTTGCTCATTGGCATTTTGTTTATGCCGGAGAGCCCGCGTTGGCTGTTCACGAATGGCGAAGAAAGCAAAGCGAAGAAAATTCTTGAAAAATTGCGTGGCACAAAAGATATTGATCAGGAAATACATGATATAAAAGAAGCGGAAAAGCAGGATGAAGGCGGCCTGAAGGAGCTCTTCGATCCATGGGTGCGCCCAGCGCTTATTGCCGGTTTGGGACTCGCTTTTTTGCAGCAATTTATCGGAACGAATACGATCATCTACTATGCGCCAAAGACCTTTACAAACGTCGGATTCGGAAACTCCGCTTCGATTTTAGGCACGGTCGGAATCGGCACAGTCAATGTTGTCATGACATTAGTAGCGATTAAAATCATCGACAAGATTGGAAGAAAGCCGTTACTGCTATTCGGGAATGCGGGAATGGTGATCAGCTTGATCGTTCTCGCTTTAGTAAATCTCTTTTTCGATAACACTCCGGCTGCCTCATGGACGACCGTCATTTGTTTAGGCGTGTTTATTGTTGTCTTTGCGGTCAGCTGGGGACCGGTTGTCTGGGTGATGCTTCCTGAATTGTTCCCGCTTCACGTCAGAGGGATCGGGACCGGTGTTTCGACCTTAATGTTGCACGTTGGGACACTGATTGTTTCACTAACCTATCCAATATTAATGGAAGCGATCGGAATCAGTTATTTATTCCTGATTTATGCCGCGATCGGTATTATGGCGTTCTTATTTGTCCGATTTAAAGTGACAGAGACAAAGGGAAAAAGCCTTGAAGAAATTGAGCAGGATTTAAGGGACAAAAACGGACAGGGAGGAGCGGCCGGAAAACAGCAGACTGTCGGAACATAAAAAAGGGTGCGCGATCATGCGCATCCTTTTTTATGTTCATTTTCCTACTGTGCCGAAGTTAATGATTTTGAAGGAAATATCGTATGTAAAATCAGCCTCGGAAAATAATTCATCCCAATGTCCTTGTACTTTATTCCAGTAATCAGGGTATTGAATCCGGACGTGGTCTGATAAAAAGACTGGATCGGTTTTATACTCGTGCTGCAGTTTATCCATGACCTTCTTTACATCGCGTTCAAGCTTTTTCTCAAAAATATTCTCCAGCCTGCTTAAATAGCTCTTGCTAAAGGAGTTTTCTTTCGGGTTTTGGTCTTCTGTCAGGATGCCTTTCGTTTTAACAGAAATATGAAATTCTGGCTTTCCGTTTTTTATTACTGGCTTGATTTTCGTTTTCGACTTTTTAATCTCAAACGTAATCGGATGCCCTTTATCTGTCGTCGGCATGACGCCGCCTTTGATCGTCCCCATCACCCAAGAGAGCGTCTGGGTTTCGTCGGCAGACAAAAATCCGACGAGTTTGTTGCTGACTCTTTTGATAATGCCTGCACCGTCATACTTTGCTTTTCCCTTTTGGTTTTTTACGGCTTGAATAAGAAAGCTGTAGTGATTCTGGCAATAAAGAGAAGCTCTTCCGATGCGAAGAGGAACCATTATTTTTCCGTTATACCCGCTGTGATTCGTCAGATCAATCAGCTTTTCAGCAGGCATGGGCTGCTGCTGGTTTGGACTTCCCTCTGTAAACAGATCACCGGCTTTTCCTCTTGCCGCCATTAAATAACTGCTTCGCCTTAATTCGTCATCCCTTATAAAATGGTTGAAGACTTGATCAATGTTTTGATCCCTCATTAGCTTTTCTCCAAGTACGATCACTTTTAAATGGTCGCTATAAACAGGCGGGTCTTTAATGGCTACATCACTAACTGCTTCAAGAACCGTTTTCCCATAGGAGGTTACATTGACAAATTCGGGTTTTCCGGATGTTTGGCTGTTTTCACTTTGTGGAAGAAGGTTTTGATACGTTAATTTATACCGAAGGTCATCTGTCTGATCAATCGCCAGCCCTCTGGCGAAGGATAGTTTTTCAATATTCCTGACATCCCAGCATCCGCAGAGAACCTGCAGCAAGAGAAACATGACTGCGAGTTTTGTTATGGTCTTCATTGAAGCTGATCCCTCCCCAGTTTTTTCTGTATCCAGCTTAAAAACCAGATGAAAAATGGGATTATAATCACAATTAAAAAAGCATATCCGAGAAGTGTTCCGTAATAAAATACGTCATTCAGATTCTTGGGGTATAGCGTTATGAAAAATGTGACAGCCAGCATGGCGGTCAGCAACCAAGCATTGTTTTTATTTTTCAGTTGAAAAATTTCCGTTAATCCGATATGGGCGCCCTTGAAGGATCCGAGCATACAGGCAAATTGCTGAGCTGTCCAGGTCAGCTGTAAAAAGAGATCAAATCGTTCAATAAAAATACCCGGGACCTCTAATGCGTGAATAAGGGAAATGGTCGGCCACGTCACTGTTTTGGCCTCAGCTACAGTCATACAGCCAATCACAATGAACAAAGTAATGCTGTAGAACACTGTGGAGATTGCGATGCCCAAAGCGACAGCCTTTTTCGCTTGCTTTGGATCTTTCATAAATGGGACGAGATAAAAAATAATTTCAAATCCTGAGAAATATAAAAGTGTTTTTGGGAATGAAGATAAAAAACTTTGATAGCCTCCTTCAAAAACAGGCCGGATAAAATCAAGCTGGAATAAGCGAAAGCTGAACATCAGAAGTACCATAAAAATAATAAGCGTTATAGGAAAAATATAAGCGTATACCTTTGCAATTGGATAAACGCCTCCGCCTACATGATAAATGGCAACAGCAAGAAATAGAAACACCACAACTGACATTGGCGTATTTTTCAACTGAAAGAATCCGACGACCTCTCCCAATATTCGAGCTTGATAGCAAACAATTCCAATGAAATAAAGAGAGATAAACAAATTCAATAGAAGGCCAAAGAATTTCCCAGCTGCAATGCTGTTGAGCTTAAAAAGCGTTTTTCCGCTGTTTCTTTGAAGGAAAGGCAAAAAAAGCAGAGCAATGATTATAAAAATTACGCCCTGCAGCAGGATCATAAGCCAACCGCTCGGGCTGTTGGTTTCAGCAGCTGATCGGGGAAGGGTTAAGACACCGGCGCCGATCAGCGTGCTGCTTACCATTATCATCGTCTGCATAAATGTCAGCTTATGCTCTGTTTTTTTCATAGCTAATCACCTTTGTCTTATATTATCTTCAGGATCATTTTGAGTCGGTCTTCTTTTTAAGAACAACGTTGGAATACGGATGATGGTGTCCTTCAAATCCTGTCCAGGCTGTGCCATGATCGGAATGATGTAATCCTGCCCGAAGCTTTTCAGGCGCATTAAGTGGCCGATCACAAACAGGAAAACCATTATGACGCCGTACATGCCAAGCATTGCTGCACTTATCATTGCTGCGATGCGAATAATCCGCAGCGGAAAGTTATAGGCGTATGAAGGAACGGTAAAGGATGCCAGTGCTGTGACAGAAACGACAATGACCATCAGCGCGCTGACAATTTGCGCCTGTACAGCCGCCTGTCCGATGACAACGCCTCCGATAAGGCCGATTGTTTGGCCGATTGGCTTTGGCAGCCTTAAGCCTGCTTCTCTAATCAATTCGATCGTAAAGATCATAATAAAGGCCTCCACAAAAGGCGGGAATGGCACATTAAGCCGGCTGCCTGCAATTGAAATCGCCATTCTCGTCGGCAAGAGCCCGGTGTGAAAAGAAACGAGAGAAATATACAGACCCGGCAAATAAATGGTGATCAGGATGCTGGAATAACGAAGCAGGCGTACAAGTGACATTGCAATCCAGCGCTGGCTGTAATCATCGGGCGAATGAATAAATTCGTCAACCGTAGCCGGCACAATCAAAGCAAATGGCGTGCCATCTACTAATATGGATACTCGTCCTTCTAATAGAGCACTTTCGACCCGATCTGGCCGTTCTGTGCTTAATATCGTGGGGAAAATCGAGTATGGTTCATCTTCAATCAGCTGTTCAAGTGTCCCCGATTCCGGCAAATCATCTATTTTGACTGATTTCAGCCTTTTAAACACTTCTTTGACGACATACTCTGGGGCGATATCCTGAATATAAGCGACAGCGATTTTCTTTTTCGTCCTTTTTCCGAGTGTCATTTCCTTTATAACGAGATTAGGATCACCAGTCCGTTCACGCAAAAGCGCCGTATTTGTCCGCAGTTTTTCAATAAATCCTATTTTCGGACCGCGTTCAACAATTTCGGAAGACGGCTCTTCAAAACTGCGCGTTTTTACTGACAATGTGTCAAAAGCCAATCCTCCGCAATAGCCATCAGCGAGTAAAACGGCGTGCCCGGTAAAAATGAGCTGTTCTATTTCTTTCATTGTAGAGACAACGCTGTGGTGAAAGCCGAAAAAAAAGGCGGATAAGTCTTCAATCGAGCATTCCTTATGGGCTAACGCCTCTTTTTGTAAAGGAGAAATGACGTATTGCGCCAGCATTTTATTCTCTGTCAGACCGTCAATATACAGTAAACACGCCTTTTTTCTGCTATCTCCGAAAGCAAATGTATAAAACATTATATCGTCGTTTTGTCCCAATGTTTTTTTCAGTGTGTCTAAATTGTTCTGGAGATCAGAGTCGATTTGCATAGTTTCTCTCCTTCGTAAACAGATTGACGGTTTTTATTAATTTGTATCAAAAAAGGAGAATTATTCTTATCAAGGAAAAGGCTGAAACAAAGCTTCTTTTCGACGTGATATAATAGATAGGAAGCGTTTTCTTTGAAGGGGTAATGAAAAGATGATGCTTTGTACATATGTTGTCATCGAAAAAAGACAGCTTATACGGGCGTTTGTAAGAGGGGCGCACCGGGAAAATGATGATCAGTTATTTACAGGGGAGGGGTACGGATCATGACGCAATCACCGATTTTTCTAACGCCTGTGTTTAAAGAAAAAATCTGGGGCGGAACCGCTTTACGAGATAGATTTGGATACAGTATTCCTTCAGAATCAACGGGGGAATGCTGGGTCATTTCCGCTCATCCAAAAGGACCGAGCACTGTTTCAAATGGCCTGTATAAAGGAAAGACATTGATCGAGCTTTGGGAAGAGCACCGTGAAGTATTCGGCGGCGTAGAGGGGGATCGGTTTCCGCTTCTGACAAAGCTGCTGGATGTGAGGGAAGATACGTCTATTAAAGTTCACCCTGATGATTACTATGCCGGAGAATACGAAGAGGGTGAGCTCGGCAAGACGGAATGCTGGTACATTATCGACTGTGAGGAAAACGCGGAAATCATTTATGGGCATACGGCCCGATCAAAAACCGAACTTGTCACAATGATCAACAGCGGTGACTGGGAGGGCCTGCTGCGAAGAATCAAAATTAAACCAGGTGATTTCTATTATGTGCCGAGCGGAACGCTGCATGCATTGTGCAAGGGGGCCCTTGTTTTAGAGACTCAGCAAAATTCAGATGCCACATACCGGGTGTACGATTATGACCGTCTTGATAGCAACGGAAGTCCGAGAGAGCTTCATTTTGCCAAAGCGGTCAATGCCGCCACGGTTCCCCATGTGGACGGGTATATTGATGAATCGACCGAATCAAGAAAAGGAATAACCATTAAAACGTTTGTCCAAGGGGAATATTTTTCGGTGTATAAATGGGACATCAATGGCGAAGCTGAAATGGCTCAGGATGAATCCTTTCTGATTTGCAGCGTGATAGAAGGAAGCGGTTTGCTCATGTATGAGAGCGAAACATGTCCGCTCAAAAAAGGCGATCACTTTATTTTGCCGGCTCAAATGCCCGATTTTACGATAAAAGGAACTTGTACCCTTATCGTGTCACATATTTAAACTTAATCTCACTTCGAGATTAAGTTTTTTTTATTAGAAAATGGAAGTGATTCACCTATAAATGAAGCATGCGCGTGCCGATAAATAAACTAGTTTTATATACTCATAGAATAAGAAAGAGGAGAAGGAATGAAAAAGAGACTAATCGCACCTATGCTTCTATCCACCGCGTCCCTTGCCTTTTTTGCCATGTCTGGTTCTGTCCAGGCAGCCGCGTATACCGACTACTCACTATATAAAGTAGCGCCGTCGAATACGTTCAGTACAGAAAGCCAAGCCTCACAAGCTGTCGCCAAACTGGAAAAAGATACTGGCTGGGATGCATCCTATCAGGCTTCAGGCACAACAACGACCTACCAAATTTCCGCCTCAGGCATTCATAGCGAATCAGAAGCGAAAACAATACTGAGCGGACTCGCCAAACAGACATCAATTACAGGAACGTCAAGTCCTGTTGGAAGCAAACAGCCATATGTCACCATCTCGTCAGGTGCCATCTCCGGAGAAAAACAGGCCAACACTATGCTAGCAAAGCTGAAACAGGAGACGGGAGTGGCTGGCGCTGTAAAAGCTTACGGAGCAGCTCAGCCCTATATGAACGTCATGACATCAGACATTGCTGATGAGACAAAAGTCAAGGCGCTTATCCAGAGCCTGGCCAAGCAAACGGGGATTAAAAGCTCGTATCAGCCCATCACACACACGGTGTCTGTCACAACCATTCAGTCTGGCACAATCGTGGGAGACAGCAGAGCAGCGCAGATCAAAAACGCCTTCCAAAAGGAATCTGGGCTGCAGGCATCATTAAAGGAAACAGTGAAAGGACAAGCCTATTATACGTTCACAACTGCCGCCATTTCAGGTGAAGCGAATGCCAAGACTCTATTGCAGCAGCTGAAACAGAGCACTGGCATCACAGGTAGCTACAAGTCCATCAATCAAAAAACAACCGTTGAGTCATACAATGTCCAATCAGCTTATTTCAAAGGGCTGAATACAGTAAAGGACGCCATCAGCCAAATCAAGAAAAACACCGGCGTATCCGGCAGTTATCAACAGGTTGGAAAAAGTACATCATATACCGTGAATATGAAGGGGATAACAAAACAGCAGCTTCAAAAAGTAGACACTTTCTTTAAAAAGAAAAAATGGCATTACACGTCATCCAGCGTCAAAAAAACGGCAACGTCTGCAGCTTATCAAATCACGACGGCAAAGATTTTAGGCGAGCAGCAAGCAAACAAAGCAGCAGCTTTCTTTGCTCAGAAAAAAGTAAAAGCTTCAAAAACAGCAGCTGGATCAACAGTAGAAAATCAATATCAGCTCATCTCAGAAGAAACATCAGATCAAGCAAAAGTCACAAAGGGTTTGAACATATTAAAGAAAAATCAGCTGAGTGCTTCTGCGAAATCCGTCAAAAAACAAATAGCTGACACGTTTAAAATCACAACCGAATCTCTGCTTGATCCAACGAAAGTCAATCAGGCACTCACGTTTTTCAAATCGAATCATATATCAGCAGCAAGCCAGAAAACCGGACAGACAGCTGCGAGCAGCTATCAAATCACAACTGAAGCTATCATCAGCCAAGAAGAGATTGACCGCGTTTTAACATTTTTCAAACAAAATAAAATCGCAGTCACAACATCAAAAACAGGCCAGACTGCATATACACAATACAAAATCGTGACAACACAGCTCAGCAGCAAAACAGCATTGAACAATGGGTTAACCTATCTTAAATCGAAAAGTGTAACCCCGAGCTACACAACGAAAAGCAATACGCTTTATAAAATCAGCGTAAACGAGCAGTTCACAGGCAATGATACAGCTGCTGCGGCATCAACAAGGTTAAAACAATTATACGGATGGACATCTTCTATCGTGAAGATCAAAAACGGCCCGCAAATCATGAAAACAAATTACAATCTCTCGCTTCGTGATATGGTCCAAAAACAAATGACAGTAAGTCCGCAAACAGACGGAGCGGCTTACGTATCGCTCACGTACATTAATACAGCAACATCAACCGTTACGGCTGATGTACTAAATATCCGGTCAACGCCGGAAGTCAGCCCGACAAACGTGATCGGCCAATTTAAAAAAGGCGATAAAGTGAAAATCATCGGACAGATAAACGGCTGGGCTAAGATCAATTTGGGCTGGCGAAACGCAAGCAGTGATGAAGTAGTTCAATACGTGGATCCAAATAACTTTACCAGAGACAGCAAATACTACTTCCAATTTCTCAAGCTGTCACAGACAGCGGGCCTCAGCGTTACTGAGGTCAATCAGAAAGTGCTTGCGGGTAAAGGCATCCTGACAGGGAGAGCAAAGGCATTTATCGATGCCGCCAATCAATATAGCATCAACGAACTGTATTTAATCTCACACGCTCTTCTTGAAACAGGAAACGGGACATCCGCCTTGGCCAATGGATTAACCTATAACGGAAAAATCGTATACAACATGTATGGAATTGGAGCATACGACAGCAATCCGAATTACTACGGAGCCAAATATGCGTACGAACAGGGCTGGTTCACACCAGAAGCGGCCATTATCGGCGGAGCTAAATTCATAGGCTCATCGTATATCCACAACACAGCTTACAATCAGGACACACTGTACAAAATGAGATGGTCAGCTACAGCGACACATCAATACGCAACAGACATCGGCTGGGCGTACAAACAAGTAAACCGCATGTACAGCCTGTATTCATTGCTGGACGGCTATACACTTTACTTTGATGTTCCGGAATATCGATAAAAAACTTAGAAAGTCGCAAATAGGCTGTAGCTATTTAATAGCCACAGCCTATTTGTTTATCACACCTCAATCTTGTCCGCAACAATCATAAAAATACTCATTCTTGAAGCATTTGAGATGGCTGCATCATCGGGTCTGATTTTTGTACTCCCTTTCATAAAACCTATTTCAAGCACATTTGATTTTTCTCCGCCGGCAAAATACCAGGATCCCATTCGGATATCCTTTTGTTTTAAGCGGAAATCTCCTTCTATCGATTGATGCAGTAAACTAATATAGCGTTCATTTAATGTGACTTGCAAGTTTCCATCTGCATTGATAGTAATATTTCGGACTAAATTTGATGTGTAAGATGGTAAATAACCTGAAGTCGGAACCATCCATTTTTTGTTTTGAGCATTATACTCTAAAATGAAGGTTTGAATAAATGGTTGAAATCTTTCCGGAGGTGTATCTTGGTGCCCCACGGTTTTTAATAAAGGGGATCGAAGCATAGGTACATGATTCATGAAGTTTTCATAAGAATGGTATGCATAAATTCTGCTTATACGATTTCCTTCTTTTCCACTTGTAATTCCCACCATTAATGATTTTGCCCCAGTTTCAGGATTGGTGTACATACAGATCCCTTCCGGTTCACGGAAGTTATTCTCATATCTAGTGGACAAGTCTTTGCCAACAGTAATTTCTTTTTGCAGCACTATTTTATTATCGGAATCAAATACAGTTATGAGATTCGGATAGCTTTTGCTGTTTGTATCTCCTGTATACCAATATAAATAACCGTCATCTAAAAAGAAACCTTGTAAATAATGAAGTTCGTCAGGAATGTTAATAGTATAAAGAGGATTGTTTTTATTTGCTATTGCATCGTCCAGGTTAAAGATTGTCACCCACTGTTTATTATTATTATTTTTTGTATCGTATTGTCTAATTGCCAACTGTCTATTCTTCATATCAAGAGCAGGTGTAACCCTATGATCGAAAGGCATATTCGAGAATCGCTGAAGTTCTTTAGAATTTTCATCTAAAGTCGCGCCTGCTTTATATGGGAAACAAACTAATTCACTTTTATCTGTTTCGTTTGGTTTATCGTATAGTGACCAAATATAAATGGTGCCATTACGGTTTTCAATTCCTATATTTGTACCATGACCTCCATGTTTCAACAGCATGCTGTCTAATTGTAAACCTTCAAGAGATAAACGAGTTATGCGATAGCTTTGGGTGTTGTCTTTTCCTAATCCACTTGCGACTTGTGTTGTATAAATTTGGTGGTTTTTCTCATCGAAATTGAATGATTGAAGTACGGTTTTGTCTGCTACACGTAGTTCAGTAAATAATTTTGGCGTGATGTTGGTGAAATCAAACAGTTCTTTTCTTCTCATAAATTTACCACCTCTATTATTATTTGCTGCCATAAGCAACTAATTACATTAAAGCAAACATGCGTTCGGTAGTCAAGAGAAAAAAAGAACACTTGTTCTGTTTTGAACAAGTGTCATCATTTAGCTTATTAAATTTTCGATGAAATTCAATAAATTTTGGCTTGAATTCCCATCAGAATACTTATTCCATCTACCGGAAAAAACTTTTATTTTGGAATAATTAAATGGGGTTTGAATTTCATTTATTAATGATTCACTGTCATAGCAGGCTCTTCCAGGTATTATGGAAAGATAATTATCAACCAATCCCCGCTTCTGTTGATAAAGTTTTAAATCATAAGTATAAAAAAGAATGGGTTTATTTAAAATCGAAAATTCAAAGGGAACAGAAGAATAGTCAGTGATTAATATGTCTGCAGCCATGAGTAGATCAAACAAGGCATAGTTAGAAACATCTTTAATATAATCACTGGAATATTTAATATCAATATTGTTCTGAATGGCGGGATGCAGCTTAACAAATAAAACATATTCTTCTTTTAACTGATGAATTAATTGTTCTTCTGTAAAAGGCAATTGAATTGATTGCATATTATAATCTCTAAACGTCGGTGCATAGAGGATTATTTTTTTTCTTTGTATGTTTAGAGTATCTGAAATTTTTTTCTTGTTTTCTCGGTAATAAGGGTCTGTTAAAGGTACACCTATTTTTAATAATTGGTTATTCTTTATTCCAAATGATTTCTTGAAGATATTTGCCATCTCTTCTGAGCCAACAGTTAAATAATCATACGAACTGTATACTTTTTGGAACCTTTTAATATCAGTTTTCGTCCGTTGCATGTTTGTAATGTCTTCCAAACCAAATTTTTTGAGTGAGCCATTTGCGTGCCATACTTGGATACATTTCGTTTGCTTCCGCTTATTTAACACACTTGTTAATAGAAAGTAATTATCTGTTATGATCACTTTACTGTTAAACATTAGGTATACAGCTTTAATGAGATGGATAGGATTTTTTTCTTGTAATAAATATGCATCTACATTCGGGAAGCTCTCGGCAATAGAAGAGGCCTGTTGGGTATACAGGATGTTAAGTTTATAAGAGTATTGTCCTTGTTCATATTCCTCCAGAATCGCTTTTGCGTTTGCTTCGAATGAGATCAGGAGGGTCACTTTGCTTTTAGGTTTCACCCATTGCAGAAAAAAGGCGATTGCTGATAAAAAATACAAATAGCAATTCGCCAGTAGTGATCTTATTTTCATTTTTATCATCCATTTATTTAAAAGTTTTCGTTTTTATATCTGTTTTGTATGATCTTTTTCAGGCTTTGGATAGAAAGTTTTTTTGTTTTTTTCTTCTTTCAAGACCGTTAAAGCATATTTTGGGATGCTAAGCATTCTTTTCCATCGCCATGGATTCAAGATTAAGCGGTAGAACCATTCTAAATTTAAACGTATCATCCAGGAAGGGGCCCGTTTGACATTACCGCTAAATACATCAAAGCTTCCTCCTAGACCTATAGATACGGCTTTAGGGAACAAGTGTCTGTAGTTATGAATGAATTTCTCTTGATGAGGATACCCTAAAGCTACGAATACCATGTCAGGATTTGCTCTTGCAATTTGTTTTGCCACTAGGGTGCGATCTTGAACATAACCGTCTGAATAACCTGCGATTTTAATGTTTGGGTATTCAGAAGAAATTTTGGATACAACACCTTTTATAACATCTTTCTTCGCACCGTACAGAAATATGCGTTTTTTCTTCTTGTTAGCAACGCCAAGAAGTTCTTTAAAAACATCGTAGCCTGCGATTCGGGACTGAAGCCTGTTGTTAGTCAAACGTGACATCATGACTACACCGATCCCATCAGGCAAAATGAAGTTTGAAGAAGATAGTACATCAAAGTAGTCCCGATCTTTAATAGCTGCAAATGCAATTTCAGGGTTGACTGTGGAAATGACAGCACCAATCTTTTGATCAATATAATGTTTCTCTAGGTAATCGATAAATGATGTTAAGTTACTGTTAACATAAGGAATATTGTGAATAGTCTCTGTTTGCATGTCTGGCTCCTCCTTCCTTTAAGATTCTATTTATATAGTTAAAAACCGAGAGTTTCTAAAAGCAAAATCAAGCTACCTTATATTTTAACATAAATCTTCAACAAAGGATTAACATTATCTTTACATTAAATTTAAATATGTTTCCAATTTTACAATTGAATGAACGAATGAACAACAGACCTTGGTGCCAATGGAGTCTGAGTGTAATTACATATTTTGGAATGTTTTTCTCCTCATGAGTACTTAACCTTTTTTAGGCGGTATGCTATAATTAATGATCAGTGAAGACATACGAGAAATATGTCGATATAAGGAATACAAACAGGTTTTTTAGAATTTAATCGCTAACGTCAGTAGTGTTTTTAATAGTGTTTAACATTAGGAAGGAGCGTTTCTTTAAATGAAAAAAGTTATCACATATGGAACTTTTGATTTATTGCATTGGGGTCACATTAAATTGCTTGAGCGTGCAAAGCAGCTTGGTGATTATTTAGTTGTTGCTATTTCAACGGATGAATTCAATTTACAAAAGCAAAAAAAAGCTTATCACAGCTATGAGCACCGTAAATTAATTTTAGAAACCATTCGATATGTGGACGAAGTAATTCCGGAAAAGAATTGGGAGCAAAAAAAGCAAGATATTATTGATCATAATATTGATGTTTTTGTTATGGGGGATGACTGGGAAGGTAAATTTGACTTTCTCAAAGATCAGTGTGAGGTTGTTTACCTCCCAAGAACAGAAGGCATCTCTACAACAAAGATCAAAGAGGAAATTGCTGGTTTATAATTTAGGATCCTGATATCATTGGTTCAATATCTAATTAAAGTACTTCTTATTGAATAAGAAGTACTTTTTGATGCTTACATTGGTTTTTTGTGACTAAAGTATCCGGGTAGATATAAATTTCAATGATCATATATTCTAGATGCCGAAAGGGAGTAAAAAATTGTCTTTACATGCGGTGAGTGAATCTAATATAAAACAAATTCCTGACATGGATTATTATTTTATCTCTGGTGGACTGCCAAGTAATTATGGCGGTCTGACGAAATCATTATTATTGCGTTCAAAATTATTTGGAGAAGAGTGTAACCAAAACACCTTTTTCTTAACGTTTCGTTTTGATTTAGAGTTGTCTTCAAAAATTGATGAATTGTACAGCAACGGTAAGATTGATAAAAAATTCACAAGTGTTATTAATCTATTCGATGATTTTTTAAGTGTTAGAACAAATGGGAAAAGATCATACGAAGAAAGGATAGGTCTTGACCAGATAAAAAAGCAAGTTGGAATGGGGAAATTTGCAAAAACTGTGTCAAGATTATTTGGTAAGAAGAACAATGAAATGTCTGTAGTTTACTACGGAGATGGAGAAACTATCCGGTACGTCGACTATTGGAATGATAAAAACCAGCTCATAAAGAGAGAGGAATATACGAAGAACGGAAACTTAGTTCTCGTTACTCATTATGATGTGCAGCTAAACAAGATGTATCTGCAGGAATATATTAATGACCAAAATCAAGTGTATTTAGACAAACTCTATGTATGGAACAATGAAGAAAAAGATGTTCAATTATCTCATGTTATTTGGTACTCCCTTGAGGGTGAGATAAAAGTAAAAGATGAATCGGAACTGCGTCAATATTGGATAGAATATCTGCAAAAACAAAATGATAAACCTAAGTTGTTTTTAGTGGACAGCAGACCGCAAGACAAACATGTCTTTAAAGTGAAAAAATCACCTTCTTCCTATTACGGAGCAATTATTCATAACAAGCATTACGGCAGCAATAAATATCAAATTAAGGGTCGCTATAAAGAAGTATTTAGTCAGATGTATAATTTGGATGCTGTCTTTTTTATAACTGAGGAACAGCTAGAAGATTTTAAATTGATTTCAGGGGAACAAGAGACGTTTTTCTTTACTCCGCATACAATTGATAAGCCTCTTGATCCCGCTGTATTGAATGTGCCGAGTGAAAAATACAAAGCTGTCATTATTTCAAGACTTGCATCTATGAAAAATCTGATACATGCAGTAAAAGCATTTAGTCTAGTCGTGAAAGAAATTCCTGAAGCAAAACTTGATATATTCGGATCGGGTGAAGATTTCGAAAAAATAAAAAAAGAGATTGAAGATACCAAACTGCAGAATAATGTCTTTTTGAAAGGCTATACGGATAACCCTGACTCAGAGTTTCAAAAAGCTTGGCTAACCATTTCAACCTCTCATTTTGAAGGGTTCGGTCTATCAAATATGGAGGCACTGAGCAATGGATGTCCAGTTGTAACATACGACTATGATTACGGAGCAAGGAGCTTAGTTACTGACGGAGCAAATGGATATGTCATTGAACAGTATAATATAGAGAAATTGGGTCAAGCTATTATCTCTTTGATGAAAGATGAAAGTACTCATCAAAAATTTTCAGAACAAGCTTTTAAAATGGCTGAAAAATATTCAAGACCCAACTATATTGAAAATTGGGCTTTTGCTCTTAATCAGATGATTGAGGTGCGAATAGAAAGAGAGAAGTTCTCTAAAAAGGTTGGAAAAAAAGATCCTTCTATTAGTTCCTATACTGAGGATTTTGATAAAACTAAAATAGAAATTGACATTGAGAATTTTGATCATAATGATATTAAAAAAATAAGTTTAGTGGGCTTGGACAGAAAGAATAAGGCTGAAATTATTTCAACAAACTTACAAAATGATCAACTGTTTGTAATTGATCTCGAAAAAGATGTAAATATTGAAAAGGTAGCTGCCAATAAAACCAAAGTTATTGATTTTTATATTGTTTTCAATGCAAATGGCCATATTAAAACAATGCGAAGACTTTCGAGTGAAGAAACAAAATTGTCAGGAAACAGTATAGATACTCATAATGGCTATAGAGTAGAGCCCTATACAACAGTTAAAGGCAATTTCTCTTGGAGGGTCACGGAAATAAAAGAGAGTTAATATTTTGGGTAATGTCCTTAGTAGTTGACACTAATAAAAGGAAGCAAAAAGGAAAGAGCTTTTATACAGAGGAGCAGAAAAAAGTAATGATTGAAAACACTGTGATTAAATGTATTTTGAAAAGCTTGAAAAACAATTTAGGAAGTCTTGAATTGTTAATCTCAATTGATTCAGAACACCAATTTTTAGAGGATTACCAGTTATTTTTAAAGCTGAAAGAGAGACGTTCAGGAACGGAATCTGAATTTCCGCTTCAAAACACTGGCTCATTAGAGTATAAAGCTGAGATAAATGCTCATGTTTTGCCTATGCCTGTTGAAATGGGACAAACATATGATTTTTATGTCGAATTTCGAAAAAAATATGAAGATGCGGAGCAGGAACCACTCTTGAAGCGTCTTTCTGCTGAAGTAAATTCAATTGAGCGCGCCTTTCATGTCGATCAAACCACAGAACTTTTGATTTTACCTTATACAACTGATAAAGGCAACTTTTCTATTAAGGTGAAAAGAGAGGCCAAAATCATCAGATTTGATCAAATCGAGATTAGCTCTGAAGAAATAAGCATAACAGGTTATGCGGGGTACCTGAGTTCTGAAAATCAATATCGCATAAAAAACTTGAACCTTATTTTAAAAAAGGGTGGAGAAACACCTATTGAGGAAAAATTTCCAATCAAGCTAGAAAGAAAAACACATGGCCTGGAAAACATGAGAGCAGATGGTTTTGTTCCGGAACTGTATGATTTTGAAGTGAAAGTGCCTTTGAAAGAAATTCCTTTCTCAAATGAAAAACGTTATGTTTATCGTCTTTTTCTGGAGTATATATGCAATGACGATGAAGGAACGGATATTCAGTTCAACAGCACTGCTCTTGTTTTAGGAGATCGAAAAAACAAATTAAAAGGATTAGTAAGTATTATTAAAACAAACAACGCACCAGTTCGTTATGAAGTCTTTAAGAAAAAGAAAAAGCAGACTCTAGGTATCAGAGTAAACGACTATAGCCTGAAAACAAGGATTAAATACTTTATTAAAGGAAAGAAGAAGAGATTAGTATCAAAAATAAAAAAGATCACAAAAATGAGAAACAAGTTAATCACTAAAACATACAAATCTCTATTCATGATGGCTAGCAGAATGCCAGTTAAAAGGAAAACAGTCATTTTTGAAAGTTTTAATGGGAAACAATACAGTTGTAATCCGAGAGCGATTTACGAATATATGCGGGAAAACCACCCTGAGTATAAAATGTATTGGAGTGTAAATAAACAATATTCAGCGCCTTTTGATGAAAAGGGAATTCCTTACATTAATCGCCTCTCATTAAAATGGCTCTTCGCTATGGCAAGAGCTGAGTATTGGGTTGTTAACAGCCGGCTTCCATTATGGATTCCGAAACCTAGTCATACAACATATTTACAAACATGGCATGGCACGCCTTTAAAAAGACTTGCAATGGATATGGAAGAAGTCCATATGCCTGGTACAAACACCAAAAAATATAAAAGGAATTTTATCAAGGAAGCTTCTAATTGGGATTACTTGATTTCCCCAAATGGTTATTCAACTGAGATCTTTACACGGGCGTTTCAGTTTAACAAGACAATGATTGAATCTGGATATCCTAGAAATGATTTTCTTCATAATGATAATAATGAGGAAACAATATCATTGATAAAGAGTAGGTTGAATATTCCTCGTGATAAAAAGGTTATTTTATATGCCCCTACATGGAGAGATGATCAGTTCTATGCAAAAGGGCGTTATAAGTTCGATCTCGATTTAGATTTGCATCAACTTAGACAAGAGCTTGGAAATGAATATATCGTAATCTTAAGAATGCATTATCTGGTAGCTGAGAATTTTGATTTAGGTCCTTTTGAAGGATTTGCATATGATTTTTCTGCTTATGAGGATATTCGAGAATTGTATATGGTTTCTGATTTGCTGATTACTGATTATTCTTCAGTATTCTTTGATTTTGCAAATTTAAAACGGCCAATGCTATTCTTTGTCCCTGACATCGAAACTTACCGGGATAAGTTGCGTGGTTTCTACTTTGATTTTGAAAAAGAAGCTCCTGGTCCTTTGGTAAAAACTACTGAAGAAACGATTGAGGCTATCAAGCAGATCTCATCGCCTGATTATAAGCTTCCGGTTTCTTTTGGTCCTTTCTATGATAAGTTTTGCTATTTAGAGTCAGGACGTTCATCTGAAAAGGTTGTTAATACTGTATTTAAAGCTGAATAATTTAGGTTATTTTATAAAATGTATAGCTGTCGATATTTCGGCAGCTTTTTAGATACTTGTTGAGAAGTGAAAAAAAATGCAGGATCTGTTACAATAATCAGCGGTGCTTTCAAATTTTTAAACAGAAAGATTCCCAAAAACAATTAAGTCTAAGGAAGATAAAAAATGAATGATTTGTTGCGTATACTCAGAGAGCAAATAACGTCATTTCCTTTAATTTTAAGATTGGCGGCTTATGAAACCAAGTCTAAATATCAAATGAATTATTTAGGTGTCTTATGGCAGTTCTTAAATCCGCTTATCCAAATGCTGGCCTACTGGTTCGTATTTGGTATGGGGATTAGAAAGGGCGGTCCTGTGACAACCGGAGCGGGCGAAGTGCCTTTTATTATTTGGATGCTGGCAGGATTAATCCCATGGTTTTTCATCAGTCCAACTATACTTGATGGATCAAATAGTGTATTTAAGCGCATTAATATGGTGGCTAAAATGAACTTCCCGATTAGTTCTCTACCGTCCGTGGCCATTGCATCTAACTTATTTAGTTATATGATCATGATGGTGATTTATATCATTGTACTCCTAGTTAATGGTGTGTTCCCGAGTGTGCATTGGTTACAATATATTTATTACTTCATCTGTATGATTGCTTTTATGTTTTCGTTTAGTTTGTTTAACTCAACGATCAGTGTGCTGATTAGAGATTATCAATTTTTGCTGCAGGCCGTAACAAGACTTTTGTTTTTCTTGTTGCCAATTTTTTGGGATGTTAATGCGAAACTCGGTCAAAGCCACCCCGAATTAGTGCCTGTTCTGAAGTTGAATCCACTATTCTATATTATTGAAGGATTCCGGAACAGCTTCTTAGACGGAAAATGGTTTTTCCAAGACATGAAGTACACGCTGTATTTCTGGCTGTTCACATTCCTTTTATTGTTAGTGGGTTCTATTCTGCATATGAAATTCAGAGACAAGTTTGTTGACTTTCTTTAATACGTAAGGAGATTTTACGATGAAACTAAAAGTTTCGTTTCGAAATGTTTCAAAGCAGTATCATTTGTATAAAAAACAATCGGACAAGATTAAAGGATTGTTTTTTCCGGCTAAGGATAATGGTTTTTTTGCTGTGCGGAATGTCTCCTTTGACGTGTATGAGGGAGAGACAATCGGCTTTGTAGGGATAAATGGATCAGGGAAATCAACCATGTCTAACCTGCTGGCTAAAATTATTCCGCCGACCAGCGGTGAAATTGAAATGAACGGCCAGCCGTCGCTGATTGCGATTGCTGCCGGTTTAAATAACCAATTAACGGGCCGGGACAATGTCCGGCTCAAGTGTTTGATGATGGGGTTAACCAATAAAGAAATTGATGATATGTATGACAGCATCGTTGAATTTGCCGAGATTGGCGATTTTATTAATCAGCCGGTTAAAAACTATTCCAGCGGGATGAAATCGCGTCTCGGTTTTGCGATTTCCGTGCATATTGACCCTGACATTTTAATTATTGACGAAGCGCTTTCTGTAGGGGACCAAACGTTTTATCAGAAGTGTGTAGACAGAATAAATGAGTTTAAAAAGCAAGGAAAAACGATTTTCTTTGTCAGCCACTCAATCGGTCAGATTGAAAAGATGTGTGACCGCGTCGCTTGGATGCACTATGGCGAGCTTCGTATGTTTGATGAAACAAAAACGGTTGTCAAAGAGTATAAAGCGTTTATTGACTGGTTTAATAAGCTGTCGAAAAAAGAAAAAGAGACATATAAAAAAGAGCAGACAGAAGAGCGGAAGAAAGAAGATCCTGAAGCGTCTGCCCGTTTCCGCAAAAAGAAGAAAAAGCCGAAATCACTGGCCAATGCCATTCAAATTGCTATTTTGTCTATTCTGACTGTCTTCATGGCGGGAACGATGTTCTTTAATGCACCGCTTCGTACAATTGCTTCGTTTGGCGCTATTCCGCAAAATGAAGTGAAGAACCATCATGGCGATGCAAAGGGCAAGTCAGAGGAACGCTTAACTGCAGTCAATAAGCAAGGGTTTATAGCAAATGAAAAAGCGGCTGCTTATAAGGATCAGGGTTTGAAACAGAAGGCTGACGTTACACTGCCATTCGGTACAAAAGTAACGGTAGCTGCAAAAGGCAAACAAGCAGCGAAAATAAAGTTTGACGGGCACTCTTATTATGTGAAACAGAGCGCTGTTGCAACTAACATGAAACACGCTGAATTGCATGCCGCTGCATTTACGTCTTATGTCTCGCAAAACGCAGCATCTTCCTATGAATACTTTCTGAAATTCCTGGGAGACAGCAGCACCAGCATTCAATCGAAATTGAATGGTTATACTGAAGGAAATACGGCTGACGGCAGAAAAACGCTGAATTTTGATTATGAAAAAATCAGTTATGTACTGGAGAATGATAAAGCAACAGAGCTTATTTTTCATAACATTTCTCCTATCAACCCGGCGTCACTATCCTTGAGTGATAGCGATGTATTGTATGACAGCAGCAAGAAGCGTTTTCTTGTGAATACAGCTGATCAGGCTTTTGCAGTTGATAATGAAGAGCATACACTGACTTTGATGTTGAAATAAAAAAAGGCTATTGGATGAATGTCCAATAGCCTTTTTGTTTAGATTTCTTCTTTGTTTAGTAAACCTTCCATAAATGGAACGAGCTGATCGCGAAGTTCTTTATCCTGCATCGCAAATTCTAGAGTTGTCGTGATAAAGACGAGCTTTTCACCAACATCATAACGCTTGCCTTCAAAATCGTAAGCAAACACTCTTTGAATTTCATTCAGTTTTTGAATGGCGTCTGTGAGCTGAATTTCTCCGCCGGCGCCACCTGCTGCTCTTCTAAATACATGAAGATCTCAGGCGTGAATACGTAACGGCCTAAGATGGCAAGATTAGAAGGTGCTGTGCCTTTAGGCGGTTTTTCAACGAAGTTTTTCACCTGATAACGGCGGCCTTCACTTGTCAGCGGGGCGATGATGCCATAACAGTGTGTTTCATCTTCAGGCACTTGCTGAACACCGATAATAGAAGAAAGTGTTCTTTCATATTCATCCGTTAATTGGCGCAACCCTGGTGTGTCAGCCTGAACAATATCGTCTCCAAGCAGAAACGCAAACGGCTCATCGCCGATAAAGTTGGGCGCGAACCAGACAGCATGTCCGAGACCTTTAGGTTCTTTTTGGCGGATATAGTGAAAGAAACTTATCACTTTTTTCAGAAGTGTTCAGTTTTTCCTTTATCTAATTGATTTTCGTTTATATCATATCAACCCTCCTTTTCATCTATATATCTATAAAAAAACATGTGTAATTCGTAGTTTAGATAAAGTTCCTTAGCCTGATAAAGACTTCACTAAATTTTACCACGAAAATTTTTAGGAACTACGTATTACAATTCCTTCACGTTTTGACGATGAAGTAATATGAGGAGGGCGTACAAAATAAATGACGCAGCAGAAAGAAAATCATTACACTTAAAAACGCGACAAAAAGAATTGACTCTTCCGGAATAGAAAACTTGTTGTAATGAGTATAGATAAGATATCAGATCTGTAAAAAATACACATCAATGCAACGATATTGTCAAAAAGTGCTGAGGATTTACATTTTTAAAGAGCCTTAACTTTTATAGGAACATATGCTATTATTGTTTATTATTAATGGAACGTAAAAAATATGTCAAAATGATAAACAATCAGTTAAGGATTTTTGTTTTTTCTGGCACGCTAAGTTGGAAAAGGTTGGAAGGTGATGTTATCTAATGAAGAAAGTGATACGTACGGAATGTTTGATTTATTTCACTACGGACATATGAAGCTACTGGAAAGAGCAAAAGAACCTGGGATTACTTAATCGTACGATTGTCTACAAAGGAATACTATGAGGCCATTTACCTTACAAGAATAGCAGGCATTTCAACTACCCAAATCAGAAAAGATATGGCTAGTTTATAGAAGCACTAACTAAAAGAGGCTTGAAGTAAATTCAGTTGCTTCTTTTTTTCTTGTTTGCGTAAATATTAATCTTCACTCTTTAAGGAGTTCACTGATGAAATTTTTATTATAACCAATTGCAGAAGTTTACTAGTTAGAGTTTATTCAGTTTTGTTTAAAATTTTTGTCCTTCTGCCAAGAAACAATAAATTAATTTTATTTGAAAGCTATTCTGGAAACAGTTTAGCTACAATCCCCTACCAATTTACGAATATCTGCTATAAAAAGGTTTTCTCTTAAGTGGATTTGGTACATGGCTGCAGCTAAATATAGGATTGAAAACAGCTTGCTGCCTTTATGGATTCCAAAACCCTAAAACACATTGTATGTGCAAACGTGGATCGGCACTCTGTAAAAAACTAGATAATGATATGGCGAAGTGCACATGCTCGGAACCACAACTGAAAAGTATAAACAGAATTTCTGCAGGAAGCCAAAAAACGGGGTTATTTAATTTCACTAATGCTTACTCGACTAAACTTTCATACGTGCATTTCAAAAAGGAAATTTTGGAAACTGGTTATCCGAGAAATGACATTCTACATTATCAAATAAGGAATTAAAGAAAAATAATTTTATATGCACCAACTTTGCGGGATAATGAATTTTAAGAAAGCTGGCCAGTATAAATTTAACTTTAATTTGATTAGAGGAAATGAGAAGGGAACCTTGGAGACTCTATGGTTATTCCTTGTAAGAATGGTATTATCCAGTTTCAGAACAATTTAATTAGGGAAATATAAATATTTTTTGAACGATGTTTCTTTAAATAAAGATATTCGAGATTTATATTTAATTAGTGATTTATTGATTATGGATTATTCTTCTGTCTTTTTTGATAATATGAATTTTTAAAAAAACCTTGTATTTTTTGTGTATGATCTCCCGGCTTATAGAGACTGTATCAGAGGTTTTTACTTTAATTTTCAGCAAAAAACGCCAGGAAACTTGCTTCAAACAAGTGAAGAACTTATAGATACGGTAAAAGAGTTGTTACATAATCCTTATATAGATCATAACTATGAGGATTTTTATAATAAATTTTGTAATTTAGAAGAGGCAAGGCTTCTAAAAGAGTAATTGAAACGATCCTTTAACTTCTAAATAAAGAGGTACAAACATGTTTTCTATAATTATACCAATATATAATTCTGAAAATTATTTAAGATATTCAATAGAGAGTGTCCTTAACCAGTCAATTGGATTTAAGGAAAATATAGAACTGATATTAATAGATGATGGTAGTGTTGACAGCAGTCCTCAAATTTGTGAATCCTTTAAAAATCTATATCCTAATAATATTAAAATCATGAAAATTGAAAACTCTGGACCTTCTGCTGCAAGAAATTGTGGATTATCAAATGTAAGCGAAAGATCTAAATTTATTGGTTTTCTTGATTCTGACGATGCATTCTCTCAAAATGCGCTGCAAAGTGTTTATGATTTTTTTTGTGATTCCGAACATGTAAATATTGCGGTATTACCTGTTTATTACACAGGTGAAAAAGAAGGGGGACATAAATTAAATAATAGATTTGAAAAAGGAACAAGAGTTATAAATATTCTCAACGATTATAAAGCTATTCATTTTTATATTGGCGGCACTTTTTACAGAAGACATACACTAACTAGTACCGTCCTTTTTGATGAATCTATAAAGTTTTGGGAAGACGCTATCTTTTTTAACCAGTTATTACTGAAAGAAAAAAGATACGGAGCAGTTGCAGAAGGAAAGTATTTTTATAGAAAACGGAAAGAACAGGATTCTTTAGTTGATCGTTCATGGTTTAACAAAAAAAGGTACACATATTTGTTGAATGAATGTTACATGACTTTGTTGATGGATTCATTCAACAAATATGATATAGTTTTGCCTTATTTGCAATTTTTAATTGTATATCATATAAAACTGTTTTTATATCCGAACTATAGAGATGTTTATAAGTCTGTTTTAGATCAACAAGAACAAAGAGTTTTTGTTGATGATTTTATTAAAGTTTTAAAATTTATTGACCCGCAATTTATAAAAGAACAAGATATGCCGATGTACTATAAAGAATTTATGTTTCACTTATTAAAAGAAAATACAGAAGCTCTTGAAAATATAAAAAAAGAAAGAGTACTGCATAGTTCATGTACTGTTACTTCGGCAAAAATAAAAGGGCTTAGACTTGAATTAACAGGGCACTTTATTAACCAGTATTATGAGATGAAAGAAAATGACCGAGTATATATAAAATATTTTAAAAGATTAAAAAAATGCAAACGAAAAGAACTGAAAAAAACAATTGAAGTATGGGGATATAAATTAAGAGATTTTAGATATGCTGGTTTTGTTGTCGAAATACCGATTTGGGCCTTTGCATTTGACTTTGTACTAAAAACACCAAATGATTCTTTAGAACTTAACCATGTGAACATTTTTAAAAGTTTGCTTACAAGGGTTTTTAAAAAAAGGTAAGGAATGCTTTTCATACATTTTACTAAATTAAAATTGTTTTGCAAAAATTAGTACTCTCTTGTTTCTTACTTTTATTTACCCGAATTCTTATTCATATAAACATTATGTTAGGAGTAATCTTTTATGAACGAAAAAAGTTTTAACTATGATTTCAGTGTTATAATGCCGATTTATAATGTTGAGTTGTATCTCACTGAAGCTATAGAAAGTATCATTAACCAAACTGTTGGTTTTGAGAATATTCAGTTAATACTGGTGAATGATGATAGCCCCGATAAAAGTGAAATCATTTGTAAAGAATATGCTCAGAAATATCCCAATAACATTGTCTATGCAAAGAAACAGAATGGCGGAGTGAGCAGTGCTCGAAATTATGGTTTAAAGTATGCTGAAGGTAGATATATTCAATTTTTGGATCCGGATGATTTAGTTTCAGAAGGAACATTCGAAAATGTTTTAAACTTCTTTGACGAACATAAGAATGAAATTGATATTGTAGCAATCCCTATTTTTTTTGCAGAAGGAAGAACTGGAGAACATAATCTAAATAATAAGTTTTCTTCTACAAGAATTTTGGATGTAGAAAAAGAACCGCATCATATATTAACTCATTGTTGTTCTACATTTATAAAAAAAGATGCCTTGAAAAATATCAGGTTTGATGAAAATTGTAAAATAGGTGAAGATGCCAAACTAGTTAATTTAATCATATCGCAAAAGAAAAAGTATGGTCTGGTTAAAGAGGCAAAATACCATTATAGAGTTAGAGAAGATGGATCATCTGCCATGCAGACTGCTAAAGCAAATAAGAATTGGTTTAACCATTCACTTATCACTTTCTCAAAGAATTTAATCGATATTATAAAAAATCATGAACAGAAAATACCTTTATTTCTTCAATATATGGTTATGCATGATTTGAAGTGGAAATTATTGATTAAGGATATCAGTGAAACACCTTTAGACGAAAATGAATACAGTGAATTTTTAACATTGATTCGAGAAGTATTGTCGTATATTGACGACGATGTCATCATTGAAACAAAAAGTGTCAGCCATTTCTATTTATATCATGCTTTAAAAATAAAGCACGGTGAAAATTATAGTAGGTATGTATATGAAAGAGAAACTGAACAGGATTATTATTTATACAGAGAAGGTAAAATTGTTTCGAAATTATCGGATCAAACTTTAACTATTGAAATTTTAGAAGAAAATGAGGATTCCATTCACATAGAAGGCTTTTGGAGCTCGCTGTTTCATTCTAAAGGTTTTAAGTTTTATGCTAAAATTGGCGAAACAAAAATAAAAGCAAAGAATATAAAAAGACAGCATAATGATTATATAAGTTTAGGAGAAGTAATAAAAAAATATCCCGGTTTTTCAATAGATATTCCCAAAGGTCATCTAGCAGATAATCATCATATTGAATTTTTTATAACTAAGGGTGAAAAAAGGAAGTTGACAAAACTTCGTTTTTTCAAGTATTCAGGTTTGTCAAACGATTTATATAATACTTATGTAGCTAAAAAAGATTATATTTTTTATTATAATTATAAAAAATTAATGTTCAAAAAAAACAATTTTAAAAATAGATTTATAAAAGAGTTTCGTTTCTTAAAATCCCTACATAAATCAGGGGAAAAATCAAAAAAACGAAAATCAGCGATTAAGAAGGCACTGATGGCAAGAATGGTACACCATGTTTTCACTATTTTTAATAGAAAACCAGTATGGTTATTCATAGACAGACAAGACAAAGCTGATGATAATGCCGAGCACCTCTTTAAATATGCAATCAACAAGAATGATGGGGTAAAAAAATACTTTATAATAAAAAAAGATAGCAAGGATTACAACAGAATCAAAAAATATGGAAAGGTCATACCATACAGATCTTTTAGACATAAAATTTTAACCTTATCCTCTTCCAAAGTAATATCGACACATGCAGATATATGGGTTGTAAATCCATTTTTTAATATGGAGATTTATTTTAGAGATTTATTTAACTTTGAGTTTATCTTTTTACAGCACGGAATAACAATGGCAGATCATTCTGAATGGTTAAACAAATACAACAAGAATATCAAATTATTAGTCACTTCTGCCAAACCTGAATATCGGTCTATTGTGAAAGGGAATTACAACTATAAAAAAGAGAATATTTTGTTGGGGGGATTTCCGAGATACGATAATCTTAAGAAGAGTGAGGGAGAAAAGCAACTTCTAATAATGCCGACTTGGAGAAAAGATATTGTATTACCGAAAGATCAGGCAAAAGGAGTAAGACCGTACAACCCGAAATTTAAAGATAGTGAATATTTTTCTAGGTATAATGCTTTGATTAATGATGAACGGCTAATCGAATTTGCTAAGAAAAATAATTATAAAATAACTTTTTTTCCGCACCCAGATATTCAGCAACAGATTGTAGACTTTGAAAAGCATGAGTATGTGGAGTTTGCCGACTATAACAGCAGCTATCAAATGCTATTTAATTCTTCTAATATAATGATTACTGATTTTTCATCTGTTGCGTTTGATTTTGCATATGAGAAAAAACCTGTTATCTATTATCAATACGAAAAATCATACCATTTTAAACTTGATTATTATGATTATAAAAAAATGGGGTTTGGTGATGTAATAGAAGATCATAATAGCTTAGTTGATAAAGTTATCTATTATATGAAAAACAATAGTCGTATGGAAGATAAGTATAGAAAAAGAGTAGATAACTTTTTTGCATATACTGATAAAAATAATAGGAATCGTATTTATAAAGCTATTTTGGAATTAGATAATAATAAAGTTGCTAAGTGAGGTTGGTTTGTTTTATATTGACACTTCAAATGTTGGGAGAAGTTCTGCGAGACTTCTCTTTACTTTTTAAAAGTGAAAAAAACTCAACATTTGTTACAATATTCACTGGTACTTTTAAATTTCTTTAACCGAAAGATCCAAAAAATCAATTATTTTGGTGTATTATGGCAGGTTTTAAATCCCCTTATTCTAATGATGGCGTACTGGTTTGTATTTGGGATGCGCAACAGTAAGCTGGTCATAACAGGTATCGGAGAAGTGCCTTTTATCGTTTGAATGCTGGCTGGTTTGATTCCGTGGTTTTCTATTAGCCCGACAATTCTTGATAAATCCAACAGCGTAGTTAAAGGGATTAATATGGTAGCCAAAATGAACTTTCCGATCAGTTCACTGCCTTCTGTTGTAATTGCTTCAAATTTATTTAATTATTTTGTAATGCTGATTGTTTAGTCATTGTTCTTTTAGCAAGTGGTGTTTACTTAGCTTGCATTGAATACAATATATTTACTATTTAATCTGCATGTTTGTATTTATGTTTTCATTTAGTTTATTTAACTCTACAATCAGTGTGCTTGTCTGGGATTATTAATTTTTGCGGCAGGCCGTTGATCAGGTCTTCGCAGTCGATAATGAAGAGCATACACTGACTTTGATGTTGAAATAAAAAAAGGCTATTGGATGAATGTCCAATAGCCTTTTTGTTTAGATTTCTTCTTTGTTTAGTAAACCTTCCATAAATGGAACGAGCTGTTCGCGAAGCTCTTTATCCTGCATCGCAAATTCTAGAGTTGTTGTGATAAAGCCGAGCTTTTCACCAACATCATAACGCTTGCCTTCAAAATCGTAAGCAAACACTCTTTGAATTTCATTCAGTTTTTGAATAGCGTCTGTGAGCTGAATTTCTCCGCCGGCGCCAACCTGCTGCTCTTCTAAGTACATGAAGATCTCAGGCGTGAATACGTAACGGCCTAAGATGGCAAGATTAGAAGGTGCTGTGCCTTTAGGCGGTTTTTCAACGAAGTTTTTCACCTGATAACGGCGGCCTTCACTTGTCAGCGGGTCAATAATGCCGTAGCGGTGTGTTTCTTCTTCAGGCACCTGCTGAACACCGATAATAGAAGAAAGTGTTTTTTCATATTCATCCATTAATTGGCGCAACCCTGGTGTGTCAGCCTGAACAATATCGTCTCCAAGCAGTACCGCAAACGGCTCATCGCCGATAAAGTTGCGCGCGCACCAGACAGCATGTCCGAGACCTTTAGGTTCTTTTTGGCGGATATAGTGAATGTCAGCCAGGTTAGAAGCCTTTTTCACTTTTTCAAGCAGCTCGGTTTTTCCTTTTTCTTCTAGGTTTCTTTCAAGCTCAGGAGAGTAATCAAAATGATCCTCAATCGCACGCTTGCTTTTTCCTGTTACGATAATAATATCTTCAATACCGGCTTCAACAGCTTCTTCAATTATGTATTGAATGGTAGGTTTATCAACGATAGGAAGCATTTCTTTCGGCATTGCTTTCGTAGCCGGGAGAAAACGTGTTCCTAAGCCTGCTGCTGGAATTATGGCTTTACGTACTTTTTTCATTTAAAAGGCACCTTCCTTATGATCGAAAAAATTTATGGTTAAACTATTCTCTATTTACCCTTTTCATTATGTTTTTACACATTTTTATGATATCGGATAAACCATTTTTAAACAAGCTTTATCCTTAATATTAAAAACTTATATCATTTTATTTGAATCAAGAATGAAATGATTTAAAATGAAGCATTTTCATGTAGAATATGTAGTATGAATTTATTTACTATAGCAGAAAACCAGGTGACAAATATGAAAAAACTAAAAGTGATGACCGTTTTCGGGACCAGGCCTGAAGCGATCAAGATGGCACCGCTTGTGCTTGAATTGAAAAAATATCCTGAAATAGATTCCTATGTAACGGTAACTGCACAGCACAGACAGATGCTCGATCAGGTGTTAGATGCGTTTCACATCAAGCCTGACTTCGATTTGAACATTATGAAGGAGCGGCAGACATTGGCAGAGATTACGTCTAACGCACTTGTAAAATTGGATGAGTTGTTTAAAGATATCAAACCCGATATTGTGCTTGTCCATGGTGATACGACGACGACGTTTGCCGGAAGCCTAGCCGCTTTTTACCATCAAATTGCTGTCGGTCATGTGGAGGCGGGGCTCCGTACAGGGAATAAGTATTCCCCGTTTCCGGAAGAGCTCAATCGACAGATGACAGGGGCGATTGCTGATTTGCATTTTGCTCCGACAGACCAGGCGAAAGACAATTTATTAAAAGAAAACAAAAAGGCCGACTCTATTTTTGTAACGGGCAATACAGCGATTGACGCACTCAACACAACGGTTAGGGATGGTTACTCGCATCCTGTTCTCGATCAGGTGGGTGAGGATAAAATGATTCTCTTGACCGCTCACCGTCGGGAGAATTTGGGTGAGCCAATGGAAAATATGTTCAAGGCCATCCGCAGAATTGTAGGGGAATTTGAAGATGTACAAGTCGTTTACCCTGTGCACCTGAATCCTGTTGTCCGGGAAGCGGCTCATAAGCATTTTGGTGATTCTGACAGAGTGCATCTGATTGAACCTTTAGAGGTGATTGATTTCCATAACTTTGCAGCGAAATCGCATTTTATATTGACAGATTCGGGCGGCGTGCAGGAGGAAGCCCCATCTCTCGGGAAACCGGTGCTTGTTCTGCGTGATACGACGGAACGGCCTGAAGGAGTGGAAGCGGGAACGCTGAAACTTGCAGGTACGGATGAGGAAAACATTTATCAGCTGGCAAAACAGCTGTTAACTGATCATGATGAGTACAAGAAAATGTCCCAGGCTTCTAATCCGTATGGAGATGGAGAGGCTTCTCGCCGGATTGTGGAAGAATTGCTGTTTCATTACGGGTATCGGAAAGAACAACCGGATTCATTTACAGGCAAATAAAAAAGAAGCTTTGCACATTGTGCGAAGCTTCTTTTTGTTTTACTTTTCGAGGCTTTCCTTCAGCTCTTTTGTAATATCGGAAAGGGCGCTTTCATCAGCTTGGTAGTAGTAAATTCCATTGATTTTCGTGCCTGTACCTTTTAGTTCGTGCTGTTTAATATGTTTCCGCGCACCTTTGTAATCGGACTGGATATCCCACATGTTATCGAAGGTCAAGTTCGTTTTCACATTATCTTCAACAACTTTAAACATATCTCCGAATTTCGTGATGGAAGAAATATTAGCGCCTTTATTAATAATACCTTGGATGACTTGGCGCTGGCGGTCCTGGCGTCCGAAGTCGCCTCTCGGATCTTCTTTTCTCATCCGGGTATAAGCGAGCGCTTCTTTTCCGTTCAGCGTGATTTCTCCTTTGCCGAACGAATAACCGTCATAACTAAACGCGAATGTGCTGTTAACTGTAATGCCGCCAAGTGTATCAACAACGTCTCTAAAGCTTTCCATGTTCACTTTCACAAAATAATCAACCGGAACATCGAGGAAGTTCTCAACAGTGTCTACCGTCATCTGCGTGCCGCCGAAAGCGTATGAATGGTTGATTTTATCCATTGTGCCTTTTCCGATAATTTTTGTATACGTGTCACGCGGAATGCTGACCATGTCGGTTGTATTCGTTTTTGGGTTAACGGTCATATAAATAAGCGTATCGGCACGGCCCTTATCGCCGTCGCGTTCATCCACACCCATGATTAAGACGGAAAAAGGATCTTTTTTATTGATACTGACCTCTTTATCCCTCTTTTTCGATTTATCAATGCTTTCATGAATACTTGCCACGGTTGATGCTGCTTTATGCCATAAGTAGTATGCATAGCCGCCAGTTCCGAGTACAAGAAGTCCGATTATCGTTAAAATTGTCAGTAATAAAGTTTTTTTCTTTTTTCTGCGTTCGTTTCTCATCCTTTGCACCTCATCTGTTAAATTACTTTCATTATGAGTTAAATTTCCAATAAATACAACTCTATTTAATACAAGAATGAAATCCTAAAATAGTCGTTTTTTATAAAAAAAAGTTTCATTGTTTCTTAATTTTTCTTTAAAATATAAAATAGGTTGACGATAAAATATAATGAGGTGAAAAAAATGAAAAAATTTATTGCTTTACTGTTCTTTATATTGCTTCTTTCGGGTTGTGGGGTTAATAGTCAAAAGAGTCAAGGTGAAGATGTATCGCCAGACAGTAACATTGAAACAAAAGAAGGTACTTATGTAGGGTTAGCTGATACTCATACAATAGAAGTAACAGTAGATAATGAGCCGGTTAGTCTTGATATCACTGAAGAATCGACAAGTGATCTTGATAAGTTTAACAGTGGAGATAAGGTCACGATTACATATGAAAAAAATGATGAGGGTCAGCTTCTGTTAAAAGATATTGAACGTGCCAACTAAGATATAGGGAGGAACCTGAAATTTTGAAATCTTGCAAACAATTGATAGTGTGTTCACTTGCTGCAATCTTATTATTGATTCCATCAGTTTCTTTTGCAGCAGACTCAAACATCTCAGTTAAATTGTCAAATTATATTGGAAATAAATCTAGCATCAGTCTATCGCCAACAGGATTTTATAAAGTAACTGGGGATAATGTTGCAGTTACGGATCGTTTTGCAGGCGCTTCACGATACGAAACTGCGACTCTTGCATCCAACAGCCAGTGGAAAAATCCTAATACAGTGATATTGGTAAACCGAGATATTTTTATTGATGCATTGCCTGTTATTCCATTGGCGAAAAAACTGAACGCACCAGTTTTATTTACTCAGCCTGACACGTTAACAAAAACTACTGAAAGACAAATTGCTAAGTTTAACCCTGATAATATTTTAATCATTGGGGGAGCGCGAAGCATTTCAAAAGATGTAGAAAACAAGCTGAAATCATATGGCGCTGTGAAAAGGATAAGCGGAAAAAATAGATATGTCTTATCAGAAAATATTGCAAAGCAAATGGGCAGCTATGATAAAGCGATCGTTGTAACCGGAAGAGTATTTCAAGACGCTTTAGCCATTGCTCCATATGCAGCAGCACACGGATACCCTATTTTGCTTACAGAGAAAGACAAGCTTCCGGATTATGATTTGCCAAAACAAGTCATCATTATAGGCAGTTCATTTAGCGTCAGTGATAGTGTAGAAAACCAAATTAAAAAAACTTCAACTGTGCAAAGGATTCCTGGATCAACCAGATATGAACTTACGGCAAATATAATTAAGCAACTAAAGTTGAAGGCTGATAAAGTCGTAATGACGAACGGGACAAAATATGCAGACGTATTGATAGGCGCTTCGCTTGCCTCGAAGAAAAACAGCCAAATTTTATTTATTAAACAAGATAGCGTTCCGGCTTCGGCTAAAAGTATAACGAAAGATAAAGCCACATATGCATACGACTTTATTGGAAGTACCAGTTCAATTTCTGCTGAAGTTGAGAATTCACTTGCTGATGAATTTTATTTAGCTGACGGTAGCACCTATAATCTAAAAATCAACAGCGGAAAATTAAACCTTGAAAACATCAAAACTTACGGAAACTCCCTAAGAATTAAACCAGAAAACTATTCTACTTCAAACAGAATTAGTCTTGATGGAAAGCTGTATCTTGGCACGGTTAATTTCTCTATTGAGTCTACTAAATATATCCGACCAGTAAATGAGAATATTCCATTTGAGGATTACTTAAAAGGAGTAATTCCGAATGAAATGCCTGCTAGCTGGTCACTTGAGGCTCTTAAAGCGCAGACTGTCGCTGCAAGAACCTACTCAATAACAAAAACAGGAACTACTGTACCTGATACAACCGCTTTTCAAGTTTATGGTGGCTACAGTTGGAATTCGAATACCAATAAAGCGGTAGAGCAAACGAAGGGGAAAGTTCTGAAATATAATGGATCTCTTATAACTGCAGCTTATTCTTCCAGTAATGGTGGTTACACAGAAGCTAGTAATGAAGTGTGGTCGTCAAGTGTACCTTACTTGATTGCAAAAAAAGATACAAAGGATCCTCAAATAGGCTGGACGCTTACTTTGTCAAAACAACAGCTAGATACGAAATCTTTGGACTTAACGAAGCCTTCTTCTTGGTGGTCTTCAGCGACTGAAACTGATTCTGCAAGACTTTCCGGAGTTAAGAACTGGATCTTGAAAAATAAAGAAACAAGCGCTGATTCTGTCAAAATTGCAAGTATTGACGATTTAAGCTTTAGTGGAACGACACAAGGGCAGCGTGCAAAAACAGCATCGATGAAAGTGAAGTATTTTGTTAAAAGCAGTACTGGCTCCTATAACTTGAGCAAAATTACAACCATTAGTGTACCAACAAGTGAGTTAAGAACAATGATTGGAGCGACTGTATTTAAAAGTACTTATGTGACTGTAAAAAAAGATACTTCAAAGTACACAATCAGCGGTAAAGGATATGGTCACGGGATCGGAATGAGTCAATATGGAGCAAAAGCAAGAGCAGAAGCTGGAGATTCATATAGTTCAATTTTGAAATTTTACTATCCAGGTACAACTCTGACAAGTTATTAATTATTTTAGGATATAACGCCATTTAAGGAGGAAATCAATTGCGTTCTTATATAAAAGTCCTGACAATGTGTTTTCTGGGGCTCATACTTTTTGTGCCAACAGCTTTGGCCGATAACTCAGTGAAAAGAGTCGGGGGAAGCAATAGATACGGCACTGCTGTTCAAATATCAAAGCAAATGTATTCAACAGCAAGTACAGCTGTAATTGTTGGTGGGAGTTCTTATGCAGATGCTATTTCAGCAGCACCCCTTGCTTACCAGAAGAATGCGCCATTGCTTTACACTAATTCTGATAAGCTTTCGAATGAAACGAAAACAAGATTAAAAGAGATGCAGACTAAAAATGTAATTATTGTAGGCGGAACACCTGCTGTTTCTTCTAACACTGCTAACCAGATTAAAAGCTTGGGGATAAGTATTAAACGAATTGCAGGAAGCAACCGTTATGACACGGCTGCACGGGTGGCAAAAGCGATGGGTGCGGCTTCAAAAGCTGTTATTTTGAATGGCTTCTTATATGCAGACGCTCCGGCAGTTATTCCTTATGCAGCGAAAAACGGGTATCCAATTCTATTTACAAATAAAACATCTATAAATAGTGCGACAACGTCTGTGATAAAAGATAAGGGAATTTCGAGTACGGTTGTTGTAGGAGGAACTGGAAGTATCAGCAATACGGTATACAACAAGTTACCTTCTCCTACAAGAATTAGCGGTTCAAACAGATATGAGCTTGCTGCAAATATCGTACAAAAACTTAATTTATCAACAAGCACCGTATATGTAAGCAATGGATTCAGCTATCCTGACTCCATTGCAGGAGCTACACTGGCAGCTAAGAAGAAGCAATCTCTTATCCTAACAAATGGTGAAAATTTATCTACAGGAGCCCGTAAAATTATTGGAAGTAAAAACGTGTCAAACTTTACGATTATCGGAAACACTCCTGCCGTAAGCACCAAGGTTGCTAATCAGCTAAAGAATCCAGTTGTAGGTGAAACAATCTTTATTGATCCGGGTCACGGTGATCAAGATTCAGGAGCAATCGGCAATGGACTCCTTGAGAAAGAAGTCAACCTTGATATAGCGAAAAGAGTCAATACAAAGCTAAATGCTTCAGGTGCTCTTCCAGTACTGTCAAGATCTAATGATACTTTTTATTCTTTACAGGAGAGAGTAAATAAAGCAGCTTCTGCACAAGCAGATTTATTTATCAGTATACATGCAAATGCTAATGACAGCTCATCACCAGATGGAAGTGAGACGTACTACGATACAACATATCAAGCCGCAAATAGCAAGAGACTGGCTGAACAAATTCAACCAAAGTTAGCGGCTAATCTTGGAACGAGAGACCGGGGAGTAAAAACAGCTGCTTTCTACGTTATTAAATATTCTAAAATGCCAAGTGTTTTAGTTGAAACTGCCTTTATCACTAATGCATCAGATGCAAGTAAATTGAAGCAAGCGGTTTATAAAGATAAAGCTGCCCAAGCTATTCATGACGGCACAGTATCTTATTACAGATAATCGAAAGAGACAAATCTAATCGCAGATTTGTCTCTTTTTTATATGAAATGATTAAAACAAATAGTACTTGTATATAAAATAGTAAAAGAGTATTAACAACATTTATCAGAAAAAATACGTAATTCACACTTCTTAACATACCATTTACATCCAATTAACATCCGTCTGCTAAACTGACTGGCATAGGTCATCATAACATCCCAAACAAATCGTGAGGTGTGTGTCAGTGAGTGCAGAGAAAAGCATGAATGTGAGTCGTGAATTCTCAGTTCAGCAAATACATTCTTTTACATTATCTGAAAAGACGGCTCGTTATTTGGCAATAAAGCGCGTAATGGATATTTGGTTTGCGCTCATTGGGTTGGCGATTGCGCTGCCAATGATTGCGGTATTTTCAATATTGATTTGTTTGGAGACGCCGGGGCCTGCCATTTATACGCAGGAACGCGTAGGGAAAGGCGGGAAACCATTTAAGCTTTATAAGCTTCGTTCCATGAAAATAGATGCCGAGAAGTCTGGGGCGGTTTGGGCACAGAAGCAAGATCCGCGGGTGACAAGGATCGGAGCTTTTATTAGAAGAACGAGAATTGACGAGCTTCCTCAGCTGTTTAATGTGCTGAAAGGCGATATGAGTATGATTGGCCCTCGCCCGGAAAGGCCTGTATTTACGGAAAAATTCCAGAATGAGATTCCAGGCTTTACACAGCGTCTGGCTGTTAAACCGGGATTGAGCGGCTGGGCTCAGGTGAACGGCGGTTACGATATGACGCCGAAGGAAAAGCTGATATTTGATTTATATTACATTCGCAATCTGACTTTCACTTTAGAATTAAAAATTATGTTAAAAACTTGTAAAGTAGTTTGGACGGGTGATGGTGCAAGATAAAACAGAATTCCATTATTCACCATCAATCTGAGCTTAAAAAGAAGTAGGGAATATGATGCCAAGTATTACAAAACAAATCATGAGCGGTGCAAAGTGGACAAGTATTTCAACCATGTGTATTACAATCATACAAATTGTTCAGTTTGCCCTGCTTGGAAATATGATGACCTTAACAGAATTTGGGCTTGTCGGCATGATCACAACGGTTACAGTTTTCGCCCAGATTGTGCTCGATATGGGTTTTGGCGCAGCATTAATTCAGAGAGACGACGCGACGGAGCGCCAGCTGTCAACATTGTATTGGCTTAACATTATGACGGGCGTTTTGCTGTTTGTTCTTTTATATGTGAGCAGTCCTGTCATTGCGGGATTTTATCAAAGAGAAGAGCTGGTGTTTCTGGTTCGGATTCTGGCGATTATGTTTTTGATCGCGCCAATTGGACAGCAATATCAGTATATGCTGCAAAAGCAGCTGCATTTTAATACGTTAAGCAAAATAGAGATTTTTTCAAATGTACTGTCATTCGGATATTTAGCGATAGCGGTTTTTATGATGGATGCGATTTTGGCGTACGTGATTTCTCAAGTCCTGCTGCAGTCCAGTAAAGGGATTTTATATTGGGCTGTATACCGAAAAAAGTGGCATCCTGCTTTTGTTTTTGATTTGAGAGGCATGAAGGATTTCTTTTCTTTTGGAGCTTTTCAGCTTTCATCCCGTCTTGTGAACAGGCTGGGAGCAAATATCGACATGATTTTGATCGGCCGGTTTATTGGTGCTGAAGCATTGGGGATTTATAACCTCGCTTATCAGATTGTCACCATTCCGGTTTTGAAGATCAATCCGATTGTCACACGGGTGGCATTCCCTGTTTTCGCAAAAAACAAATATGAAAACAGCGTGATCAGAGAAGGCTTTCTGAATATGACAAAAATGCTGGCGCTTGTTTCGTTTCCGCTGTTAATCGGGCTCGTGTCTGTGTCAGACGCCTTTATCACAGCGGTTTTCGGAGAAAAGTGGCTTGCTGCTGTTCCGATCCTGAATGTTCTGGCCATTGTCGGGATACTAAGAGTGCTCATGAATCCAAATGGATCTGTACTGCTGGCAAAAGGAAGAGCTGACTTAGCGTTTTATTGGGATTCCGGCGTACTGCTGCTGTACGGATTATCACTGTTTGCAGCTGTACAGACGGGAAGCCTGCTGACAGTCGCATGGGTGTATGCCATTATCAGCGTTGTTAATTTCCTGATCGGGCGCTGGCTCCTGGCATATGTCATCAAGCTTAACCTTTCAGCTTATTTCCAGTCGATTATGAAGCCATTTCTGATTACTGCGGCGATGGGCATCATCGCGTTTGGTGTAAGCCTCAGTACCGAACACTTCAGTATGCAGGCAGAAATGCGGCTGGCCATTTCAGTTGCGGCCGGGGCGCTGTGCTATCTCTTTCTTTTGGTAAAAGCGTACCCTCAAACGAAAAACAAACTACTAAGAAAAGGGCGTTTGTCATGAAGATTTTGTGGATCACAAGCGTATATCCGAGCAGTATGAAACCCGGAGAGGGTGTGTTTCATGAGACACAGGTGCAAGAGCTGCAAAAACTCGGGCTTGATATCACTGTGATATGCCCACGGCCTTTTCATTCAGCACCTGTCCGCATGCTGAAAAAGACATATCGAAAAAAGGATGCCAGACCGGAGTATGAGATTAGAAAAGGGATACCGGTTTACCGGCCTTTCTATCGGGCAGTTCCCGGCCAGCTGAAGTGGGCGCAGCCTCATCGGAGAATCGCATCAGCCGTTTTAAAAACAATGAAACAGCGCGACCTATATCCGGATCTGATCCATGCTCATTTTGCCATGCCATCGGGCGGGGCTGCGGCAGTCGTGTCAGAGTCAGCGCAAATTCCTTATATCCTGACCTTGCATGGCAGTGATGTGAATGTCTATCCGCATTATAGCAAAGGAGCGTTTAAAGCCTTCAAGCGTGCCGTAGGTTCTGCGTCAGTTGTTTTAGCAGTCAGCCACAAGCTTCAGGAAGAAGCCAAAAAGCTTTCGGGCTTTGACAGCTCGGTTTTGCCAATTGGCATACAGCTCAGCCGTTTTCAGGAGAATGAGGAGACGAAAGAGGAAATCAGAGAAAGACTCGGACTCCCGCTTGATCAGCGTCTGGCTGTCTATGTCGGCCGGCTGGTCAGAGAGAAAGGCATTTTTGAACTGTCTGAAGCGATCGAATCGCTGCAGGACCCACCTCAGGCAGTCTTTGTCGGGGATGGTCCCGCAAAATCGACGCTGACGCAGAAGGGGCATATCGTCACAGGCCAAGTGCCGAATCATCATGTAAGAGACTATTTACTTGCGGCAGATCTATTCGTGCTTCCTTCTTACAGTGAGGGGATGCCGACTGTTGTGATTGAGGCGCTGGCGCTAAGGGTTCCTGTTATCTGTACGGATGTTGGCGGAGTGTCGTCTTTATTCGGAAAGCACCAACATCTGCTGATTAAACCGAAATCCGCTCAAGCCTTGGCGGAAGCGATCACTCGGTACGAACATGAGCAAATTTGGAAGCCGGAAGTAGCAGATGACTTGTATGAAACCGTGCAGGCTCAATTTGACGCAGGAAAAAACGCCAAGGCCTTGCATCATCAGTATCAGACGGTCACGAAAACGTCCGTTTAATCGTAAGACACTGCGACCAATATAAATAGGAAGATCATTTTACAGGAGAGGGTTGAGCGCTGTGAAAAAAATAGCTGTCATTGGAACAGGTTATGTAGGACTCGTATCAGGCACTTGCTTTGCGGAGATCGGCAATAAAGTTGTTTGCTGTGATATCGATGAATCAAAAATCAGAAGTCTGAAAAATGGGGTAATCCCAATCTATGAACCAGGGCTTGCAGACTTAGTTGAAAAAAATGTGCTGGATCAGCGCTTGACCTTTACGAACGATATCCCGTCTGCCATTCGGGCCTCAGATATTATTTATATTGCAGTCGGAACGCCTATGTCCAAAACAGGTGAAGCTGATTTAACGTACGTCAAAGCGGCGGCGAAAACAATCGGTGAGCATCTTAACGGCTACAAAGTGATCGTAAATAAAAGCACAGTCCCGGTTGGAACAGGGAAACTGGTGCAATCTATCGTTCAAAAAGCCTCAAAGGGGAGATACTCATTTGATGTTGTATCTAACCCTGAATTCCTTCGGGAAGGGTCAGCGATTCATGACACGATGAATATGGAGCGTGCCGTAATTGGTTCAACAAGTCATAAAGCCGCTGCCATCATTGAGGAACTTCATCAGCCATTCCATGCTCCTGTCATTAAAACAAACCTAGAAAGTGCAGAAATGATTAAATACGCCGCGAATGCATTTCTGGCGACAAAGATTTCCTTTATCAACGATATCGCAAACATTTGTGAGCGAGTCGGCGCAGACGTTTCAAAAGTTGCTGATGGTGTTGGTCTTGACAGCCGTATCGGCAGAAAGTTCCTTAAAGCGGGTATAGGATTCGGCGGTTCATGTTTTCCAAAGGATACAACCGCGTTGCTTCAAATCGCAAAATCGGCAGGCTATCCATTCAAGCTCATCGAAGCTGTCATTGAAACGAACGAAAAGCAGCGTGTTCATATTGTAGATAAACTTTTGACTGTTATGGGAACCGTCAAAGGGAGAACTATTTCAGTCCTGGGATTAGCCTTCAAACCGAATACGAACGATGTGAGATCAGCTCCAGCGCTTGATATTATCCCAATGCTGCAGCAGCTGGGCGCCCATGTAAAAGCATACGATCCGATTGCTATTCCTGAAGCTTCAGCGATCCTTGGCGAACAGGTCGAGTATTACACAGATGTGTATGCTGCGATTGAGGACACTGATGCATGCCTGATTTTAACGGATTGGCCGGAAGTGAAAGAAATGGAACTTGTAAAAGTGAAAACCCTCTTAAAACAGCCAGTCATCATCGACGGCAGAAATTTATTTTCACTTGAAGAGATGCAGGCAGCCGGATACATTTATCACTCTATCGGCCGTCCCGCTGTTCGGGGAACGGAACCCTCTGACAAGTATTTTCCGGGCTTGCCGCTTGAAGAATTGGCTAAAGACTTGGGAAGCGTCAATTTATAAAAAGAAAAAGTGTTACTTGGTTGAAGCTGCCGGCTGCTAGGCTCGGCCGCCGGCTCCTGAAACATCAGGAAAGGGGTTAAACATGTGAGTATCAAACGATCAGCGGTCCATACGCTAGCGTTACTGGCCGCTGCTATATTTGGAGTCGTCCTATTGCTGGGAGCCATCCATAAAGATATAGGTTTCATGCAGATGGCTGCTGTGCTTGCGGTGTTGGCAATTGGCCTGTTTTTACTGACGCTTGCAACCGCATTTACAACAAAAGAACGGCTCTTTATGGCTGTAATCTATATTTTGATCGGCTGCACTTTTTTAAATAATGCATTTTTTGCTATTCATCTTGGATTTTTCAGTTTGTTCCTTTACCGGCTTCTGCTCATTGCAGCGGGTTGCCTTCATATTTTCGGCATGGTTCGGAATCGAACCCATATTGAAAGATGGCATGGGCTGCAAGTAAAAGGGATATTGCTCTTTTTCGCCTTTTGGTTTATATATGGCCTTGTTTCTCTGCTGTGGGCCAAGTCGGTAACAGTTGGCCTCAAGTATTTAGCCTTATTGGCAATGGGAATTTTCTTCATTTATCTTATTGTCATGTACGTGCAAAAAATGGAGCGGCTGATGATTGTTTATGCCATTTGGCTGGTGATGACGGTATTTCTGATGATCATTGGTTTTTACAATCATATCACCCACCATCATCTTGCGAGTTCCACATTGTACAGCGGACCGGAGTATAAGCAGCATTATCCGACATCGGTCTTTTTTAATCAAAATGACTTTGCGACCTTTTTATCCATCAGCTTCTTTTTTTACATCACGATGATGAAAAACATTAAGAATGGATACATCAAGGCAATTGGCCTTGTGCTCTCGCTCTGTGCGTTGTATTTAATTTTTGCCACTGGTTCAAGAGCCAGCCTTCTGGGGATTTTTGCAGGTATTGCTGTCTACATTTTCATTGTATTGCCGCCTGTTTTAAAGAAAATGGCTATATGGCTGTCGGCGGCAGGAATTGCTCTTTTCGCAGTTCTTTTCGCCAGCAAAATCTATTCAAAGTTTTGGGAGCTGTTTCTGGCCCCGCAGACGCTGCATTCATTTCATGACAGGCTTCCATCAAATGTGGCTCGGGCAAATCTGCTGAAAAACGCTTGGCATTTTTTTCTTGATTCATACGGATTCGGAGTCGGAGCAGGAAATGTATCCTATTATCTTGAGCATTATGCTGTATATGATACTGACAATGTGGCAGAGGTGCATAACTGGCTTGTTGAAATTCTTGCTAATTTTGGCTTGTTCATCATGCTGGGATATCTGTCCGTTTATGCCTACCTCATATGGGTGCTTTACAAGTTTTATGAAAGAAAATTAGAAAATCAGTCAAAACTGATCACAGAAGGACTTATTACCGCTATGGTCAGTTTCCTGGTATCAAGTATCAGCCCAAGCTCTGTTTCAAATTTATTTTTCCATTGGGTGTTTATGGCGCTCGTCATCGCCGCCGTGAATGTGTTAAGGCGATCCAGACAAATACCTGAGCCGATGTACAGATAAACAGACTACAAAAAGCAGGGAGACTTATATGAACGATATATTGATAAGAATAGCCCGTCGCATAAAAAAAAATATTATTTGGATCATAGCGGTGCCAATTATATTAGGTGCGGCGGGGTATATCCTGCCGTCACAGATCGCTGATCAAAAGAGCTATACAGCTGAAGATACTTTGGCTGTGGGGAGCTATGATCATCCGGTTTATAACAGCACAGAAGAGATTCCGCTACTATTAAAGAGCGACTCCTTTTTGAAGGAGGCGCTTCCTGATGAAAAGGATGAAGATGTAGCAGAGATCAAAGAGAAGCTTACCATCAAAACGGAATCCAAATCGTTACTGACTTTAAGCTATAGCGACGAGGATAAGGATAGAACGGAATCTGTCTTAAACGCCATATCCTCCACCTTCCTCAAAAATGATCAAAAGCTGTATGCAGAAAGAGAAGCCGTCATCCGCAGCAGCATAGACGCGCTTGAAGGCGAGTCGGTGAGCGAGGATTCCAAAGTGGATAAAGAGAGATTTTTATATGAGCTCAAAAACACACAGCTTAACCTGAAAGCGGCAAGTGTTACTGATTCCGAAACCGTAAGTGAGACAGCAGGCGGCGGAATGTCTCCGAAAAAGAAAGCAGTTCTCGGCGTTATGATTGGCCTTACGATTGCCTTTATGTTCGTTGTCATTCCTGAATTTTTCAGGGAATCCTTTTAAAATCATACGATGGAGATGTGATCATGACCAATTGGAAACCTCTCGTATCTGTCATTACACCTTCCTATAATGCGCGTGACTATATTGAAGACACGGTTCATTCGGTATTAGATCAGAGCCATCCTCATTGGGAAATGATTATCGTGGATGATTGCTCAACGGATGGGACCCGCGACATTTTACAGCAGTATGAAAAAATAGACGAAAGAATTCATGTGGTGTATCTGGAAGAGAACTCCGGAGCTGCGGTTGCTCGCAACAAAGCGTTGGAACGCGCTCAAGGGCGCTACGTAGCATTTTTGGACAGTGATGACAAATGGAAAAAAGACAAACTGGAAAAGCAGCTTGAGTTTATGATGGAGCGCTCCTGTGCGTTTTCTTTCACGGGCTACAGCTTAATGGCGCAGGACGGGACCCCGCTCGATAAATTTATTCATGCGCCGGAAAGCCTGACGTACGATGACGCCCTGAAAAATACAATTATCGGCTGCTTGACGGTGATGATTGACAGGGAGCAAACGGGACAGATCCAAATGCCGAATATCAGAACGAGACAGGACTTAGCCACATGGCTGTCTCTTTTAAAAAAAGGATTTACTGCCTATGGAATGAATGAATGCCTGGCTGAATATCGGCTTGTCAATAACTCAATTTCCAGCAACAAATGGAAGGCTGCGAAAAAAACGTGGTTTGTCTACAGGGAGATCGAACGGCTTCATTTTATGAAAGCAACATGGTGTTTTGTTCAATATGCAAAAAACGCGGTGAAAAAAAGATTATAGCCGCAAACAGAGAGAAAAGGTGATGAAGGTGGAAACAAAAGAAGCAATCATTCATGTCATCGTTGCCACTGCTGAATGGGGAAAAGACCAATTGAGATACAGAAGGCACCGGCTGGCAGAATTTTTAGCTGCTCAGGAGGAAACGAAGGAAGTTATTTGGGTATGTCCGGCTCCGCGTGCCCAAGGGAAAGAGTTTCAGGAAGTCCATTCTGGCATCAGGCAATTCGCTGTCAAAGACCTGCTGCAGAAAAAAATGTTTCGTTTCGGACGATATACAGATGTCTTTTACAGACATAAGCTCTCCCCATTACTCGATGAGCTTACACCTGCTTCTGCAAACGGGGAACACTGCTGTTTATGGTACACGTTTCCGGGATTCCCGCTGCTGTCTTCGCTGTATCCTTGGGATGAGGTCATTTATGACTGCAGTGACTTATGGGCGGCGCCGATCAGCGGCCGATCAAATCTGCTGTCTGAATTCCGGCAAAAAGTCATTAAATCGGCAGAGCTGAGAATTATACAACGAGCAGATTCAATAACCTGTTCATCAGATTATCTTCACAAGGAAGTAGACAAAAAACTGACTGCAGGACGAGAAAAGGTTCATACTGTGGAAAACGGTGTGGAGTATGAGCTGTTTTCTGCAAATAAACAAGCTCCCGATCGCAGTATACTGCAGGGGAGAGAAGGAACAGTGTTAGGTTTTATTGGCGGGATTAAACCGAAGCTCGATTTTAAAATGATTGAAGCCGCCGCCCTGCAAAAGCCTGATTGGACATTTTTATGGGTTGGCCCGGATGCCACCAATGGTGACGTTTCGTTTCAAGAGCTGCTGAGGCTTCCAAATGTCATATGGACCGGCCCGGCAGATCCGAAAGAAGTTCCGCATTTTATGGAGCTTATTGACATTGGCATCATGCCTTATAAAAAATCATCGTATAATCAAGCTGTGTTTCCGCTGAAACTATTTGAATTTTTAGCGGCAGGAAAACCTGTCGTCGGCTCTAATCTTCCGTCAACCTCAAAAATGCAAAAGCCGTATGTATACGAATATGTAGAAGGTGATCATCCAATTGATTTTATAGCAGCTTGTGAAAAAGTTCTCGAACAAAACGGAGACGAAACCTATAAAGAAATGCGCCGAAACATCGCTCGCACACAAGATTGGAATTGCTTATTTAGACAAATTATGAAATATACAGGGATTCAAAAACATGCGTAGTCCTATAAATTGGGATGCGCGTTTTTTGATTATACGTGTTTCTTTTTGATGAAGCTTGTTATAATAACTAAGGAGAAGGTATAATGGAAGGAACGGTTCTCTATATAAATAAAGACTTCATTTAATTCCAAAGGAGACTTCTTTATGCTTGACGAACGCATGATTCGCATTGTTGTTGCGTTTATTGTCTCGCTGCTGACAGTTTTAATCATAACCCCAATCGTAAAAAGGATTGCGATTAAAATAGGTGCAGTTGACCAGCCCAGCAATCGAAAAGTACATGACAAAATCATGCCCCGCATGGGCGGGCTGGCCATATTTATCGGGGTGGTTGCAGGCGTGCTTGCATCCGGTATTTACACAGAAACAAGGATGACGGCAATTACAGTCGGAGCATTCATCATTATTGTGTTAGGTATTCTTGACGATAAATATCAATTAAGTGCAAAAGTTAAGTTTTTGATTCAATTAGGTGTAGCCATTATGATTGTAAGCACTGGCTTAAAAATGGACTTTTTCTCAGTACCTTTTTTAACAGAACGGTTTGAGTTAGGGTGGATGGCTTATCCGCTGACGGTATTATGGATTGTCGGCATCACGAACGCAATTAACCTGATTGATGGATTGGATGGCCTTGCTGCCGGTCTTTCTGTTATCGGCCTGTCCACGATCGCTGTCATGGCGCTATCCGGTGGAAAAGTGCTCATTCTGTCACTCTCATTAGTCGTTATTGCCAGCACGCTGGGGTTTTTGTTTTACAACTTCCACCCGGCAAAAATCTTTATGGGAGATACGGGATCACTTTTTTTAGGGTATAGTATTTCGATTCTTTCATTATTAGGCCTGTATAAAAGTGTCACATTGTTCAGTATCGTTATCCCGATTATTATATTAGGCGTACCGATTTTTGATACAACATTTGCTATCATCAGGAGAATATTAAACAAACAGCCGATTTCAGCGCCTGATAAGTCGCATATTCACCATAGACTGATGGCCTTTGGCCTTTCACATCGGATGTCGGTCTTAGTTATTTATTTGATTGGATTTATTTTCAGTATCAGTGCGATTGTACTTAAAAGTGCCACAATTTGGCTTTCTTTGTTTATTATCTTCATTTTAATTATTTTTATGCAAATCATAGCAGAAGTGACAGGACTCGTGAATGAAAAATTTAAGCCGTTTACAAAGTTTTATAAACGGCTGGTGAAAAGGAATTAAAAATTCCGGCTTATGTGCCGGAGTTTTTTTCTGCGCAAAAATGCCCGATCCTCTAAAAGGACCGGGCATTTTTTAATAGGATGAATCAGTTGTTGAATTCGTTGTACTGTTGTTTGAGCTTGTGCTGCTGTCATTCGAATAGCTGCTTCCGCTCGTCGTCCCATCAGTTGTTGTGCCAGTGCTGTCAGAACTGCTTGAGCTGTCAGTCCCGTCTGTTGCATTTCCGGTACCGGAAGTGCCAGTGCTTGTATCAGGAGTATAATCTAAATGCTCTTGAAGCGTTTTTCTGACTTTCTCGAGATTTGTAGCATCAGGTTCAAAGTAATATGTGTTGTTAGGCCCTAAATACAAATCAGAACCTGTAATACTCAATGTGTCGATTTTTTTGCTGGTAAAGCCGCTGTAAATCTGCTGAAGCGCTAAACCTTCAGTAATGCGAATATTGGTTTCAACGTTTTCGCTGGCTTTTTCTGCGATTTTATCAATTTTAGCAATGTTGCTTGCACTTGACATTCGGTCAATCAGCGCGTTTAAGATTTGTTTTTGTCTGTCATTACGGCCAAAGTCTCCGCGTTTATCCTGTTTTCTCATCCGGGCATATGCCAAGGCTTCTTCGCCGTTTAAATGCATCTCGCCTTTTTTGAAGTAAATCCGTTTGCTTTCGTCTACATCACTTTTTTCATCGAAATCGAAAGGCACGTCTACATCAATACCGCCGACTTCATTAATCACATCTTTAAATCCGTCAAAATCAACTGTGACATATTTATCAATCGGGATTTGCAGGAAGTTTTCAACAGTTTCAACTGTTTCATCTTTACCGCCTTTGCTGTAAGCGGCATTGATCTTCGTCTTGCTTCCCGTTGTGTCACCAGCTAATTGCACACGTGTGTCACGCGGAATGCTCAGCATTTTCATGGTTTTATTTTTGGGATCCAGGGTAACAACAATAAGAGAGTCTGATCTCCCTTTTTGTCCTTTAGTCGCGTAATCCTCTATTCCCATAAATAAAATAGAAAACGGTTTTTTCTTCATGTCTACAACTTCGTTGCGAAGATTTGATTTATTCCCGCGGGATAGGGCATCGTACGATTCATCCGCAGCGTTAATGGTTTTATAAAGTTTATACCCGCCAAGCCCTACAACTACCAATAGTGCAAGGGCGAACAATAACATAATTCTTTTTAAAATTTTCCTGCGTTTGCTCTTTTTCTTTTTTCGCACACGCACTCTAACGCGTTCAGCCATTATTCAGTCTCCTTTATGTGATTGACGGCTTTTTCAAGATACGTCAACTCTCCCTCTTTAATATCACTCTTTCCATTTGTCAGTTCTGTCATCCATTCAGAAAAAGCGTTTGTTTCTTTTTCTTCGACGTATGTTTCGAATTCAACATTTTCTGAATAATGGATTTCCTTTAACAGAAATTGTGACTCCCTTAATTCATTTTCAATCTTGCCAAGCCATGTGTAATCTGCAGAAGTATGCATGATTCGCATAAGCTTCCGTTCTACAACACCTATATGATTTAATCCTTCAGACACTGATTTCCCATAAGCGCGAATTAATCCGCCAGCACCAAGCTTAATGCCTCCGAAGTAGCGTGTAACGACGGCGCAAGTATCTTTCAGCCTGCGTTTTTTTAAAACCTCAAGCATCGGCACTCCCGCTGTACCGCTTGGTTCCCCGTCATCATTGGCTTTTTGGATATGATCATTCTCGCCAATAACATAAGCCGAGCAATTATGAGTCGCATTCCAGTGCTGTTTCTTTATTTTCTGTATAAATTCCTGTGCCTCTTGTTCGGTAGAAACACGGCTTAAATGACAGATAAAACGCGATTTTTCTATAACAATCTCGTGTTCTCCTGCTTCTTTCACAGTAAAATAGCTGTGCAGCATGCTAGCTGACCCTCCTGCTAAGCATAAAAGACTGCCTATACAAATTCGTACAGTCTTTAGAATTTTTGTGCGTATTTTGGTATCATAAAGAGTAGATAGTATATAAAAATGTTTTTTTCTAGAATATACGCATTCTTTCATTATAATTCGACATAATTTGCAGATCAATTACATTTATAATAAAAATATATGACAACGCCGTGACGGAGGGAAATTATGAATAAAACAAAGATGGATTCCAAAGTGCTGGATTCTATTTTGATGAAGATGCTGAAAACCGTTGACGGGAGCAAGGACGAGGTTTTTCAAATTGGGGAGCAGTCACGCCAGCAGTATGAACAGCTGGTCGAAGAACTGAAACAAATTAAACAGCAGGTGTATGAAGTGATCGAGCTTGGCGATAAACTTGAAGTGCAAACCCGCCATGCGAGAAACCGTTTATCCGAGGTCAGCCGTAATTTTCATAGATTCAGTGAAGAGGAGATCCGCAATGCTTATGAAAAAGCCCATAAGCTGCAGGTAGAATTGACGATGATCCAGCAGCGTGAGAAGCAATTGCGCGAACGGCGGGACGATTTGGAGCGCAGATTGCTAGGGCTTCAGGAAATCATTGAGCGGTCAGAATCATTAGTAAGCCAAATTACAGTTGTGCTCAACTACTTGAATCAGGATTTGCGCGAAGTTGGACTGCTTCTTGCTGATGCTCAGGCAAAACAGGATTTCGGCTTAAGAATTATTGAGGCGCAGGAAGAAGAGCGAAAAAGAGTCTCAAGAGAAATCCATGACGGACCCGCTCAAATGCTGGCGAATGTTATGATGAGATCGGAATTAATCGAGCGGATTTTCCGTGACCGGGGCGCAGAGGACGGATTCCAAGAAATTAAAAATCTACGCCAAAATGTTCGGAATGCCCTTTACGAAGTGAGAAGGATTATATATGATTTAAGACCGATGGCCCTTGATGACCTAGGCCTGATTCCAACTTTAAGAAAATATCTATATACAACCGAGGAATATAACGGGAAGGTCAAAATACATTTTCAGTGCATTGGAGAAACAGAGGATCAGAGGCTAGCGCCTCAGTTTGAGGTTGCGCTCTTCAGGCTCGCACAGGAAGCTGTGTCTAATGCGCTAAAGCATTCTGAATCTGAAGAAATTACAGTCAAAGTTGAGATCACAAAGGATTTTGTGATTTTAATGATAAAAGATAACGGTAAAGGGTTCGACCTGAAGGAAGCGAAAGAGAAGAAAAACAAATCATTCGGCTTGCTGGGCATGAAAGAAAGAGTAGATTTATTGGAAGGAACGATGACAATAGATTCGAAAATAGGTCTTGGGACATTTATTATGATTAAGGTTCCGTTATCTCTTTGACTATGATTTGTAAAATAGAGCCAAAAGGCATATTGACCGAATGCTAGAGTATATAGAACAATAATACAAGGAGGCGTGGCTTGTGACTAAAGTAAACATTGTTATTATCGACGACCATCAGTTATTTCGTGAAGGTGTTAAACGGATATTGGATTTTGAACCTACCTTTGAAGTGGTAGCCGAAGGTGATGACGGAGACGAAGCGGCTCGTATTGTTGAGCACTATCATCCTGATGTTGTGATCATGGATATCAATATGCCAAACGTAAATGGTGTGGAAGCTACAAAACAGCTTGTAGAGCTGTATCCTGAATCTAAAGTAATTATTCTATCAATTCACGATGACGAAAATTATGTAACACATGCCCTGAAAACAGGTGCAAGAGGTTATCTGCTGAAAGAGATGGATGCTGATACATTAATTGAAGCGGTTAAAGTAGTGGCTGAGGGCGGATCTTACCTCCATCCGAAGGTTACTCACAACCTCGTTAACGAATTCCGCCGCCTTGCAACAAGCGGAGTTTCTGCACACCCTCAACATGAGGTTTACCCTGAAATCCGCAGACCATTACATATTTTAACTAGGCGGGAATGTGAAGTGCTGCAGATGCTTGCAGACGGAAAAAGCAACCGCGGAATTGGTGAATCATTGTTTATCAGTGAGAAAACCGTTAAAAACCATGTCAGCAATATTTTACAAAAAATGAATGTAAACGACCGGACGCAAGCCGTTGTGGTCGCCATTAAAAATGGCTGGGTAGAAATGAGATAGTATAATAGGAGACTTGCCTTTTTCTAGGCAGGTCTTTTTTTAGGCTGCCGTTTCCCTTACAATAGAGTTATAAAGCAATAAGGCAGGTATCGAAGTTATGAATATTGCAGTCGTAACAGACAGCACGGCATATATTCCGAAAGAAATGCGTGAACAACATCAGATACATATGATCCCTCTCCAGGTTGTTTTTGGGGAGGAGACTTACCGTGAAGAAATTGAGTTGGACTGGAAAAGCTTTTACGAAGAAGTGAAAAAACATAATGAGCTCCCGACGACTTCTCAGCCGCCAATCGGCGAGCTGGTTGCGTTGTATGAAGAGCTTGGCAAGTCTTATGATGCGGTTATCAGTATCCATCTTTCCAGCGGGATCAGCGGAACATTCAGCAGTGCAGCAGCGGCTGATTCGATGGTCGACAATATTGATGTGTATCCATTTGACTCAGAGATCAGCTGCTTGGCTCAAGGCTTTTATGCCCTTAAAGCTGCTGAATTAATCAAAAACAGAGCATCATCGCCGGAAGATATTATAAAAGAACTGGAAGAAATGAAAAAAACAGTTCGAGCTTATTTTATGGTAGATGACTTAGCCCATCTTCAGCGCGGCGGGCGATTAAGCAGCGCCCAAGCCTTCATTGGTAGTCTTCTAAAGGTAAAGCCTATCCTTCATTTTGACAATAAGGTAATTGTGCCTTTTGAGAAGATTCGCACACGTAAAAAAGCAATTTCGCGAATTTATGAGCTTTTAGACGAAGATGCGAGTAAAGGGTTGCCTATGCGAGCTGCTGTTATCCACGCTAATCGAGAGGAAGAAGCAGCGAAAATCATTGAAGAGCTTTCTGCAAAATATCCTCATGTTGAATTTTATAACAGCTATTTTGGCGCGGTAATCGGCACTCATTTGGGCGAAGGTGCGCTAGGAATTTGCTGGTGTTTTAAATAAGGCCAAATCTCCGTTTTTAGAGCGGAGATTTTTTTATATTCTTATTTTAATAGTTGGACAGAAAATATTCATTCAGGCATACTGTCTCGAAAGGAGGCGTGCTATGTGAATGTGCCAGTTGAAAAAAACAGTTCCTTTTCAAAAGAATTGCAGCAGACGCTTCGAAGCCGTCATTTGCTCAGGACTGAGCTCTCATTTTCCGATGAGATGATTGAATGGCATATCAAGAATGGATATATCACTGCTGAAATTTCTATATCCATAAATAAACGGGGATATAGATGTAATAGGTGCGGCCAAACTGATCAGCGGTATTTTTCTTTTTATCACTCATCTGGAAAGAATAAGCTGTATTGCCGTTCCTGTGTCATGATGGGCAGAGTGAGTGAGGAGGTTCCTTTATATTCATGGGAAGAGGAAAATGAACCAAACTGGAAGTCAATTAAACTGACATGGGATGGCAAGCTTTCAAGCGGACAGCAAAAAGCCGCCAATGTATTAATTGAAGCAATATCAAAAAAAGAAGAGCTCCTCATCTGGGCGGTTTGCGGCGCTGGCAAAACAGAAATGCTGTTTCCTGGTATAGAATCAGCGTTAAATCAAGGGCTGCGTGTATGTATTGCAACACCTCGCACCGATGTTGTATTAGAGCTTGCTCCAAGGCTCAAGGCTGCCTTTCAGGGTGCTGACATTTCAGCGCTTTACGGAGGAAGCGATGACAAAGGGCGGCTATCTCCGCTTATGATTTCCACTACGCATCAGCTTTTGCGATATAAAGATGCAATCGATGTTATGATCATTGATGAAGTTGACGCTTTTCCATATTCTGCTGATCAAACCCTTCAATTCGCTGTTCAAAAAGCAAGAAAGAAAAACAGCACCCTCGTTTATTTAAGTGCAACACCTCCTAAAGAATTAAAAAGAAAAGCACTGAACGGACAGTTACATTCAGTTCGCATCCCCGCAAGACACCACCGGAAACCTTTACCCGAACCGCGCTTTGTATGGTGTGGAAACTGGAAGAAGAAATTAAACCGAAATAAAATTCCGCCAGCGGTGAAAAGATGGATAGAGTTTCATGTAAAAGAAGGGAGGCCTGTTTTTTTATTCGTTCCTTCCGTTTCTATTCTGGAAAAGGCTGCTGCGTGCTTTAAAGGTGTTCATTGCCGAACCGCATCTGTGCACGCGGAAGACAAGCATAGAAAGGAGAAAGTGCAGCAATTCAGAGATGGTCAGCTCGATCTATTAATCACAACAACAATACTGGAAAGAGGCGTCACAGTCCCCAAGGTGCAAACGGGTGTACTAGGAGCGGAATCACCTATCTTTACGGAAAGCGCACTTGTTCAAATTGCAGGAAGAACCGGCCGGCATAAAGAATATGCGGACGGCGATGTCATTTTCTTTCACTTCGGCAAAACAAAGAGTATGCTCGATGCAAGAAAGCATATAAAAGAAATGAATGAATTGGCAGCAAAAGTTGAATGTACAGACTAGCCATTATTTGAAAACGTGGTACAGTATACTCATATAACCGATGATGAGGAGCTGTAAAAATGCTTGTCAATTCAAAAGAAATCGTAATGAAAGAACTGCTCGACCGATATATGGACCAGCTTCATATGGCCTGTACTTGCCAAGTATGCCAAAACGATGTATTGGCACTTTCTTTAAACAAAGTGAGTCCATCCTACGTTACTGATTTTAAAAAGATCGCTTATACGAAAGCTGAGCTGGTAGATAAACAAAAAAACACAGCAATGCTTGTCATTTTGGCTGAATCTGCTGCCGTAGTTTCAGAGAGTCCAAGCGATTTATGTCAAACGAAGCAGGAGGAGGCATTCATAAACTGATCTGTTTATTATGTGATTCGCAATTTTCTCAAGATGTTACATGGAGAGCCCTTTTTTTACTAAAGCCTGATGAAAAGGTTTGTTATTCTTGCAGAAGCAAATTAAAGAAAATCACAGGACATATCTGCCCCCTGTGCGGCAGACCTCAATCTGTTCATGCCGTATGCAGGGATTGCGAGGTGTGGAGAACAAGGATCAGAGACAGTTTGCTATTGCGTCAAAACCGTTCAGTTTACACATATAATGATATGATGAAAGAAACGCTCTCCCGTTTTAAATTTAGAGGAGATGCAGAAATCATAAATGCATTTAAAAGTGATTTTTCTTCAACCTTTTCTAAGGTTTACCCCGATAAGCATTTTGTTCTTGTACCTATTCCGCTGAGCAAGGAAAGGGAAGAAGAGCGCGGATTTAACCAGGCACAGCTCTTGGCAGAATGTTTAGACCGGCCTTCCCACCATCCCCTCATTCGCCTGAATAATGAGAAACAGTCAAAGAAAAAGAAAACAGAACGCCTGCTGTCAGAGCGCATTTTTGATACAAAAAATAATTCAGCAGAAGGTATGAATATCATTTTAATAGACGATCTTTATACAACAGGCGCCACCTTGCACTTCGCAGCCCGCTGCTTATTAGAAAAAGGAAAAGCCGCTTCAGTGTCATCTTTTACCTTGATCAGAAGCTAAATGATTCTGTTTTTATGCCGATATAATCACTAGAAATTGACACAGGCATATTATCTAATAAGGAGAAAAAAAGATGGGAGAACTGGCGAATTGTCCGAAATGCAATGCTTTATTTTTAAAAACAAAGCTGCAAACCGTATGTCAGGCGTGTATTAAGGAAGAAGAAAAATCATTTGAGACTGTCTATAAATTTTTAAGAAAACAGGAAAACCGGCAATCAACTTTGAGCCGGATAACTGAGGAAACAGGTGTGGAAGAAGAGCTGATATTGAAATTCATCAGGCAGAAGCGAATTCAGATCACTCATCTTCCTAATTTGGCATACCCTTGTGAAAGGTGCGGGACATCGATTAGAGAAGGCAAGTTCTGCAAGGCTTGCCAGTCCGATATTAAGGATCAAATGGATCATTTGAACCACGAGGATGCTCTGAAAATCGAGAAAGAAAATAGTAAAAAAGACACATACTATGCCTATAATACCAAAAACAGCTGATTCCCTAAACTAACTGAAAACGCAGTCGATAAAAGGGTTAAGATTGTTTAAAGACTGCAACGGAAAGCGAGAGGAATCCTATGAAAATCAATCAATTTGGAACACAATCCGTTAATCCATATCAAAAAAATTATGATAAGCAAGCGGTGCAAAAAACTGCTGCACAGCCTCAAGATAAAATTGAAATTTCATCACAGGCTAAAGAAATGCAACATGCATCCGACGCAGTCACTGGTTCACGACAGGAAAAAATTGCGCAGCTTAAAGCGCAAATTGAAAACGGGTCATACAAAGTAGACGCAAATCATATCGCGAAAAATATGATTAATTTTTATAAAAAGCAATAAAAAAGGAGAAAGCCCATGTCAGCGAAGGCAATTATTGAACAATTGAAGCGACTTTGCGTTCTGCATGAGCACCTGCTCACGCTGTCTGAAGAAAAGACGGAAGCGCTCAAAGCCGGCAAAACAAAAGAGCTTTCTAACATTTTGACAAAAGAGCAAAAATATATTCAAGCGATCACGCAGACAGAAGATGACCGGATCAAAACAACTTCGGCCTTTCTCGGATATAGCGAAAATAATACTATTTCCGAATGTATCGCCAAAACCTCAGGCAGTGAAAAGGAAGAGCTGGAACAACTATACGAATCTCTTTCTCAAGTTCTCGGACGTCTGAAAAAAGTAAATGAGATGAATAGGCAGCTGACAAGAGACGCCCTGCAATTCATCTCTATTTCGTACGATATGCTGGTTCCTAAGGAAAATAACTTCAATTACAGCAAATCAATTAAAGCTGAGCTGCCGAAAAGCAGCAAAATGAAACTGTTTGATTCAAAAGCTTAGCAGAAAGGAATTCAGAAAATGACATCTACCTTTATGGGGCTTGAAACTGCAAGGCGGGCGTTAAGCGCTCAGCAGGCAGCGTTAAGCACTACTGCAAATAACGTGGCAAATGCCAATACTGATGGTTATACAAGACAGCGGGTCTCATTGGAGGCAACTGACTATTTCCCTGCTGTATCTAAAAACGCAGAAAAAACAGCGGGACAAATGGGTACAGGTGTTCAAGGAAAATCAGTTGAGAGAATAAGAGATATCTTTCTTGACTACCAATACCGTCTTCAAAACAACAGTGCCGGATACTATGACACGAAGGCCAAAGCGCTGTCCCAAATGGAAGGCGTTTTAAATGAAACAGATGACAGCGGCTTGAACAGTGTGCTCAATTCGTTTTGGAATTCTCTGCAGGAATTATCGAATAATACAAATGAAGAAAGTGCACGTTCTGTTGTTGCTCGAAAAGGACAAGCTGTAGCTGAAACGTTTAATTATATTTCTGAATCACTTACAAATGTCCAATCGAATTTAAAAGCAGAGCTAAATACAACTGTGTTGGATGTCAATTCTCTGCTTTCTCAATTAAACAGTTTAAATAAGCAAATTGCACAAGTAGAGCCGGTCGGGCTTCTTCCGAATGGCTTATATGACCAGCGAGATTTGCTGATCGATAAATTATCCTCAATGGTTGATATCAAAGTCAGCTACAACAAATCAGGCGGGAATGCACTTGCATCTGCTGAAGGAACTGTATCAATTGAAATCCTTGATAAAAATAAACAGTCGCTAGGAACTGTTTTGGACGGTAAAAATTACGAGGTTTCAGAACTTGCAGCCAACTATGATAATGAAACTGGGTTAGTATCAAGTATTTCAATCGGGGATACAGCTGTGCAGGCGGAGTCCTTTAGCAGTAAGGGATCCCTTTTAGGATTTATAGAGTCTTACGGGTATATAACAGCAGACGGCCAAGAAAAGGGCGTATACCCGGAAATGCTTTCTGATCTTGACAATATGGCGCTTGAATTCGCGAAAGCTTTCAATGAAGTGCACAGAAATGGTGTGACCAAGAGCGGTGAACAAGGCGGAGACTTTTTTGATTTTACTGGCGGTGAAACTGAACCTGCCAAGGGCGCAGCGGGCAAGATCAAAGTAGCTGACAGCATAATAGATTCAAAAGGCGCAAACATTGCTTTCTCACTGACTGGTGCAGCCAACGATAACGCAAATGCTACAAAATTAGCAAATGTTTTAACCGGTAAAATAACCATTAACGGTAAAGAAACTAGTGTTTTAGATTATTATGCGGGTCTGATTGGCGAGCTAGGGATCGAAGCTCAAGAGGCTAATCGACTGGCGTCTAATACAGAAAAACAGCTAAATGATGCTGACATAAACCGTCAGCAAATGAGCGCAGTTTCTTTAGACGAAGAAATGACGAATATGATTCAATTCCAACACGCATACAATGCAGCTGCAAGAATGGTGACTTTACAAGACGAATTGCTTGATAAAGTGATCAACGGCATGGGTGTTGGAGGAAGGTAGGTAGAGTCGCATGAGAGTAACACAAGGAATGATACAGCAAAACTCACTGAGATATATCGGTTCGAGCTACTCGAAGCTGGATAAACTCCAGTCGCAGATTTCTTCAGGGAAAAAAATCTCAAAAGCTTCCGACGATCCTGTAGTAGCAATGAAAAGCTTAAAGTATAATACGCAACTGTCTCAAGTGCAGCAGTACAAAAGCAATGCTTCTCAAGCCTTTACCTGGCTCGAAAACACAGAAACAAACATTACAGAAGGAATTGACATCTTGTCAAAGGTCAGAGAATTAGCGGTCGAAGCTCAAAATGATACAAACGGCGAGTCGGAGCGGCAAGCGATTGGCGTAGAGGTAAAGCAGTTAAAGGAACAGCTTTTAAATATTGCGAATACACAAGTGAACGGCAGATATATCTTTAATGGCACAAATTCAGATAAGCCTCCGGTTACAGATAACGGAGACGGAACTTATACAATTTCTGATACAGCTGATGTCGTAGTCAATATATCAAATAATATGTCATTGAAAGTGAATTCAGATCCAAAGTCAGCTTTTGGAGGCACTTCTGAAAGCGGGCAGAATGTATTTGAAATGCTTGATTCTTTTGAGAAAGCACTAAATTCTGGTTCGCTAGATGGCATGGACAGTGTTTTAGATGATATTGATCATTTTTCTGACGGCATGAGTGCTGAACGATCTGATCTTGGAGCGAGGTATAATCGTCTTGAACTGGTTAATACAAGACTGTCAGCTCAAGAAGAAACAGCTACAAAAGTGTTATCAGATAATGAAGATGTAGAACTGGAAGAAGTAATAACTGAATTTATTGCGCAGCAAAGCGTTCACAGGGCTACTCTGGCTGTTAATGCGCAAATTGTTCAGCCTACATTGATTGACTTTTTAAAGTAAGCGGCTCTTAGGAGTTCGCTTTTTTTATAGTTCAGGAGGTAGAGTGATGCAGATTCCCAGATTGATTATGCATAGTGTTCAAGGAAAAATTGGTTTAACAACGACGCCTGCCAGCTTAAAAATGGAGCAGCCTCAAGCTGATCTAGAGATCGAACAGCCGAGTGCGGAAATGGAAATATCGGTAACACCTGGAAAACTCACGATTGACCAGACACAAGCATGGGAAGAATTAGACAGAAAGCATGTTTTCAAGAGAATTGAAGAAGCCGCCCAACAAGGGCATGAGGATGTAATGAAGGGAATAGCGCGCACGGCAGAAGAAGGCGATGAGCTTATGAGAATTGAAAATAAAGGTAACCCAATCGCTTCGCAAGCAAGGAGGAACTCTGAGATGCACCAAATTCAATTAGGCGAAAATTATGCTCCTTCTCTTTCGAGGGTGAAAATACAATATACCCCGTCACAGCTTGATGTTCAGATTACGCCGCGAAAGCCTGTTATTCAGGCTGAGCCGCATAAGCCAATTGTTGAATATACGCCAGGAAATGTTAAGGTTGACATGCTCCAATACCCTGATTTAAATATAGATGTAGAATACCCGAAAGAATCACCCGAAAAGTAAAAAGAAAAGGATCGTGAACAATGATCATTCATACGAAGTACCATGGCCAAATGAACATAAAAGAAGAACAAATCATTCTTTTTGAAAGCGGGATTCCAGGCTTTTTAGAAGAAAAACAATTTGTCATACTTCCGCTTTCAGAAGACTCTCCATTCGTGGCACTGCAGTCCGTCACTTCAGAAAATCTTGCATTCATCGTCGTAAGTCCGTTTATCTTTTTTAAGTATTATGAATTTGACCTTGATGAATCAACTGCTGAACTTTTGGATATCGATAATATTCAAGACGTAGAAGTCATGACGATATTGACTATGGCAGAGCCATTTGAAAAGTCTACTGCGAATTTATTGGCTCCCATTATTGTGAATCGCAAGAACATGATGGCTAAGCAAGTCGTTTTACACGATTCCTCATATACGACAAAGCATCCGATTGGAGGAGAATCATGCTAGTTTTATCGCGGAAAATAAGCGAAGCGATTCAAATAGGTGCTGATATTGAAGTAAAAGTGATTGCGGTTGAGGGAGATCAAGTGAAGCTTGGAATTGACGCCCCAAAGCATATTGATATTCACAGGAAAGAAATTTACTTGACCATTCAGGAAGAAAATAACCGTGCAGCAGCGTTATCCAGCGATGTGATCTCCGCATTATCCTCACAAAAAAAGTGAGGATTTTTTTATTTTTGTATTAACAAAATCAGAGACAATCCGATATTAATGATGTAGCCGGGAGGAGGCGCAAAAGACTCCGCCAGTTACAAAATAAGGGCACAAGGACGTGCCGTAACAACATATTCAGGGAGGAACAAAACAATGAGAATTAACCACAATATCGCAGCACTTAACACACTGAACCGTTTGTCTTCAAACAACGGTGCATCACAAAAAAACATGGAGAAACTTTCTTCAGGTCTTCGCATCAACCGTGCGGGAGATGACGCAGCAGGTCTTGCGATCTCTGAAAAAATGAGAGGACAAATCAGAGGTCTTGAAATGGCTTCTAAAAACTCTCAAGATGGAATCTCTCTTATCCAAACAGCTGAGGGTGCATTGACTGAAACTCATGCGATTCTTCAACGTATGCGTGAACTTACTGTTCAAGCAGGAAACACAGGTACACAACAAGCAGAAGATCTTGGTGCAATTAAAGATGAAATGGATGCGCTTATTGAGGAAGTTGATGGCATTTCCGATCGCACTGAATTTAACGGTAAAAAGTTATTAGACGGATCTTCCGCTACTACTGGATTTACATTCCAAATTGGTGCAAATGCAGGCCAACAGCTTAACGTTAAAATCGCTGACATGGGAGCAGCTGCTCTAGGTACTACTGTTACAGTTGATAAACTTGACGTAACAGATTTTGCTACTACTTCTTTTGACAATCAACTAAAAGGTATTGATGAGGCTATTAACGCAGTATCAACTCAACGTGCTAAACTTGGTGCGGTACAAAACCGTCTAGAGCACACAATCAACAACTTAAGCGCTTCTGGTGAAAACTTGACAGCTGCTGAGTCTCGTATCCGTGACGTTGACATGGCGAAAGAAATGAGCGAGTTCACAAAGAACAACATTCTTTCTCAGGCTTCTCAAGCGATGCTTGCTCAAGCAAACCAACAGCCGCAAAACGTACTTCAATTGTTACGTTAATTTTAAAAAAGACCTTGGCGTTGCCAGGGTCTTTTAATTTATATTTCTATCTCCGAATCATTCCTCATCCTGTCACTAACTCATGATATAATAACCGGATTCTCTACTAACTTTTTATAAATGTATTTCCAAACAAGAAATCTAAAACAGAAGATTTTTTTCCAAAAATATGTGTAATCTTATCTCCTTTTAGTCGATATAAACGATAGATTGGGGCATAGGGGATGATCAATTGAACATTGAAAGGCTCACTACGTTACAACCTGTTTGGGATCGTTATGATACTCAAATACATAATCAGAAAGATAATGATAACGAGGTTCCTGTTCATCAAGTTTCATATACCAATCTTGCTGAAATGGTGGGGGAAATGAACAAGCTTTTGGAACCTTCGCAAGTTCATCTGAAGTTCGAGCTTCATGACAAGTTAAATGAATACTATGTAAAGGTAATAGAGGACTCTACAAATGAAGTGATCCGCGAAATTCCACCAAAACGGTGGCTTGATTTTTATGCGGCTATGACTGAATTTCTTGGGTTATTTGTAGATGAAAAAAAGTAGAATAGGAGTGGTTTGAGATGGTCACAAGAATAACAGGTCTGGCGTCAGGAATGGATATAGATGATATTGTATCAAAGCTGATGCAGACAGAAAGAGCGCCGCTTGATAAGCTGAAGCAAAAAAAGCAGACTCTTGAATGGCAGCGTGACAGCTATCGTGAAGTCAATACAAAAATAAAAGAATTGCAAGATTATATGTCTAAAAATACGTTGACATATCCTAGCACGTATCAGAGCAAAACTGTGACAAGCTCTAATGAGTCTGTGTTAACTGCTACAGGAAGCGCAAGTGCACCAAACTCTTCTTCTACTGTTGAAGTGGCAAGCTTGGCAACCGCAGCAACGTATAAGGCAAACAATTATACGGGATACACTCAAGGCGATTACAATTTGGCATTTAACGTTGTTGCGCCTGGCGAAACAACGGCAAAAACAGTGAACATTAGTGTGACGAGCGCCGATACGATTGATAATGTGATTTCTAAACTTAACAGCTCAGATCTGGGAGTATCAGCTTTTAAAGATAAAATTTGGAATGGTACAGAGTACGTAGAAACAATTGCGTTTTCTTCTAAAGCAACAGGTGCAGGGGGCAGTATACAGACAGCAGACTCTGCTACAGCTGACTTTATGTCCGGTCAGCTTGGTTTTTCTTTGGATGCTGATAATAAGCTCACTGCTTACAAAGAAGGCACAAATGCCAAAGTCACAATTAACGGCTTTGAAATGGAGAAGCTGACAAACAATTTCACGGTGAATGGTGTTACTTACTCGATTAAAAATACAACTGCAGCCACAGGCCCTGTTACCACATCTGTTTCTACTGATGTTGACGGGATTTATAACCAAATCAAAGAGTTTGTAGATAAATACAATGAACTGGTTGACAGCCTGAATGAAAAGCTGAAAGAAGAAAAATACCGAGACTATACTCCGTTGACAAGTGAACAAAAAGAAGCCATGTCCGATAAAGAGGTAGAGCTCTGGGAGGAGAAGGCGAAAAGCGGATTGCTTAGAAATGATTCCAGCATCAGCACCGGCACGAACCAAATGCGGACTGACTTTTATACTCAAGTTAATGCGGATGGGAAAACCTATCAATTGACAGAATTCGGCATAACAACCTCAAGTGCTTACCAAATGCGGGGTCATTTAGAGATTAATGAAGACAAACTGAAAGCCAAAATACAAGAAGATCCGCAAAGCGTTGCCGCCTTATTTACAAGCGGAACGAACAGCAGCGCCTATAGTGATAAAGGGATTATGAAACGCATCGGTGACACCCTGAAAAGTACGGTGAAGAGCATTGAAGCAAAAGCCGGCAACTCGACAATGGGAACCAATGATTATTCAATCGGTAAAAATTTAAATACGATCAGCACTGATATTACCAAAATGCAGGACCGGTTGACCACAATAGAAAACCGCTATTATTCAAAATTCAGTGCAATGGATTCTGCGATTCAAAAAATGAACGAACAAGCGTCCTATTTATCACAGCTTCTTGTACAATAAATGTAATTTGGAGGATGACACATGGCGATCCAAAATCCTTATACAGCCTATCAGCAAAATTCAGTGAATACGGCTACACCCGGTGAACTGACGCTTATGCTGTATAATGGCTGTTTAAAATTTATAAGACTTGCCTCTCAGGCCATTGAGAATGATGATATGGAACGTAAAAATGAGAATCTGATTAAAGCGCAAAATATTATTCAGGAATTAAATTTTACACTTAACCGTAACATAGAGCTTTCCGCTTCCATGGGTGCGATGTACGATTATATGTATCGAAGATTGGTACAGGCAAATATCAAAAATGATACGGGCATGCTGGCTGAGGTTGAAGGCTATGTAACAGATTTTCGCGATGCTTGGAAACAAGCCATTCAAAGTGAACGGAAGGACCGGCACGGATCAGGCGGGATCGCATGAATAACATAGATCAACTATACACTGAGACGAAGAGTATGCTGTCACACATACAAAATACGCCGGAAAGCGATGAGCTTTTAAAACAAATTGAAGACTTTGTGGCTAAACGGTCTGAACTGATTCAGGAGATATCTCTGCCGCTTTCAGAAGAAGAGCGAAAGCAGATGAAACTTATTTTGACATGGGATCAGCTGATTGTGAAGGAAATGGAAAGACTGAAGCAGTCAATCGCAACAGAACTTCAGCAGATGAAAAGAAAACGTGTGATGCATACGACGTATTTAAACCCTTATAACAACATTACGATTGACGGCACATATTATGACAAGCGTAAATAGGTGAGTGCCTTGAAGAGCATTGAAGATTATACGCTTTTATCAGCTTATTATCATCTTCTTTTTACCATTGAAGAAGGGTTGTGTTATTTGATAGAGGCTGAAGAGAATTTATCAAAAACAGAAGGGGATCGGATCTACCAAGATCTGATCCAAGCCTTTTTTTATTTGGATTCAACACATTCAACACTTCTCTTCATTATGGATTCACGGTGTGCTGAAATTTGTGTGAAAGCATTTGACCAAATTTTTGCGGAGTTTGATCAATTGGTCTCTTTCTCTTTTCCCTCTCATGAGTTCTGTGAGTATTTAAAGGAACATTTTCTGATTCATTATAGAAAATGGATGCTGTCTATTCATCAATGTATGGAACCCTTTTTAATCAATTAGGCGTATGTGAGGTATTTGTTTCGTTCAATCAGCATATACATATACCTCCGAACCGCCAATAACAGAGCAAATACAAACAAAATTCGACAAAGTTCACTGAATTTTCACAAAAGATTTATGTTTCAGCAGGAATTGTAAAGGGTAAAAGAGAAATAGATACATATCCTTAATAAAAGGGAGGCGTTCTTTGATGAACTACAACATCAGAGGAGAAAATATTGAAGTGACACCCGCGTTAAAGGATCATGTCGAGAGGAAGATCGGCAAGCTGGAGCGCTATTTTGACCATAGCGTGGATGCCGATGTGAACGTCAACTTGAAGTTTTACAATGACAAGGAGTCTAAGGTTGAGGTTACGATTCCGATGACAGATCTTGCGCTTCGGTCCGAGGTGCATAACGAGGATATGTACAACGCAATTGATCTCGCAACAAACAAACTGGAACGTCAAATCCGTAAGCATAAAACGAAAGTAAACCGTAAATTCCGTGAGCAGGGCTCTCCAAAATATTTATTGGCAAACGGTCTTGGCTCTGATACAGATATTGCGGTTCAGGATGACATAGAAGAGGAGGAGAGCTTGGACATCGTCCGTCAGAAACGCTTTAATTTAAAGCCGATGGATAGTGAAGAAGCGATCTTGCAAATGAATATGCTTGGCCATAATTTCTTTGTTTTCACAAATGCGGAAACAAACCTTACAAATGTCGTGTACCGCAGAAATGACGGGAAATATGGCTTAATTGAACCGACTGAATAATGAAGAGAAGCCTTCCGTGATGTCCGCGGAAGGTTTTTGTTTTTCTTATTTGCAAATTCTTTGGAAATAACAAAAGGTATGATATGATAATGAGAGGTATACATGGACTAGTAAATTATTTATACATGCCTCTAAAATAGGCATGTGAAGATAGAGGAGCGTTATAAATGCTTGGAATTTTAAATAAAATGTTTGATCCAACAAAACGTACGCTGAATAGATACGAAAAAATTGCTAACGATATTGATGCGATTCGCGGAGACTATGAAAATCTCTCTGACGACGCGTTGAAACATAAAACGATTGAATTTAAAGAGCGCATTGAAAAAGGGGCAACAACGGATGATCTTCTTGTTGAAGCTTTCGCTGTTGTTCGAGAAGCTTCACGCCGCGTAACAGGCATGTTTCCGTTTAAAGTCCAGCTCATGGGGGGCGTGGCGCTTCATGACGGAAATATAGCGGAAATGAAAACAGGGGAAGGGAAAACATTAACGTCTACCCTGCCTGTTTATTTAAATGCGTTAACAGGTAAAGGCGTACACGTCGTGACTGTCAACGAATACTTGGCAAGCCGTGACGCTGAGCAGATGGGGAAAATTTTCGAGTTTCTCGGTCTGACTGTCGGTTTGAATTTAAACTCAATGTCAAAAGACGAAAAACGGGAAGCTTATGCCGCTGACATTACTTACTCTACAAACAATGAGCTTGGCTTCGACTATTTGCGTGACAATATGGTTCTTTATAAAGAGCAGATGGTTCAGCGCCCGCTTCATTTTGCGGTAATTGATGAAGTTGACTCTATTTTAATTGATGAAGCGAGAACACCGCTTATCATTTCTGGACAAGCTGCCAAATCCACTAAGCTGTACGTACAGGCAAATGCTTTTGTCCGTACGTTAAAAGCGGAGAAGGATTACACGTACGATATCAAAACAAAAGCTGTACAGCTTACTGAAGAAGGAATGACGAAGGCGGAAAAAGCGTTCGGCATCGATAACCTCTTTGATGTGAAGCATGTCGCGCTCAACCACCATATCAACCAGGCCTTAAAAGCTCACGTTGCGATGCAAAAGGACGTTGACTATGTAGTGGAAGACGGACAGGTTGTTATTGTTGATTCCTTCACGGGACGTCTGATGAAAGGCCGCCGCTACAGTGAGGGGCTTCACCAAGCGATTGAAGCAAAGGAAGGGCTTGAGATTCAAAACGAAAGCATGACCTTGGCGACGATTACGTTCCAAAACTACTTCCGAATGTACGAAAAACTTGCCGGTATGACGGGTACAGCTAAGACAGAGGAAGAAGAATTCCGCAACATCTACAACATGCAGGTTGTCACGATCCCTACCAACAGGCCTGTTGTCCGTGATGACCGTCCGGATTTAATTTACCGCACGATGGAAGGAAAGTTTAAGGCAGTTGCGGAGGATGTCGCACAGCGTTACATGACGGGACAGCCTGTTCTAGTCGGTACGGTTGCCGTTGAAACATCTGAATTGATTTCTAAGCTGCTTAAAAACAAAGGAATTCCGCATCAAGTGTTAAATGCCAAAAACCATGAACGTGAAGCGCAGATCATTGAAGAGGCCGGCCAAAAAGGCGCAGTTACGATTGCGACTAACATGGCGGGGCGCGGAACGGACATTAAGCTTGGCGAAGGTGTAAAAGAGCTTGGCGGACTCGCTGTTGTCGGAACAGAACGACATGAATCACGCCGGATTGACAATCAGCTTCGAGGTCGTTCCGGACGTCAGGGAGACCCGGGGATTACTCAATTTTATCTTTCTATGGAAGATGAATTGATGCGCAGATTCGGAGCTGAGCGGACAATGGCGATGCTGGACCGCTTCGGCATGGACGACTCTACTCCAATCCAAAGCAAAATGGTATCTCGCGCGGTTGAATCGTCACAAAAACGTGTCGAAGGCAATAACTTCGATTCGCGTAAACAGCTTCTGCAATATGATGATGTTCTCCGCCAGCAGCGTGAGGTCATTTATAAGCAGCGCTTTGAAGTCATTGACTCTGAAAACTTGCGTGAAATCGTTGAAAATATGATCAAGTCTTCTCTCGAACGCGCAATTGCAGCCTATACGCCAAGAGAAGAGCTTCCTGAGGAGTGGAAGCTTGACGGTCTAGTTGATCTTATCAACACAACTTATCTTGATGAAGGTGCGCTTGAGAAGAGCGATATCTTCGGGAAAGAACCGGATGAAATGCTTGAGCTCATTATGGATCGCATCACCACAAAATATAATGAGAAGGAAGAGCAATTCGGCAAAGAGCAAATGCGCGAATTCGAAAAAGTTATCGTTCTTCGTGCCGTTGATTCTAAATGGATGGATCATATTGATGCGATGGATCAGCTCCGCCAAGGGATTCACCTTCGTGCTTACGCGCAGACGAACCCGCTTCGTGAGTATCAAATGGAAGGCTTTGCGATGTTTGAGCATATGATTGAATCAATTGAGGACGAAGTCGCAAAATTTGTGATGAAAGCTGAGATTGAAAACAATCTGGAGCGTGAAGAGGTTGTACAAGGCCAAACAACAGCTCATCAGCCGCAAGAAGGCGACGATAACAAAAAAGCAAAGAAAGCACCGGTTCGCAAAGTGGTTGATATCGGACGAAATGCCCCATGCCACTGCGGAAGCGGGAAAAAATATAAAAATTGCTGCGGCCGTACTGAATAGTTCGCCCCGGCAAGTTTACTGACCGCGGCGCCTGCAGGCGCCTGCGGATCTTTTAATGAGGTGAATGAAATGGAATTATCAGAAATCAGAGCAGAGCTCGAAAATATGGCTTCTCGTTTAGCGGACTTTAGGGGGTCTCTTTGACCTCGAATCAAAGGAGGCCCGCATTGCTGAGCTAGATGAACAAATGGCTGATCCGGAATTCTGGAATGATCAGCAAAAAGCTCAAACGGTTATAAATGAAGCAAACGGTTTAAAGGATTATGTCAATTCGTATAAAAAATTGAATGAATCCCACGAAGAATTACAAATGACTCATGATCTTTTGAAAGAAGAGCCGGACACTGATCTCCAGCTTGAGCTTGAAAAAGAACTAAAATCATTAACAAAAGAGTTCAATGAGTTTGAGCTTCAGCTTCTTCTCAGCGAACCGTATGATAAAAATAACGCGATTTTAGAACTGCACCCTGGTGCTGGCGGTACAGAGTCACAGGACTGGGGCTCTATGCTTCTTAGAATGTATACAAGATGGGGAGAGCGCCGCGGCTTTAAAGTAGAAACACTCGATTACCTTCCAGGTGACGAGGCTGGAATCAAGTCAGTGACATTGCTCATCAAAGGACACAACGCTTACGGGTATCTCAAAGCAGAAAAAGGTGTCCATCGTCTTGTGCGGATCTCACCATTTGATTCATCAGGCCGCCGCCACACATCTTTCGTTTCATGTGAAGTCATGCCTGAATTTAACGATGAAATTGATATTGATATTCGTACGGAGGATATTAAAGTTGACACGTACCGTGCAAGCGGCGCGGGCGGACAGCACGTCAATACGACGGATTCAGCCGTTCGGATTACTCACTTGCCGACGAACGTAGTTGTGACATGCCAAACGGAGCGCTCACAAATTAAAAACCGTGAAAGAGCCATGAAAATGCTGAAGGCCAAGCTGTATCAGCGCAGAATTGAAGAACAGCAGGCAGAGCTGGATGAAATTCGCGGTGAACAAAAAGAAATCGGCTGGGGCAGCCAAATCCGTTCTTATGTATTCCATCCGTATTCCATGGTAAAAGACCATCGGACCAATACAGAAATGGGGAACGTCCAAGCTGTAATGGATGGTGACATTGATACGTTCATTGATGCCTACCTCCGTTCTAAGCTTTCATAAGCTGAAAAACACACCTGATGCATACGGGTGTGTTTTTTTATTCCTTATATCCTTGATTTCACTGCTGCTTTAGCATATTACCACTGTATTTGGGTGTTATTTACATCTAATCAGGGAAGGATTAAAATGCTATCGGAGAGCATTGGAAGAAACGGAGGATATATGATGGACGTACGGAATAAAACATTGTGGATTTTGCGGGATTATGTATACATATTGTTAGGAGCAGCGATTACGGCCGTGTCCTTTAATGTATTTTTGCTTCCGAACAAGATTGCCGCCGGCGGTGTCAGCGGGATCAGTACGATTTTGCAATCATATGGTTTTGAAGCAGCGTATGTACAGTGGATTATTAATATCCCTTTATTTATTGCTGGCGTCATTTTGCTCGGCGGGAAATTTGGGCTAAAGACGCTTGCAGGTTCTGTGTTTTTGCCGCTAGTAGTGTTTTTGGCAAGGGATATTCAGCCCGCCACTCATCATGAACTCTTGGCGGCGATTTTTGGCGGTGTCGGGATAGGTATCGGAATTGGTATTGTGTACTTAGGGAAAGGTTCGACGGGAGGTACAGCCTTGGCTGCACAGATCATTCATAAGTACTCCGGTCTGTCATTGGGGAAGTGCCTCGCCATCATTGACGGAATGATCGTTGTTACGGCTATGATCGTATTTAATATTGAGCAAGGCTTATATGCCATGCTTGGCGTCTATGTGTCCAGCAAAACCATTGATGTTGTACAAGTCGGCTTTAATCGTTCAAAAATGGCGCTCATCATTACAAAGCAGGAGCAGGCTGTCAAGGAGGCTGTCTTACAGAAGATTGACAGAGGCGTGACAAAAATTTCTGCAGTCGGCGGATATACTGACGATGACCGTCCGATTTTAATGTGCGTGGTTGGGCAAACTGAATTCACCAAATTGAAACAAATCGTCAAACAGATTGATGAGTCAGCTTTTGTAATTGTAGCAGACGCGAGCGAGGTGCTGGGCGAGGGTTTCAAACGCGCTTAAACGAGGTTATAATATGGAAGAGATCGTAAAGGAGTTGTGCTTCTCAACATGAAATCAAAGTTATCGATACTAATGATTGGATTTGCGCTTTCTGTTCTGTTGGCTGCCTGCGGATCAAACGATGCAAAAGAAGAGAAGGCAGACACCGGCAGCAAGACGGAAGCCACTGCATCTGAAGGGGAAGAATTATATCAGCAAAGCTGCGTAGGCTGCCACGGCAAGGATTTAGAAGGTGTGTCAGGGCCTAATCTCCAAGAGGTCGGAGGCAAATACGATGAACACAAAATTGAAAGCATTATTAAAAACGGCCGCGGCAATATGCCAAAGGGGCTTGTAGAGGATAACGAAGCCGCTGTTATTGCCAAATGGCTGTCAGAAAAAAAGTAAGATAAAAACATCCTTGCCGAGTGCCGGCAAGGATGTTTTTATGCCTTGACAATATGAATGAAAAGAAACTGTAATAGTATTATGTCTAAATTTGACGTATAATGAAGTGTATTGAAAAAGGGAACTTTCAGATTTTTCATCTTTTTACAAATGAATGGGTCATAAATTGTCGAATGCATTCGAAGAGTATGACCGTGTGATAGATAAAATGATATAAAAGATTAGGTGATTTCATGATAGAGATGAAGGAAGTATATAAAGCCTATCCGAACGGCGTAAAAGCGCTCAATGGGATTTCTGTTACCATTCATCCCGGCGAGTTTGTGTATGTTGTTGGTCCGAGCGGAGCAGGTAAATCTACTTTTATTAAAATGATTTACAGAGAAGAAAAACCGACAAAAGGACAAATTTTAATCAATCATAAAGATCTCGCGACAATTAAAGAAAAAGAGATTCCTTTCGTGCGCCGCAAAATCGGCGTTGTCTTTCAGGATTTCAAGCTTCTACCGAAACTTACTGTTTTTGAAAATGTGGCATTTGCCCTTGAAGTGATTGGAGAACAGCCGTCTGTCATTAAGAAACGGGTGCTTGAAGTGCTTGATCTCGTGCAGCTGAAGCATAAAGCGCGACAATTTCCTGACCAGCTTTCAGGCGGGGAGCAGCAGCGTGTATCTATTGCAAGATCAATTGTGAACAACCCTGATGTTGTCATTGCTGATGAACCGACAGGAAACCTTGATCCGGATACGTCCTGGGAAGTCATGAAGACGCTGGAGGAAATTAACAACCGCGGGACAACAGTCGTGATGGCGACACATAATAAAGAAATCGTAAACACCATGAAGAAACGTGTCATTGCAATCGAAGATGGTATCATTGTGCGTGATGAGTCAAGAGGGGAGTATGGTTCATATGATTAAAATTCTCGGGCGCCACTTGCGTGAGAGTTTTAAATCTCTCGGGAGAAACACATGGATGACATTTGCATCCATTAGTGCTGTAACCGTTACGCTGATTTTAGTCGGCGTGTTTTTAGTGATTATGCTGAATTTGAATAACATGGCCACGAATGCTGAAAAACAAGTTGAAATCAAAGTGCTGGTTGATCTGACTGCAGATCAGAAGGCACAGGACAAGCTTCAGAACGATATTAAGGAACTGAAGGGCATTCAGAGTGTCACTTTTTCATCTAAAGAAAAAGAGCTTGACCAGCTGGTTGACAGTTTTGGTGACAGCGGAAAATCCCTGACAATGAAGGATCAGGAAAACCCGCTTAATGATGCGTTTGTCGTCAAAACGACAGATCCGCATGATACGCCGAACGTGGCGAAAAAGATCGAAAAAATGGATCATGTTTATAAAGTCACTTATGGAAAAGAAGAGGTCAGCCGTTTGTTTAAAGTGGTCGGCGTTTCCCGCAACATCGGAATCGCGTTAATTATCGGCCTGGTATTTACGGCGATGTTCTTAATTTCCAACACCATTAAAATTACAATTTTCGCAAGAAGAAAAGAAATTGAAATCATGAAGCTTGTCGGTGCGACAAACTGGTTTATCCGCTGGCCGTTTTTCCTTGAAGGATTGCTGCTAGGCGTATTCGGTTCTGTGATTCCGATTGCACTGGTGCTGAGCACTTACCAATACGTCATCGGATGGGTCGTTCCAAAGGTTCAAGGATCATTTGTCTCTCTTCTTCCTTATAATCCATTTGTATTCCAAGTTTCGCTAGTGCTGATTGCAATCGGCGCAGTAATTGGAGTATGGGGAAGTCTGACTTCCATCCGCAAGTTTCTGCGAGTATAAAGTGAAAAAGCCGTCCCGCTTTCGGGACGGCTTTTCATTTGCCTTCTTTTTCTTCTATGATTACATGAAATCTCCATCCTTTACATATACTATCTCTAGGTTTTGGTAAAGACAGTCTGGCATACAGGAGGAGTAAAGGATGAATCAAAAAATAATGGCTGTGATAGCAGCAGGGAGCATGCTGTTCGGAGGCGCCGGTGTATATGCGGGAATCAACCTGCTTGAGATGGATAAGCCCCAGACTGCAGCAGTTCCCGCGACGGCCCAAGCTGACTCTGAACGGGATAAAGCTATGGACAAAATCGAAAAAGCGTATGAGTTAATTTCGAATGAGTACGTAGAAAAAGTAGATAGAGAAAAGCTGCTCGAGGGAGCCATCCAGGGAATGCTGTCTACGCTAAATGATCCTTATTCTGTTTACATGGACAAGCAGACAGCTAAGCAATTTTCTGATTCTCTTGATTCCTCATTTGAAGGCATCGGGGCTGAGGTTGGCATGGAAGACGGCAAAATTATTATTGTTTCCCCATTCAAGAAATCGCCAGCGGAAAAAGCCGGGTTGAAGCCTAATGATGAAATTATCAGCATCAATGGAGAATCGATGGCCGGCAAGGATTTAAACCACGCTGTGTTAAAAATAAGAGGAAAAAAAGGGTCCAGCGTTTCAATGAAGATTCAGCGGCCTGGAACGAAGAAGCAGCTGTCATTCCGGATCAAGAGAGCTGAGATTCCGCTCGAAACGGTTTTTGCATCAGAGAAAAAAGTACAGGGGCATTCTGTCGGATATATTGCCATCTCTACTTTTTCTGAGCACACCGCAGAGGATTTTGCAAAAGCGCTGAGGGAGCTTGAGAAAAAAGAAATAGAAGGACTTGTCATTGATGTACGCGGCAACCCGGGCGGATATCTTCAAAGTGTGGAAGAAATTCTTAAGCATTTCGTTACAAAGGACCAGCCGTATATTCAGATTGCTGAACGCAATGGGGATAAAAAACGTTATTTTTCAACATTGACCCATAAAAAAGCGTACCCTGTCAATGTGATTACGGATAAAGGAAGTGCCTCTGCATCAGAAATTCTTGCCGGCGCATTAAAGGAAGCTGGCCATTATGAAGTTGTAGGCGATACGTCTTTTGGAAAGGGAACGGTTCAACAGGCTGTGCCAATGGGGGACGGCAGCAACATCAAATTAACGCTTTACAAGTGGCTGACGCCAAATGGAAACTGGATTCATAAGAAAGGAATTGAACCGACCATTGCGATTAAGCAGCCCGATTATTTTTCCGCCGGGCCTTTACAGCTGAAAGAGCCGCTTAAAGTGGACATGAACAATGAAGACGTCAAGCATGCGCAGGTATTGTTAAAAGGTCTCAGCTTTGATCCGGGACGTGAGGATGGCTATTTCAGCAAAGACATGAAAAAAGCGGTTATGGCTTTTCAGGATCAAAACAAACTGAATAAAACCGGTGTGATCGACACTCGCACTGCAGAGACATTAAACCGGCAGATAGAAAAGAAAAAATCAGATGAAAAAAATGATTTGCAGCTTCAAACAGCATTGAAATCATTATTTGTCAATTAAAGGAGATGGTATTCCATCTCCTGTTTCTTTGTGCTTAAAGAGATTATGGATCATAAGTCACATAAAAAATGAGTTTTTGACAAGAAATTAAAAAAATTTTCACAAATAAACATTTATAAAGGACTGTTATTACCCGATATCAATATATGAGAGAGACTTTCTAACGAGTTAATATGCATTTAAAATGAAACTTTTGCAAGTTGCCTAGTCTTTGTTTACTTCATACAATATAAGAAGGTTCTAAAAAGAACAGTAATCAGGTTAATGGCAGCTGAACGACAGGAATTTAAAGAGTAACGTTAGCGAGAATGCTTGTTAGCACTCCAGTACTGCTGCTTATACTGGCCCGTGCTTATCTGTATAAAGAAAATGGGGGTTCACAATTGAAGAGGGCAAGTATTGTGCGTGAAAAAAAATATTATGAATTAGTGGAACAATTAAAAGACAGAACACAAGACGTAACATTTTCAGCTACAAAAGCACTAAGTCTTCTTATGCTGTTCAGCAGATATTTGGTCAATTACACCAATGTCGAATCAGTAAATGACATTAATGAGGAATGCGCCAAACATTATTTTAACTACTTAATGAAAAACCATAAGCGATTAGGAATTAATCTGACAGATATAAAAAGGTCGATGCATCTAATCAGCGGGTTATTGGATGTGGATGTAAACCACTATTTAAAGGATTTTTCACTATCGAATGTCACGCTGTGGATGACGCAAGAGAGATAAACTCTCCTGAGGATATCCAAGCCATTTAATATTTGATAGAATATGAGTAACATGTTTGGCTTGAGGCGGTGAGAGATAGTGTCTGTTCAATGGGGAATTGAACTGTTAAAAAGCGCGGGCCTGTTCTTCTTACACCCGCTTTTCTGGTTTTTTATCATCATAACCCTGGCTTTCGGCTATGTAAGAATCAAACGGGAACGAAAAACCTTTCATACAAGAATAGCAGATATTTATGATGATCTGAAATTTACATATACAAAGGGACTGATTCCAGGTCTTCTTTTGTCAGTTATTTTAGGTGGACTCGGAATATCGATTCCTCTCGGTTTACTTGCGATTATTGCCGTTATCACTGCAGCGGCAGCGTTCACTCTTCGCGCAAACTGGATGTCTGCTGCATATATCGTCAGTGTGAGTATGCTGATAGGTTTTGGACTGCAAATATATCAGGCGGAGCCCTTTCTGGAGAGATTTCCGCAAGGGTTTGTAGTTGTTTGGCCGGCTGTAGCTGTGTTTCTAGGTTTGCTGATTATCACTGAAGGAGCGGTTGCTTATCGTTCTGCGCATGTGAGAACATCACCGGCACTTGTCGTAAGCAGCCGCGGTTTGCCGATCGGACAGCAGCTGGCAAACCGGGTTTGGCTTTTGCCGCTGTTCCTTCTCGTGCCCGGTAATGGTTTAGAATCGCACCTTAGCTGGTGGCCCGTGTTTACTGTTCCCGGCGGCTCATTCCATTTTCTATGGATTCCTTACTTTGTCGGATTTGGACAAAGGGTACAGGGATCGCTGCCTGAAACGAGTATAAGGATCACAGCGAAACGCGTTTGTATTCTCGGTCTTGCCGTCGCAGTTCTCGGTGCAGTGAGCTTACTGTGGACGCCGCTTGCGGGGGCAGCGGTCTGTACTGCTTTGTTAGGGCGCATTTTTCTGTCCATAAAGCAAAGAGTGAATGATAACGCGGCTCCGTTTTATTTCTCGAAAAGGGATCAGGGCTTAATGGTGCTTGGGATTATCCCCAATACGCCGGCTGAGGATCTAGAATTGAAAATCGGGGAAATCATAACGAAAGTCAATGGCATACCGGTTAAGAACGTTTCTGATTTCTATGAAGCGCTTCAGCATAATCGTGCATATGTGAAGCTTGAAATTATCGGTTTGAATGGAGAAATTCGTTTTGACCAGCGAGCTTCTTATGAAGGAGAACATCATGAATTGGGCATCCTCTTCGTAAAGGATGACCGTGAAGACGAAGCAGTCGCTTCTGGATCATAAAAGGCAGCCCGGCACCGCAAGAAGATGCGATGCCGGGCTGTTTTGTGTTACGCTGAGTTTTTTTCTATCCGTGCCGTTTCATCAGATTTGATGCCCAATGAAACAAAAACGCCGATGATGGATACAGCAAAGAGAATCATAAATAGGGTGTGATATCCCGAAATCAGGCCAATTAAGGCTGATGAAATGATGCTTCCGAAATAACGGAAGGTCGAGAAAATCCCGGATGCCACTCCTGACATACCGGGGTCTACTGTGGCTAGGGATGAAACCTGCATGCTGGTCAGACCGACTCCGGAAGCGAGCCCGCCAAGGATAAGAGAGAGCATGAGGAACAAGACAGAATGCGAGCTGCTTAACAGCAAAAATAATAGATTCGCACCAGCCATCATGGCAAATGAAAGAAAAATGATTTTTTTTGCTCCCCATTTGTGATGGAGCTGCGCGCCCACCCAGTTGCTGGCTGACATGAAGATCGAAAATACAGAAAGCGCCATCCCGCTGTTAGACGTATTAAGCCCAAATTGGTTCGTCATAAATAACGGCATAATCAATAAGACGGCATACATCATCAAATTGCTTAATAAGACTGATAGATTCGCATTTGTAAAGGTTGAGCTTTTAAACAGTGCAAAGTCAATGATGGGGTGCTGGGTACGTTTTTCTCTTCTGAAAAAAAGCGGAACAAAAAGAAGTATCAATACACTGTATACCGCATATCCCCATGGAGCCTCATTTTTCGTCAGCAGGATAATTGAAACGATGCTGCCTGCAAGCAAGAGAGAGCCGATGATATCCAGCGGCGCGTCAGATTTATTTTCTTTATATTGAGGAAACATCGTTAATGCCGTAAATAAAGCAATAGCGAGGAACGGGATGTTGACCCAAAAAATCGAATGCCAGCTGAAGCTGTCAATCAGTATAGAGCCGATAAAAGGCCCGAGTGCTGCACCAAGTCCCGCGCCCAGTCCGAAAAATCCAAACACTTTCGGTAGACGTTTTTCAGAAACAACATGCCGGATAATGGCAATGCTGTTTGGCGTAAGCAATGCCCCGCCGACAGCCTGCAATGCCCGAAAAACAATTAACAGGAGCAGACTCGGTGAAAGGGCGCAGCCTAGTGATGCGATTAGAAAAAGGCCGACTCCCCATAAGTACATTGTTTTATTGCCGTACATGTCACCGAGCTTCCCTGCAATCGGCTGTGTGACTGCCATTACGATTAAATAAACGGTAACCACCCAAGTGATGCTTGCGATGGACTCGTTATACGTATGGGAAATAGATGAGAGCGCGACCGCGATCATCGTTGAATTAATGGGAGCCAGAATGGCCCCCAATAATAGCGAGACGATCAGCGCCCATTCTTTTCTTGAGCTCATTGGGATCCTCCTTTTTATTATGCCAAGGAGTTAATCAGCAGAAATTCCTTTGACAAATAGAGCTGTGCTGTGCTCCAGCATTTTTTCCTGGGGCATTGATATGACCCGGTCTCCTAAGTGGAGACGGTGAATGAAATAACCGAAGATAATCGACATGAACACGTCGGCATGCTCCGCTTCATTTCCTGTCTGAATAACCCCTTTCTCACCCATTGTTTTGAGATAATCAACCAATAGCTGTTTCATAGATTGGGGATATTCAGTGACGTGGTTAATGACATCCTGAAACATGGTCGGTTCACGAAAGCTGATTTTAATGATATCTTTTCTATGTTCGAGCTCCTCCAAGAGACAGGTTCCGATATGAAGCAGGTCTTTGTACAAATCCCCTTCTGTTTGTTCCAAAATGCTGCCTCTGTTTGAAGAATGCTGAGAAAGCAAAGCCTCAACTAGTCCTTGTTTGTTTTTAAAGTTCCTGAAAATCGTCGCTTCACTTACATTTGCTTTTTCTGCAATTTCTTTTGTAGTTGTTGCGCGATATCCTTTTTTGACGAGCAGCTGCATGGCAGCGTCTAGGATTCTCTTGTTTGTCGGTCTCAATACGTTTCACCTCACGAGTATACTGGCAGGACAAGTATACACCCGCCCCGCTTGTATAAGAAAGAGGGGGACGCATCAGGACCGGCTGACAACTGTGATTTTGCCGCTGCTTCCGTCAACAGTGATGATGTCACCGTCTCGCAGTCTTTCGGTTGCCGTGCGTGTGCCGAGAACGGCTGGAATGCCGTATTCACGGGCAATAATCGCAGCGTGAGACAAAATGCCGCCTGTGTCTGTAATAATCGCTTTGGCGTCTTGAAACAGGCTGGTCCATAGCGGTGTGGTCATCTTGCAAACGAGTACGTCCCCAGGCGCAAATTGAGAAAATTCATTGGCGTCCCGAATGATTTTCACCGGACCTGTCGCAATACCGCTTGATGCCGCAATGCCAAAAATATGATTCTCTGTGTTTTTTTCATCCTCTATCACAGCGCCGACAATTTCTTCAGCTGCTTTGAGCTGTTCTTTTGTCGGGGTGCCGAGGTAGGCAGGGGCTTGGGCCAGCTCATACTCATGAAAAATCTGTCTGCGTTTTTCAGCCTTTTCTTGCAGGGATACAGGGTGAAGAAGCGCTTGTTCCACTTCGTCATCATATAAGAACCAAAGGTCCTCACGATCTTGAATGACACCGTTTTCCGCCAGCAATTCACCTATCTTCAGCAGAAAGATTCTCGCCTTGGCATCCAGCATGGCGTCAATATAAAAGTGGTGGTCATCTTTTATATTTGCAGAGTTCAGTGTCCATTGATAATAGCGGTCAAATTCGGTGCGTAAACCGGGATCTTCTATGTTTTCCAAGAATTCATTGTATAATTTCTCTCGTTTTTCTTTCGTTTTCTGAAATTCATTGTCAAAATGATAGCCATTACGGACATAATTTTGAATATTGGCCAGAGCGAAATACGGATTTTCCACCCAGATTTGTTCAATCAGATCATGACTTTTAACAGATCTCCATCCGTATTCTTGCAAGAATTCATGGACGTTCTTCAGGAAGTGTCTTCCCTCATCTGTTTGTTCCAATTTCTCCTGGAGTTGTTCAGGCTTGTTGTTTTCAAAAATGGCCAGAAGGTTCGGGTTCTCCTGAACTTCCATAGAAAATAGCCATAAGCAACGGTCCGTTTCCAGTGATTTGTTCATTTTTCCTGTCAGCATCTCGTAAAAATGAGCGTTTTCGGACTCTCCTTGAATGTCCTGATACATCGCTTGCAGTTTGTTTGTTAAAAGGATTTGCGGGAAAACGATATTGAAGTGCTCTTCATAAGCCGTGAGATAAAAGGCTTTTAGTTTTTGAAAAGCATCCAGTGCGCTTTCTGCGGTATGCTCAGTTTGTGCGAGCTGGTCCAGTGTCCGGTAAAAAGGGAGGTATGTGTGATTGATGATGTCATACATATGCTCCGATAAAATCGGGAAAAGCTCTTTGCCGCAGTCTTCAGAAGGAGGCTGCTGTCCGCCTTGGTTTTTGGAATAAATATGTCCGCGATAAAGTTTTACTTCATCAACAACTACACCAATCGGAAACTTTTGCATGCTCTTCTTCAAGCCATATTCCAATGCCGGCACGATGAAGGATGAAAATAACGGACTCACCGGACCTTCAATATTAGACTCCATGTTAAGCCAGAAATCATTCATATCAGTGTCGGTAATCATGAAGCTGCGTTTTTCTTCTGCCGCCTTTTTGTCCTGATCAATAGTTGTAATCGGGCGAGCTTGCAGAAGGTATATTTGATGATCAGCAATTCCAAATTCTATATCGACAGGATATCCGTACAGGTCTTCGGTTTTTTTTGTGATTTCAGCCAATTCAATCACTTGTTCATCTGTAAGGCAAAAACGGCTGCGCATGTCTTCACTCGTTTCTTTTTCAGCAATTCCTTCTGCCGCAGACTCCATGTAGATTTCCTTTGCACCTATTTCTTTCTGAATCTCAAACGAAGATTTATTAACAATGAACGTGTCTGGGGTAACACTTCCTGAAACAACAGCTTCACCCAACCCGTAGCTGGCGCTGATTAAAAGCTCTCTATCATCATGGGTAACAGGGTTGCGGCTGAAGATAACACCTGACATTTCTGAATCGATCAGCCCCTGAACGACTATTCCCATTAACGGCTCTGCGATTTGATTGTTCATTTTTTTCTTATAGCTGCTGACCCGCCCAGAAAAAAATGAGGCCCAGCATTCTTTCACTTTAGCCAGAAACTCTTCCTCTGTTTTGATATTTAAGTAGGTTTCATATTGACCCGCGAATGAGGCGCCTTCTAAATCTTCCGAGGCAGACGAAGAACGCACGGCTACGGATCGATATGATTCTCTAAGCTTATAAAAGGAACTAGTCAGCTCATTTTTCAGCTCATCCGAAAATGTTCCGGAAATGATCCCGCTTTCGACGTTTTCACTAGTCTCTTGAAGCTGGTTGTCCTCCATAAAACGTGCGAGCGCATTCGTTTGAATAATAAACCCGTCCGGAACAGGAAGACCGTGTTTGGTCAATTTAATCAAATTCATTCCTTTTGCTCCAGCCAGCTGGCTGGACTCTTCTGCCTGGCGAAATAAAACAGAATACATATTTGAAACCCCTCTTTTCTTCATTCATTTTGTTTTTCTCTCTAGTCTTTTTATTGCGGAGCCTGTGTTTAAAAAAATGATAGTAAACACTATCATTCAATTGTAGGTTTTCAGGAAAATGCTGTCAAACGCAGAAAGTCCTAAATAAAATGAATAGTTAAGTTGGTTATATTATCCTGAAAAATGCGGCCGTACTGGTACTGTATGCCTATTTTCTCTTATTCTCGGAATCTGGCGGCGGACTTGATGATGTAATAAAAAAAGTGCCGCTGATTAGAACAGCGGCACCATGGAATAAGTTTTGACCGGCACCAAAATGCAAATATGGTGATTGATTTTGGCTGAAAAGGGGTATGGTGTAGTAGAGGGAGCGAATGCACGATTGTCCGATTCTTCATTTTTTACTATAATCAGATCAGATGAAGAATCCTGAGGAGGGTTTTTGTTGATTACAAAAGCCGTTTTTGCATTGTTTTTCCCTTTTATGCTTGTTGTTCTATTTACTAGAGTCACCTTTAATCATTATGTGGCGATCGCTTTAACAGCTGCATTGCTGTTTGCCTCTTATTTAAAAGGCTATACAGAAACGTATTTTATTGTAGGATTGGATGTTGTGTCTCTTGTGGCTGGGGGACTGTATATGGCCAAAAAAGCTGCAGAGAAAAAAGAAGAATAAATCGGACATAATGAATATAAAGACTGAATACCTGCTTTTACGATTTAAAAGCAGGTTTTTTATACACAAAAACAGCTGGAAATAAAAAACCACCGAACTTTAGTTCGTATTTTTAGTGATTTTGCTTTCCATTGTGTTACTATATCTATAGGAAGATTTCGTTAAAGAAACGGAGGCTTATTTTTGTGAAAGATCGCTTTGAGTTAGTCTCGAAATATCAGCCCCAGGGAGATCAGCCGAAAGCCATTGAAAAGCTTGTAAAAGGAATTCAGGAGGGCAAGAAGCATCAGACTCTGCTGGGTGCGACAGGAACTGGGAAAACATTTACGGTGTCTAATTTGATTAAAGAAGTCAATAAGCCGACTCTCGTGATTGCCCATAACAAAACCCTTGCTGGACAGCTTTACAGTGAGTTCAAGGAATTTTTTCCGAACAATGCTGTCGAGTATTTTGTCAGCTACTATGATTATTATCAGCCGGAGGCGTATGTGCCTCAAACGGATACATTTATAGAGAAAGACGCTAGTATTAATGATGAAATTGATAAACTGAGACACTCCGCCACATCAGCTTTGTTTGAGCGCAGAGATGTCATTATTATTGCGAGTGTATCTTGTATATATGGCCTCGGTTCCCCTGAGGAATACCGGGAAATGGTCGTGTCACTGCGGACTGAAATGGAAATTGAGCGCAACGAGCTGCTCAGAAAACTTGTAGACATCCAATATGCCCGCAACGATATCGACTTTCAGCGCGGTACATTTCGTGTGCGCGGGGATGTAGTGGAAATCTTTCCGGCATCCCGTGATGAGCATTGTATTAGAGTTGAATTTTTCGGTGACGAAATCGAACGGATTCGGGAAGTGGATGCGCTGACAGGAGAAATTCTCGGCGACCGAGATCATGTTGCGATTTTCCCGGCATCCCACTTCGTAACGCGGGCCGAGAAAATGGAGAAGGCGATTCAAAATATCGAGAAGGAGCTTGAGGAGCAGCTGAAGGTCATGCACGAAAACGGAAAGCTCCTTGAAGCGCAGCGTTTAGAGCAGCGGACAAGATATGATCTTGAAATGATGCGTGAAATGGGTTTCTGCTCCGGCATCGAGAACTATTCAAGACATTTGACTCTGCGGCCTCCAGGTTCAACGCCGTATACGCTTCTTGATTATTTCCCAGACGATTTTATGATCGTGGTGGATGAGTCGCATGTGACAATTCCTCAGGTGCGCGGCATGTTTAACGGAGACCAGGCGCGGAAACAGGTGCTCGTGGATCACGGCTTCCGGCTTCCATCAGCGCTTGATAACCGTCCGCTTCGTTTTGAGGAATTTGAAAAGCATATGCACAATATCGTGTATGTATCAGCAACACCAGGGCCGTACGAGATTGAACATACAGATGAAATGGTCGAACAGATCATTCGTCCGACGGGGCTTCTTGACCCGCTTATTGACGTCCGTCCAATCGAAGGTCAGATTGACGACTTGATCGGCGAAATTCAAGCAAGAATCGAGCGGAATGAACGGGTGCTTGTGACAACTTTGACGAAGAAGATGTCAGAGGATCTGACCGATTATTTAAAGGAAATCGGCATTAAAGTAAACTATCTGCATTCTGAGATCAAGACGCTTGAACGGATTGAAATTATCCGCGACCTGCGCCTTGGCAAGTACGATGTGCTTGTCGGCATCAACCTGCTGAGGGAAGGTTTGGACATCCCCGAAGTATCCCTTGTTGCGATTTTGGATGCGGATAAGGAAGGTTTCCTTCGTTCGGAGCGGTCGCTGATCCAGACCATCGGACGGGCAGCGAGAAATGCGGAAGGCCGCGTCATTATGTACGCCGATAAAATAACGAACTCTATGGAAATTGCGATTAATGAAACAAAACGCCGCCGCGAGCAGCAGGAGCGGTTTAACGAAGAGCACGGCATTACGCCGAAAACGATAAATAAAGAAATTCGCGATGTCATTCGTGCCACAGTAGCAGCTGAGGATAAAGCGGAATACAAAACAAAAGTCGCGCCGAAGCTGTCGAAAATGACGAAGAAAGAACGCCAGAAAGTCGTTGAACAGATGGAGCATGAAATGAAGGAAGCCGCCAAGGCGCTTGACTTTGAAAGAGCCGCGGAGCTTCGCGATTTACTTTTAGAGCTAAAAGCGGAAGGATGATGAACAAATGGCTATGGATCGGATAGAGGTGAAGGGAGCCAGGGCGCATAACCTGAAAAATATAGATGTAACGATTCCGAGAGATCAGCTTGTTGTTGTCACGGGTTTGTCCGGATCAGGTAAATCCTCCCTTGCCTTTGACACGATATATGCTGAAGGACAGAGACGGTATGTCGAGTCGCTGTCTGCTTATGCCCGCCAGTTTTTAGGGCAAATGGATAAGCCTGATGTGGATGCAATTGAGGGGCTCTCTCCCGCCATCAGCATTGATCAGAAAACAACGAGCCGCAATCCGAGGTCTACTGTCGGTACGGTAACTGAGATTTATGATTATCTGCGTCTTTTATATGCGAGAGTAGGGAAGCCTCATTGTCCGGAGCACGGAATTGAGATTACATCCCAGACCATCGAGCAAATGGTGGACAGAATTCTGGAATACCCGGAACGGACGAAGCTTCAGGTGCTGGCGCCGATTGTCTCGGGCCGAAAAGGCGCTCATGTCAAAGTGCTTGAACAGATTAGAAAACAAGGCTATGTCAGAGTCAGAATTGACGGCGAGATGGCTGAGCTTTCCGACGATATCGAATTAGAAAAGAACAAGAAGCATTCCATTGAGGTAGTCATTGACCGGATTGTCGTGAAAGAAGGCGTGGCAGCCCGGCTGTCAGATTCATTGGAAACGGCGCTCCGTTTAGGTGAAGGACGGGTTATGATCGATGTCATCGGTGAGGAAGAGCTGATGTTCAGCGAGCATCATGCCTGTCCGCACTGCGGATTTTCAATTGGTGAGCTTGAGCCGCGTCTGTTTTCGTTTAACAGTCCGTTCGGGGCGTGTCCGACGTGTGACGGTCTCGGAATGAAGCTTGAAGTGGATGCCGATCTTGTCATCCCCAATCAAGATTTGTCATTGAAAGAGAATGCGGTCGCCCCTTGGACACCGATCAGCTCACAATATTATCCTCAGCTGCTTGAGGCAGTCTGCACCCACTACGGGATTGATATGGATGTGCCGGTCAAAGATTTGCCGAAGCATCAACTGGATAAAGTGCTGTACGGCAGCGGAGACGACCTGATTTATTTCCGATATGAAAATGATTTTGGACAAATACGCGAAGGTGAAATTCAATTTGAAGGCGTATTGCGCAACATTGAAAGACGCTATAAGGAGACAGGCTCTGATTTCATCCGTGAGCAAATGGAGCAGTATATGTCTCAGAAGTCTTGTCCGACGTGCAAAGGCTATCGGTTAAAGAAAGAGGCGCTTGCCGTATTGATTGACGGTCGCCACATTGGAAAAATTACCGAGCAGTCTGTAGCCGATGCACTTGCCTTTTTCAAAGACCTTACCCTTTCTGAGAAGGATATGCAGATCGCCAATTTGATTTTGCGCGAAATTGTGGAGCGCTTAAGCTTTCTGGACAAAGTCGGCCTCGATTACCTGACATTGAGCAGGGCAGCGGGTACATTGTCCGGGGGAGAGGCGCAGCGCATCAGGCTGGCGACTCAAATTGGCTCGCGCTTATCCGGTGTGCTATATATTTTAGATGAGCCGTCTATCGGTCTGCATCAGCGTGATAACGACCGCTTGATCAGCGCTCTGAAAAATATGAGAGACCTCGGGAACACGCTGATTGTTGTCGAACATGATGAGGACACGATGATGGCAGCCGATTATTTAATAGATATTGGACCGGGTGCCGGCATTCACGGCGGGCAGGTGACATCTGCGGGTACGCCGGAAGAAGTGATGGAAGATCCAAACTCATTAACGGGCAGCTATTTATCAGGGAAAAAGTTTATCCCATTGCCTCCTGAAAGAAGAAAGCCGGACGGACGTTACATTGAAATTAAAGGTGCTTCAGAAAACAACCTGAAAAAAGTGAATGCCAAGTTCCCGCTTGGGACGTTTACAGCAGTTACAGGTGTTTCTGGTTCAGGAAAGAGTACACTCGTTAATGAAATTTTGCATAAGGCGCTGGCGCAAAAGCTTCATAAAGCGAAAGCGAAGCCCGGCAGCCATAAAGAGATTAAAGGTTTGGATCATTTAGATAAAGTCATTGACATTGACCAGGCGCCAATCGGAAGAACGCCGAGATCCAACCCTGCGACATACACCGGTGTATTTGATGACATTCGTGATGTATTCGCGCAGACAAATGAAGCGAAGGTCCGCGGCTATAAAAAAGGCCGTTTCAGCTTCAACGTGAAGGGCGGACGATGTGAAGCCTGCCGCGGCGACGGGATTATTAAAATTGAAATGCACTTCCTTCCTGACGTATACGTTCCATGCGAGGTGTGTCACGGCAAACGCTATAACCGTGAAACGCTTGAAGTGACGTACAAAGGAAAAAGTATCTCTGATGTGCTTGATATGACGGTTGAAGATGCTCTTTCTTTCTTTGAAAATATCCCGAAAATCAAACGCAAGCTCCAAACCCTTTATGATGTTGGTTTAGGTTATATTACGCTCGGCCAGCCGGCGACGACCTTGTCAGGCGGAGAAGCGCAGCGCGTGAAGCTCGCGTCAGAGCTGCACAAACGCTCGACCGGACGCACGCTCTACATTTTAGATGAGCCGACGACAGGTTTGCATGTCGACGATATCGCCAGGCTTCTTGTCGTGCTGCAACGGTTGGTAGACAACGGAGACACTGTACTGGTTATTGAGCATAACCTTGATATCATTAAGACGGCCGATTACATTGTGGATTTGGGCCCGGAAGGCGGAGCCGGGGGCGGAACCATTGTCGCGTCAGGAACGCCTGAGGAAATCACTGAAGTGGAAGAATCGTATACAGGCCGTTATTTGAAGCCTGTTATCGAACGTGACAAAACACGCATGAAATCGCTCTTGAAAGCGAAAGAAACAGCTACATCTTAAAACCCTCTGTTAAGAGGGGACAGCTTGTCAGCAAGTCCATCCTTGGGCTTAGCAGGCAAGCTTTTTCTTTACGGCATAATAGGTTTAGAATCGTCTTTGGGTAAAATTTCTTTGGGAAAACGCCTAAACATTTACAAATTGCTGTCGATATATGAATTGAAAGGCGAATGATGATTTCCAAATTAAGCAGACAAACCCTATTAAGGGGCTTAAAGGCATCCTTAAGCAATAACTGAATCTACATAGGTTAGAAGCTTTATTGGAATCTGATACGCCAGAAATCAAAGAAAAGGAAGTCTTTGATTTCAAAAACATATACACATGGAGGTATTTTTTACATGAGAATCAACCACAATATTGCAGCGCTTAACACATTAAACCGCTTGTCTTCAAACAACAGTGCGAGCTCAAAAAATATGGAGAAACTTTCTTCAGGTCTTCGCATCAACCGTGCGGGAGATGACGCAGCGGGTCTTGCGATTTCTGAAAAAATGAGAGGACAAATCAGAGGTCTTGAAATGGCTTCTAAAAACTCTCAAGACGGAATCTCTCTTATCCAAACAGCTGAGGGTGCATTGACTGAAACTCATGCCATCCTTCAACGTATGCGTGAACTTACTGTTCAAGCAGGAAACACAGGTACACAGCAAGATGAAGATCTTGGTGCGATTAAAGATGAAATGGATGCGCTTATTGAGGAAGTTGACGGTATTTCAAATCGTACTCAATTCAACGGAAAGCAATTGTTAGATGGAACTGAAACTAATGGTTTCACATTCCAAATTGGTGCGAATGCTGGTCAACAGCTTAACGTTAAAATTGATAGCATGGCAGCAAAAGACTTAGGTAGTGATACTGTTAAATTGAATACTCTTGATGTAACAAAATTTGATACTACTTCTTTTGATGATCAGCTTAAAGGCATTGATGCAGCCATCAATCAAGTTTCTACTCAACGTGCTAAACTTGGTGCGGTACAAAACCGTCTAGAGCACACAATCAACAACTTAAGCGCTTCTGGTGAAAACCTGACAGCTGCTGAGTCCCGTATCCGTGACGTTGACATGGCGAAAGAAATGAGCGAGTTCACAAAGAACAACATTCTTTCTCAAGCTTCTCAAGCGATGCTTGCTCAAGCAAACCAACAGCCGCAAAACGTGCTTCAATTGTTACGTTAATTTTGAAAGGCTATCTCTTTCTGATAGTTACAGCTTGCCGACAGAGTCCATTAACTGGATGTGCCGGCAGGCTTTTTTTGTTACAATCATTTTGTGACAGCCAGGGAATCACTTGTTTTTTCAAAACAAAAAAGGCAAGATATTGTCATCTAACCTTTAGCTTTGTTTCAGTTATAATGAATGATATGTTTTCCGCAATTACAAAGTCTTCTTATACAGCTGCTTACTTACACTCATTAAATCTTGAACAATATGCGTGTTGCTGCTGTCGAGCAGCACTTTTATATATTGGATATCGTGAGAGATCGGGAAGGGTCCGTGAATCTGCTCAAGCTCGGCGATCATTTCACGATTCATTCTTTTTTGTTCATGAATCAGCTTTAACACTGATTCTTGTGTTACTGTATAGTCACTGGGATCTTTCTCCATTGCTTGTCCAGCCTCCTTGGTTGCCGTAAGCTTTTTACATATTGTAATCGGTATAGCCGGAAGATTCTACTTCTAAAACTTTTTAAAATCCAATTTCCGTAAATCGGAGCATGTCTAAAGAATGAATTTGAAACCTGAAGAGATTTTAAACGTATAAATAAGTAAAACGTCCCTGATCTTTTGTCATGGACAATTCACAATAGGAGTGTGGAATGAATTGAACCGTAATCAAGCTATTATTGCATCACTTTGTTATTTCAGTGTGTTCATTGCGCCAATCATTGTGCCGATTGTCGCATATTTTGTTGTAAATGAGAAAGAAACAAAACGCCATGCGATACGCTCTCTTATTTCTCACATTGTTCCGTTTGTCGGCTGGCTGTTCCTTTTTATTGCGCTACTTGGCGGAGCCGTTGCGATTGATGGAGACAGCTTGCTTCCTGTATTTGTAATCATCGGGGGAGCGGCTATTTATTTCTTGGTTGTCATTGGCATTATCATTTGGAATGTGATTCAGGGCATTAAGGTCCTGCGTGCAGCATAAGTAGACAATGGGGAGGAGATCGTAATGAAGCAAGAAAAGGAACGAATCCTTAAGCTTGTTGAGGAAGGAAAGCTTACAGCACAAGAAGCTTTGACACTGATTGAAAAGCTTGACAGCGACTACAAGGAAAAAGAAGAGAAAATCACAGCGCTCTCAGTTCACGTTCATGACGAGGAAGAGCCATTTACAACGGCAAAAAAAGAAAGCGGCAAGCCGTCTTTAGGAGCCAAGCTGTTTGACTGGATTGATTCTGCTGTGAAAAAGGTCAAGGAAGTTGACCTTGATTTAAACTTTGGCCATGCGTATGATGTTCAGCACATTTTTCAATTTAAAGATACTGACTTTTCCAGTGTTGAGCTGCAAATTGCCAATGGCAGCGTGAATATCGTCCCTTGGGAAGATGACGATATCAGAGCGGAATGCCAGGCGAAGGTATATCGCGCTGACAGCCAGGATGCGGCGAGACACGCATTTCTTCAGCATATTGAATGTGAAATCAAAGGTAATAAGTTTTTTATCCGTACTGAGAAAAAGACGATGAAAACGAATGTCACTTTGTATATTCCTCAGAAGGAGTATGATAAGATTCGAGTGAAGCTGTTTAACGGTCCGGTCAGAGGGGAACATTTACATGTAAAAGAGTTCTCAGCGAAAACGACAAACGGCGTGCTGTCGTTCTCGCACTTAACAGCCGAAAAAGCCATAGCTGAAACGGCCAACGGGCAAATTAAGCTCGCAAGCCACAGCTGCGGAACGATAGAAGCGGAAACCATTAACGGATTGATCGATCTTCGAGGGAAAAGCGAATCCATTGACGTTCAAAGCTTTAACGGAAATATTGCGATTAACGTAACAGAATCAGACTGCCGCTCCATTTATGCAAAAACAACGACTGGAAGTGTGGAGCTTGCGATTCCGGACGATCTCGCAGTGAAGGCAGAGCTGAAAAGCAATCTTGGTTCGCTGTCCCATGAATTAATGGATGTTGAGATGCTGAAGGAAAAAAATGATACCATTCAAAAAGAAATGATGTTCACTTCAAATCAGGCACATGATCAAAACATCACCGTCTTCTCAGAATCACTAACAGGCGCCATCAAACTAAAGTACTCACAGAGGTGATCGAATGAATAAGCTTTATCGCTCAGAAAAAAATAAGAAAATCGCCGGTGTTATCGGAGGTCTCGCGGAATATTTCAATTGGGACGCATCACTCCTCAGAGTCATAACTGTCATCTTAGCCATTATGACAAGTGTCTTGCCGGTTTTGCTCATTTATATCATTTGGATTTTTATCGTCCCGTCAGAAAGGGATATGAAATGACATGGTAAAATGGGCAGTCAGCATTTTAGTCAATGCATTGTTATTAATCGTCATTGATGGATATATTGACTCCATCCATATCAGCAGCATTGGGGCAGCGATTATCGCCAGCCTCATTTTATCGATCTTAAACGTGCTGATTAAACCGCTTTTAATTATCTTTACACTGCCGGTCACCATGGTGACGCTTGGGCTCTTCTTGTTTGTGATTAACGCCATCACGCTTATGATGACCGCGTCCATTATGGGTGACAGCTTTCAAATCGACGGCTTCGGCACAGCGATATGGGCATCCGTTATCCTGTCGGTCTTCCATTTGCTGATTCAAAAAGGCATTTTAGAGCCGCTTAGAAAAAAATAAAAAAAGCTGCCCGCAAAGGCAGCTTTTTTACATGTTCTGCAGCCTCCTTAAAAAATTGTGAAGTGAAGTGTTCGCTTTTTGTCAGCAGTCCCGCGTATATGTCGTATACCATCTGCTTTGTCAGATTGGATATTGTTTAAAAATGAACTCATAAGCTTCCCTGTTCAGACGCAAAATACATGAAAAGGGAGGTGCTTTGATGAGGAAATACACGGTTATTGCTTCTATATTACTGTCTTTTCTTTCCGTTTTGTCTGGCGGCCATCATGAATCGAAAGCTTTTCCTGTTGTACAGCAGGAACTATTTCAAACGCCTCATTACATACCCTTGCTTGAAAATCCTCCTCAAATTGATGTGAAAGCTGAAATGAGAAACAATCTAATGATTGAGGCTCAAGTTCGCGATAATTCGTATCAAGCATTTTCCGCCTTTCTTTTTTATAAACAAAGTAATGAGCTGGGCTACAAAATGGTGCCGATGGACCCGACCCCAGGAGCGGTCCGCAAGTTTTTGGCACAAATTCCGAAACGTTTGATTTGGAACAGCGAGCTTGAGTATTACATTGTGATGTCGAATGGGAAGCAGCGGGTTGAGTCGGAGACGAAGAAACTGAAGCTTGAAGGATACCAGGCTGACCTTGCCCATATTCCGGAGCTTCTGATCACAGAGCTGGCGGTTGATACGAAGAATATAGGACGCGCAGACGGTTATGAATTTATTGAGATTTTTAATACGACTGACAGAACGATTGATTTTAAAGACTACCATATCCGTTACCGCTACCCAAAAGAAGGGCCTGACTCCGATCTGATTTGGAGACCTGATGAAAGGATCTTGATACCATCCGGCGAAACGTTTGTCGTCTGGCTGAAGCCTGCCGGGCATCCAGAATTGACGTCAGAGGATTTCAATCGTTATTATCAGACACAACTAAAAGAAGGAAAAAATCTCGCGGTGATAGACGAGACAGAGGGTATGGCCAATACGAGGCCGCGGGCCGTTGTGATATCAACGAATACAGGAAAGGACATTTCGGTTGCGCATTATCGGAAACATGCGCTGCGCCGGCTGTCATCAGTGCTTTATAAGTATCCGTTGAACGGAACCGCAGAACTTCTGAACATTTCAATCGGGGAAAAGAATCCGTCTCCCGGAACCGTATTACAGGCACAGGTGCCCGAGCAGAAACGGAAAATCAAGCTCGATAAAGAAAAGCCGGTCATTGAGGATTTGACTGACCGCAAGCCTGTCCGCCCTGCTGAAAGCATTGAGCTGCGGGCTGACATACGGGACCGAAGTCTAGTGAAAACAGCGGCCTTTTACTACCGGACGGATGAGAACAAACCGTTTAAGCGAATTCTTGCTGAAAAAGACCGCAACGATAATCTCTTCCATTATATTGTGTATTCGCCTGAATTGATCGGGAAGGATCAGCTAGAGTATTATGTGGCGGCCGGGGACGGGATCAATGAAGCGAGAACGCCGGTCAAAATGATTGATATTAAACAAACAAGCAAGTCGCACGGCCTGCGGATGAATATTGAAAACAGAGACACGCTGTCGGGAACCCAGTTTCTCAAAGCCACAACAGAAGGGCGAGCTGACCGCATTAAGCTATGGATTGACGGGAAAAAACAAGTGACAGAGCCCGCGATGGAAAAAGAAGTATATTTTGCATTCGATACGAGGAAAACGAACCTTTATTTTAAAAACGCGGTAACGATGGAAGGCAAAGTGCTGAAGGTGTTCGATGATACAACAAATAAATACCGCACCTATTCTGTTCAATTGCCAGAGACACTGCTTCGGAAAGGGAAGCAGCTGCAGCGTATTACGATACGATCGGGTTCGAAGGTGTCTCCGTTTGATACGGCTGAAAACCGTGATGACTTCTTAGTCAAAAACGCCCGATTGGTGTTATCGGATGGAACGGTGATCAGGGATCAGAGGGTGTCCCCTGAGAAGGAACTCTTTATTGGCGATAATCAGCGCTCGAATAAAAGCTGGCAATTTCAGTTCAATCTGCCTGACGGACTATTTACATCACAGCTGCTGGAGTGGGACACATCAAAGCTTTCTGAAGGCGCTCACCATATTCAAGCAAGCGACGGCAAGGAATATGTCAGCCTGGTTGTACGGGTAGATAATTCAGGACCTCACATTGAGCCGAATATCACCGAGGGACAAACGTATAAAGGAAACCTTATCCTGCAGGCGGATATGTATGATAAATGGAGCAAAATTGAGGAAGCGGAAGCGTCTTTAGATGGAGAAAGTATTACACTCCCATATCATACGTCATCTTCTGACCTTTTGCCGGGAAAACATTCTCTAAAAGTGACAGCAACGGATCTCGCGGGCAATAAAACAGTGATTGAGAGGATATTTAAAACCGAACGAGAGCATCCGGACCAGCCGGAGGTTATAGACAGCGAAGCCGACACGCATAAGGCCAAGCTTTCTGTACGGGTGAAAGATCCGACGAATGATGCCATGGATGTTGGTTTTTATAGGGGATTTCAATATACAGCGCGCAATCATGTGAAAATATTTAAGCACGCGTCACTGACTGAACCGCCGAAAAGCTTTGTGCCGGAAAGGGAGACCCCATTTACGAATAAAGAATTGGAGCGGGTATCAGCTGTTGATGGAAAAACAGTATCGACAGAAAACAAAGAGCTTTTCCCTTATCATCGCTTTGAAGTGACGGTTGATCCATCAATTGATGAGAATGATCTGGCTGAAGCAGTCTGGAAGGGCAGTTCTTTGCCGGGGAGAAAGGTGACGATGTATGCTTGGAATTATCGGACAAACGAATGGCAGCCAGTTGACAGCTTCGTCGCGAAGGATGACAAACCGTTTACGCTGAAAGCGTCTGTGATTGCCGCCGATTTTGTACGGGAGTCGAAAATGAATGTGATTGTACAGGATGAAATTCCCCCTGCGAAGGATATGTACACATTTGTCTGGATGTCTGATACACAGTATTACGCCGAAAGCTATCCGCATATTTTTGATAAACAGACCGAATGGATAAAAGATAATCAAAAGCAGCTCAATATCAAATATGTGTTCCACACGGGTGATATTGTAGATGATTCCGCTGATATCAGACAGTGGAAAAACGCTGATCGGTCAATGTCCGTTCTGGATAAGAGCGGAATTCCTTACGGCGTGCTGGCCGGCAACCACGATGTCGGGCATAAGGACGGCTCCTACAGGGCGTTTGGCAAATATTTTGGCAGCGATCGTTTTGATAAAAAATTGCATTATGGCGGTTCCTATAAAAACAACCGCGGACATTATGACCTGATTTCTAGCAACGGCAATGATTATATCATGCTGTACATGGGATGGGGCATTACGGATGAAGACATCACGTGGATGAATCAGGTGTTGAAGAAACACCCTGACCGGATGGCAATTTTAGCTTTTCATGAGTATTTGCTGGTCAGCGGAAACAGAAGCCCAATCGGAGAGAAAATATTCAAAGAAATCGTAAAGCCGAACCCGAATGTCGTGATGGTGTTGAGCGGGCATTATCATAGTGCGATGAGAAAAACAGATGAGCTGGATGATGATGGTGATGGGAAACCGGATCGTCTTGTGCATCAAATGCTGGCCGATTATCAGGGCGGGCCAGAAGGCGGTCAAGGGTATTTGCGTTTGCTTCAATTTGACCAGGCCAATGACATGGTGCACGTATCGACGTATTCTCCGTATGTAAAGGATAAGAATTACTATGATACGGATACCTATGGCAACAAGGATGAATTTTCCCTTTCGCTTGATTTGAAGCCAAGAATCAAAAAGGTGGAAACGGATTATTTTGAATGTAACGTATATACCAATGAAGAGCTCGGAAAACGGGAGCAAGTGAAGAGCGGGGATACAGCTGAATTCCGCTGGGATCATCTTGAACCGCAGTCTGTTTATTATTGGTACATTATAGTGGAAGACAGTTTTAACGGCAAAACGAAATCACCGATCTGGAAGTTCAAGACGAAAAAAGAAACATATCGTCCGGCACCAGACCAGTTTGATTTTCGCCATGTCTCCAATCCTTAAAAAGGGTTGGAGGCTTTTTTTATGAAAGACGATCCATATAGTGGACAAATGTATAACGGTCGCCTCTGTATACGGATTTTGCATGCTCAAAAGCAGTTCCGTTCTGCAGATATGTTGTTCGTTTGATTAATAGGACCGGCGCTCCCTTTTGAATACCAAGAATGTTCGCTTCTTCCGTGGTGGCAGCACTTGGCTCAAGCTCCTGTTTTGCACGGGAAATCGGTATGCTGTTATACCTTTCAATATGATCATAGATCGACGACTGAAAATGCGATTCGTTCAATTCACCCGCAAGCTCAAACGGAATATGTGAGGACTCAATCGCCATCGGAATATCATTTGCCAGCCGCACCCGAGTGATTTTATGGATAGAGGAGGGGTGCCCGCAGCCTAATATAGCCGCGAGCTCCTCAGTTGAATCAATAAGCTGATAATCAATGAGCCTGCTGCCCGGTGTCATCCCGCGGTTTTTCATATCCTCGGTAAAGCTTGTCAGCCCTTGAAGTGCTTGTTCCATTTTTGGCTTGCTGACAAAGGTGCCCCGCCCCTTCAGGCGATAGAGCAAGCCTTCATTAACTAAATTAGAAAGCGCCTGGCGAACTGTCATCCGGCTGATCCCGAATTGTTCGGCATATTCGCGCTCAGAAGGAAGAGGCATATCCGGCTGCAGTTCTCCGCTCTTAATTTGGGTTTTTAATTGCTCCATAATCTGATAATAAATCGGAATAGGCGATTGTTTATTGATATTCATAAGTCAGCATGTTCCTTTCAAGGTCTTAATGACGCGGCTTCACGATCAATCAAAACCGTGACATCGGAATGCAGGTGCAAAGCAGATGCGGGAAAATCTTCGCTGATGTTTCCTTCTAACAGTTTACGAACAGCTTCCGCTTTACTTTTTCCAGAAATAAGCAGCAGAATGCGCTTGCTTGAGAGTATCGTTCGAATTCCCATTGTCAGTGCTTTTTTCGGCACGCTGTCTATGGAAGGAAAATATCTGGCATTCGCTTGGCGGGTTTGCTCATTTAATGTCACAACATGAGTTCGCGACTTGAAAGAGGTTCCCGGTTCGTTAAAGCCGATGTGTCCGTTTCGGCCGATGCCGAGAAGCTGAATGTCAGTGCCGCCGAGGGACTCGACTAGCTGTTCATACCGTCTGCATTCGGCTTCCAAATCGTCTGCATTTCCATTGGGAATAAAATGCCGGCTAGGCTTGCTGTCGATATGCTGAAATAAACGGTCATTCATATAGAAGTGATAGCTGTTCGGGTCATTGCTTGAAAGTCTGGCGTACTCATCCAAATTAACTGTAGTGACGTTTTGAAATGAGAGATTCTCAGTTTGGTGCAGGCGGATCAGCTCGCGATACGTGCCTTCCGGTGTGCCGCCCGTCGCTAACCCGAAAACGGCATCAGGTTTTTCTTTGATTGTATCTGCCATTATTCTGGCTGCTTTTTGGCTTAGCTCTTCATACGTTTGACATTCCATTACTTTCATATCTGGTCAGCCTCCTTGGATATAAATGCAATGTTTCCGCGGCAAATGGTGAGAATCACCTCGCAATCACTGCTGACAATCACCAAATCTGCATCTTTTCCCACAGTCACACTGCCTTTTCGGTCAAAGATGCCCAACTGTTTGGCCGCGTTTGCAGAAGTTATATTAGCTATATCCGTCCAAGAGCAATTTGTAAACTCACGCATATGCCGTGCGCCCTCGTTCATTTTGAGGATCGAACCGGCAAGGGTTCCGTCTGAAAGAAGAGCTGTTCGTCCTCTTACCGTCACACTTTGGCCGCCGAACTCATATACGCCGTCTTTCAGTCCTTTTGCCCTCATGGAATCGGTAATTAAAATGAGCTTGCTGCTGCCTTTCGCCAAAAAAGCAAGCTTTGCAGCTAAAGGATGGGAGTGGATGCCATCGGCTATTAGCTCTGTCACAAACCCATCATGGGCCAGCGCCGTTCCGATCACTCCGGGTTCTCGGTGATGAAACGGGCTCATCGCGTTGTACAGATGGGTCATATGGCTCGCCCCTGCTTTTGCGGCATCCGACAGCATTGCGGAATCGGCATCCGTGTGCCCCATGGACGCGATAATCGATTCGTCTTTCAAATGGCGGATCAGTTCAAAATGCTGATCCTCCTCCGGCGCAAGTGTAACAATTTTGATCAGTCCGCCCGCCTCCTGCTGCCACTTTTTGAAAAGCGCAACATCCGAAGGCCTAATCCACTCCTTTGGCTGCGCTCCGGCTCTTTTAGGCGAAACAAAGGGGCCCTCTAAATGAATGCCGAGCAGTTCTGCACCTAATAAAGAGGACTCTTCAGCCGCTTTCCACTCTCTTGCGTTCACCAAAGCTTGAGAAATGTTCCCATGCTCTTGGGTAATCGTTGTGGCTAAAAAGCTCGTCGTGCCTTCTTCGGGAAGTCTTGACGACATGATGTCGAGCGCAGAAAAGCTTGCATCCATCGTATCTGCGCCATAGCCGCCGTGGATATGAATGTCAATCATGCCGGGAAGCAAAACGGAATTTGCAGGTGCTTGAATCTCTTTTGAATATGACTCCTTGGGCCGTTCTGTTGAGACTGTGCTGATTTTTCCGTCATTGATTCCGACATAGCCGTTTTTGATTACTTCATTTTCTGTCACGATCGCAATGTCTTTGATAAGAAGACTCTCTGCCATAGATGATCCGCCTTTCTGGAATTTGAATACCTTTATTTTACTCTTTTTCAGACTAGTGATCTAGACCAGCTGAGGTGTTTTCCCCCCTTTTATAAAATCTGTTTTAGGTTCAAGCCTGAAAGTGATAAAATGAAAGTATTGTGAGCAAGCTCGGGGCAGCCCGGAACAGGAGGAACATATCGTGGCAAAGGTTCGCACAAAAGACGTAATGGAACAGTTCAATTTGGAATTAATCAGCGGAGAAGAAGGAATTAACCGCCCGATTACAATGAGTGACCTATCAAGACCAGGCATTGAAATTGCCGGATATTTTACATATTACCCGAGAGAGCGCGTGCAGCTTCTCGGAAAAACAGAGCTTTCTTTCTTTGAACAGCTTCCTGAAGAGGAGAAAAAACAGCGAATGGATTCTCTGTGCACTGATGTAACACCAGCTATTATTCTTTCTAGAGATATGCCCATCCCGCAGGAGCTGATTGACGCCTCCGAGAAAAATGGGGTGCCTGTCCTCAGATCGCCGCTGAAAACGACAAGACTGTCAAGCCGTTTAACCAACTTCCTTGAGAGCAGGCTGGCGCCTACCACAGCAATTCATGGCGTTCTTGTCGATATATATGGTGTCGGCGTGCTGATCACAGGAAAGAGCGGCGTCGGAAAAAGCGAAACAGCGCTGGAGCTTGTGAAAAGAGGGCATCGCCTTGTTGCCGATGATTGCGTTGAAATACGGCAGGAGGATCAGGATACTCTTGTGGGAAACGCTCCGGAATTAATTGAGCACCTTCTTGAGATCAGGGGCCTTGGCATTATCAATGTGATGACGCTATTTGGCGCTGGCGCGGTCAGAAGCAATAAACGAATCACGATTGTCATGAATCTTGAACTCTGGGAGCAGGGCAAGCAATACGACCGGCTCGGACTTGAGGAAGAGACCATGAAAATCATTGATACAGAAATTACAAAACTGACGATTCCCGTCCGTCCAGGCCGAAATCTTGCAGTCATCATCGAAGTGGCAGCAATGAACTTCAGATTGAAGCGGATGGGGCTGAATGCCGCTGAACAATTTACCAACAAGCTGGCGGACGTCATTGAAGACGGTGAACAAGAAGAATAGGAGTTGGCGTTAAATGAATGAAGCGATAGAACCACTCAATCCGATAGCTTTTCAGCTGGGGCCGTTAGCCGTCCATTGGTACGGAATCATTATCGGTCTCGGCGCTTTGCTCGGGCTGTGGATTGCGATGAGGGAAAGTGAAAAACGGGGGCTGCAGAAAGATACGTTTATTGATCTTGTCCTGTTTGCCATTCCGATTGCGATTATTTGCGCGCGAATTTATTACGTTGCCTTTGAATGGGACTATTATGCGGCACATCCGGGAGAAATCATTAAGATTTGGAAGGGCGGCATTGCCATTCATGGCGGATTAATCGGCGCCATTTTAACGGGTTATGTGTTTTCGAGAGTGAAAAAACTTTCGTTCTGGAAGCTTGCGGACATTGCCGCGCCCAGCATTTTGCTCGGCCAGGCGATCGGCCGCTGGGGAAACTTCATGAATCAGGAAGCGCACGGCGAGGCTGTCAGCAGAGCCTTTTTAGAAAACCTGCACCTGCCTGAATTTATCATCAATCAAATGTACATCAATGGGCAGTATTATCATCCTACTTTTTTATATGAATCACTATGGAGCTTTGTCGGCGTCATTGTTTTACTGCTGCTGCGCAGAGCGAATTTGCGTAGAGGCGAGATGTTCTTGATCTATATCATTTGGTATTCAATCGGAAGATACTTTATTGAAGGAATGCGGACTGACAGCTTAATGCTGACTGATTCACTTCGCATCGCTCAGGTGATTTCAATCGTATTGATTGTTTTGGCTGTGGCAGCCATCATCTTCAGACGAATCAAGGGATACTCGAAGGAGCGGTACGCGGAGTAGACGTCAACAAAGGGGGATGAGGGATGAAGAAGATCTTTCTTGCCGGTCTTGCAGCAGGTTTTCAAACAACATGGACGCTGGGTAAAGTGATTTTCCCGGTAACGCTATTGGTCACTTTGCTTCAGCATACCCCTGTCATGGATTGGCTTGTACGGCTGATCACATCGGTAATGAGTCTCTTCGGGCTTTCTGGTGAAGCGGCCATTCCGCTTGTACTGGGAAATATGCTGAATCTGTATGCGGGAATTGCCGGGATTTTAACATTGGATTTATCTGTGAAAGAAGTCTTTATTTTAGCTGTTATGCTTTCTTTCTGTCATAACTTGATTATCGAATCGACAGTTGCCGCAAAGGTTGGTATCAGAATTGGCGTCATATTGGCCGTGCGCATCGGTTTGGCCGCTGTGTCAGCCATCGTCATCAACCTCATTTGGCATGGCGGACAGGAAACGGCGCAGTACGGTTTTATCGCTGCGAAGAGCGCCGCGCCAGACAGCTGGCTAGGAATGTTGGCAGAAGCATTAACGAAAGCCGGACTTGGTGTTTTGCAGCTGGCGGCAATTGTCATACCGCTGATGATCATCATCCAGTTTTTAAGAGATTTAGGCTGGCTGCATCGGTTCTCCAGGTGGCTGTCTCCGTTTACGCAGCTGCTTGGCATGAATAAAAATACGTCTATGACGATGGTGGCGGGACTGACGATTGGTCTGGCCTACGGAGCGGGTGTCATGATCAAAGCTGTCGAGGATGACGGCGTGAGCAGGCGGGATATGACATTGGCATTTATATTTCTGGAAGATACACTTGTCTTTATTCCGCTCGGCATACCGGTCTGGCCGCTTCTTTTGATTCATGTTACCACAGCAGTTCTGCTGACAAGGGCTATTGCGCATACATGGAAAAAGTGGAAACCCTCAGCGGTTGGAAAGGAAGCAATATGAGTGACAAACAAGTAACGACGATTCTGTTTGATTTAGACGGAACGCTTATTAATACGAATGAATTAATTATCGCGTCCTTTTTGCATACACTGGAGCATTATTATCCGAGCAAGTATAAACGAGAAGATGTCCTTGCATTTATCGGGCCGTCTCTTTTTGAAACGTTCTCTTCGATGGACCCTGATAAATACGAGGATATGATCGCTATGTACAGAGCGTACAATCATGACATGCATGATTCACTCGTGACTGAATATGAAACGGTATATGAGACCCTGGATGCATTAAAAAAAGCCGACTTTACATTAGGAATTGTGACAACAAAATTAAGAGATACTGTCAATATGGGCCTCAAGCTCACGGGAATCGGCGAATTCTTTGAAACAGTTGTCACCCTTGATGATGTGACGAATGCAAAGCCTGATCCCGAGCCTGTGCTGTTAGCGCTGAAACAGTTAGGAAGCAAGCCCGAGGAAGCCATTATGGTCGGTGATAATTACCATGATGTGCTGGCAGGGAAAAACGCCGGAACAAAAACCGCAGGAGTCGCATGGACGATTAAAGGGCCGGAAACGCTGGCGAAGCATGAGCCGGATTTTATGCTTGAGAAAATGAGTGATCTATTACAAATCGTTGGAGTGAAGTAATCTGTGAGAAAAACAGATCGTCATCCGGTCTCGGGAGCCAACTCACTGTGGCATGTCTATCAAACGGTACCTTTTTTAAAGGTCGTCAAAAATTTCATTGTCATTCAAATTGCGAGATATACGCCGTTTATAGGGATGAAAAACTGGCTGTACCGTACATTTCTGCGGATGAAGGTTGGAAATCAGACATCCTTTGCCCTCATGGTGATGCCAGATATCATGTTTCCGGAAAAGATCTCAGTCGGAACAAATACAATCATCGGGTACAATACGACCATTCTAGCCCATGAGTATTTGATTCACGAATACCGGATCGGCAAAGTTCTGATCGGAGACGAAGTGATGATTGGTGCCAACACGACCATTCTGCCCGGGGTGAAAATAGGAGATGGCGCAGTTGTGTCCGCCGGAACACTTGTCCATAAAGACGTGCCTGCCGGCGCATTTGTCGGCGGAAATCCGATGAGGATCATCTATACGAAGGAAGAAATGCAAGAAAGATTGAAAAAGTCCGCTGAATAACATCAGCGGACTTTTTTTGTTAAAATTGAGTGTTGTTGTTTTCGTAAATATGCTGAACACCAATCCATTTTTGACCGACATTAGAGTAGCGTGTATTTGTCATTCTGACCGTGCTTGTTTTGCTGTCCGTCCGGAATATCGCTTCCTTCATGTTTGTGATGGTGCACTTATCGATGATCACATCAACGTGGAAGGTTGAACCGCCAAGCTGTCTTATGAACTTTCCGCCATTGTCCGCCGTGAAGTTTTTCACTGTGAATGTACTGGCTTTATTGATTTGGAATATCTTATCTGACGCTTTTTGAGCAGAACCGCCGTCGATCGTCACTTTTCCTTCCTTCTTCACCGTTAACGCATCCTCACCAACATCTTCCCATTTCACATTCTGAATGTTAACGTTTCCATAAGTGTGCACGCCATCAGCGGCAGGGGAGCCAAGCACCACATTTTTTAGGGTTGCTCCATCCTCCACACGAAAAACAGGGTCTTGGTTTTCTGACTGGCTTCCGTCGCCTAATTCTTTCCCTGCCACAAACCGCTGTCCTTTCCCGTCATATGTTGTATTTTTTGGTACGATAATTGTTTCGTGCACCACTTTGTCTGCTGCAAAAGCGGTTGATGACTGAAACTGGCTGAACCCCATAACCAAACCGAACATAAATAGGATAGACACGATTTTTTTCAATGATAAATCCTCCCCGGATATCTTTCATTTTTTGCAAGAGAAGCGTCAGCGACTTGCACCGGCTTCTCTCACATAGATCGGGGCAAGGCTGAATCTGCTTTAATCATAAAAACAGACAGCCTGAAAGTAAAGACAATTTTGGGTGAAAAATGGAAAATGAATCGATCTTACCGATTGAAACAAAAAGCATGAATATTGTCGTATTTGCTCAGGATAGAGCATAGTGCGGCTTTCAGGTGTTTACTTTTGAATAACTACGGCCTGGCTGCCCATTTGTTTCCATGCTTTTTCAAAGCTTGTTTTATCGGTTTTTCTGTTTTTATAGCCATACGGATCATTGAGATACACATATTTATCATCATATCCCGTAACGGCGACGCTGTGTTCGCTGTACGTAATCTCTATCGTTCCGTTTGGCGTTTTCCATGTCTGCATGTTGTCAACTGGCGTAAAGTTGGCTGTCGTAATAACCCAAACTGGATTTCCTTTTTCAAGCTGTTCATAAACAGCAGAAATGCTTTTTCCAGTCAGATCAGACACTTTGTCTCCCGCATAGGTTTTCGCCAGCTGATAGATCGGTCGATGGTAGACACCGAGACCAGGGCCATTCGCCATATCCCCGACAAATCCGTCATTCGGATCACCCTTTAATCCGCTGCTGTATGTCAAAGGCACTGTGGCAACCTGATTTGCCAGGGTGTTTTTTGTCACGTCGTATCCCGCGAAATTCAGCACCATCGCAAGGCTTGTTACTTCACAGCCGTTATAGAGCCGGGGTGCGTCCATTTGATTGTAAAGGATGACATCCAGCGGTTTTGCGCTTCCCTTCAGCTCCTTTTTGCTATTCGCAGCTGAGTCTATATCGCTATCAGAAACCACTTTTTTAAGGCTGTTCAAAAAAGGAATATCTATATCTTTTGCATCTATTTTAAGTCCGAAAAAAATAACGCCTGAAAGAATCATCAGGACACATAGAGTTCGCAGTGTTTTCATCTTTATCTCCTTGTTCTCTATTTGATTTGTATTATAGCATGCCAAACATAAAGAATTTGAGATATTACGTACCTTTAATACATTATTCATGAATTTTTCATAATGAGGAGAAGGATATTTGAACTAAAAATATCCTTACTGAAGTTAAGCGTTGATTTTCATTCTTTCATCTGCTAACATATTATCATATTAGCGAACTAAAGGATTCGGAATTTTCCTTCATAAGATAACAGCGGAGGTGCTCGGGTTGATGTTTATGTTTGAAAAACCGCACGGCATGAGAGATACACTGCCCGGTTTATACGAAACGAAAAAAAAGGTGAGACGATCGTTAACCGATTTGATTGATAAATGGGGATATCAATTTATGGAAACGCCGACACTGGAGTTTTACGATACCGTTGGCGTCCAGTCAGCAATTGAAGAGCAGCAGCTGTTTAAGCTACTTGATCAGGACGGCAAGACATTGGTGCTTCGCCCGGATATGACGGGGCCGATTGCAAGGGTGGCGGCATCGAAGCTTCTGAAACACGGTCATCCGCTAAGAGTCGGCTATGCGGCAAATGTATTCAGGGCTCAGGAGCGTGAAGGCGGACGTCCGGCTGAGTTTGAGCAGGTCGGAGTGGAGTTAATCGGTGACGGCACGACGAGCGCGGATGCGGAGGTTATTGCTTTAGCCGTCGGTGCATTGAAAAACGCTGGGCTGGCATCCTTTAAAATTGCCATCGGCCATGCCGGCATTGCGGATGCTTTGTTTGTTGAGGTGCTCGGGAACGTTGAACGAGCTGATGTGCTGCGGAGGTTCTTATATGAAAAGAACTACGTCGGCTACAGAGAGCATGTCAAGTCTCTCCCGCTTTCCTCCATTGATAAAAGCAGGCTGCTTGAGCTCCTTGAACTGCGGGGCGGTATAGAAGTATGCGGACGTGCCGAAGAAATCGTCGATTCTGCGCAAGGAAAAAGCGTGGTTGATGAGCTGAAGGCGCTCTGGGACATTCTTGAGGATTACGGATGTACGGAAAATGTCCGCCTGGATCTGAATATGGTCAGCCACATGAGCTATTACACAGGGATTTTATTTGAAGTGTACGCCGAGAATGTCGGTTTTGTCATTGGAAGCGGTGGCCGTTACAACAAGCTGCTGGGCCATTTTGATTCACCTGCACCGGCAACAGGCTTCGGGCTTCGGATCGACCGGCTGATTGAAGCCCTTCATATGAAAGAAGAACCTTGTGATATAGACGCTGTTATTTTCAGCAAAGAGCAGCGGGCGCAAGCTATCGCTTATGCGAATGAAGAACGCATGAAAGGGAACAAAGTGGTTCTTCAAGATTTATCGGGAATAGAAAATATCGACCAGATGACAAAATCTTTTGCAAACGTCACTTATTTTATCGGTGCCAGAAAGGAAGAGCAAAATGGGTAAGTTACTCACAATGGCGATGCCAAAGGGCCGGATATTTGAAGAAGCGGCAGGGTTGCTGAGGCAGGCAGGCTACAGGCTCCCTGAGGAGTTTGAAGATTCGAGAAAACTGATCATCGATGTGCCGGAGGAAAATCTTCGATTCATATTAGCGAAGCCGATGGACGTAACCACGTATGTGGAGCATGGCGTGGCAGACGTCGGAATTGCGGGCAAGGATGTCATGCTGGAGGAGGAACGCGATGTGTATGAGGTACTGGATTTAAAAATCAGCAAATGCCACTTAGCTGTCGCCGGACTTCCGAATACAGACTGGAGCGGCGTAGCGCCAAGAATCGCGACAAAGTATCCGAATGTGGCTTCCAGTTATTTCAGAGAGCAGGGAGAACAAGTCGAGATTATTAAGCTCAACGGTTCAATTGAACTGGCTCCGCTCATTGGGCTTGCAGATCGGATAGTGGACATTGTTTCCACAGGACAGACACTGAAAGAAAATGGGCTTGTTGAAACGGAGCACATTTGTGACATTACCTCTCGCTTTATTGTTAACCCGGTAAGCTATCGCATGAAAGACGATGTGATTGACGAAATGGCATCCCGCCTATCTCTCGTTGTGGAAGGAGAGACGGCAAAATGAAGATCAAAACCATCAGCGGAGCGGAACGGCTTTCTCTCAAGCGTTCCATCGATGCCGGAACGGATGAGCAAAGAAAGACGGTCCGGTCCATTATTGAAAATGTTAAAGCAAACGGTGATCAGGCGGTTCGCAGCTACACGGCGAAATTTGACGGTATCGAAATAGACAGCCCGCTGGTCACACAAGAAGAATTTGAGGAGGCATACACCTCACTGGATCCACGTCTTCTTCAGGTGATTAGGCAGGCAATCGAAAATATTAGGGAATATCACGAAAGACAGCTGCAATCCTCCTGGTTTTATCACAGAAAGGACGGCACAATGCTGGGGCAGAAAGTGACGGCGCTGGATTCCGCCGGTGTATATGTGCCGGGGGGAACGGCCGCATATCCTTCATCTGTTTTGATGAATGTGATTCCGGCGCTTGTAGCGGGCGTTGAAAGAATCGTTCTCGTCACGCCTCCGGGAAAAGACGGTCTGCTGTCTCCTGGAGTTTTGGTTGCTGCAGCCGAGCTGGGCATAAAAGACATTTACAAAATGGGCGGCGCTCAGGCGATTGCGGCGTTAGCATACGGAACAGAAACCATTGAACCGGTGGATAAAATCACGGGTCCGGGCAACATTTATGTCGCGCTTGCCAAACGGGAGGTGTTCGGTGATGTCGATATCGATATGATTGCCGGACCGAGTGAAATCGTCGTGCTGGCAGATGAAACAGCGATTCCGAGCGAAATTGCAGCCGATCTGCTGTCACAGGCGGAACACGATAAGCTCAGCTCATGTGTGTTTGTCACAGATTCCATGGCGCTGGCCGAGGCGGTTTCAGCCGAGGTGAGTAAGCAGCTGAAAACCTTGCCGCGTAGAGAAATAGCGGGAGCTTCAGTGAGAGATTACGGTTGTATATATGTGGCGGAAACAATGGTGGAAGCGATTGATACTGTCAATACACTCGCGCCAGAGCATTTAGAAATCATAACACAGTCTCCGGAAGCTTTGCTGGGCAGTATCAAACATGCGGGTGCAATTTTCTTAGGCAGATACAGCCCTGAGCCTGTCGGTGATTATTTTGCAGGACCGAACCATGTGCTTCCGACAAACGGAACAGCCAGATTTTCAAGTCCATTAAACGTAACTGATTTTCAAAAGAAAGCGAGCATTATTTCTTACAGTCAATCAGCCTTTGAAGAACATGCCGAAAGCATCGCGGCTTTTGCCAGACTGGAAGGGTTAGAAGCCCATGCCAGATCAATTGAAGCGAGAGAACGGAGGATTTCTAAATGAGAAAAGCGGAACGTGTCAGGAAAACAAACGAAACAGATATTGAGCTGGCATTTACAATAGACGGCGGGGGACAAGCGGATATCAAAACAGATGTGCCGTTTATGACACATATGTTGGATTTATTTGCGAAACATGGCCAATTCGATCTTTCCATTAACGCAAAAGGCGATGTTGATATTGATGATCACCACACGACTGAAGATATCGGCATCTGCTTAGGGCAGGCGCTGCTCGAAGCGTTGGGCGATAAAAAAGGAATCAAACGCTACGGATCGGCGTTTGTGCCGATGGATGAGGCACTTGCTCAAGTTGTGATTGATTTAAGCAACCGGCCGCACTTAGAAATGCGGGCTGACTTCCCGGCTGCTAAAGTCGGAACTTTCGATACGGAGCTTGTACATGAATTTTTGTGGAAGCTGGCGCTCGAAGCTCGAATGAACCTGCACGTCATCGTTCATTATGGCACAAACACCCACCACATGATTGAAGCCGTTTTTAAAGCACTGGGACGTGCGCTTGATGAAGCGACAACGATCGATCCGCTAGTTAAAGGAATACCGTCAACGAAAGGGATGCTGTAAATGATCGGCGTGATAGATTACGGAATGGGGAATTTATACAGTGTCTCAAAGGCGCTTGAACGTGTCGGCGTGCCGTATTTTGTTTCTGAAAAGCCGGAGGAGCTGAAAGAAGCTGATGCCTTCATTTTGCCGGGAGTCGGTTCATTTGGAGACGCGATGGACAATTTGCGCTACACGAAGCTTGATCAATTGATTCACGATATGGTCTCAGAGGGAAGGCTGCTTCTAGGGATCTGCCTCGGCATGCAGCTTTTATTTGAAGAAAGCGAAGAAAACGGCACCGCTTCAGGACTCGGGCTGTTAAAAGGAAAAGCAGTCAGGCTGAAAGCAGAAGATGAAAAAGGAAACAAGCTGAAGGTTCCGCATATGGGCTGGAATCGTCTTTCCTTTCATAATGAATCTCCGCTGCTGACTAAAACAGAACAAGGCTACGCTTACTTCGTTCATTCTTATTACATTGATGGGATGGAGGAGAACGCGCTTCTGGCAAGCGCCGATTATGGTGTGCGAGTGCCTGCTGTAGTTGGAAAAAGGAACGTCTTCGGCGCCCAATTTCATCCAGAAAAAAGCAGCACGGTCGGAATGTCTATTTTAACCCAATTTACGAAAATGGCAGCAGAACAGAAGGTGAAAAAATGAGTGCTTTTACATTATATCCGGCAATTGATATGAGAAACGGCAAATGTGTCCGCCTTGTTCAAGGGGATTATAATAAGGAAACGATATATGGCGATTCACCGTACGACATGGCTGAGTTATTTGCGAAAGAGGGTGCCGAATGGATCCATCTCGTTGATCTCGACGGGGCCAAAGAAGGGAAAAGAGTGAATGACCGCCATGTGATTGAGATTGCGCAAAAGCTGAACCTGAAAGTCGAAATCGGTGGCGGGATCCGTTCCGAAAAAGACGTCTATGAATATTTATCAGCAGGAGTCGATCGGGTGATCCTGGGAAGCTCAGCAGTTTCTAACCCTCCGTTTGTCAAAAAAATGCTGAAACAATATGGCGAGAAAATTGCAATCGGACTGGATGCGAGAAACGGTTTTGTTTCAACAGAGGGATGGCTGGAAACATCAACCCTTAAGGCAACTGAACTGGGCAAAGAGCTAGCCAATGAAGGTGCGGAAGTCTTTATTTTTACTGACATCGCGACAGACGGAATGCTGTCAGGCCCCAATGTTAAAAGCACGGTCGAGCTTGCGAAGGAAACGGGTAAATCGGTGATCGCTTCCGGCGGAGTCAGCTCCGTCACGGATCTCGAAGCCCTCGCCCGCTATGAGGCGGACGGCGTCTCTGGAGCAATCATCGGAAAAGCGCTGTATACCAATCAGTTTACGCTGAGTGAGGCGCTTGAAAGGGTGAAGCGCAAATGATCACAAAACGGATTATCCCATGCCTTGATGTCAAAGAAGGACGCGTTGTCAAAGGAATTCAATTTCTCGAATTGAAGGATGCCGGTGACCCAGTTGAACTCGCCGAAGTGTACGACCGGGAAGGTGCGGATGAACTTGTTTTTCTTGATATCTCCGCCTCACATGAAGGACGAAAGACGATGATTGACGTTGTGGAGCAGGTTGCCGCGAAGCTTGCGATTCCGTTTACAGTCGGCGGCGGCATCAATCAGCTCAGCGATATGAAAACGATACTGCGTGCCGGAGCGGACAAAGTGTCGGTGAACACGGCAGCTGTTCTTCGCCCTGAGCTGATTGCAGAAGGAGCCGAGTTTTTCGGTTCGCAATGCATCGTTCTTGCCATTGATGCCAAGTATGACAAAGAATCTGACACATATAAGGTCTATACGCACGGCGGCAGAAAGAAAACAGATTGGGAGGTCACCGCGTGGGCAAAAGAAGGCGTCAAACGCGGGGCAGGAGAAATATTGCTGACAAGCATGGACTCCGACGGTGAGAAAAAAGGCTTCGACCACACGCTGACAAAGCTTGTTTCCGAAGCTGTCCCCGTCCCTGTTATCGCTTCGGGAGGCGCGGGAAACGCACAGCATATGCTTGAGGCTTTTACAAAAGGAGAAGCTGACGCCGCGCTGGCCGCCTCAATTTTTCATTATAAAGAAACATCGATTAAAGAAGTGAAATCATACTTGAAAGAATACGGGGTGAATGTGAGATGAAACAGGCAGATGAACTGCGTTTTAACGAGGACGGATTAATTCCTGCCATCGTGCAGGATGCGGCAAGCAAAGAAGTGCTGACCCTTGCGTATATGAACAAGGAATCGTACGAAAAAACGCTGGAAACGAAGGAAACATGGTTTTACAGCCGCTCACGCCAAGCCTTATGGCATAAAGGAGAAACCTCAGGGAACACGCAAGCCGTCAAAGGTATCCGGTATGACTGCGACCAGGACGCATTGATCGTACTTGTAGAGCCATCCGGCCCGGCATGCCACACTGGCAGCTACAGCTGTTTTACGAAGGAACAAACAGAAGAACAGGCCGCAGGCCGATTCGGCATCATGAACGAACTGGAGCGTGTGATAGCGGAACGCCAAGCGGAGATGCCTGAGGGAGCTTATACTACTTACCTTTTCCGCGAAGGCGTCGATAAGATGTTGAAAAAAGTCGGTGAAGAAGCATCCGAAGTCATCATCGCCGCGAAAAATCGGGACCACGAGGAACTCAAATGGGAAGCGGCAGACCTGCTGTATCACCTGCTTGTCCTGCTCAGAGAACAAGCCTTGCCGCTGGATGATGTGCTTGATGTATTGAAAAAACGCCATTCTGAAAAATAAAAGGATTGGAGCTGTTCATATGTCAGCTCCTTTTTTATGTATTTGTTGCAGCTGAACCATTTGTCTTGTCCTAATAGAAGAAATGAAAAAACCAATCGAATTTCCTATTTAACAAAAATTTCCCATGATGTAACATGACTAAGAATGAAAATCCCAAATGGATATCAGGTCTTTAGGATTATTTTATACAAACCGGTCAGGATAGTAAGGAAAAGACATAGTATGAAAAAGCGGCTGCTAATTATTCGAAAAATGAGGAGAGAATGGTGAACGAAAAAATTGATGAACTGAACAAAAAAGTTGGACGTTTGGAACAAGAACTGGAAAGTGTCAAAAGGGAGATCGCGTATCTCGCTGCTGGCAAGAAAGAACAAGCAGTAGTCAAAACGGAAGAGCATCCAAAAATCAACAAGGAAACCGAAGTTCCACAAAAGACGCCGGCTCCGCGAAAAGAGAACCGCACTTTAGAAAACATGGCGGGAAATTGGCTTCCGAAGATCTTTATTTTTGTTTTTCTTCTTGGTATGATTTGGGCATTTGTGGCAGCTGCAGAAAAAGGCTGGATCAACGCATATATGAGGGTAGGGGCAGGACTTATTGTCTCTATTGTGCTATATGTTCTCGGTAGCAGGTCACATAAGAAAAATGCCAGTGTATTGGGCATTTCATTATTGGCGGGCAGTAATATTGTCTATATTGTTTCTTTGTTTGCGGGTAACATGCTGTACCAGATTATACCGACGCCGCTTACAATGATCCTTCTTGCTGCAGGCGTTGCGGGCGGTGTGTACATATCAAGAAAATACCGATCACAAACGCTAATCGCCATTATCGGCGCAGGTGTTTACTTGTATCCTTTTTTATTTGGCGGGAAACAAGGAAATGAATACATCTTTTATGTATATGAGTCATTGGTTTTCGCAGGCTTAATATATGAGACAGTTAAACAAAAGTACAGCGTGGCATGGAATATAGCAAACTATGCTTTTATATTAGCGATTTTTGCTTTCTTATCATTTACAGATACGCAGGTGACCGGTTGGACACTTGCTGTATTTATCCTACAGCAGGCGATTACGATCCTATCAGCCTTACGATCGAACAGCCAATTTAAAAAAGCTGTCTATCTCACAGCTGTTACAATCGGAGCTTTTGTCGTTTTCATTATAGGGGTTGTCCTGTACATGAAAAACGATACAGCCTTATACGCTTTTTATACTGCTGCATTTGTGTTTTACCTGTTGTTAAGCTTATGGAAAACTAAAGAATTTGCCGAAATCAAACATACATTTTTTCTCATTTCTATGATTTATTTTAATGTATTGGCAGCGGATGCATTAGCTGAAAATGTGAGCTTGCTGTACATCATATTCACCTTACAAGGAATCATGATGTGTTACGTGTCATACCGCAAAAAAAGCTGGTTGATCGGCATTGCCGGAGTGATTGTATTATTACAGGCAGCTTGCGGCCTCATACAATACCCGGCACGTTCATTACACGTTCTCAGCATTGTCTCTTGGCTGCTGCTGATCAGCTCACTTTTTGGCGGCTATCTGTATTCGAAGAAAATACATTATAAACAAGTCACAACTGTTGTTTCGTCCGCTGTTTCATTGCTGCTGCTTGTATTCTTCAGCAAATTATCCATATGGATGTCGGATAGGATTGACGGCGTATCAGTAAACGTCGGAGTATCCCTGTCTTGGTTTATATTTGTCATTGTGATGTATGCTGTTTATTACGCAACCAAAGACAAGACATGGAACCGAATTGGGCTGATCTTTTTATTCATTACACTTGCCAAAATAATTTTAATAGATTCTGCTTCGATTGATATTGTTTGGAGAGCGGTCTTATTCATCTTGTTAGGGGTCATTGGCCTGTTTATATCCAGAGTATTTTATTCGAAAAAAGAGTAACAATCATGTCTGGTCAAGACTGCCGATAGAATGCGGCGGTCTTTTTTCAGTATGATTCTATATTGTAATACGGCTAGAACTAAATAATATGTTGTAACAATCTATCAGTTAAACCCGTGGAGGTTCGTCATGAAAAAAATCATCTTGCTTTGCTTCTGCTTATTACTTACTCTGACAGGAGGATGCAGTATGAACAACAATGAAAAAAACAACACAAAAGACAATAAAACAGAAGCCTTAAAACCAAAAGACATGGATCCAAAAGACCTGCCGCAAGTTCCGGCGTTTCAGGACGAGAAAACGAGAGAGTACATGGTGTCAACGAAAGAAGAAGAGCCGGGGTATTATTTGCTTGAATCTAAGCTGAAAGGGTTTAGGATGTTGTTTCCGGAGGATGGGGAGTATCTCCCTGATTATTCTGCGTCAAATGGAGAAAATAGTGAATCGATTGGGTTTCAGAGCTATAATGAAAAATCAAATATTCTCTTAGATGCGCAAATAAGCTACTATAACAAATCTTCTTTTATTAATGATCCAGAGACAATGCTGGACCAAATTAGTAATGAGAATGGTTACAAAGGAAATTTTAAGAAGCAACAAACTGACGGAAAAGTAGTTTACGCAGCAACAAAAAAAAGCAATTTTAAAAACAGTGATCGTAAATATAATTTTTCCTATCGTTATTTTGGATATATAAAATCCAATGAAGAAGAGTATCTGGGGATAGTATATTCTTTTATAGTCCGCTGTAAAAAAGATGATAAACCTTGTACTTTGGATGAAGCTCGAGCAAAAGAAAAAACTGATAAACTAATTAATTCTATAACCTTTTTAAGAAATAACAAGGAGGTTAGAGATGGAAAATAAGAATGTTTTCGCAAATGAAAATGTAAAGCTCCGTTTAATTAACTTAGAGTATGCCTATAAAGAAAAGTTTGCATCGAACAATCCGGAAAAAGTAAAAAAAGCCAAAGAAGAGTTTGAAACTGAAATACGGAGGATCTATAAAGAAGAAACTAACTCTGAGCTTCCTAAAGAAATAGAGATATATACTTCACACGAACTTATTCAAGAAAATAAGAACATAGATAAACGGATTAAAGATTCTGGTTATGATGGTACAGCGATTTATATAAAGGAAAAGAAAAATGATATAGAGCAGCTTCATATTATTTCTGAGGGGAGTGCTGATAACGCAGATTGGTCTTATAGCTTCTTTGGTTTGTTTTTAGGTATTGATGATAACCAATACAGAGCTACGAGAGAATTTGTAAAGAATTCAAAGAAAAAAGCAGGTAACTCCGAGGAATTAAGAACATTTGCGCTAGGACATTCTCTTGCTAATAATAACCAAGTATTAGCTCAATTAATTGATGGGGAATTTGATGAAGTATATGGAGTGAATGGGGCACAAATAAGTATCGACCAACTTTTATTAGCTGATAGAAATTTGGTGGATTTTTTATTAAATAAATATGATCTTAGTCGTCAAGAGCTTAAAGAGCTTCCGCGAGAACAGCTAAAAAAACAATCACCCAATACTACAATGACAAAGGCGTCACAGCAAACATCACCCAGCGTATTTCTAAAGATGACCCGCTCTATGGCGTCAGCGGAAAGGCCGATTTTATTACATTTGGCAATGTAAAGATGAAAGATACAAATACAGATGTCAAAGGAATCAGAAGTATTATAGATAAGATTCCTGATGAGGAAGTCCGTTCTATCCAAACTTTTTTACGAAAGTATTCGGATGAATATAAAAAAGGCGGGCTAAACGGATTTGTCATGGCTTCGACCGGGATAGATGCAGAGCTTGTCGGCAGTATATTTAGTGCTGATGGAAATGTGGCGAAAGGGAAAATAGTGAAAGACCGGTTTGGTGATATACAGGTAATGGTTAAAAATATCGGGGAAAAAATGCCGGCCTTTATTAAATTCTTTCATACTATCTTGAATAATAGCGGAACAGTTGTGGATCAGCTTGAAGAGAATGGGTATATTGATGAGGCGCAAAGGAAGAGTATCAAAAAACAGTTAAAAATTGTTAATAGTAAGATAGGCGATATAGAAATTCAATATCAACAGTTAAAATACGCGCTTTCTACTAATAATGTAGTTGCAATTGTTTATTATGTCTGTGAGTTAATAGGCAGTGTTAATGAATTAAAAGATGCATTTGAAACACTCGACACAGAAACAAAAGACGCACTAAAACTTATCGTCGACGGCCACAGTATCGTTCAAATGCTCAACGCCTTGTCAAAGGAAAAAGGCTTCAGCTATAAAGGCTCCGATATTTATTTTACAGGGAAGAGCGGCTCGGGAGAAACGATTCAAGTCAATCTCTCATCCGCTGTCAGAATCTATCAAAACGGTATGAAAATCGTTGAAGATATGGAAGATGCGATTTCTAAGTACCAGAAGGTTTACAGTCAGGAAATCGATGAAGATTTCATAGACAAAAAGCAGGCGATCATCACGGCGATTCATCATATGGAAGAAAATCCTTCGCATTATGCCTTCGATCTTCAATTCCGGCTTGCAGCTGGTTTCAGCCACACATTCGATAAATTGGAGAAAATCTCTGTTCATGAATCATTCCACACAGGTGCGCTTCCTGCTAATGATGGAATTGTTGCTGAATTAAAAAAACAGACAACAGAAAAAAGAGATTTTATCAAAAATATCCGCGAGAGTATTGAAAAGCTGTTTGAAAAAGAAGAAATGATTTCACAGTTATTTGATTTTCAGCCTTAGGAGGAATATGAAGAGTGACTTCCTTATTTTCAGAAAGTGAAACAGAAATTGTATCAACGACCTATATGTTTCTTACCCAAGATGAAATGAAGGGGAAAGCGGGCACCCTCAATCAACCGATCAACGACTTTCTCAGCCTGACAAAGAAATTTGAGTCTTCATTAAAAGAGGAAATCAAAGGGCAAAAAGGGTTGATTGTAAAAAAAATAAAAAAAGAGCTTGAGTCTAATAGCGAAAAACGAAAAGCTGCCCTTGAGATGATAAAAGAAGAACATACCGCAAAAGTTGATCGGTACAAAATGATAATAGAAGACCTGCGACAGCAGGATGTAACATTGACTTACAGAAAAAAGAAGCCTGTGAAAGATGTCTAACATAAAAATCTCCTATTCAAACAATGAGTGGGAGATTTTTATTTTGATCACGGCAAAAATATACTGAAAAAGTCTTTCTCCATTGATATGATTGAGAAAGAGTAAAAATCATCCTTTTGCTATGACTTTTCACCTTTCTGAACGCTGAAACAGGAGGAAAATATATGCCAACCAAGAAACAAAAATCTAAAAGTAAATTGAAACCCTTTTTTGCCTTAGTAAGACGGACCAATCCTTCTTATGGAAAGCTTGCCTTTGCGCTTGCCCTCAGTGTTGTAACGACACTGGTCAGCCTGCTCATTCCATTATTAACAAAGCAGCTTGTCGATGGTTTTTCTATGTCAAATCTGTCGGGGACGCAAATCGGTTTGATCGCGCTGGTGTTTTTCGTTCAGGCGGGTTTAAGCGCTTATGCCACCTATGCGCTTAACTATAATGGACAAAAAATCATTTCCGGGCTGCGGGATTTATTATGGAAGAAATTAATTAAGCTGCCTGTCTCTTATTTCGATACAAATGCTTCCGGAGAAACAGTCAGCCGTGTAACGAACGATACGATGGTGGTCAAAGAATTGATTACAACCCATATCAGCGGATTTATTACAGGCATCATTTCTGTCATTGGATCATTGACAATCTTGTTTATTATGAACTGGAAGCTGACACTGCTTGTGTTAGTGGTCGTTCCGCTGGCCGCTCTTATCCTAGTGCCGATTGGAAGGAAAATGTTCTCCATTTCACGGGAAACACAAGATGAAACGGCCCGTTTTACAGGCCTGCTGAATCAAATTCTCCCGGAAATCAGACTTGTTAAAGCTTCAAATGCGGAGGATGTCGAATATGGGCGCGGGAAAATGGGGATTTCCTCATTATTTAAGCTTGGCGTTCGTGAAGCTAAGGTTCAATCACTTGTCGGCCCGCTTATCTCACTCGTGTTAATGGCAGCACTTGTCGCAGTCATCGGATATGGCGGCATGCAGGTATCTTCAGGCGAGCTCACGGCCGGAGCGCTCGTGGCTTTTATTTTATATTTGTTTCAAATTATTATGCCGATGGGCCAAATTACAACATTCTTTACACAGCTGCAAAAATCAATCGGTGCAACAGAACGAATGATTGAGATCTTGGCAGAGGAAGAGGAAGATACAGTGACAGGAAAACAAATTGAAAATGCGCATCTCCCTATCCAGCTTGATCGCGTGTCTTTTGGATATAAGCCTGATCAACTGATCTTAAAAGAGGTCAGCGCTGTCATTGAAGCAGGTAAAGTCACAGCGATTGTCGGTCCGAGCGGCGGGGGGAAAACGACGCTGTTTAAGCTGCTTGAACGTTTTTATTCTCCGACTGCAGGGTCCATTCGGCTGGGGGACGAGCCGATTGATACTTATTCGCTTGAATCGTGGCGGGAGCACATCGGGTATGTATCGCAGGAAAGCCCGTTAATGTCCGGGACAATCAGAGAAAATATTTGCTACGGGTTAGAACGAGATGTGACGGATGCTGAGATCGAAAAAGCCGCGGAGATGGCATATGCGCTCAATTTTATAAAGGAGCTGCCGAATCAGTTTGATACAGAAGTAGGCGAACGCGGCATTATGCTGTCAGGCGGACAAAGGCAAAGAATCGCGATTGCGAGAGCGCTTCTCCGTAACCCAAGCATTCTTATGCTCGATGAAGCTACCTCAAGTCTCGACAGCCAATCTGAAAAATCAGTTCAGCAGGCGCTGGAGGTGCTGATGGAGGGCCGCACAACGATTGTTATCGCTCACCGCCTATCTACCGTTGTAGATGCGGACCAGCTTTTGTTTGTTGAAAAAGGGGAAATTACCGGTCGTGGAACACACCATGAGTTAATGGCTTCTCATGGCCTTTATCGGGATTTTGCTGAACAGCAGCTGAAAATGAATGCAGACTTAGAAAACAAAGCCGGGTAAATTTTGGTCGAATCAGCCAATAAAAAAGAGGAGGGATTTTCCCAATCCTTCCTTTTGAACTATTGAGGGGCTTACGATTTATGGTATACTACTGACGGTAATATTGTATAAAACGGAGGGTAGTTGTGGGAAAACACACTTCTGAACATAAAAATCACGCACAAATTGTCCAGCTGCTTCAAGATGGACAATATTTTTTTCATAAAGGCTTGAAAGCGTATAAAGAGCGCAATCTAAAACGGGCAAGCAAACTGATTCAGCGCGCGGTTCATTTGGAGCCGGAGGATTCAGAGATGCTTTCACAGCTTGCGGTCATTTATTCGGAAATGGGCCAGTATCAAGAGTCGAACGATCTTCTTGACTATATCATGGCAAATCTGGAGGCCGAAATGCCGGAGTGCCATTACTTTAAAGCGAATAACTTTGCCCACCTGGGGCTCTTCCAGGAAGCTTATAAAGAAGCGGCCGCTTATTCTGATGCGGACCCGGATGGTGAATTCGCCGAAGAAAACGATAGTCTGCTTGATTTGCTCGATTTAGGAGACGACGGCATTGAGGATTCGTTGTATGATCAGGATGAACTGCTGGTGAAACAGGATCGGGCAAAGTCATTGCTGGAAAGCGGCCAGCTTGCTGAAGCGGTTGCGGCGCTTGAGGAAATCACAGCTGAATATCCGGAGCTTTGGTCAGCATACAACAATCTCGCGCTTGCCTATTTCTATTCAGGAAACGTTGTAAAAGCGAAGCAAACCGCTTATGAAGTGCTTTCTCATAATGAAGGAAATCTTCACGCCTTATGCAATCTTCTCGTTTTCTACTATTATGAAAGAGAAGACGAAAAAGTGGCGGAATTGAGTGATCAGCTCTCCAATGTCTATCCGATGCTAATGGAGCAGCGTTATAAATTGGGTGCTACTTTGGCGCTTGTCGGCCGCTACGAGATCGGATATAAATGGCTCAAATCATTATATAAAACCGGCTTTGAAGGTGACGACACCTTCTTTTACTGGCTTTCATGCTCTGCTTATTTTACGGGACATACCGACTTTGCTGAGACGATCTGGAGAAAAGTCGAGTCGCAATATCCCGGCGAAGACCGCCCGGCGCCTTGGATTGAGCGGAGGGAAGCTCTTCCTTCATCTGTGGAACAGCGTCTCGCAGCCTATTATATCAGCAGCACAAAGGGAGAAACAGAGCATCTTGAAGCGGTAATACGCTCAAAGAGAATTACCGCTCCTTTTGAAAATCATTTTGTAAAGCTGCTTTTGAATGGAGACTCTGCGGCAGCTGACGTTTCAGAGGATGCTCTTTTCGCCTATCAAACGGTCAAATTATTAGAGCAAGCTGAAAAAGAAGAGATGAAATCAGAAGTCATGAGCTGCTGGGTTTTCCATGTCATCCAGCAAATTCGTGCAGCTGCTCCGTTGAAGAATGAGAAAGGCTGGGCAGCAGCCATCTGTTATATTTGGAAGGAAGCCCATGGCAAGCAAGACACGAAAAAAGACACAGCGGCCCGATTCGGCATCTCTCCGGCAACGTTGACGAAATATATGAAATATATTGATGATATTCTAGAATAGTAAATTTTAAAGAGTCGATTTATTTAATCGACTCTTTTTTTGTTTGATAGATTATATTAAGAAAATAATATCGACAGTTTTTTTACACGCTTAAGAAAAATGACAAATGATGTGTGACTTGACATCTGTTTGAAACATAAATGTAATAAAATTTATCGCTAATTTGTCGAAACTTGATGGTATAATGATTCTCGTACATAAGGAATTAGTGTTTTTTACATATGATGTGAAATAAACGCTATACAACCAGAATAAGAGATGCACAGAATAATTAACCATAAACAACCATCATTCCTCGTAGAGTATGAGGAACGAAACTTGATGTTCAAAATACGATTCCAAATGAGGACAGGTTCACAGTAAAAGGGAGGATATGAAAAGTGAGAAAGAGTTTAATTACACTTGGTTTGGCTTCCGTCATCGGGACAAGCAGTTTTTTGATCCCATTTACAAGTAAAACTGCATCGGCGGAAACATTAGATGAAAAGAAACAAAAAATCGAAAGCAAGCAATCTGAGGTTGCTTCCAGCATTGAAGCGAAGGAAAAAGAATTAACTGAGCTTCAGGAAAATCAATCAAAGATTGAAAAAGAACTGAAAGACATTAACGCTAAGGCGCTTGATACAAGCAACAAGATCGAAGATAAAAAAGAAGAAAATGATAAAACAAAAGAAGAAATCAAAAAACTGAAAAAAGAGATTAAAGAAACAGAAGCACGTATCGAAAAACGCAATGAAATCCTGAAAAAACGCGTTCGTTCTTTACAGGAAAGCGGCGGATCTCAAGGATACATAGATGTTCTTCTAGGATCAACAAGCTTTGGTGACTTTATCTCTCGTGCGACTGCGGTTTCATCTATTGTGGACGCAGACAAAGATTTAATCAAACAGCAAGAGCAGGATAAAGCGAAGCTCGAAGATTCTGAAGCGGATTTGAATGACAAGCTGAAAGAAGTTCAAGCTGCATTGGCTAAATTAGAAACAATGCAAAAAGACCTTGATAAACAGCTTAATGAAAAAGACAAGCTTTTCGACGAAGCAAAAGCAAGCCAGAAGAAAACGGCTAAAGCGATTTCTGAATTAAAATCAGAGGCGTCTGAACTTGCAAATCAAAAAGCAAATACTGAAGCTGAACAAGCACGCATCAAAAAAGAACAAGAAGCAGCGGCTGCTTTGATCAAAAAGCAGGAAGAAGCACAAAAAGCATCTGATGAAACACAAACAGATGACAGCCAAACGGCTACAACTGAATCAGCAAAAGCAAGCTCATCTGATGATTCTTCAGACAATTCTTCTAACGGTTCATCAAACAGTTCGTCTAACGGCTCATCTTCTAAGAAGAGCAGCGGCTCAAACAGCAATTCAGGCGGCACTGTTATCAGCAACTCTGGCGGAATTGAAGGCGCGATCAGCGTTGGTTCAAGCATTGTAGGACAATCTCCGTACAAGTTTGGCGGCGGACGCACTCAGTCTGATATCAACAACCGTATTTTTGACTGCTCATCATTCGTACGCTGGGCATACGCTTCTGCAGGTGTTAACCTTGGACCTGTCGGCGGAACAACAACTGATACGTTAGTTGGCAGAGGACAAGCTGTCAGCGCATCGGATATGAAACGCGGAGACCTTGTGTTCTTTGACACTTACAAAACGAATGGACACGTAGGAATCTACTTAGGTAACGGTACATTCCTAAACGACAATACTTCTCACGGTGTATCTGTTGACTCAATGAGCAACGTTTACTGGAAAAAAGCATTTAAAGGCGTTGTAAGACGTGTTGTTCAATAATAAATATGACAAGGGCCTTCTATAAACAGAAGGCTCTTTCTTTATTAACATATACCCTTTTCGAATACATTTAATCGTGTTGAGCAAAAAAATAGCGTATCACCATGAGATTTTATAGGATATGGGTAAGGAATACGTTTGATGGGGATTCTTATCTTATAAGAAAGAGCCCAAACTTGAAAAGATGGTTTAAGGAGTGAATAGTGTGTCAGAAGAAAAAATTTATGACGTGATTATAATCGGCGCGGGCCCTGCTGGGATGACGGCCGCTGTATACACATCAAGAGCGAATTTATCGACATTAATGATTGAAAGAGGAATTCCTGGCGGACAAATGGCCAATACGGAAGATGTAGAAAACTATCCTGGATTCGAAAGTATCCTTGGACCTGAGCTTTCTAACAAAATGTTTGAACACGCCAAAAAATTCGGCGCTGAATACGCTTATGGCGATATTAAAGAAGTCGTTGACGGCAAAGGGTACAAAGTAGTCAAAGCCGGTTCAAAAGAATATAAAGCCCGTGCTGTCATCATTGCTGCTGGTGCGGAATATAAAAAAATCGGTGTGCCTGGCGAAAAAGAATTGGGCGGTCGCGGTGTATCTTATTGTGCAGTATGTGACGGCGCTTTCTTTAAAGGCAAAGAACTAGTCGTTGTTGGCGGCGGAGATTCCGCGGTTGAAGAAGGCGTATATCTGACTCGTTTCGCTTCAAAAGTAACAATTGTTCACAGACGTGATAAACTCCGTGCTCAAAGTATTCTTCAAGCGAGAGCATTTGATAATGAAAAAGTTGACTTCCTATGGAACAAAACCGTGAAGGAAATTCATGAGGAAAACGGCAAAGTCGGTAACGTAACGCTTGTCGATACGGTAACCGGTGAGGAAAGTGAATTCAAAACAGACGGCGTATTCATTTACATTGGCATGCTTCCTCTGTCTAAACCGTTTGAGAATCTGGGCATTACGAATGAAGAAGGCTACATCGAAACAAACGACCGCATGGAGACAAAGGTTGAAGGAATTTTCGCTGCCGGAGACATTCGCGAAAAATCACTGCGCCAAATCGTAACGGCTACAGGAGACGGAAGCATTGCGGCACAAAGCGTACAGCATTATGTCGAAGAGCTTCAAGAAACGCTGAAAACCTTAAAATAAAAAGGGCTGTCATACGAGTTTCACATTACGTTACTGGGTTTTAATTCCGCTGTAACACATGTGTAATGCTTTTCGGTTATGATTAATAAAGTAATTGACCCCCTTTTTATAATGAATACACTTTTTTGGCACGGATTCTCCAGTTATCCGTGTCCTTTTTTTGTCCATAAATAAAAGATGAATGCCAGTTACAGCAAAATCATCTGAATTAAGGAATGAATATGCTGTAAAATAGAAGAAAAGATTGTCAATGTCTCTTCATTGTGGGAGGCATCTTGAAGCGGTATAATAAAGAGACGATGACAGGACGAAGGTTAGGTGACGTACTTGCAAAGAGTGACAAATTGTGTGCTTCAGACGGATGACAAAGTTCTTCTGCTTCAAAAGCCGAGACGCGGATGGTGGGTCGCGCCGGGAGGCAAGATGGAGAGCGGAGAATCAGTCAGAGACTCCGTCATCAGAGAGTACAGAGAAGAGACTGGTATTTATATCATAAATCCTCAATTAAAAGGCGTTTTTACCTTTATTATTAAAGACGGTGACCACATTGTCTCCGAGTGGATGATGTTTACGTTTGTCGCTGATTCATATACAGGGCAAAACGTATCAGAATCAGAGGAGGGCAAACTGCAGTGGCACGATGTCAATGACATTCAGAACCTGCCTATGGCCCCTGGAGACGGCCATATCCTTGATTTTATGATGAAGGGACAAGGGCTGCTGCACGGCACATTTACGTATACACCGGAATTTGAGCTGCTCAGTTATCGTTTAGACCCGCAGCACATCAAATAGAAAGACAAGTCAGGGGGGAGAAAGATGAGTGTTAGTGAATCACATGATATTCAGCTTGTCATTATAACCGGAATGTCGGGAGCGGGGAAAACTGTCGCGATCCAAAGCTTTGAAGATCTCGGCTATTTCTGCGTCGATAATCTTCCGCCTTCATTGCTTCCGAAGTTTTTAGAGCTGATGAAGGAATCAAATTCGAAAATGAGCAAAGTTGCGCTCGTGATGGATCTGCGCGGCCGCGAATTTTTTGACCGGCTGATTGAAGCGCTGGATGAAATGGCCGAAAATCCGTGGATCACACCGCGAATTTTATTCCTGGACGCGAAGGATTCCATTCTCGTCACAAGATATAAAGAAACGAGACGTTCGCATCCGCTGGCAGCGACTGGCCTGCCGCTTGAAGGCATCGCGCTGGAACGAGAGCTGCTTGAGGAATTAAAAGGCCGCTCTCAAATCATTTACGATACGTCTGACATGAAGCCGCGTGATTTGCGTGAAAAAATCGTGAAGCACTTTGCGACAAACCAAGGAGAGACATTTACCGTAAATGTCATGTCATTTGGTTTTAAATACGGTATTCCAATTGATGCAGATCTCGTCTTTGATGTCAGATTTTTGCCGAATCCGTACTATATCGAAAGCATGCGGCCGCTGACTGGCAAGGATAAAGAGGTTTCCTCTTACGTCATGAAGTGGAATGAAACACAAAAGTTCAATGAGAAATTAATTGATCTGCTAAGCTTTATGCTTCCATCTTACAAAAGAGAAGGAAAAAGCCAGGTTGTCATTGCGATCGGCTGCACAGGGGGCCAGCACCGCTCTGTGACATTAGCCGAGAATTTAGCTGATTATTTCAAAAAGGATTACTATACTCATGTTACTCACCGGGACATTGAAAAGAGAAGCCGGAAATAAGATGGGACAAAAGCCGAAAATTGCCATCTTTGGCGGCGGTACAGGTCTTTCTGTATTGCTTCGGGGCCTAAAGCAAAAACCTGTTGACATCACGGCCATTGTAACAGTTGCCGATGATGGCGGAAGCTCTGGCCGTCTGAGGAATGAACTGAAAATTCCGCCTCCCGGAGACATCAGAAATGTGCTTGCCGCTTTATCCGATGTGGAGCCGCTTGTTGAAGATCTTTTTCAGCACCGCTTCAATAAAGGGAATGACTTAACAGGCCATTCTCTCGGGAATTTGATTTTGGCAGCGATGACAAATATAACCGGTGATTTTTTTCACGCTGTCACTGAAATGAGCAAGGTGCTGAATGTAAGAGGAAAGGTTTTGCCGGCTGCCAATGCCAGTGTCGTTTTGCATGCTGAGATGGAAGACGGCCGCGTGGTCTCAGGCGAGTCAACGATCCCAGAATACGGACAGCGTATTAAGCGTGTTTTTCTCACGCCTGAACAAATTGATCCGCTGCCGGAAACAATAGACGTGATCAGGGAAGCGGATTTGATTATTATCGGCCCGGGAAGCCTCTATACAAGCATTCTTCCCAATTTGCTCGTCCCAAAAATCGGGGAAGAAGTGATAAAGGCGCCGGCGAAAAAAGTATACATTTGCAACGTGATGACTCAGCCCGGCGAAACGCTCCATTACACCGCTGCTGATCATGTGAAAGCGCTCAATCAGCATATGGGCTGCGGTTTTATTGATACGATATTAGTGAACAGTGAAGACATTCCCGACGAAATAAAACGTAAGTACGAAATGGAATCGGCGCGTCCTGTTGATTTTGATATCGAAGAGCTGAAAGCGATGGGGCTTGAAGTCATCAGAGATCAAATTGTAACGTATAAAAATGACGTAATACGTCACGATACACATAAAGTGGCCTCTCTTCTTGTTGATTTACTGAAAGAATGAAGCCTTGAAATGAGGTGGCTATATGTCATTTGCATCAGAAACAAAAAAAGAATTAACGAATCTGGAAGTGAAGGACTGCTGCATTAATGCCGAGCTGTCTGCACTCATTCGGATGAATGGAGCTTTATCATTTACAAACCGCCATCTCGTACTCGATGTTCAAACCGAAAACGCGGCGATTGCCCGCCGCATCTATACATTGCTGAAAAAACAATATGATGTGTCGGTCGAGCTGCTGGTCAGAAAGAAAATGCGGCTGAAAAAGAATAACGTCTATATTGTGCGTTTTTCAGAAAATGCAAAAGCGATCTTAGAGGATTTAAAAATACTCGGGGAGAATTTTGTGTTTGAACGAAGTATTTCGAAAGAGCTGGTCAAAAAGAGATGCTGCAAGCGTTCTTATATGAGAGGAGCATTTTTGGCAGGAGGTTCGGTCAATAACCCGGAAACCTCCTCGTATCATTTAGAAATCTTCTCTCTTTATAAGGAGCATAACGATTCATTATGTGACCTGTTAAATGAGTTTCAGTTAAACAGCAAAACGCTTGAACGGAAAAAAGGCTACATTACCTATTTAAAAGAGGCTGAAAAGATTACAGAGTTTCTGAACGTAATTGGCGCTCACAATTCGCTTCTGCGATTTGAGGATGTCAGAATCGTCCGGGACATGAGAAATTCGGTCAACCGCCTCGTCAATTGTGAAACAGCCAACTTAAACAAAACAATCGGCGCATCGCTGAGACAGGTGGAAAATATTAAATACATCGATGAAAGAATCGGCCTGGAGGCGCTGCCTGAAAAACTTCGGGAAATTGCGCAGCTGCGGATTGATTATCAGGAAGTGACGCTGAAAGAGCTGGGGGAAATGGTAGCAAGCGGGAAAATCAGCAAATCAGGGATCAATCACAGGCTGAGAAAACTTGACGAAATCGCAGAACAGCTGCGGACAGGGCAAACCGTCACTTTAAAATAACCGTAAAGAAAAGGGGAGATCTTATGGTTCAACAGAAAGTGGAAGTTCGATTAAAGACAGGACTGCAAGCACGTCCTGCTGCTTTGTTTGTACAAGAAGCAAACCGGTTTACGTCAGATGTGTTTCTTGAGAAGGATGGGAAAAAAGTAAACGCCAAAAGCATTATGGGGCTGATGAGCCTTGCGGTAAGCACAGGCACTGAGGTTACCTTGATTGCCCAGGGAGAAGATGAACAAGAGGCGCTGGAGAAGCTGGCTGCTTACGTTCAAGAAGAAGTTTAGGTGATAAAAATGAGTGACTTTCTAAAAGAGTGCTTTCAGAAAATCGGCTGGGAGAAAGACCATGTCAGCTTTGGCGATCTTCCCCTTTTTCTCAAAGCAATGGCATACCGTTTTCCATTCGAAAACCGTGCCGTACTTGCAAAAGAGAATTATAAGATCACAAAAGAAGAGCTATGGCGACGTCTGCTCAAAGCTCAGCACGGCGGCCTATGCTACGATCTAAATGGTTTCCTTTATTTTGTCTTGCGTGAGGCCGGGTTTCATGTGAAGCTCATTCGAGGAACGGTTTATGCAGGCAATCAAGAGGGATGGGCGCTAGAAGGGACGCATGCTGCTGTATGGCTGTCTGCCGAAAACGGTGATTACCTCGTTGATATCGGCTTCGGCATCAACCTGGCGCTCCAGCCGATACCGCTTTCCGGAGAAACGGTACAGTCACCAGTCGGGTCATTCCGAATCAAAAGAGAAGAGACAGAAAAGGGCAGCCATGTTCTGCTGATGGACAAGGGAGAAGGCTGGCAAATCGGGTACGCCTTTACTCTTGAAGAGAGTGATCTCGGTGATTTAGATAACATGAAGGACATCATTCACTCTCATGAAAAATCTCCTTTTAACAAATCCCCGCTTGCCTCAAAGCTGACGCCGAGCGGAAGGATGGTCATGTCAGAGCGCCATTTTACGATTCATGAAAACGGCAGTGACATTCAAAAAAGTGACATTGGCCCTTCAGAATTTGAAGAGAAATTAAATACTCATTTTTTGTAACGTGAAAAGCTTGCAGGTTATCTGCAAGCTTTTTCTTATGAACAAGTGTAGATTGCTGTATCAAATGCGTCTTCTGGGATATACAGTTTTCCCTTTTCATATTTATAAGGAATTTCATTCTCTTTAAAGCACTCTTTGGTATAGTCAGTTAGTGTATCCCCAATTTCTATATATTTCCCGGTATAGTTGGGCTGACATGCTGAAAGAATTGACGTAATTGCCAGAAACAGCATGATTTTCTTCATCACGACACCTGCCTATTATGAAATTTTTACCTTTATCATTCTATCATAACGAAAAGAAAAAGACCGATTTACTATTCCGCACATGCTATAATAATTTTGGAATCTTCTAGAAAAATCATCGTGATGTACATATAAGGGGGATCAACGTGTATCGGATTTTGCTTGTGGAAGATGATGAGCGGATTGCTTCTTTGCTAGGCGGTCATCTTCAAAAATACGGATATGAAGTGAAAATTGCTGAACAGCTGAATGATATAAAATTGGAATTTGCAGAAATGAAGCCTGATCTTGTGCTGCTTGATATCAACCTGCCTTTTTTTGACGGGTTTTATTGGTGCAGGCAAATCCGTACCATTTCCAATGCACCGATTATCTTTATATCGGCACGGACCGATGAGCTGAATCAGGTAATGGCGATTGAAAATGGCGGCGATGATTATATCACAAAGCCGTTCCATCTAGAGGTAGTGATGGCCAAAATCAAAAGCGTCCTGCGCCGCACATATGGTGAATACTCGCCCTCTTTGCCGCAGGAATCAAGAATAGTGGAGCTTGGCGGGCTAACGATTTATCCTGATCAAAATGAAGCGGAGTGGAACAGCGTCCGGATTTTGTTTTCCCAAAAAGAATTCCAGCTTCTCTCGATTTTTGTGAGGGAGCATAAAAAAATTGTCTCTCGTGATGAACTATTGGAGGCGTTATGGGATGACGTTGATTTTGTCGATGACAATACGTTAACGGTCAATGTCAACCGGCTGCGGAGAAAACTGGAGAATGCAGGACTGAAAGATTGCATTTCCACAATCAGAGGACAAGGCTATCAATTTCAAGTCAATCGGAAGGATGAAGCGGAGTGTTAAAGACTTATCTCATCGACCGCTTAGCCATTATTCTATTTTCATTATTAGGGATAGGGTCCGCCATGCTGATTGCGTATTTAAGCATTGTAGAGAGCGGCGCAGAACCTTCCAAAGAAAATATGATGTACATATGGATTTTGCCCGGTACTCTTTTAGCCGCAGGTTTTGCTGCTGATTATGTTCGGCAATTTTCCTTTCTCACATATGTTAAAAAGCTTGCAGAACAAGCCTCTTCTTCGAATGACATCGGACAGTCTTTGAAAGCCCGAAAGCCAAGAACAGGAGAGCAAGCGCTTTGGACGAAAATGATCAACGCACTCGGGCAGCAATACGAAAGCAGGCTCTCACAATATATCAATCAGCAAAAACAGCATTATACCTTCACCAACCAATGGGTCCACCATATGAAAACACCGGTATCCGTCATTTCCTTAATGATTCAGGAAGGAAAAAACGGAACCTCATCCTCTTTTCCGACGTTTTTAGAGGAGCTGGAGGATGAGAATGAGAGATTTCGCCACGGTCTTGATATGATGCTGCAAACGGCCCGGCTGGAGGAATTTGCATTTGATGTAAAGCCGCAAACCTTTGATTTGGCAGAAATGGTTCGTTCACTGATCAATCAGGAAAAACGTCAGTTTATTAAACGGCGCCTTTTTCCAACATTACATGTGCCGCCAAATGCCGTTCAGATTTCCAGTGATCAAAAGTGGCTTTCCTTTGTTGTCGAGCAAATCCTTTTCAACGCCTTAAAATATTCAAAGCAAGGTGTGGGAGACTCTATTACAATCCGGATTGAAACACAGGGACATGAGACGCGATTGTCGGTTGCCGACGAAGGAATCGGCATACCGCCGCAGGATCTGCCGCGGATTTTTGACGCGTTTTTTACCGGAGAAAACGGACGAACCATGAAAGAGGCAACTGGAATGGGCCTTTATTTAGCAAAACAGGTGTGCAGCCGTCTCGGCCATAAGCTGTATGCGGAATCAAAAGAAGGGGCTGGCACTGTGATGACCATCGTGTTTTCAAGTGACACCCTCGTGAATGTGACAGCATTGTAAGGTTGGGGAGCGGAATTGCAAGAAAGTTCGATGGGAGGATGCTGACTTCCTTTTTATAATAAAGAAAAAGGAGGAGCAGAACATGAACGTGTTGCAAACAACGAACCTATCGAAAACGTACTATTCAAATAAAGGAACAATATCATACCAAGCGCTCAGCGCCTTTGATCTCAGTGTGTCAAAAGGAGAATTTGTCGGGATTATGGGGCCGTCGGGAAGCGGAAAAACCACGCTTTTGAATTTGCTGGCTACCATTGATAAGCCGACCCAGGGCGAGATGATGATCAACGGCATTCAGCCGAAAACGTTAAAGGACCAAGAGCTGGCTTTGTTTCGCAGAAGAGAACTCGGCTTCGTCTTTCAGGACTTTAATCTGCTTGATACGCTGACGATTCGTGAAAATATTCTCTTGCCGCTCGCATTGGATAAGGTAAAGCTGAGAGAAATGGAAGCCCGATTGGATGAACTGGCGGATACGCTGCAAATCAAGCATATTCTCGATCACCGCACATATGAGGTGTCGGGCGGACAGCAGCAGCGGGCAGCCTGTGCCAGAGCGATTATTCACAATCCGGCGCTCATTCTTGCCGATGAACCGACAGGAAACCTCGACTCAAAATCGGCAAAGCAAGTGATGAACACACTGGCTCAGCTGAATGAGGAAAAGGAAGCGACGATTCTGTTGGTTACGCATGATGCCACAGCAGCAAGTTTCTGTAAACGAATTGTTTTTATTAAAGACGGACGTTTCTTTTCAGAGATTCACAGAGGAACAAACAGGCAGGTGTTTTATCAAAGTATATTGGATACCTTGAGTGTGTTGGGAGGCGATTTTCATGAATTTGAGAACTATCGCCCGTAAAAACATTCTTGGGAATCTGCAACGGTATGTGGCCTACTTTTTAAGCTGTGTGTTTGCCGTTTCGGTGTTTTTTGTCTTCACATCATTTATTTTTCATCCTGATGTCAATGAAGACAATATATATGGCGGAAGCCTTGTCAAAACATGCTTGAGCGCAGCTCTTGTCGTCATCATTGTGTTTTGTATATTTTTCATCACATATTCCAATTCAGCGTTTTTGCAGGCAAGAAAGAAAGAGTTTGGGCTGCTGACACTGTTTGGCACATCAAAGCAGCAGCTTCGCAAGATGATTTATTATGAGCAGTCACTTATTTCTCTTGCGGCGATTGCGGCCGGCATTGGAGCAGGCCTGTTATTTTCAAAACTGTTTTTTATGATCATGACATGGATGCTCAGCGTGAAGGTGCCGATTTCGTTTGCCATTGTGCCGAAAGCGTTTGTGATGACAATTGCCGGCTTTCTCATCCTGTTTCAGACGCTGCTCATTTTATCACTGGGACGGATTCGGAAGCTGGAAATCATTGAACTGATTAAATCGGCCAAAAAGCCGAAAAGTTTGCCGGTTTATTCGAAATGGCTCACTGTATTGTCTTTGCTATGTCTTGGCAGCGGTTATTATCTATCTGCAACAGCCAATGCAATTGACATGATGTTTCGGGTATTTCCAATTTTGATTTTAGTGTTAATTGGCACGTATTTCTTTTTTACACAAAGCAGTGTGGCGTTTTTCCGCATGCTGTACCGAAAGAAACACAGCTTCTACAAAGGCACAAATATCATTGTGCGTTCCAACATGATATTCAGGCTGAAGGATCATGCACGCATGCTGTTTTTAACCTCTGTCATTACAGCGGTCATATTAACAGCTACAGGTGTCATCTATATGTTTTATTCCGATTTACAAAGGCAGGAGGAGCAAAGCATTCCTCAGTCTGTTTCCTGGGTGGAAAAGGATGCTTCCCGCTTTCAGGTCATGAAGCCTGAGACGGCTGAGAATACATTGAAAAAAGCTCATGCTGTTATCAAGTATAAGGTGGATGCCACAGGGATTCCTGTCACTTTTCAGTCAAACTTGCCGTATGGAAATAAGAAGATGGAAGCGGAAGCTTTGCTGATTTCAGAAAAAGTCTATAATCAAATCGCAAAGGAAAAAGGGTTCCCAGTTATTCATTTACAAGAAAACGAAGCATTTATTAATGTTTCTTTTCAAATGATGGTGAAAGACACATTTGGAGAAGGGGAAACAGCAGCATTTCATATGAAGTCAGGAAAAACCCTTTCCTACGTCATGAAAAAGCAGCAAAACAAAGGGATATTGATGTCTGTCGATGGAGTCAGCCGTTTATTGGTTGTCAGCGAAAAGAGCTTTGACAGTCTGTCACAGGATGTGCCGCTGAAGGAACAGATGAGATTGGTAGGTTATGAGCTTGAGCATTGGCAGGAGACGGTGGATGTCTCTGAAAAGCTTGAAAATATGGTGCCGAAAGAACATACATCTGATTTTCAAACACGTGCTCCTAGTTATCAAATTGTGAAGCAGGGAGTTGCATTAATGCTGTTTATTGGTCTGTTTGTCAGCGTGCTGTTTTTTATCGTGCAAGGAAGCATGCTGTATTTGCGGATGTTTACGGAAATAGAAGATACGAGAGTGCAGGTGTTAGCGTTAAAAAGGATAGGGGTTACGGACAAAGAGATTCACTCGATCCTTGGAAAGCAAATAGGATTTTTATTCTTCATCCCATTTATCGCAGGTACGATTCACGCCGGCTTTGCGTATGCAGCGTTAAGTAATATGCTGAATTCCAATTTATTTCTTGAGGCCGTAATTGTCATCTTCATTTATTTTGTATTCCAGGCTGTTTATTATATCGTCACCCGCCATATTTATAAGCGTGCTGTTCTTCAGCGTATGTAATAGAAATCCGGTCTGTTATCAGACCGGATTTTTGATTTATTGAAATTCTCTTGTGAGATTTTTCGGTGTTTGTCCTTGAATGGCTGCAATCATATTTTCGGCGGCCTGTTTGCACATGTTGAAGCGCACTTTAGCTGTTGCTGAACCGATATGAGGAAGCAGCGTGACATTATCCAGCTGCAGAAGCGGATTATCTTGGGTGACAGGCTCTTTTTCGTATACATCTAAGCCGGCTCCCCTGATCCAGCCTTCCTGAAGAGCGCGAATCAGTGCTTTTTCATCGACTGTCTTTCCCCGGGAAATATTGACGAAAATTGCTGAATCCTTCATCAACTTAAATTCGCGTTCTCCTATCATGTGATAGGTTTCATCAGTCAGCGGCGTAATGAGAAGAATAAAATCAGATTGCTCCAGCAATGTATCAAGCTCTGCATATTTAACGCCGATGCTGTCTTCTGTTTCTTGTTTGCGATGTCGGTTATGATAAAGCACTTCCATATCAAAACCAAATTTGGCGCGTCTCGCTGCTTGTTCTCCAATTCTGCCCATGCCGATAATGCCTAACGTTTGATGATGAACATCAATTCCGAAAAGCGCTTCCTCTTCCACGGTTCCCCATTTTCCTGCTCTGACAAAACGGTCCAGTTCGGCAACACGTCTGGCGGAAGACAGAATCAGTGAAAAAGCCAGATCTGCAACTGTGTCATCCAGTGTATAAGGTGTATGAGTGCCGACGACTCCTCTTTCTTTCATTGCTTCTATATCGAAGTTATCGTAGCCTACTGATTGGTTGCTGACCACTTTGAGCTTAGGCGCGTGTTCCAGCAACTCACGATTGATTGACGGCCCGGAAGTCCCTGACGTTAAAATTCCGTCCGCATCTTTTAATTTTTCAAATAGCACGTCACTCGGAAGCGTATCCCCCTGCCATACTTCATAACGGCAATGTTCACCGATGAATGCTTCAATCTCTTCAGGAATCGGTTTTGTGATAAATACAAATGGTTTCAACAAGGCTCCCCCTTTATGGCTGTTGTCTGTTTCATTATATCGGAAATAAATAGATGTTAAAAATATAGCTGCGTTCTTTTTATTTTCTGGTTCTTTTGAACTTAAAATGAAGATCGAACAGCTAAATCTGCTTAAAAAAGTTTTTTAATTATCAGAATTCACCCATATTTTTTGTCAGACAAATCATCAATATGCGAGCTGCAGCCGGATTATAGGATTCATTAAATATAAATTTTATTATCTTTGAAAGATATAAATGTTTATGTTTTGATTATACAGTCCAATTATAGTGTCTTTTTCTGAAAGCCTTTTCTTGGCTTATTCCTATGCTATAATTCCTTACTGTAAGCTGGGTAAGAAGGCTTGCAAAATCATATGGATGGGAGATGAATCAAATGGTTTCTTTAACATCAATTTTGGAACACAATCAGCGGTTTGTCAGTGAGAAGAAGTATGAACCGTACAAAACGACAAAGTTTCCTTCGAAAAAGCTCGTCATTGTCACCTGTATGGATACAAGGCTTACAGAACTTCTTCCGCAAGCAATGGGGCTTAAAAACGGTGATGCTAAAATTGTAAAAAACGCGGGAGCCATCGTTTCTCACCCATTTGGAAGCGTGATGCGAAGCATACTGGTCGCGATTTATGAATTGCAGGCTGAAGAGGTATGCATTGTCGGCCATCATGAATGCGGAATGTCAGGGCTGAATGCGTCCTCGATTCTTGAGAAAGCAAAGGAGCGCGGGGTGGAGGATAGCTGCCTGAATTTGCTGACGAGTGCCGGACTCGATTTGAAAACGTGGCTGACTGGTTTTCACAGCGTGGAAGAAAGCGTTTCCCACAGTGTGAACATGATTAAGAACCATCCGCTGCTTCCGAAAAAGGTGCCGGTTCACGGGCTTGTCATTCACCCTGAAACAGGAAAACTTGATGTGGTCATTAACGGTTATGAAACTGAGCTAATAAACAATCACTCATAAGGGAGGTTATAACAAAATATGCGATTCTCAGGGAGATTCAAAGGATACAATTTACAGAAATTTCAGAAAGACTTAATTGCAGGTATCGTAGTAGGTGTCGTGGCAATTCCTTTAGGAATGGCGTTTGCCATTGCCTCGGGAGTCGAGCCCGAATACGGGCTGTACACTGTTGTTATAGCGGGGATTTGTATCTCTTTGTTCGGAGGATCTAAATATCAAATTGGCGGTCCGACAGGCGCCTTTGTCCCGATACTGTTCGGCATTATCGTGCAGTACGGATTAGAGAATCTGCTGATTGCGGGGTTTATGGCAGGGGTAATGCTGGTGCTGTTTGGGCTGTTTAAGCTCGGAAAAATAATGAAATTCGTGCCCAAACCCGTTATCGTCGGTTTTACAGCCGGAATTGCCGTGCTGATCTTTACGGAACAAATCGCTAATTTTCTCGGATTGAGAAATGTTGAAAAACATGAGAACTTTCATCACAACATGTTTGAAATTGTGCAGCAGCTCGGCACCTTTAACGTGTATGCCATTTTGACAGCTGTGATCGGGCTCGTCATTTTGCTTGTATCCGCCAAGGTGATGCCTAAAGTGCCGGGCGCTTTGTTGGCGCTTCTTATTTCCACAGTGATCGCGGTTGTCTTTTTCCCTGACCGCATGGCAACGATCGGGTCAACTTATGGAGAAATCCCCCGCCATTTGCCTGAATTTCAGTTTCCTGAGCTTACTTTGGATAAAATGGTTATGCTGTTTCCGGCTGCGCTTGTCATCGCGCTTCTTGGAGGACTTGAGTCGATTTTGTCCGCAATGGTCGCTGATAACATGAAGGGCTCAAAGCATGACAGCAACAAGGAGCTTGTCGGCCAGGGAATTGCGAATATGGCAGCGCCCCTGTTTGGCGGAATTCCGGCTACAGGAGCGATTGCCAGAACGGCGACCAATATAAAAAACGGAGCGGTTTCCCCTGTTTCCGGCGTCGTTCACGGTGTAGTGGTTCTCCTTGTCCTGCTTGTATTTGCACCTTATGCGTCCCATGTGCCGCTCGCCAGTATGGCACCGATTCTCATGGTGGTCGCATGGAATATGAGTGAGCGCAAGGAAGTCGCAAACATGCTGAGATTGAAAAACGCTGATTCCTTTATTTTGGCGGCGACCTTCGCCCTTACGGTTCTGTTTGACTTAATCATCGGTGTGGCAACCGGATTGCTGCTTGCATTTGTGTTCTTTATCAGAAGAATGAGCGAAGCGACCCGCATCCACAATCAGGAATCGCATCCTGTTCTGGCGAAGAGAGAAGATCCATCTGTCAGCATGTATGCCATAGAAGGGCCGCTGTTTTTCGGATCAATTGATTCCCTTGAATCGTCATTGCTGGAGCATGTACAGAAAAAACCGAAAACCCTCATTCTGCTCATGAATAAGGTGCACTATATGGATACGTCAGCTGAAGCGGTGCTTGGGAACATTATGAATCGAATTAAGCGCCACAATGGAAAGCTGATGATTGTAGGATTGCAATCGCAGCCGAAGGAGCTGCTGCATAAAACAGGCCTTTTTCACAAAATAGGAAAGCAGCATTTCTTTGATCACCATGATGAAATCACAGGTTAAAAAAAGCGGCCATCGCGGCCGCTTTTTTATGCATGCTCAAATCGTTTTGTCAGTTTTTCTTGGTGGGCCTTCATGACGTCTTCTAAAGAGACACCATACATATCAGCAAGAATGGCGATATTTCCGATGACATCTCCCATTTCTTCAATCAATTCTTGTTTTTGCTCAGCGCGTGACGATTCTTTCTCATCCGGCCGGTCTCTGCCGATTTCATACGCCCTGACAGCCCGGGCCAGTTCTCCGGCTTCCTCCATTAAAAAGCCGACGCGAATAAAAGGTCCGTATTCTGTCCAGCCTCTTTTTTCGTAAAACTCTTTCATCCATTTTTCTGCATCAGCCAGCTGCAACCTCATCACTCCTGCATTCTTTATGTATTTCATATTGATATTATCACATGAAGATGGGACAATATATAGTGTGTTTTTGAATGTTTAACACGATATATAGATGCGGAGATGACAAGATGAAAACCATTTGTGTATTTGCGGGATCAAACCCTGGGGGAAATGAAGCGTATAAAAGAAAAGCGGCAGAGCTTGGCGTGTATATGGCTGAGCAGGGAATCGGCCTTGTCTATGGGGGCTCCCGCGTCGGCTTGATGGGAACGATTGCCGACGCGATTATGGAAAACGGCGGAACTGCAATCGGGGTCATGCCGAGCGGTTTGTTCAGCGGGGAGGTTGTCCATCAGAATCTGACTGAGCTGATTGAAGTAAACGGGATGCATGAACGAAAGGCTAAAATGAGCGAGCTGGCGGACGGCTTTATCTCGATGCCGGGCGGCTTCGGTACATATGAAGAATTATTTGAAGTGCTGTGCTGGGCACAGATCGGCATCCACCAAAAGCCAATCGGACTGTACAATGTAAACGGATATTTTGAACCAATGATGAAAATGGTGAAATACAGCATTCAAGAAGGGTTTTCTAACGAATCGCACCTAAAACTGATTCACAGCTCGTCACGGCCGGATGAGTTAATTGAGCAAATGCAAAATTATTCTTATCCGATTTTAGAAAAAAAGTGGACAGAAATTTAAAAAAGAGACTTTCTCGTGGAAGTGGAGAGAATGAGTCTGCCACCTAGCGTATGAATTCATGAAAAATCGAGTGTTTTTAACAAAGTGAGGTTTCCTTAAGGGAAATCTCTTTTTTATTTCTCTTTTGCCTGCATCGTATATTTAGCAGTAATAGAGGACTTTATCACTAGTTTGGATAATAAGCACAGATAAGGAGGGGATGAAAATGGCAACATTGTCAGATGTAGCGAAAAAAGCAAATGTTTCGAAAATGACGGTATCACGAGTGATCAATCACCCTGAGACGGTGACAGATGAATTGAAAAAGCTTGTTCATTCTGCGATGAAAGAGCTGAATTACATCCCTAATTATGCGGCGAGAGCGCTCGTGCAAAACAGAACACAGGTTGTGAAACTATTGATACTTGAGGAAATGGATACGACAGAACCATATTACATGAACCTGCTGACAGGAATCAGCAGGGAGCTGGATCGCAATCATTATGCTCTCCAGCTTGTGACAAGAAATTCTCTTAATATTGGCCAATGTGACGGCATTATTGCCACCGGCTTGAGAAAGAACGATTTTGAAGGTGTAATAAAAGCGTTTGAGAAGCCGCTCGTCGTATTTGGACAAAATGAAATGGGCTATGACTTTATCGATGTGAATAACGAGAAAGGCACTTTTATGGCAACCCGCCATGTTATGGGGCTGGGGGAGCGGGAAGTTGTCTTTTTTGGCATTGATTTAGATGAGCCTTTCGAACGTGCAAGAGAACAGGGGTATATACGGGCGATGAATAAAACCTTTAAAAAATCGAATATGTTTCGGATCGACAACAGTTCTAAGAAAAGTGAATGCCTTGCAAGAGAACTGCTGAAATCCATGGACAATCAGGCTGCATTTGTCTGCGCATCTGATCGAATCGCGCTCGGCGTTATTCGTGCGGCGCAATCCCTTGGAAAGCGAATTCCAGAAGACGTTGCGGTTACCGGGAATGACGGTGTGTTTCTTGATCGCATCTCCTCGCCGCGCTTGACTACGGTCAGACAGCCTGTTGTTGAAATGGGGGAAGCCTGTGCGAAAATGTTGCTGAAAAAAATGAATGAAGACGGTGCTGCACAAGGAAGCCTATTTTTTGAACCAGAGCTAATTGTACGACAATCAACGCTGTAAGCGCCTTATTCTGTTATCGGTAACAGGGTGAAAAGGATTGTTCCCACAATTTCATCATGATACTTTCAAACTATGAGCCGGCTTCAATAAAACGGAAATCAAAGGGGGAAACATGATGGAATATGCAGCGATTCACCACCAGCCATTCAGCACAGATGCTTATTCTTATGATGGGCGGACTGTGCATATCAAGATTCGGACGAAAAAAGGTGATGCAGATCACATTCGATTCATTTGGGGTGATCCCTATGAGTACAACGACGGCAAATGGTCGGCAAACGAGCAGCCGATGAGAAAAATTGCTGCAACAGAAATGCATGACTATTGGTTTGCTGAAGTGGTGCCGCCATTTAGGCGTTTACAATATGCGTTTGTTGTAACAGACGATCATGAAGACATCTTTTTCGGAAGTTCGGGTGTATGCCCTTATAACGAAAAAACACTGGAAACGATTCATTATTACTTTAAATTTCCGTTTGTTCACGAGGCTGATACATTTCAAGCGCCTGAATGGGTCAAGTCAACGGTTTGGTATCAAATTTTTCCGGAACGTTTTGCAAATGGAAGAGAAGACTTGTCACCGAAGAATGCATTGCCGTGGGGGAGCAAGGACCCGGGCGTCAATGATTTTTTTGGAGGGGATTTACAAGGAATTGTTGACAAGCTTGATTATTTAGAGGATTTAGGGGTGAACGGCATTTATCTGACGCCGATCTTTTCCGCGCCTTCTAATCATAAATACGACACGCTGGATTACTTTTCTATTGATCCGCATTTCGGGGATCCAGAGATTTTTCGTACATTGGTCAGCCAGCTTCATCAGCGGGGGATGAGAATTATGCTAGATGCGGTTTTTAACCATATAGGAAGCGCGTCTCCGCAATGGCAGGATGTCGTCAAAAACGGAGATCAATCCCGCTATAAGGACTGGTTCCATATTCACTCTTTTCCCGTCACAGACGACAATTATGACAGGTTTGCTTTTACAGCTGATATGCCGAAGCTAAACACGGCTAATCCCGAAGTGCAGAAATATTTGCTTGATATTGCTTTGTACTGGATTCGCGAATTTGACATTGACGGCTGGCGTTTGGATGTCGCAAATGAAGTGGATCACGTGTTTTGGAAGACATTCAGGCAGGCTGTATCAGCAGAAAAGCCTGACGTTTATATTTTAGGTGAGATCTGGCATTCTGCCGAACCCTGGCTTAGAGGGGATGAATTTCATGCGGCGATGAATTACCCTTTTACAGAGCCTATGATTGAATATTTTGCTGACCGGACGATCCCAGCCTCACGTATGGCCTACCGTGTCAATGCACATTTGATGAATGGAATGAAGCAGGCCAATGAGGTGATGTTTAATTTACTGGATAGCCATGATACAAAGCGCCTTTTGACCAGATGCCGCAATGATGAGAAGAAAGCACGCGCGTTGCTGGCCTTTATGTTTGCCCAGACAGGCTCACCATGCATCTATTACGGGACGGAAATCGGGCTGGACGGCGAAAATGATCCATTATGCCGGAAATGTATGGTTTGGGAAAAGGAGAAGCAAAACCAAGACATGCTGCAATTTATGAATCGGTTAATTGCTTTACGCAAGCAGGAAAGCACTTTATTGACTGAAGGACATCTTGAGTGGAATCTGCTGGACGACAAAAATGATTTTATTAGCTTTTCGCGGACTCTTGATGAAAAAATACTGATTTATTTCTTTAATCAAGGGAATGTGGTTCAACACGTCAGTTTACGAGAGTTGAATATTGATAGGAATAAGAAAATCTGTGATGCATGGACAGAGCAGCCGCTTCATCATCACGATGTCATTACCGTTCAGCCGGGAGAATTTTTGATTTTGAGTGCTGCCGCCCCCCGTATAACATTCTGTTATCGGTAACAAATCAAAAGTTGTTGTAACCGCTTTCTATATGACAATACAATTGTTATAGTTTCGTAAATAGAAGGGGGAAAAGAGATGGTTCTTTTAAAAAAGGGGTTCGCCATATTGGCGGCATCATTCCTGGCAATCGGCCTTGCCGCCTGCTCAAATTCAAAAAATCCAGCAAGCGCTGATGGCAAAAAGGTGCTGACTGTGTCTGTCGAAGAAACGTATAAAGAATACATTGAAAGCATAAAAACAAAGTTCGAAAAAGAGAATGATGTCACAGTAAAAATTATTGAAAAGCAAATGTTCGAACAGTTGGAGGCGCTTCCCCTTGATGGCCCGGCGGGTAATGCGCCTGATGTTATGCTTGCTGCATATGACCGGATCGGCGGTTTGGGACAGCAAGGACATTTGCTTGACATTAAGCCATCTCATACAAAAAGCTTTGGTGATAAAGAAATGCAGCAGGTGACAGTTGACGGCAAAGTGTACGGAATGCCGCTAGTCATTGAGACACTTATTTTGTATTACAATAAAGATCTTTTAAAAACAGCGCCAAAAACATTTAAAGACCTTGAAAAGTTAACGGAAGATCCTCGATTCGCGTTTGCTTCGGAAAAAGGAAAATCAACCGGATTTTTAGCAAAATGGACTGACTTTTATATGTCGTACGGCTTATTGGCTGGATACGGCGGATATGTGTTTGGAAAAAACGGCACAGATTCCGGGGACATCGGCCTGAACAATAAAGGGGCTGTAGAAGCGGTGAAATATGCGGAGAAATGGTTTGAAACATATTGGCCGAAAGGAATGCAAGACAATTCAAGCGCAGACGACTTTATTCAGCAGATGTTTTTAGAAGGCAAAGCGGCTGCGATCATTGGCGGTCCTTGGTCAGCTGCCAACTATAAAGAGGCTAAATTGAACTACGGAGCGGCTCCCATTCCGACATTGCCAAATGGAGAAGAATACGCCCCTTTTGCTGGCGGGAAGGGCTGGGTTGCCTCGAAATATACAAAAGAGCCCGAGCTGGCTGAAAAATGGCTTGAGTATGCTGCAAATGATGCCAATGCTTTCGCTTTTTATGAGGATACAAACGAAGTTCCGGCCAACACGGCTGCAAGGAAGAAAGCCGATGAGCAAAAGAATGAACTGACGTCAGCTGTGATTAAACAATATGAAACAGCAACGCCGACTCCAAATATTCCGGAAATGGCTGAAGTATGGACAGGAGCGGAAAGTTTAATTTTTGATGCAGCTTCAGGAAAAAAATCGACACAAACATCAGCGAATGATGCTGTAAACGTCATAAAGGAAAATATTAAAGAAAAGTATGTGAAATAAAACGGCGGGATAGCGTCCGGAAGAATAGAGGGCGGAAAAATGAATAAACATCACACACTTGCAAAGCAAAAACGAAAGGCAGGGCTTTTATCGATCATTCCAGGACTTGGGCAGATTGCGAATCAGCAGTTGTCAAAGGGGCTCTTATTTCTTGCCATCACAGGCTTGTTTGCTTTTGAATTATGCGTTTTCGGTATACAGGCGCTAACCGGATTGATGACATTGGGAAGTGTTCCCGGTGAAGATCACTCGCTGTTTATGCTGATTGAAGGCACGCTGCAATTGATCGTGACAATGATTTTCCTCATGTTCTATATCTTTAATATTCATGATTCGCGTAAGACCGCCGCAATGAAAGCGGCGGGTTTGGAAGTCAATACAACAGTCAAGGATATGATCTGTCATGCGGGCGATAAAGGGTTTCCATATCTATTTACACTGCCGGCATATATCATGATGGTGTTTGTGATTATTTTTCCGGTTTTGGTGACTCTGTTTGTTGCATTAACAAACTATGATTTTTATCATATTCCGCCTAATCGTCTGATTGACTGGGTCGGGTTTAAAAATTTCTTGAATATTTTTTTCCTTGGCTCCTATCGTGAAACATTTGTGAATGTACTGGGCTGGACGGTTATCTGGACAATCTGTGCAACAACGCTGCAAATCATTTTAGGGATTGTGACGGCACTTTTCGTCAATCAGGATTTTATAAAAGGCAAGCGGATATTTCGAATGATTTTCTTATTTCCATGGGCTGTTCCGGCTTTTATTACAATCATGAGTTTTTCCAACATGTTTAACGACAGCATAGGAGCGGTGAATGCACAGGTGATTCCACTATTCAATCACCTGCCGTTTGTAGAGCTGCCTGCGATCGCGTGGAAGACCGATCCTTTCTGGACAAAGACAGCCCTCATTATGATTCAAACGTGGCTCGGCTTTCCATATATTTATGTCATGGTAACGGGAGTGCTTCAGGCGATTCCAGGTGAATTGTATGAAGCGGCAAAGATTGACGGGGCCACTTTTATTCAGCGTTTTCGGCATATCACATTTCCGATGATTTTATTTGCGACAGCACCCGTGATGATTACTCAGTATACGTTTAATTTCAATAATTTCTCGATCATCTATTTATTTAATGAGGGAGGGCCAGGCAGTGCGGGAGCCGGGGCCGGGTCGACCGATATCTTAATTTCGTGGATTTATAAACTGACAACAGGCACATCACCCCAATATTCCGTTGCGGCGGCTGTGACCCTGTTAATTTCTTTCATTGTCATTGGAATTTCACTGATTGCTTTCAAAAAATCGAATGCTTTTGGCAATGAGGAGGTTATGTAGGTGAACGCGAGCACTGCCAGAATGCTTAATAAAATCTGTACGTATTTCTTTTTGACGCTTTTAAGTATTGTCATTATATATCCGTTGCTGATTACGGCATCATCAGCCTTCCGTTTGGGGAATTCGGCGGCTTTTCAGCTCGATTTTTCGGGTTCTTGGACATTGGATCATTTTAAGCGGCTATTTGACGAAACACTTTATCTCAATTGGTACAGCAATACACTTGTCATCGCGCTATCGGTCATGGTTTTGCAGGTTACAATCGTGACACTTGCCGGGTACTCGTACAGCCGCTATCGGTTTGCAGGCAGAAAAAAGAGCCTGATATTCTTTTTAATCATTCAAATGGTGCCGACAATGGCGGCGCTGACTGCTTTTTATGTCTTGGCGATGCTAATAGGCGCACTCGATCAATACTGGTTTTTAACAGCGATCTATATCGGCGGCGGAATTCCGATGAACACGTGGCTGATGAAAGGTTATTTTGATACTGTGCCGAGAGAAATTGATGAAGCCGCGCGAATTGACGGAGCGGGACATCTAAGGATTTTCGCTTCAATTGTTCTGCCGCTTGTTAAGCCAATGCTCGCGGTACAAGCGCTTTGGGCGTTTATGGCACCGTTTGGCGACTATTTGCTGGCGAAATTTCTGCTTCGCTCACCGGAAAGGCTGACCATCGCTGTAGGATTACAATCCTTTATTTCTAATCCGCAGCAGCAAAAAGTAGCTCTATTTGCGGCTGGTGCCATCCTTGCCGCACTGCCGATATGCGTTCTATTCTTTTTTCTCCAAAAGAACTTTGTGTCCGGTTTGACAGCCGGCGGAACAAAGGGGTAATTCAATGAAGAATCTGGAGAATAAAAGCTTTATCATCCGCTGCCTGAAAGCGGCTGCATCTCCATCAGGTGTTTGCCGCTACGGGAATACCTTCAGCTGGCTGCAGCTCTCTTTTCTCTTTCTGTTTTTAACGGCCTGCTTAATGACGCCGTTAGCGGTTTCGTTTGTGAAAATGGATCGCTTCAGCGTTGCATCTTTCATGCCGTCAGCGATTCAAGGAGTTAATGATCAATTTGCTGATCAATTGCAGGGTTTTCAAATCAGGAACGGAAAACTAACAGGCGGGAAGAGCTCTGAGAGGATTGAAGATGGGCAGAATGTGATGGCGGTCGATATGAAGCATGAATATGATACGAGCGGTGAAAATGGGCGATTGAAAGTAACTGGATTTGAAAACGCCATCATATTTCAACCTGATCAACTGATGATCACCGATCAAAACGAAACGGGGTTTTCTGTTGGCTATGCGAAAATGGACGTTAAGCTCGAGAAGCCAAACGCCCATGATGTAGAGGTTTTGATCGATACATTATGGTTGGCACAGTATAAGCCGATGATCATGATGCTGGCATATGCGGTAATCTTTATGATCCAGCTTTTGTTAACGTTTGTTCTTGCCGGAGGCCTCTGGATCACAAAAATATCAAACATGGTCTCTATTGCATCATTCAAGGAAGCGGCCTCTATAGCGATTTGCGCCTCGGCACTGCCGGCATTTGCGGCAGCTGCTAGCGGCATGGTTCATTTTGATTTGATTACCGTATTGATGATCCATTCGTGTGGCGTTACTTTGATGATCTCTTTTGCATTTAGATATTTGACCAAAACCCGCCGTGATAATGGAAACTTACATTCGGGAGGAAATGATGATAAATCAGCGGTTATTTGAGATTGATGAATGGAAAATCAAAACAAATACATTTAATAAGGAGCATACACGTCTGCTGGAAAGCCTGACGTCTCTTGCCAATGGCTATATGGGGGTCAGAGGGAATTTTGAAGAAGGCTATTCAGGCGACAGTCACCAAGGCACATATATTGCAGGCGTGTGGTTCCCCGACAAAACGCGAGTAGGCTGGTGGAAAAACGGGTATCCAGAATATTTCGGAAAAGTGATCAATGCGATGAACTTTATGGGCATAGGCTTATATGTTGACGGTGAAAAAATCGATCTCCATCAAAACCCAATCGAATCATTTAAGGTAGAACTCAATATGAAAGAGGGGATTCTGCGGCGAAGCGCTGTTGTCCGCATTCAAGATAAAACCGTCAGAATCAGGTCAGAGCGGTTTCTTAGCCTGGCTGTAAAAGAACTCTGTGCGATTCATTATGAAGCGGAGTGCCTGACGGGAGATGCTGTCATTACGCTTGTTCCTTACCTGGATGGAAACGTGGCAAATGAAGATTCTAACTACCAAGAACAGTTTTGGCAGGAGGAAGCGAAAGGTGCTGATTCTCACAGCGGCCATTTAGCGGCAAAAACGATCGAAAATCCATTTGGAACACCGCGCTTCACGGTATTAGCCGCAATGGCAAACGAGACGGAGGGTTTTGTCCATGAAAGCTTTAAAACGACTGAAATGTATGTCGAGAATCGCTACAGTTATCAAACGAAGGCATCATTGAAAAAGTTTGTGATTGTCACGACTTCACGTGATTTTCGTGAGGAAGAGCTTTTATCGAAAGCCAAGGAGCTTTTGGCGGATGTGGTTGAGTACGGCTATGAAAACGCAAAACGGAGGCACACTGATCGATGGAAGGAAAGATGGGCAAAAGCGGACATTGAGATTAAAGGAGATGAGGAGCTACAACAAGGAATCCGCTACAATATCTTTCAGTTATTCTCGACATATTACGGGGGCGATGCCCGTTTGAATATCGGGCCGAAAGGATTTACTGGCGAGAAATATGGAGGTGCAGCATATTGGGATACTGAGGCGTACGCCGTTCCGATGTATTTGGCGACAGCCGAGCCGGAGGTGACGAAAAACCTGCTTTTGTATCGCTATCATCAGTTGGAGGCTGCCAAACGAAACGCGGCAAAATTGGGGATGAAGGGGGCACTTTATCCGATGGTGACGTTCACAGGTGATGAATGCCACAACGAATGGGAAATCACCTTTGAAGAAATTCACCGCAATGGCGCGATCTGTTATGCGATCTACAATTATATCAATTATACAGGCGACTGTGACTATATGGAAGAATACGGGATAGACGTACTTGTGGCAGTCAGCAGATTTTGGGCCGACCGTGTTCACTTCTCGAAACGAAAATACAAGTATATGATCCATGGCGTCACAGGGCCGAATGAATACGAAAACAACGTTAACAACAATTGGTATACGAATGTCATTGCGGCTTGGACGTTGGAGTATACTCTACAAAGTCTCGAAAGTATCTCAGCGGAGAAACGCCGCCTTCTGGATGTGCAGGAAGAAGAATTGAAAGTCTGGAGAGAAATCATCCAGCACATGTACTATCCGTATAGTGAAGAACTGCAAATTTTCGTTCAGCATGACACGTTCTTGGACAAAGATCTGCAAGCAGTTGATGAATTAGATCCAGCGGAGCGGCCTCTTTATCAGAAATGGTCATGGGACAAGATTCTCCGCTCCAATTTTATTAAGCAGGCAGATGTTCTCCAAGGCATTTATCTTTTTAATGACCGTTTTACAATAGAAGAAAAACGGCGAAACTTTGAATTTTATGAGCCGATGACTGTTCATGAATCAAGCCTATCGCCCTCTGTCCATGCAATTCTCGCAGCCGAACTCAAGCTGGAAAAGAAAGCGCTCGAATTATATAAGCGCACAGCAAGGCTTGATCTTGATAATTACAATCATGATACGGAAGAAGGCTTGCATATTACTTCAATGACGGGTAGCTGGCTGACAATCGTACATGGCTTTGCAGGCATGCGCACCGCGAATGAGACGCTGTCATTTGCTCCGTTTTTGCCGAAAGAATGGGACGAATATTCATTCAACATCAATTATCGAAACCGATTAATCAATGTGACGGTTGACGAAAAGCGCGTTATTTTTGAGCTTGTAAAAGGTGAGCCGCTGCACATGAACGTCTATGAGGAACCAATTGTCCTACAGGGACGATGTGAAAGGAGAACGCCTAATGAGTGAATGGTGGAAAGAAGCTGTCGTTTATCAAATTTACCCGCGCAGTTTTTATGATGCCAATGGAGATGGATTCGGGGATTTGCAAGGTGTGATTCAAAAGCTAGATTACATCAAAAACCTCGGGGCGGATGTCATCTGGCTCTCCCCGGTATTTGATTCCCCGCAGGATGACAACGGATATGATATCAGCGATTACAAAAACATGTACGAAAAGTTTGGGACAAATGAAGATATGTATCAGCTGATTGATGAAGTCCATAAACGCGGAATGAAAATCGTCATGGATTTGGTCGTGAACCACACGTCGGATGAGCATGCCTGGTTTGCTGAAAGCCGCAAGTCGAAGGACAATCCTTACCGGGATTATTATTTTTGGAAAGATCCTAAACCGGACGGCTCAGAGCCGAATAATTGGGGATCGATCTTTTCAGGCTCAGCGTGGACATACGATGAAGGAACAGGGCAGTATTATTTGCACTACTTTTCGAAAAAACAGCCTGATTTAAATTGGGAAAACGACGCCGTTCGCCGGGAAGTTTATGATGTAATGAGATTCTGGATGGATAGAGGCGTTGACGGCTGGCGGATGGATGTGATCGGCTCTATTTCTAAATACACCGATTTTCCGGACTACGAAACGAATCACAGCCGCAGCTATATTGTCGGCCGTTATCACTCTAACGGCCCACGTCTTCATGAGTTTATTCAAGAGATGAACAGGGAAGTGCTTTCTCATTACGACTGCATGACAGTCGGAGAGGCAAACGGCTCTGATATTGAAGAGGCGAAAAAGTACACAGATGCAAGCAGGCAAGAGCTGAATATGATCTTTACATTTGAACATATGGATATTGATACAGAACAAAACTCGCCAAATGGGAAATGGCAGATCAAGCCGTTTGATTTGATTGCTTTAAAAAAGACGATGACAAGGTGGCAGACCGGGTTAATGAATGTCGGCTGGAATACCCTTTATTTTGAGAACCATGACCAGCCGAGGGTTATTTCCCGGTGGGGCAATGACGGGAAGCTGCGTAAAGAATGTGCGAAGGCATTTGCAACGGTTCTGCACGGCATGAAAGGAACGCCGTTTATTTACCAGGGAGAAGAAATCGGCATGGTCAACAGCGATATGCCGCTGGAGATGTATGATGATCTTGAAATAAAGAATGCATATCGTGAACTAGTCGTCGAAAACAAAACGATGTCAGAAAAAGAGTTTGTCAAAGCCGTGATGATAAAAGGAAGGGATCATGCGAGAACACCTATGCAGTGGGATGCCGGAAAACATGCGGGATTCACAGCCGGAGACCCGTGGATACCGGTAAATTCCCGCTATCAAGATATCAATGTGAAAGAGTCCTTGAAAGATCAAGATTCGATTTTCTTTTACTATCAGAAGCTCATTCAATTACGAAAGCAATATAAGATTATGATATATGGCGATTATCAGCTGTTGCAGGAGAATGATCCGCAGGTCTTTTCTTACCTTCGAGAATATCAAGGGGAAAAGCTTCTTGTCGTTGTGAATTTATCGGAAGAAAAGGCTCTGTTCGAAGCGCCTCCAGAACTGATTCATGAGCGTTGGAAAGTGCTGATTTCAAACTATCCGCAGGAGCGGGCTGACTTAAAGAGTATTAGCCTCAAACCTTATGAAGCTGTGATGGGCATTAGTATATGAAAGCGGTCATTTTTGATTTAGACGGAGTGATAACAGATACGGCTGAATATCATTTTCTCGCTTGGAAGCACATCGCAGAACAAATCAATATCCCCTTTGACAGAGACATGAATGAAAGGCTAAAAGGAATCAGCAGAGAAGAGTCACTTGAAAGCATATTGATCTTTGGCGGTGCGGAAACAAAGTATACAAATGCGGAGAAACAAGAACTTATGCATCGGAAAAATCACGATTATCAAACGCTGATCGGCAAATTGACGCCGGAAGATCTTTTACCGGGGATTGGCAGGCTCCTATGTCGATTGAAAAACGAAAATATAAAAATCGGGTTAGCATCTTCAAGTCGCAATGCTCCTAAGATTTTAAGACGTTTGGCAATTATCGATGATTTTGATGCCATTGTTGATCCGACGACTCTTGCGAAGGGGAAGCCTGATCCTGACATCTTTTTAACAGCTGCAGCGATGCTCGATGTTTCCCCTGCTGATTGCGCGGCAATAGAAGACGCAGAAGCCGGCATTTCTGCAATCAAATCTGCGGGGATGTTTGCGGTTGGTGTCGGTCAAGGACAGCCGATGCTTGGTGCTGATCTAGTTGTGAGGCAGACGAATGATTTGACGCTTGAGCTGTTACATGAGGGATGGGAGCAGTATAGAATAAAAAGTGTTTAAGGGAGTCAATCCCTTGAAATGAAAAAACCTGCAAGAGACGCAGCTCTTGCAGGTTGTGTTATTACTTTTTGTCTTCTGTGTGAGTCAAAATTTTGTCAATCAGGCCATATTCAAGCGCTTCTTCAGCAGACTTGAAGTTATCACGGTCTGTGTCGCGTTCGATCACTTCAAGCGGCTGGCCAGTACGTTCAGCTAGGACTTTGTTTAATTTGTCACGAAGCAAGAGAATGCGTTTCGCGGCAATTTCAATTTCTGTCGCCTGACCTTGCGCACCGCCAAGTGGCTGGTGAATCATGACTTCACTGTTTGGAAGCGCATAGCGTTTGCCTTTTTCGCCGGCTGCAAGCAGGAACGCGCCCATTGACGCAGCCATACCGATACAAATTGTAGATACCTTCGGCTTAATAAACTGCATGGTATCATAGATCGCCATACCGGCTGTAATAGAGCCGCCCGGGCTGTTGATGTAAAGAGAAATTTCTTTTTCAGGGTCTTCTGCTGCTAAGAATAAAAGCTGTGACACGATGGAGTTCGCAACGTTGTCATCAATCGCAGATCCAAGCATGATGATACGATCCTTTAATAGACGAGAATAAATGTCATACGCTCTTTCCCCGCGGTTCGTTTGTTCAATGACTGTAGGTATTAAATTCATAATGCTCCTCCTTCACCTTTTAGGTAAGTATGTAGTTACATGATACATTTTTGGTCAATAAAGGTCAAACAAAAAGCTGGCCTGATATGCAAAGTCGTCTCTTTTTCCCATTTTCCCCAAAAATACAGGGGTTCAAACCATCGTATGTCAGATTGCCAATTAAGATGCTTTGTCTATTTAAAAAACGGCCTCTCGAAATAGAGGGTTGTTATTTGAATGGAATTATCGTATAATTAGTTGTGCTGACGTTCTCATAACGCAGTCATTCTGCGCTCGTAGCTCAGTTGGATAGAGCGGTGGTTTCCGGTACCACGTCTGTCGGGGGTTCGAATCCCTCCGAGCGCGTCCAATAGAACAACAGGAAAGACAAGGGTTTGGCGATTTGCCGCTCTTGTCTTTTTTGTGTGAAAAAAGAGGCATAGTAAACCTTCGAGTTTTGAAATAAACTTCAAATCAATCATTCCACGATTTGAACCACCATTTTTAAAAGAGGCATTTTGAATTTATTTATTTGTCTTATTGGCTTTGAATAACACTTAAAAAGAAATCCGGTTCTTACTGATACTTTACAAAAATATTGTTTACTTGTTGGAATCCAAAGAGACATTACACTTGTAAACAACTTTATTGTCAAAACAAGAAGAAAAAAATTCTTTTTACCCATTGCCTGTATTTATTTTGAGAATCTTCTCTCGGACAAAATTGGATAAGCGAGAATAGTTTTAAAATAAAAATTTATTTGCTCCCCCAGTTCTTCTCTATAAATTGAATCGCAGGCTGTAAGTTGGTATTGTTCGCAATTTCAATGACAGCGGGAACGACGGCAGGGTCCGTTTTGGAGAAGTTCGGAATCCGCGGATCTAACCGGAAAAAACGATCTCCCAGAAGATTCGCGCTGACCATGGATTCATAGTACCCATTACCGCCAGCAATCATCTGAAGAAATGGCAGTAAAGGTTCATTAGGCGACCTGTCCAAAAGAACTCCCCAATTTGGAGGAAGGTTCTTCAGATTTTCGGGGCGGATGTTATCTGCACTTACCATTCCCCATCCCTTCGTATCTCTTCTTAACCGGGTCGGGGCTTCACCTGTTCCGATGGACAATACCGCAATTTGATCCAATGGCACGTTGGCTTTACCAACTGCAAACGCGATACTGGCTGTACTAGGGTTCGTTGCTACTACATACCCATCCACATAGTTTTGATAGGCCCGTTGCGTCGCAGGAGCACCGCTACTCCGCAGTATGACATCACTCACTTTTTCATTTAAATAGGGAGAGCCGGGAAAATTGTGAAATAAGACAGGAGTCCAACGGTCCAGTTTTTGAGAGTATAATTTGAATGATGGGACAACAATTCGTTTTCTTAAATCTATAAGTTGAAGATCTTCCGGGAAAAAATTTCTTACCGCTTTAATAAAACCGGAATAGGGTAATTGTTGGTTGAAAACAGGTCCGCCTGGCCGGGAAATGCTGAATGCGGGCAGGATTTCATCCTCAAAATACTGAAGTGTTTCCCTCGGAGATCTTCCGCTTGCTAATGCAAGGGCAGTAAATGAACCGATTGAATTTCCCGAAAATACATGGGTTCGACTAATTAACTTCGGGTTTTGCCTAGCCAATCTGTTTAACAGTTGTAAACTTAAAGCACCTAAGGTACCGCCGCCGTCAAAGGTCATAATCCGATATTTTGCCAAAGCTGGTTTCTCCTTTCTAAATTAAAACTATCATTCAGTATATGTTTATCTAGAGTCTGTTGTATGGATGAATGAACATCTCTTGTCCTAATCATTCAATTTCATCATGCATTATCCCATTTTTATCTCACTTTTCTTTTTACTTCGATCGAATATTTACACGGAAAAAATCTGTACATGGCTCTAAAAACGATAAGAAAAAAGATTCTTGTTGGAGGGTTTGACAGGAAGATTGCTCAAAAGCTTATGAAAAAATTAGAATCAACTGGTTGAGAAAAAAGGCTGTTTAGCAGGCGAACATAAAAAGAGGAAAGACAAGAGGTTTGGCATTTTGCCGCTCTTGTCTTTTTTGTTTTGTTTCATAAATCTCTCCCGCTGGAACATAAATTTTCCTCCTACCGGGCACGTTATGGAATGTGTGCGATATTGAATTTGCGAGGAGGATGAACATGGGTATTTTAAGCGGAAATCCGCAGGATGAACCGATGCATTATGGTGAGGTATTCGGCTTATGGAGTTATGTGATGGCGGGCAATAAAATGGTCGGCAATTACCAAATGCTATTGAATCATGTCGGTGATGACGACCTGAAGAAGCTGCTTCGTGAGTCCATTGAGAAGTGCCAAGATGAAATCAAACAGGTCAGCACGATCCTGAAAGAAAACGGGGTGGCGCTGCCGCCGGCTTCTCCTGAACCGCCGACAGCAGATCTTAACGATATTCCGCCTGGCGCACGGTTTCTCGATCCGGATGTGGCGGCCTCCGCGGCAGCACAAAATGCCGCAGGTCTTGTGACATGCAGCAAAATGATGGGGCAATCGATTCGTGAGGATATTGCCATGATGTTTGGGCAATTTCATATGTCGAAAGCGGCAACCGGCGCAAAATACTTAAGGCTGCTAAAAAACAAAGGCTGGCTTATCCCGCCGCCGCTTCATCTTCAAAAACATCACGAAGCTTAATGGCAAAGGCATATACAGCTGTATATGCCTTGATTTTATGAAGATGACGTAAGACGCAGGCCGATGACGCCGGCTAGGATAAGGCAAAGTGAAATCACCTGTGAAAGCTGAAATCGCTCCTTAAACCAGATGAGCCCGACCGCCGAAACACCAATGCTTCCAATGCCAGTCCAGACGGCATATGCGACTCCGGCAGGCAGGACCATCATCGCTTGGGAAAGACAGTAAAAGGATAAGCCGAATCCAACAGTCATCACAATGATCGGCCATTTTTTTCTTGTTCCGTCTATATATTTCATGGCAATGGCAGCTATAATTTCTTCTATGCCGGCAATCACTAATAAAAACCATGCCATTATTGTTCACCTCCCGGCTGAGATTTGCTTTCTTTCGTAAATAATTTCATTCCTAAAATGCCAGCCAGCAATAAAGCTAAAAAGAACATTTGGGCTGCTGAGAAGGATTCGCCCAGAACAATTCCAGTCAGATATGTTCCGACGGTTCCGATTCCCACAAACACAGTGTACGCCGCGGCCATCGGGATTTTTTGATAAGAGCGGATCAACAGGATAAAGCTGACCGCGATTAAGATAAAAATGATGATCCAATCCAAAAGCGAATCAGCATGTTTGAGGGAAGAGGCCCAAACAACTTCTAAAAGCCCTGCAATAAAAACAAGAACCCAATTCAAATGAAACACCTCTCTAATTTATGAATGAACGTCAGTCATTTTTAGGGCGTTAAAAAATGAGCGGTGTTACCCAGTCATTTTTTAAGCAGTACCTAAACTTCGTTTTAAGAAAGTAAAGATTTCCTTTTTATACACTTCAACATTTTCATCTTGTTCAAATCCGATATAGAATCGTTCCGCAGTGTTCTCGACCAAGTTGATAATCGTTCTGGCCGTCCATTTTGAATTGATTTCTTCCGTTACCTCAAGGTTTGCAATGGCCTTGTTGATGATTTGTTCAAGCCAGGAATAATAAGGCTGATAGATCGTTTCCCATTTTTCCATGGAGTGGTCGATCGCAAGCCCGGAATAACAGAGGACAATAATATCCTTATGGCGTTCTGTAATGAGAAACGTCTCATCAATTAATATATCTAAAACGGTCCAAAAATCCTCGTCCCCATGCAGCCTATCTTTGATTTGATCAAGTGTATGGGTGAGGAGATTTTCTGCAATGGCCGGTATGAGGGCATTTTTAGATGAGAAATACAAATAGAATGTTCCTTGGGCAGTGCCGGCCTTTTTGACAATATCAGAAATAGAAGCCTTGTCGAGGCCTTTTTCAGAAATGACTTCTATGGCAGCCTGCAGAATTTTTTCATATTTGCCCGATGTTTGTTTTGGCATGAGGAACACCTCCAATAATGACTGACTCTCATTCATTTTATTGCGTGTATGTATGTTTGTAAAGAATAAAGAAGCAAGAAACCTCTTGCTTCAGCTTGTAGAGAAAACGGTGTTTTTTTCTACAAGCTTTTTTGTTTTGTGCTGTTTCTTTACATATTCATCTGATTTCAGGTGCAGAAAAAGCACTCCCACATGCCTAGCCTTGCTTGGCTAGG